>NZ_CP060201.1:1336666-2005000 GCF_013407925.2 Pseudomonas protegens | reverse complement strand
GAGGAAACTGTTGATCTCATTGAGCAGGCTGTTGTCATCGCCGGCGGCGACCGCCCAGCTCTGGCTGCGGGCGTCCCCCAGGTCGAAGGCGACCCGCACATTGGGGAAGTACACCTGGTTCATCGCCAGTTCGTTGGAGTCCACCAGAGTCAGGTCGATCTGGCCTTCGTCCACCATGCGCAGCAGGTCGACGACTTCGACGGCGTCCGACTCCTCGTATTCGATGCCGGGGTACTTGAGCTTGAGCTGTGCCAGTTGTTCGGCGTGGCTGCTGCCCTTGAGCACCATGATGTGCTTGCCCACCAGGTTCTGTTCACTGGTGGGGCGGGACTGGCCGTTGCGATAGATGATCTGCGGGGTGACTTCCAGATAAGGGTGGGAAAACCGCACCTGCTGCTTGCGCTGCTCGCTGCTCACCAGGCCGGCGGCAGCCAGCACCGGGCCTTTGGGCTGGCCCAACTGGTCGTATAGGTCGTCGAGATTGTCGGCCGTCTCGATCTTCAGCTCCACGCCCAGATCGTCGGCAAAGCGCTTCACCAGCTCGTATTCGAAGCCGGTTTCGCCGTTGCGGTCCTGAAAGTAGGTGGCGGGGCTGTTACGGGTGATCACCCGCAGCACACCATCCTCCTTTACGCGCTCAAGGGTGCTGGGTTTTTCAACGCAGGCGCCGAGCATCAGGAAGAGTCCGGTTACGATGAGCCACTTGGCGCAGCGCGGACGTAAAGCCATAGGGGAAAACATTGGCGCAGTATACGCAAAGGATAACGGCCGCCATATCTCGACAGCGAAGGGCTTGTCTGCTAGCCAGCGGCGGCCTGGGCTGGAGGCCTCAAGAATGGGGCCTCGGTGGTCAATGTGACGATTAAAATAACCCGCGGCAATGACCCTGATGAGCCTTTGTTATAGGGCGCCGGGGCCAGGCCGACGTCCGGGCGCCACCCGGGGTTGGGTTTCGAGTGCCGATGGCAACGGTTTACGTTAGAATGCACGGCCTCAAAGCACACCCCCTTCCCGAGGCTGTCCCGAAGATGTTGATCCTGCGCGGCGCTCCTGCCCTTTCTGCCTTTCGCCACAGCAAACTCCTTGAACAACTGAGCCAGAAGGTTCCCGCTGTCACTGGCCTGTATGCTGAATTCGCTCACTTCGCCGAAGTTACCGGCGTCCTGACCGGCGACGAACAGCAGGTGCTTGCGCGCCTTCTGAAGTACGGCCCCAGCGTTCCGGTACAAGAGCCGAGCGGTCGTCTGTTCCTGGTCCTGCCGCGTTTCGGCACCATCTCGCCCTGGTCGAGCAAGGCCAGCGACATCGCCCGTAACTGTGGCCTGGCCAAAGTCCAGCGCCTGGAGCGCGGTATCGCTTTCTACGTGACCGGCGAGTTCAGCGATGCCGACGCCCAGTCGATCGCCGATGCCCTGCACGACCGCATGACCCAGATCGTGGTGGCCAACCTGGAGCAGGCCGCCGGCCTGTTCAGCCACGCCGAACCCAAGCCGCTGACCGCCATCGACATCCTCGGCGGTGGCCGTGCCGCGCTGGAAAAAGCCAACAGCGAGCTGGGCCTGGCCCTGGCCGAAGACGAAATCGATTACCTGATGAACGCCTTCCAGGGCCTCAAGCGTAATCCCCACGACATCGAACTGATGATGTTCGCCCAGGCCAACTCCGAGCACTGCCGCCACAAGATCTTCAACGCCAGTTGGGACATCGACGGCCAGAGCCAGGAAAAAAGCCTGTTCGGCATGATCAAGAACACCTATCAGATGCACAGCGAAGGCGTGTTGTCGGCCTACAAGGACAACGCCGCGGTGATCGTCGGTTCGGTTGCCGGGCGTTTCTACCCGAACCCTGAAACCCGCCAGTACGGAGCGGTGCAGGAGCCGGTGCACATCCTGATGAAGGTCGAGACTCACAACCACCCGACCGCCATCGCGCCGTTCCCGGGGGCTTCCACCGGTTCCGGCGGCGAGATCCGCGACGAAGGCGCCACCGGCCGCGGCGCCAAGCCGAAAGCCGGCCTCACCGGCTTCACCGTGTCCAACCTGCAGATCCCGGGCTTCGAACAGCCGTGGGAAGTGCCCTACGGCAAGCCCGAGCGTATCGTCAACGCCCTCGACATCATGATCGAAGGCCCCCTGGGCGGCGCTGCGTTCAACAACGAATTCGGCCGTCCGGCCCTGACCGGTTACTTCCGTACCTTCGAGCAATCCATTACCACCCCGCGTGGCGATGAAGTTCGTGGTTACCACAAGCCGATCATGCTGGCCGGCGGCATGGGCAACATCCGTGACGAGCACGTGCAAAAAGGCGAGATCACCGTCGGCTCCAAGCTGATCGTGCTCGGCGGCCCGGCCATGCTCATCGGCCTGGGCGGCGGCGCCGCTTCCTCCATGGCCACCGGCACCAGCTCGGCGGACCTGGATTTTGCTTCGGTACAGCGTGAAAACCCTGAGATGGAGCGCCGTTGCCAGGAAGTCATCGACCGTTGCTGGCAGCTGGGGGACAACAACCCCATCAGCTTCATCCACGACGTCGGCGCCGGCGGCCTGTCCAACGCCTTCCCGGAGCTGGTCAACGATGGCGGCCGCGGTGGTCGCTTCGAACTGCGCAACATCCCCAACGACGAGCCGGGCATGGCCCCGCATGAAATCTGGTCCAACGAATCCCAGGAACGTTATGTCCTGGCGGTGGGCGCGGCGGATTTCGAACGCTTCAAGGCCATCTGCGAGCGCGAGCGCTGCCCATTCGCGGTGGTCGGCGAAGCCACTGCCGAGCCACAGCTGACCGTGACCGACAGCCACTTCGGCAACAGCCCGGTGGACATGCCCCTGGAAGTGCTGCTGGGCAAGGCCCCGCGCATGCACCGTTCGGCCGTACGGGAAACCGAGCTGGGCGACGATTTCGATCCAAGCACCCTGGACATCGCCGAGAGTATCGAGCGCGTCCTGCATCACCCGGCCGTGGCCAGCAAGAGCTTCCTGATCACCATCGGCGACCGCACCATCACCGGCCTCGTGGCCCGCGACCAGATGGTCGGCCCATGGCAGGTGCCGGTGGCCGACGTGGCCGTGACCGCCACCAGCTTCGACGTCTACACCGGTGAAGCCATGGCCATGGGCGAGCGCACGCCGCTGGCCCTGCTGGATGCCCCGGCGTCCGGCCGCATGGCGATCGGCGAAACCCTGACCAACATCGCGGCCTCGCGGATCAACAAGATCAGCGACATCAAGCTCTCTGCCAACTGGATGTCCGCTGCCGGCCACCCGGGTGAAGACGCGCGTCTGTACGACACGGTCAAGGCCGTGGGCATGGAGCTGTGCCCCGAGCTGGGCATCACCATCCCGGTGGGCAAGGACTCGATGTCCATGGCCACCCGCTGGAACGAAGAGGGCGTGGACAAGAGCGTCACCTCGCCGCTGTCGCTGATCGTCACCGGCTTCGCGCCAGTGGCGGACATCCGTCAGACCCTGACCCCGCAACTGCGCATGGACAAGGGCACCACCGACCTGATCCTGATCGACCTCGGTCGCGGTCAGAACCGCATGGGCGCCTCGATCCTGGCCCAGACCCACGGCAAGCTCGGCAAGCAAGCGCCGGACGTCGATGACGCCGAAGACCTGAAAGCCTTCTTCGCGGTGATCCAGGGCCTCAACGCCGACGGTCACCTGCTGGCCTACCACGACCGTTCCGATGGCGGTCTGCTGGTCACCGCACTGGAAATGGCCTTCGCCGGTCACTGCGGTCTGAACCTGAGCCTCGACGCCGTGGCGGAAAACACCGCGGAAATCGCCGCCATCCTGTTCAACGAAGAACTGGGTGCGGTGATCCAGGTGCGTCAGGACGCGACCCCGGACGTGCTGGCCCAGTTCAGCGCTGCCGGCCTGGGCGACTGTGTGGCGGTGATCGGCCAGCCGATCAACAACGGTGAAGTGAGCATCTCCTACAACGGCGAAAGCGTGTTCGCCGGCCAGCGCCGTCTGTTGCAGCGTCAGTGGGCGGAAACCAGCTACCAGATCCAGCGCCTGCGGGACAACGCCGAGTGCGCCGAGCAGGAATTCGACGTCCTGCTGGAAGAAGACAACCCGGGCCTGAGCGTCAAGCTGGGCTTCGACGTCAACCAGGACATCGCCGCGCCTTACATCAAGAAAGGCGTGCGTCCCCAGGTGGCGGTGCTGCGCGAGCAGGGCGTCAACGGCCAGGTGGAAATGGCCGCGGCTTTCGACCGCGCCGGCTTCAACGCCATCGACGTGCACATGAGCGACATCCTCGCCGGTCGTGTCGACCTCAACGACTTCAAGGGCATGGTTGCCTGCGGCGGCTTCTCCTACGGCGACGTACTGGGCGCCGGTGAAGGCTGGGCCAAGTCGGCGCTGTTCAACAGCCGCGCGCGGGATGCCTTCCAGGGCTTCTTCGAGCGGACCGACAGCTTCACCCTGGGTGTGTGCAACGGTTGCCAGATGATGTCCAACCTGCACGAGCTGATCCCGGGCAGCGAATACTGGCCGCACTTCGTACGCAACCGCTCCGAGCAGTTCGAAGCCCGGGTGGCCATGGTCCAGGTCCAGGAGTCGAACTCGATCTTCCTGCAGGGCATGGCCGGTTCGCGGATGCCGATCGCCATCGCCCACGGCGAAGGCCATGCGGAATTCGAAAGCGAAGAGGCGTTGTTGGAAGCCGATCTGTCCGGCTGCGTGGCCCTGCGCTTCGTCGACAACCACGGCAAGGTCACCGAGCGTTACCCGGCCAACCCGAACGGCTCGCCGCGCGGGATCACCGGCCTCACCAGCCGCGACGGTCGCGTCACCATCATGATGCCGCACCCTGAGCGGGTATTCCGTGCCGTGCAGAACTCCTGGCGTCCGGATGACTGGAACGAAGACGCGGCGTGGATGCGCATGTTCCGCAACGCTCGCGCCTGGGTGAACTGAGGCCGATGTACAAGCTCAGCTTCTTCGTGCCTCCCAGCCATGTGGAGTTGGTCAAGAGCGCCGTATTTGCCGCCGGTGGCGGACGTATCGGCGCTTATGACCAATGCGCCTGGCAGGTGCTCGGCCAGGGCCAGTTTCGCCCGTTGGACGGCAGCCAGCCGTTTCTCGGGCAGACCGGTCAGGTGGAGCGAGTGGAGGAATGGAAGGTCGAGCTGGTGGTGGCCGATGAACTGATTGCTGATGCAGTGGCGGCCCTCAAGCAGAGCCATCCCTACGAGACGCCGGCTTATGAAGTCTGGCGCCTGGAAGCGTTCTGAGGTTATCCACCGATAAAAAGCCCGCTGCACCGGAGACGGTCAGCGGGCTTTTTTGTGGGCCTTCGCCTATAGGAGCCGGCTTGCCGGCGAAGGCGTCGTCAGACTCCCGCCTCCACCTTCCTGTGCAGCAGCGTTTGCAGAGCAGCCTGCAATCCCCCGGCCTTCTCGCCGATCAGCACGTGCCAGACATCCCCCTCCAGGCGCCGCGCTCCCTGGCAGCCCAGGCCCTTGAGGGCCGACTCCGACAGGCTGCGGCTGTCGCTCAACTGCACCCGCAACCGGGTCAGGGCGACGCAATCGCTCTGCAACAGATTGTCCCGACCGCCCAGGGCGTTGAGCCATTGCTGGGCTTCCTGGGTGGAGACTTCGATCGACCGGGGCGCCTCGGCAGGTGCCGCTGGCGCCGCGGCTTGGGCGGCCGTCGGCAGCGCCAGACGAATCTGGTCGGCGATACTGTCGGCCATCGGTCCCACCACCACCTGCAAGCTGCCGCCCTTGCCGGGACGCACCACGGCCAGGGCGCCCAGGGCTTTCAATTCGGCGTCCGCGGCCAGGTTGCGATCCGCCAGTTCCAGGCGCAGGCGCGTGGTGCAGGCGCCGACGGTGATCAGGTTGGCCGCACCGCCCAGGGCCTTGATATAGGCCGCGGCGCGCTGATCGGCGTCGAGCTCGCTCTTCTCCCCGGTGGGGCTGTCTTCGCGCCCTGGGGTCTTGAGGTTGAAGCGGCGGATGCAGTAGTCGAACACCAGGTAGTACACCACCGCATACAGCAGCCCCACCGGAAACACTTTCCAGCCATTGGTGGAACGTCCCCAGCCCAGGGCCATGTCGATGGCGCCGCCGGAGAAGGTGAACCCCAGGTGGATGTTCAAGAGGTTGGTCAGGGCCATGGCCAGGCCGGTGAGCAGCGCATGCACCAGATACAGCAGCGGGGCGAGGAACATGAAGGCGAACTCGATCGGCTCGGTGACCCCGGTGAGGAACGAAGTCAGGGCCATGGACAGGAAGATCCCGCCCATCACCTTGCGCCGCTCCGGCAGGGTGTTGCGGTACATCGCCAGGCAGGCGGCGGGCAGGCCGAACAGCATCATCGGGAACATCCCGGTCATGAACTGGCCGCCTTTCGGGTCGCCGGCGAAGTAGCGGGTCAGGTCGCCGGTGACCACCGCGCCGGTGCTCGGGTCGGTGAAGCTGCCGAAGATGAACCAGGCCATGTTGTTGAGGATGTGGTGCAGGCCGGTGACGATCAGCAGGCGGTTGAACACGCCGAAGACGAAGGCGCCGAAGCTGCCGCTTTCCAGCAGCAACTGGCCGAAGCTGTTGATGCCGTGCTGGATCGGCGGCCAGATCAGGCCGAACACCAGCCCCAGGCCCACGGCGGTGAAACCGGTGGCGATGGGCACGAAGCGCCGGCCGCCGAAGAACGCCAGGTACTCCGGCAGCTTGATGTCCTTGAAGCGGTTGTACAGCGCGCCGGCCATCAGCCCGCTGATGATCCCGGCGAGCATGCCCATGTTGATGCTGGCGTCCAGCACCTTGAGGGTCGAGATCATCACCAGGTAGCCGATGGCCCCGGCCAACCCGGCGGTGCCGTTGTTGTCCCGGGCAAAGCCCACGGCGATGCCGATGGCAAAGATCAGCGCCAGGTTGCCGAAGATCGATTGCCCGGCATCGTGGATGATGGCGATGTTCAGCAGGTCGGTGTCGCCCAGGCGCAGCAGCAGGCCGGCAATCGGCAGGATGGCGATGGGCAGCATCAGGGCGCGGCCGAGGCGTTGCAGGCCCTCGATGAAGTACTGGTACATGGCGTCTCTCCTGGAGTTCTTGTTATGGGTTCAGGGGCCAATGCCGAGCGCAGGCCTCGCGCACCGCGCCGGCACCCGGGAGGTCGAGCAGCGGCCGGCTCAGCCGGCGGCACGCGGCGGCATCCAGCTGGCGCACCCGGTCCTTGATTTCCCCCACCTGCGGCGGGCTCACCGACAGTTCGTGCACGCCCAGGCCGATCAGCACCGGGGTGGCCAGGGGATCGGACGCCAGGGCGCCGCAGACGCCGACCCAGCGTCCATGGCGTTCGGCACCGGCGCAGGTCTGGGCGATCAGCCGCAGCAGGGCCGGGTGCAGGGCGTCGACCCGTGCCGCCAGTCCGGCGTGGTCACGGTCCATGGCCAGGGTGTACTGGGACAGGTCGTTGGTGCCGATGGACAGGAAGTCGGCGTGTTCCGCCAGTTGCTCGGCCATCAGGGCCGCGGCCGGCACCTCGATCATCACCCCCAGCTCCGGCTGCTGGGCAAGGCCCAGTTCGGCGGCGAGCTGATCCAGGCGCTGACGGATGTGCAGCAGCTCGGTCACTTCGGTGACCATCGGCAGCATCACCCGGCAGCGTTGCACCGGGCTGACCTGCAGCAGTGCGCGCAGTTGCTGCTCCAGCAGTTCCGGCCTTGCCTGGGCCAGGCGGATGCCGCGCAGGCCCAGCACCGGGTTGGCTTCCACTGGCAGGGGCAAGTAATCCAGTTGCTTGTCGCCGCCGACATCGATGGTGCGGATGATCACCGGCTTGTCGCCCATGGCGTCCAGAACTGCCTGATAGGCCTGTAGCTGCTCGGCTTCATCCGGGGCGGTCTGCCGATCGACGAACAGGAACTCGGTGCGCAGCAGGCCGACGCCATCGGCGCCACCCAGGAGGGCGTCCCGGGCTTCGGCGCTGGAGGCGACATTGGCCGCCACTTCGATCGGCTGGCCGTCCCGGGTCAGGGCCGGACCATGGGCTTGTTGCTGTTGCCGTTCGCGGCGTTGACGCCGGGCTTGCGCGGCTTGCCGCACCTGGGCGATGCGTTGCGGGTCCGGCGCCAGCTCCAGGCGGCCGCCTTCGGCATCCAGCACCACGGTTTGCCCACCCTCGATTTCAAGCAGCTCCGGGCCCAGGGCCACCAGGCAGGGCAGGCCCTTGCCCCGGGCGAGGATGGCCACGTGGGAGGTGGCGCCACCGGCGGCCATGCACAGGCCGGCCACGCCCTGGGCGCTGAGTTGCAGCAGGTCGGACGGGGTCAGCTCCTCGGCGGCGACCAGAGCCCCGGGCGGCAGGTCGTAATGCCAGGCTTCGCCGAGCAAGGCCCGCAGCACCCGTTGTTGCAGGTCCCGCAGGTCGTTGGCGCGCTCGGCCAGCAGCGGATTGCCCAGTTGTTGCAGGACCTGGCACTGCTCGGCAATCGCCGAGCTCCAGGCATGGGTGGCGGCGCGTCCCTGGGCGATGGCCGCGTCGGCGGCGTCCAGCAGGGTCGGGTCTTCCAGCAGTCCCAGGTGGGCGTTGAAGATGTCCTGCTCCTGCTGGTCGTGGCGTTGCCGGGCCTGTTCCAGGGTGCGCAGGATTTCCCCGCGCACCTGCTTAAGGGCCGCGTTCAGGGCTTGTCGTTGCGGCTCGGGCTGATGCTGGCCGCGGTCCGGGGGGAGCTCCATGGCGTTGAGCCGCAGCAGGGGGCCGCAGACCAGCCCGGGTGCCGCGCACACGCCGTGCAACACGCCATCCTCGCGGGCCGGGCGCGGCACCTGGAGCGCCGCTGTGGGCGCAGCGGCGTGGACATCGTCCGCCAGGGCGCTGCCGAGGGTCTTGAGCAGCGCCTGCAAGGCGGCCTGGCAATCGTCGCCCTGGCAACTGACTTGCACTTCATCCTGTTCGCCGATGCCCAGGCCCATCAGGGCGATCAGGCTGGTGCAGGGCGCGCTTTTGTCCTTGAAGCTCAACTGCGAGTGGCTGCTGAATGCCGCCGCGGTCTGGCGCACCAGGGCGGCTGGGCGAGCGTGCAGCCCGCCGCGGTGGGCGACCCTGATCCGGGCGCTGGCCTGCTCGCCGGCGTCGGTCCGGGAAAGCTCCGGCCCGGCGGCATCCGTGCGGCGGCTGATATGCAGCAGCGGCTCGCCGACCTTGACCGAGGACAGGTCCAGGTGGCGCAGGTCGAAGTGTTCGCCGTTGGTCAGGATCATCAGGCTGATCAGGCTCCGGCAGTGCTGCGCCACATGGTCCAGGTCAACCCGCAGCAGGGGCTGGCCGGCGCTGACTTGCTGGCCTTGTTCCACCAGCAGGGCGAAGCCTTCGCCTTGCAGTTCAACGGTGTCCAGGCCCAGGTGCAGCAGCCACTCGGCACCGTTGGCGGCCCGCAGCGTCACGGCATGGCCGGTGCGCGCGATCTGGATCACTTGCCCGGAACAAGGGGCGTGCAGGGTGTCGTCGAGCGGGTCGATGGCAATCCCGTCACCCATGGCGCCACTGGCGAACACCGGGTCGGGGACGCTGTGCAGCGGCAGGACAGGCCCGCTGAGGGGGGCACTGAGCGTCAGGTCGTTATTGTTGTTGTGCATGGCGCAGTACTCATCGATCAAAGGTGGCTTAGTGCGTGCGGGTCACTTTGCTCAGGTGACGCGGCTGGTCCGGGTCCATGCTGCGGGCCTCGGCCAGGCCGGAGGCCATCACATAGAAGCTCTGGATCGCCAGGATCGGATCCAGCGCCGGGTGTTCGGCGCGGTTCAGGGTCAGGTCGCGCTCGCCGATGTCATCCGGTGCCGCCAGCAGCACCTTGGCGCCGCGCTGGCGCATGTCGGCGGCCAGGCTCAGCAGGCCGCCCTGTTCGGCGCCCCGGGGGGCGAACACCAGCAACGGGTAGTCGTGGTCGATCAGGGCCATCGGGCCATGGCGCACTTCGGCGCTGCTGAAGGCTTCGGCCTGGATCGCCGAGGTTTCCTTGAGCTTGAGCGCCGCTTCCTGGGCGATGGCGAAGCCGGCACCACGGCCGATCACCATCAATCGCTGGCAATCGCGCAGGGCGTTGATCGCCAGGTTCCAGTCCTGGGTTGCGGCCTGCTGCAAGCCTTCGGGCAGGGCCAGGCCGGCCTCCAGCAGGTGGCTGTCCTCGTTCCAGTGACCGATCAGCCGGGCGCTGGCGCTGAGGGTGGCGATAAAGCTCTTGGTCGCGGCCACGCTCTGCTCGGTGCCGGCGTACAGCGGCAGGGAGAATTCGCTGGCGGCTTCCAGCGGGCTGTTTTGTGCGTTGACCATGGCCACGCTCAGGGCCCCGCGCTTGCGCAGCAGGCGCACGCTGTTCACCAGATCCGGGCTCTGGCCCGATTGCGAGAAGGCGAACACCGCCTGGCCGCTGACCCGCAAGGGCGCTTGCTGCATGGTCACCACCGACATCGGCAGCGAGGCCACCGGGATGCCCACCTGTTGCATGGTCAGGTAGGCGAAGTAGCTGGCGGCATGGTCGGAGCTGCCCCGGGCCACGGTCATGGCCACTTGTGGCGGCTGGCGTCGCAGGCGGCCGGCGACCTCGACCAGGAACGGGTCCAGGTGCTGCAACTGGCTGCTGACGGCGGTGTGCGAGGACAGCGCCTCTTCAAGCATTTTTGAAGTCAATGTCTTCTCCTTCGACCATGACGGCGGTCAGTGTGAGTGCGCGGTCCAGGCGCACGCTGTCGGCCCAGCTGCCGGGTTGCAGGCGGCCGCGTTCAGGGATGCCGAGGTAATCGGCGGGAAATTGCGACAGGCGCTGGGAGGCTTCGGCCAGGGGCAAGCCGATCTTCACCAGATTGCGCAGGGCCTGGTCCATGGTCAGGGTGCTGCCGGCCAGGGTGCCGTCGGCCAGGCGCACGCCGCCCAGGCACTTGGTCACGGTGTGGCTGCCCAGCTGGTACTCGCCGTCGGGCATGCCGGCGGCGGCGGTGGAGTCGGTGACGCAATACAGGCACGGGATCGAGCGCAGGGCCACGCGCATGGCGCCGGGGTGCACGTGCAGCAGGTCGGGGATCAGTTCGGCGTACTGGGCATGGGCCAGGGCTGCACCGACAATCCCGGGCTCGCGGTGATGCAGCGGGATCATGGCGTTGTACAGGTGAGTGAAGCTGGTGGCACCGGCGGCGAGGGCGGCCACGCCTTCTTCGTAGCTGCCCAGGGTGTGGCCGATCTGCATGCGCACGCCGCGGGCGCTGAGTTCACGGATCAGGGCGTCGTGGCCGGCGATTTCCGGGGCGATGGTGATCACCCGGATGGGCGCCAGTTGCAGGTACTTCTCCACTTCCGCCAGGAGCGCGGTATGGGCGAAGTTGGGCTGGGCGCCGAGCTTGCCGGGGTTGATGTAGGGGCCTTCCAGGTGCACGCCGAGCACCCGGGCACAGCCCTTGGGGCGGTGTTCGGCGTAGACCCCGAGCTCGGCCAGGACCTGGCTGATTTCCGCGCTGGGGGCGGTCATGGTGGTGGCCAGCAGCGCGGTGGTGCCGAAACGCAGATGGGTGCGGGTGATGGTTTCGAAGGCCGGGCGGCCTTGCATGATGTCCTGGCCGCCACCGCCGTGGACGTGCAGGTCGATAAAGCCCGGCAGCAGGTAGGGCAGGTCATTGTCCGCCGGGTCGCAGGGGCTGCCTTCGATGGCGACGACCTTGCCGTGCTCATGGATCAGGCGGCCACGGACCCAGCCTTGGGGCGTGAGGATGTTGTCTTCGGACATGGGCGTTTCTCTGGCTCCAGGGGGCGGATTCAGCGTCGCAGTTCGGCGACGAAGTCGTAGTAGTCGTTGCGGCAGTAGGTGTCGGTGACTTCGATCGGCGTGTTGTCTTCCAGGTAGCCGACCCGGGTCATCAGCAGCATGGCGGTGCCGGGGGCAATGCCCACCAGGGCGGCGAATTCGTCCGAGGCATTGATTGCCTGGATGTGCTGCAGGGCCCGGACCACCGGGCGGCCGATGCTGTCGAGGTACTCGTAGAGCGAGTCACCGACCGCCTCGGGCTGGGCAATGATGCTGGCCGGCAGGGTGCTCATCTCGATGGCCATGACCGCGTCGTCGGCTTTGCGCAGGCGCTTGAGCCGCGCCACCTTGTCGTTGGGCGACAGGCCGAGGCGGATCAGCTCTTCGTGGGTCGGCGGGGTGAGGGTGCGTTCCAGCCACTGCGAGCCGGGGACGAAGCCTTTGAGGCGCAGCATCTCGCTGAAGCCGGAAAGGCGCGACAGCGGTTGTTCGAGGCGTGGCGTGATGAAGGTGCCCGAGCCCTGGCTGCGACGAATCAGGCCTCGTTCGAGAAGCACTTCCAGGGCCTTGCGCGCAGTCACCCGGGAGATGCCCAGCAGTTCGCTGAGGTTGCGTTCCGAAGGCAGCGCCTGCTCGGCTTTCCATTGGCCGGAGTGGATCGCCGCTTCCAGGTTGCGGGCCAGTTGCAGGTACAGCGGGGTCGGCTGGGAATCGTCGGGACGCAGGGTCAGGAGGTGATTCATCTGTAGGTTTTCCGATGCGGTTATGAGGTTGTTGTCGCCCGGTAATGCCGAAAAACTAATACCACTTAAATACCATGTCAACGCCACCTATCCGGTGGAGGTGCAGTAAATCCGGCGCTTTCGGGGTGCTTGGGAGGATAAAGGATTGAAGTGGTATTAGGCAGGTCTGGCCGCGAAGGCTATAGGTCGAGGTGGCGACCCGCGGCAGGTCGCCAAGTGGTATGCGCGCCCGGGGAGGGCTGCGGGGGGGAGAAATATTTTTTGCCGGGAGGCGGTTAAGGGCGTATTTCGATCAGCGTGCCGTCTTTCACCAGGCCCCAGACCTCGCGCATGTCGACGTTGCGCATGGCGATGCAGCCATCGGTCCAGTCCAGGGTGTGGAAGTACTGCTCGGGAAACTCTTCGGTGTCCGGGGTGCCGTGGATCATGATCATGCCGCCGGGATTGACCCCTTCGCGACGCGAGCGGGCGGCATCGGTGATGTTCGGGTAGGAGATGTGCATGGCCAGGTTGTAGCGGTCGCTGGTCTTGCGCCAGTCGAGCCAGTAGAGGCCTTCGGGGGTGCGTTTATCACCTTCCATGAGCTTGGGCCCCTTGGGCTTCTTGCCCAGGGAGATCCGGTAGGTTTTCAAGGGCTTGCCGCCATTGATCAACTGCAGTTGATGGGCGGACTTGAGCACCAGGACCTTTTCGATGACCTTGCCGTCCAGGGTTTCCACCGTGGAGGCCTGAGACAGAGTGACGACGGAACAGCACAGCAGGGCAAGCAACCAGCGCATTGACACGATATCCCCAGGCGCGCACGGAGTCCGTGCACGTTTTTATTGTTTAACTGATGGCAGGCTGAGAGAGCGGCGGAATGGATTCGGAGCGAACGGCATAAGCCTGTGCCCGCCGGTCAGCGAAGAAGCATTCTAAGGTACGACCGACGGTGCGAAAAGCCAGCTCGGACCAAGGGATATCGGCTTCGTCGAACAACTGCACTTCCAGGCTCTCGGGGCCGGCGGCGAAGTCCAGGTCGGCCAGTTCGGCGCGAAAGAACACGTGCACCTGGCTGATGTGCGGCACGTCGATCAGGGTGTAGATATTCAGGTTGCGCACCCGGGCGCAGGCTTCTTCGAAGGTTTCGCGGATGGCCGCCTGTTCCACCGTCTCGCCGTTTTCCATGAAGCCCGCCGGCAGGGTCCAGTAACCCAGGCGCGGTTCGATGGCGCGACGGCAGAGCAATACCTTGCCCTCCCAGGTCGCCAGGCAGCCGGCAACGATGTTGGGGTTCTGGTAATGGATGGTCTGGCAGTGATCGCAGACAAAGCGCAGGCGTGAATCGCCGTCGGGAATGCGCTGGGTCACCGGGTTGCCGCACTGGCTGCAAAATTTCATGAGGGGTATCCGCAAAGGCTGGGGCTATCTTGGCGCGCCGCCCGGTTGTCGGCAAGTTGTCGTTAAGCGACATGCCCGGGAGCGGGGGTTGGGCCACCGATTGGATTGGTGCATGATGCACGGTAGCCAACAGATCGAGATGCCTCATGCTGGACGAGCTACTTCATCGGGTAAGCCATTACACGCCACGAACCCTGGAGACCGACCGACGTTTCCCCGAGGCTGCGGTGCTGGTGCCCATCACCCGCAGCGACGAACCGGAATTGGTGCTGACCCTGCGCGCCAGCGGGCTGTCGACCCATGGTGGTGAAGTGGCCTTTCCCGGTGGCCGGCGCGATCCGGAAGACCCGGACCTGATCTTCACCGCCCTGCGCGAGGCCGAAGAAGAGATCGGTCTGCCGCCCGGACTGGTGGAGGTCATCGGCCCCTTGAGTCCGCTGATTTCCCTGCACGGGATCAAGGTCACGCCTTATGTCGGGGTGATTCCCGACTACGTCGAATACCGGGCCAATGATGCCGAGATTGCCGCTGTTTTCAGCGTGCCCCTGGAGTTCTTCCGCCAGGACCCTCGCGAACACACCCACCGTATCGACTATCAGGGCCGCAGCTGGTACGTCCCCAGCTACCGCTTCGGCGAGTACAAGATCTGGGGCTTGACCGCGATCATGGTGGTCGAACTGGTCAACCTGCTGTACGACGCCAATATCAGTCTGCATCACCCGCCGAAAACCTTTATCGACACGTGAGGCCATGGCTTGGCCTGGCATCACCCCGCGACTGCCTGAAGCATAAGGACAACAAGATGAAATACCGCCTGGGCGACGCCCGAGTCGACACCCATCCACAGAGCTGGGTGGCCCCGAATGCCACCTTGGTGGGCAAGGTCAAGCTGGAAGAGGGGGCCAGCGTGTGGTTCAACGCCGTGCTGCGTGGCGACAACGAACTGATCCTGATCGGCAAGCACAGCAACGTCCAGGACGGGGCCGTGATGCACACCGACATGGGCTTTCCACTGACCCTGGGCACTGGCGTGACCATCGGCCACAACGCCATGCTGCATGGCTGCACCGTGGGCGATTACAGCCTGATCGGCATCAATGCGGTGGTGCTCAATGGCGCGAAGATCGGCAAGTACTGCATCATCGGCGCCAATTCGCTGATCGGCGAAGGCAAGGAAATACCCGACGGTTCGCTGGTCATGGGCTCGCCCGGCAAGGTGGTGCGCGAACTGACCGAGGCACAGAAGAAAATGCTCGAAGCCAGCGCTGCCCACTACGTTCATAATGCCCAGCGTTATGCCCGAGATCTGGTTGAGCAAGAACAATGACCACCCCTGAAAGACCCGTCGCCTCGCCTTGCGTGAGCATCTGTGCCCTGGATGAGCAGGACATCTGCACCGGTTGTCAGCGCACGGTGGATGAAATCACCCGCTGGAGCCGCATGGACAACGGCGAGCGCCGCGCAGTCCTGGCCCTGTGCCATGAGCGGGCCAAATCCAGTGGCTTGCTGTGGATGGTCGGCTCCAGCTCGGCGAGCTGACCTGGCCAGTCGACGGCAAGCCGGTTCCTGCAATCCGGTGTAGGGGCCAGCTTGCCGGCGAAAGGGTTTCTTGGCCCAACCCCGGGGCTGCAGTAACCTGTGCGCCTTCCCGATAGGTACCCTTGGCCCCATGCTTTTCCTGATCACCTATATCAGCAGCGTCGTGCTGATCAACTACGCCTTTTCCGTCGCGCCGCAGCTGGATATCGTCTGGTCGGCCTGGGGCGGGCTGGTGTTTGTCCTGCGGGACATGGTGCAGACGCGCTTCGGCCATGGCGCCATCGTCGCCATGCTGGCGGCCCTGGTGTTGTCCTATGTCACCTCCGACCCGACCATCGCCCTGGCCAGCGCCACGGCGTTCGCCGTCTCGGAATGCATCGACTGGCTGGTGTTCAGCATCACCAAGCGGCCCCTGCATGATCGCCTGTGGATCAGTTCGGCCCTGAGCATTCCCCTGGATACCTTCATCTTCTACGGCATGATCGATGCCCTGACCCCTGGGGTCGTGTTGACCGCCCTGGGGTCGAAGTTCGCCGGGGTCACCGTGGTCTGGCTGGCCATGGCCTGGCGTTTGCGCAAAGCGGCGTGCGCCGGCTGAGCCAAAGGCCGCGGTTCATGTAAAATGCCGCGCTCTTTCCCCATGGGTCGCCCGCCTGGCGCTCGGCCCTCGATGATCCGCTCCTTTGAGGACCTTCAGATGACTCGTATCGGAACTCCATTGTCGCCAACCGCGACCCGCGTCTTGCTTTGTGGCTGTGGTGAGTTGGGCAAGGAAGTGGTGATCGAGCTGCAACGCCTGGGTGTCGAGGTGATTGCCGTGGACCGCTACGCCAACGCCCCGGCGATGCAGGTGGCCCATCGCAGCCACGTGATCAACATGCTCGACGGCGCGGCCCTGCGTGCAGTGATCGAGGCCGAGAAGCCGCACTTCATCGTTCCGGAAATCGAGGCCATCGCCACCGCGACCCTGGTGGAGCTGGAAGCCGAAGGCTTTACCGTGATCCCGACCGCCCGGGCCACTTCGCTGACCATGAACCGCGAAGGCATCCGCCGCCTGGCCGCCGAAGAGCTGGACCTGCCGACCTCGCCGTACCACTTCGCCGACACCTTCGAAGACTATTCCAAGGCCGTGCAAGACCTGGGCTTCCCGTGCGTGGTCAAGCCGGTGATGAGCTCTTCGGGCAAGGGCCAGAGCCTGCTGCGCAGCGCCGACGACGTGCAGAAAGCCTGGGACTACGCCCAGGAAGGCGGGCGTGCCGGCAAGGGCCGGGTGATCATCGAGGGCTTCATCGATTTTGACTACGAGATCACCCTGCTGACCGTGCGTCACGTGGGCGGCACCACTTTCTGCGCGCCGGTCGGCCATCGTCAGGAGAAGGGCGACTACCAGGAATCCTGGCAGCCGCAGGCCATGAGCCCCAAAGCCCTGGCCGAGTCCGAGCGCGTGGCCAAGGCCGTCACTGAGGCCCTGGGCGGCCGCGGCCTGTTCGGCGTGGAGCTGTTCATCAAGGGTGATCAGGTGTGGTTCAGCGAAGTGTCGCCGCGCCCCCACGACACCGGCCTGGTGACCCTGATTTCCCAGGATCTGTCGCAGTTCGCCCTGCATGCGCGGGCGATTCTCGGCCTGCCGATCCCGCAGATCCGCCAGTTCGGGCCTTCGGCGTCGGCGGTGATCCTGGTGGAAGGCAAATCCACCCAGACCGCCTTCGCCAACCTTGGCGCCGCCCTGAGCGAGCCGGACACCGCGTTGCGCCTGTTCGGCAAGCCGGAAGTCAACGGCCAGCGGCGCATGGGCGTGGCCCTGGCCCGTGATGAGTCGATCGAGGCCGCCCGGGCCAAGGCGACCCGTGCTGCGCAAGCGGTAGTGGTCGAGCTCTGAGAAGCATTGCGAGCAAGCTCGCTCCTACAAGGTTTGCGTTGAACCTGTAGGAGCGAGCTTGCTCGCGAAGCCCTTGTTCACACGACCCGATTCAAGTCGTTGTTACGGGTTTCCTTCAAGCACAGCACCGCGATCAAACTCAGGATCGCCGCCCCCGAAACATACCCCCCAACCCAGCTCAGCCCGCCCATCGCCACCAGCTTCTGGGCGAAGAAGGGCGCCGCCGAAGCACCGACAATGCCCCCCAGGTTGTAAGCCGCCGAAGCGCCGGTATAGCGCACGTGGGTCGGAAACAGTTCCGGCAGCAGCGCGCCCATCGGGGCGAAGGTGACCCCCATCAGAAACAGCTCGATGCACAGGAACAGCGCCACGCCGGCGGTGGAGCCCTGGGTCAGCAACGGTTCCATGGTGAAGCCGGACAGAATCGCCAGCACGCCGCCAACCACCAGCACCGGCTTGCGCCCGAAACGGTCGCTGGCCCAGGCCGACAGCGGGGTCGCCGCCGCCATGAACAGCACGGCAAAGCACAGCAGGCCGAGGAAGGTTTCCCGGCTGTAGCCCAGGGTGGCGACGCCGTAGCTCAGGGAAAACACCGTGGAGATGTAGAACAGGGCGTAGCACACCACCATCGAGGCCGCGCCCAGCAGCACCGGCATCCAGTATTGGCTGAAGAGTTCCACCAGCGGCATCTTCACTCGTTCCTGGCGCGCCACGGCGTTGGCGAACACCGGGGTTTCGTGCAGCTTCAGGCGCACGTAGAGCCCCACCATCACCAGCGCGGCGCTGAGCAGGAACGGAATGCGCCAGCCCCAGGCGCGGAACTGCGCGTCGTCCAGGCCCATGGCCAGGGCCAGGAACAGGCCGTTGGCGGCGAGAAAGCCGATGGAAGGCCCCAGTTGCGGGAACATGCCGAACCAGGCGCGTTTGCCGGCCGGAGCGTTTTCCGTGGCCAGCAGAGCGGCGCCGCCCCATTCACCGCCCAGTCCGAGGCCTTGGCCGAAGCGCAGCACGCAGAGCAGGATCGGCGCCCAGGCGCCAATGCTGTCATAGCCCGGCAACACGCCAATCAGGGTGGTGCAGACCCCCATCAGCAGCAGCGAAGCGACCAGGGTCGATTTGCGCCCGATGCGGTCGCCGAAATGGCCGAACAGCGCCGAACCCAGGGGGCGGGCGAGAAAGGCGATGCCGAAGGTCAAAAAGGCCGAGAGCATCTGTGCGGTGCCGGAGCTCTGGGGGAAGAACACCGGTCCGATCACCAGCGCGGCGGCGGTGGCGTAAACGTAGAAGTCGTAGAACTCGATGGCGGTGCCGATAAAGCTGGCGGTGGCCACCCGGGTCGCGGAATTGCTTGGTTGAGTGGGTACGGAGGCGCTGTAGGCGGTGTTGGTCGTCATGCGGGTATCCCTGACAGTCTGTGCTCCTGTGGAGCGAATTATTGTGGTCGAGCACCCAGGGATGTGGGTTTGGCGCGGTCGTCACTCGGGATGCAAGTGGCGTCGAACGGTGGCGGGTGATGCTTGCAGGATCGTCTTCGGTGCGGGTAGCACGTGGATCTGCGGGGCTTGGGTAAGCAGCGCGATTATAGAAAGGTGGCTAACGATCCAACAAGGGCTGTGGCGGTTGCCGGGGGGGCGTGACTGCGCCGGGCCCCGAAAGCCCTTGGCACAGGTTCAAGGCCAGGGCATCAGCCTGTAGGGGGGGCGTATCGGTGACGAGTCAGGCCCGGGCGGGAGGGCTGCTGGTGTGCCAGAGCAGCACGCGGCTGACGCGGTTTTCCTCGGTTTCGAGGATCTCCAGGCGGTAGCGGCCGATCTTCAGGCACACGGCGCTGTCGGGAATGGTTTCCAGGGCTTCGGTGACCAGGCCGTTGAGGGTCTTGGGGCCGTCGCAAGGCAGGTGCCAGCCCAGGCTCTTGTTCAGTTCGCGAATCGAGGCGGCGCCTTCCACCACATAGCGCCCGTCGGCCTGGGGATGGATGTGGGGGTTGTCCAGGCTGTGCTCGCTTTCGAACTCGCCGACGATTTCTTCGAGGATGTCTTCCAGGGTGACGATGCCCAGCACTTCGCCGTATTCGTCCACCACCATGCCCAGGCGCCGTTGCTGCTTGTGGAAGTTGAGCAGTTGCAACTGCAGCGGGGTGCTTTCCGGAACGAAGTAGGGCTCGTGGCAGGCGGCCAGCAGGGCTTCCTTGGTCAGGCTGGCGTCCGGCAGCAGGTGGCGGATCTGCCGGGTGTTGAGCACCGCTTCGACCTGATTGATATCGCTGTGGAACACCGGCAGCCGGGTGCGTTTGTTCGCGCGCAACTGAGCGATGATTTCCTCGATCGGGTCATCCAGGTTGATGCCGTCGACTTCGCTGCGGGGCACCAGGATGTCGTTGACCGTGATGTTGTCCAGGGCGTGGATGCCGGACAGCGCGTGCGGTTCCTGGGGCGTGGGTTCGTCGTCAAGCAGTGCCGGATCGTCGTCGCTGTGCTTGACCGCGCTGGCCTTGGCAGCGAACGGGCGCAACAGCAGCTGGCCGATGGCGTTGAGCAGCCAAGCTAAGGGGTAGACAAGCTTCATGGGGATGCCCAGCAGGCTGTTGCCAAAGCTCAGGGTGCCTTCCGGATAGCGCAATGCCAGGGTACGGGGCAGGTACTCGGCCAGCACCAGCAAGCCGCTGGTGCTGATCAGGCAGGCCAGCCAGGGGCCTTCTTCCGCCCAGTAGAACAGCGCCAGCAAGGTGCTGATGACCACCGCCAGGACCCGGCAGAGGGTATTGCACAGAATCAGGCTTTCCTTGGGGAAGGCCAGTCGCGCTGTCGGCTTGTCGCCGGAGCGCGAGCCGTTGCGTTGGGTCAGCAGGTGCTGTTGCGCGGCATCGATGGCCGTGAACAGCCCCGACCAGACGATCAGCAGGGCGATTACCGCGAGCATGGGCCCGGAGGGCAGGGAGTCGGTCATGGCCGGTCGTCAGATGTGCAGGATGTATTCACGAACCAGCTTGCTGCCGAAGTACGCCAGCATCAGCAGGCAGAAACCCGCGAGGGTCCAGCGAATCGCCTTGTGCCCGCGCCAGCCCAGGCGGTTGCGGCCCCACAGCAGCACGCTGAACACCACCCAGGCCAGGCAAGCCAGCAGGGTCTTGTGCACCAAGTGCTGGGCGAACAGGTTTTCGACGAACAGCCAGCCGGAGATCAGCGACAGCGAGAGCAGGGTCCAGCCGGCCCAGAGAAAGCCGAACAGCAGGCTTTCCATGGTCTGCAGGGGCGGGAAGTTCCTGATCAGGCCGGACGGATGCTTGTTCTTCAACTGATGGTCCTGCACCAGCAGCAGCAAGGCCTGGAACACCGCGATGGTGAACATGCCGTAGGCCAGGATCGACAACAGGATGTGGGCGAGAATCCCCGGCTCCTCATCGATCACAGGCACGGTGCCGGTTGGCACGAACTGCGCCAGCAGGGCCGTCAGCGCGCCCAGGGGGAATAACAGCACCAGCAGGTTTTCCACCGGAATCCGCCAGCAGGCCAGCAGGGTCAGGGCGATGACCGCCGCGGCGATCAGGCTGGCGGCGCTGAAGAAGTCCAGGCCCAGGCCTGCCGGGGTCAGCAGATGGGTCAGCAGGCTGATGCCATGGGCGAGCAGGGCCAGGATGCCCAGCGTAACCAGCAGGCGCTTGTTTGCCTTGGCGCCGGAGGCCAGGCGAGAGCCTTGATAGAAGGTCGCAGCGGCATAAAGGACGGCGGCGAGGGTGGGTAGCAAGCTGGGTGACAAGGGGAGCATAAATCCTGTTAGGCAGGCCCGAAAGTCGCTGAGTTTGGCATAGAACCCACAGCCCTGAAAGACCACGCAAGCAGACGGCGAGGTGTCCGCCACGCACAGTCTTCGCTATAATCCGCGACCTGCCCACGCCGCAGGCTCATCGAGCACTTGTTTATTACGCTCTGGGCCGCCATTACCCCGGTCTACCTTGGGCCTGAAAGGATCGAGCATGTTTGAAAACCTAACCGACCGTCTCTCGCAGACGCTGCGCCATGTCACCGGCAAGGCCAAGCTGACCGAGGACAACATCAAAGACACCCTGCGCGAAGTGCGCATGGCGCTGCTCGAAGCCGACGTTGCGTTGCCGGTGGTCAAGGACTTCGTCAACTCGGTGAAGGAGCGTGCGGTCGGCACCGAAGTGTCCCGCAGCCTGACCCCGGGCCAGGCCTTTGTGAAGATTGTCCAGGCCGAGCTGGAAAGCCTGATGGGCGCGGCCAACGAAGACCTCAACCTCAGCGCCGTGCCGCCAGCGGTGGTGCTGATGGCCGGTCTGCAAGGTGCGGGCAAGACCACCACCGCCGGCAAGCTTGCGCGCTTCCTTAAAGAGCGCAAGAAAAAGAGCGTGATGGTGGTGTCCGCCGACGTTTACCGCCCGGCGGCGATCAAGCAGCTGGAAACCCTGGCCAACGACATCGGCGTGACCTTTTTCCCGTCGGACCTGAGCCAGAAGCCGGTGGCCATCGCCGAAGCGGCTATTAAGGAAGCAAAACTCAAGTTCATCGACGTGGTGATCGTCGACACCGCCGGTCGCTTGCACGTCGACAGCGAGATGATGGACGAGATCCAGGCGCTGCACGCGGCGATCAAGCCGGTGGAAACCCTGTTCGTGGTCGACGCCATGACCGGTCAGGACGCCGCCAACACCGCCAAGGCCTTTGGCGATGCGCTGCCGCTGACCGGGGTGATCCTGACCAAGGTCGACGGCGACGCCCGTGGTGGTGCCGCGCTGTCGGTACGGGCCATCACCGGCAAGCCGATCAAGTTCATCGGCATGGGCGAGAAGTCCGAGGCCCTGGAGCCGTTCCACCCGGAACGTATCGCTTCGCGGATCCTCGGCATGGGCGACGTGCTCAGCCTGATCGAACAGGCCGAGCAGACCCTCGACAAGGAAAAGGCCGACAAGCTGGCCAAGAAGCTGAAGAAGGGCAAGGGCTTCGACCTTGAAGACTTCCGCGATCAGCTGCAACAGATGAAGAACATGGGCGGCCTGGGCGGCCTGATGGACAAGCTGCCGAACATCGGCGGCGTCAATCTGGCGCAGATGGGCAACGCACAGAGCGCTGCTGAAAAGCAGTTCAAGCAGATGGAAGCCATCATCAACTCCATGACCCCGGCCGAGCGCCGCGACCCTGAGCTGATCAGCGGTTCGCGCAAGCGTCGGATCGCCATGGGTTCCGGTACCCAGGTGCAGGACATCGGCCGCTTGATCAAGCAGCACAAGCAGATGCAGAAGATGATGAAGAAGTTCTCCGCCAAGGGCGGGATGGCCAAGATGATGCGCGGCATGGGCGGCATGTTGCCCGGCGGCGGCATGCCGAAGATCTGAAGAATCCGCGCCGGCAGTCATGCCGGCGCTTTTCCACGGGGACGTGGAATCTCGAGCAAACCCTCGATTGGGGCGCGCTCACTCGCTGTCGCTTGCGACGGCTTCGTAGCAAATCTGAGTGGCAGCCGATAGGCGCCGGAAAAAGTCATTTGCAAAAGTCCGGATATTCCTTAGAATATGCGGCCTTTCGGGCACCCATGCCCGCTGTGCATTTAGATTTGCAGCACCGACTACAGGAACGATGTTCACATGCTAACAATCCGTCTTGCCCTTGGCGGCTCCAAAAAGCGCCCGTTTTACCACTTGACCGTGACCGACAGCCGTAACCCACGTGACGGTTCGCACAAAGAACAAGTTGGCTTCTTCAACCCGATCGCTCGTGGTCAAGAAGTCCGCCTGTCCGTGAACCAAGAGCGCGTAGCCTACTGGCTGAGCGTGGGTGCACAGCCTTCTGAGCGCGTTGCTCAGTTGCTGAAGGAATCGGCTAAGGCTGCAGCCTGAACCCTATGAACGCGACGCCAGCTCCTGCTGATGATTTGATCGTTATCGGCAAAATCTACTCTGTTCATGGCGTTCGCGGCGAAGTGAAGGTCTTTTCCTTTACTGATCCGATTAAAAACCTGTTGGACTACAAAACCTGGACGCTCAAGCGCGAAGGTAGCGTGAAGCAGGTTGAGCTGGTCAGCGGACGCGGGAACGACAAGTTCCTGGTCGCAAAGCTCAAGGGTCTTGATGATCGCGAAGAAGCTCGTCTTCTGGCCGGTTACGAGATCTGCGTGCCGCGCAGCCTGTTCCCTGAACTGACCGACGGCGAGTACTACTGGTACCAGCTGCAAGGTCTCAAGGTCATCGACACCCTCGGGCAACTGCTCGGGCAGATCGATCACCTGCTGGAGACCGGCTCGAACGATGTAATGGTGGTCAAGCCTTGCGCTGGCAGCCTGGATGATCGCGAACGCCTGTTGCCCTATACCGAGCAATGCGTGTTGGCCGTCGACCTGGCCGCGGGCGAGATGAAGGTGGAATGGGACGCGGATTTCTAAGCGTGGCTAACTTGCGCGTAGAAGTGATCAGCTTGTTTCCCGAGATGTTTTCCGCCATCAGCGAGTACGGCATAACCAGCCGCGCGGTGAAACAGGGGCTGTTGCAGCTGACCTGTTGGAATCCGCGAGACTACACCACGGATCGACATCACACTGTGGACGATCGCCCGTTTGGCGGTGGCCCGGGCATGGTGATGAAGATCAAGCCCCTGGAGGATGCACTGGTTCAGGCCAGAAACGCAGCCGGGGAGGGTGCGAAGGTGATCTACCTGTCGCCCCAAGGCCGTCAACTGAATCAGTCGGCGGTGCGCGAGTTGGCGAATGAGGATGCATTGATCCTGATTGCTGGTCGTTATGAAGGCATTGACGAGCGGTTTATTGAAGCTCATGTCGATGAAGAGTGGTCGATTGGCGACTATGTACTCTCCGGTGGCGAGCTGCCGGCGATGGTCCTGATTGATGCGGTTACGCGACTGCTGCCCGGAGCTTTAGGGCATGTGGATTCCGCGGAGGAAGATTCCTTCACGGACGGTCTGCTGGATTGCCCGCACTACACCCGACCGGAGGTGTATGCGGATCAGCGTGTTCCCGACGTATTGCTAAGTGGCAATCACGCACACATCCGGCGTTGGCGTTTACAGCAGTCCCTTGGTCGGACCTATGAACGACGCGCCGATCTTCTGGAAAGCCGCTCGCTTTCTGGAGAAGAGAAGAAGCTGCTCGAGGAATATCTCCGCGAGCGGGACGATAGTTAACAACGTATCGATGGTAGATCCGACGATTTACCTTAGGAGCACAGCATGACCAACAAAATCATCCTTGCACTCGAAGCAGAGCAGATGACCAAAGAGATCCCAGCCTTTGCCCCGGGCGACACCATTGTCGTTCAGGTGAAAGTGAAGGAAGGCGATCGTTCCCGTCTGCAGGCGTTCGAAGGCGTAGTGATCGCCAAGCGCAACCGCGGTGTGAACAGCGCGTTCACCGTACGTAAAATCTCCAACGGTGTTGGCGTAGAGCGTACTTTCCAGACCTACTCCCCGCAGATCGACAGCATGGCTGTCAAGCGTCGCGGTGACGTGCGTAAAGCCAAGCTGTACTACCTGCGCGACCTGTCGGGTAAAGCAGCTCGCATCAAGGAAAAACTGGCTTAAGTCCAGCTTCCGATGCAGAAAAAAGCAGCCTACGGGCTGCTTTTTTGTTGCCCGTCATTTATCCCTCTTCAGTGTTTCAGGCAGTTGATCCATGTCCCCTCGCGAGCAAGAAATCCAGCGCCGCACCGAGCTCTCGGTGACCCGCGTGACCAAGGCGGTATTCCCGTCCACCACCAACCATCACAACACCCTGTTCGGCGGCACGGCCCTGGCCTGGATGGATGAGGTTTCGTTCATTGCGGCCACGCGTTTCTGTCGTTTGCCGCTGGTGACGGTGTCCACCGACCGCATTGATTTCAAGCATCCGATTGCCGCGGGTTCGATCGTCGAGTTGGTCGGGCGGGTGGTGACGGTGGGCAACACCAGCCTCAAGGTCGAAGTCGAGGTGTTTGTCGAAAGCATGAGCTGTGATGGGCGGGAGAAAGCCATCCATGGCCTGTTCAGCTTTGTTGCCATCGACGACGACAAGCGCCCGGTGCCGGTGCTTCCAGGGTTTGCCGCGTAGGAGCCGGCTTGCCGGCGAGCGGGGGCTCGGGCCTCTTCGCTGGCAAGCCAGCTCCTACGGGAACTCGGTTGTGTAGGGGCCGGCTTGTCGGCGAACGCGTTCTTGCGGGTCTCTTCGCTGGCAAGCCAGTTGGGGAGCTCGGTTACAGGGATTCGGGTTGGATCAGCGCCAGCAGGGTCCAGCCCGGTGCCGGCTTGAGGGTGCTTTCTGGGGTGACGACGTGCACCCAGCCGTTGCTGTCGCGAGCGAACAGCAGGGTGGCGCGTTCGCCGTGCAGGGCCTGGTAATCGTCCCAGCCGAAGGCCTCGGTCAGGTTCGTGCTGTACAGCTCGGCACCCTGGGCCAGTAGGCTGGCCAGCTTGGTGTAGGTCAGGGCCTCACTGCCCAGTAGCTGGCCACGGTGCTCG
This sequence comes from Pseudomonas protegens, assembly GCF_013407925.2. NCBI lineage: Bacteria > Pseudomonadati > Pseudomonadota > Gammaproteobacteria > Pseudomonadales > Pseudomonadaceae > Pseudomonas > Pseudomonas protegens. The sequence goes on along the minus strand of NZ_CP060201.1, from coordinate 1,979,252 downwards.
TGACTGGCGCGGTGCTTGTCGGTGCGCCGGCTTTCCTGGCTGTTGGCCAGGGCGAACAGGCGCTGATGACCGAAGTCGTGACGAAAGCGCATGGCCGCCAGGGTGTTGAGTTCGCCGGAGGGCGAGAGCGCCAGCAGATGCCCCAGGCCTACCAGGTCCAGGTGCGCGTCGGCGTGCTGCGAGGCCGGGTTGCCGAAGTAGGTCGGCAGGCCTTCCATGCGCGCTGTCCGGATGTTCTCCCAGCTGGAGTCGGTCAGCAGCACCCGGCTGCCCAGTTGCTGCAGGGCCTTGCCCAGGGTACGGGCCGGGCCGTTGGCCCCGACTATCAGAAAGCCGCTAGGCGCCGGTTCGGCGACCTTCAGCAGGCGCGCCAGGGGGCGAGCCGTGGCGCTTTGCAGCACCACGGTGCCGATGATCACGGCAAAGGTCAGCGGCACCAGCAGCAGCGCGCCCTGATGGCCGGCTTCGTCCAGGCGGATGGCGAAGATCGCCGACACCGCGGCGGCGACAATCCCCCGTGGGGCAATCCACGCCAGCAACGCCCGTTCGCGCCAGTTGAGGCTGGAGCCGGCGGTGGACAGCAGCACGTTCAGCGGGCGGGCGATGAACTGGATCACCAGCAGCAGGATCAGCACCAGTGGGCCCAGGGCGATCAGCGCCATGAGGTCCAGGCGGGCCGCCAGCAGGATGAACAGGCCGGAGATCAGCAGCACGCTGAGGTTTTCCTTGAAGTGCAGGATGTGCCGCACGTCCACGCCCTTCATGTTGGCCATCCACATGCCCATCAGGGTCACCGCCAGCAGCCCGGATTCGTGCATCACCTGGTTGGCGGCAATGAAGATTCCCAGCACCCCGGCCAGGCTTGCCAGGTTGTGCAGGTATTCCGGCAGCCACTGGCGACGCATGATGCTGCCCAGGACCCAGCCGCCGGCGATGCCGAACAGGCCGCCGCACAGCAGCACGCCGCCGAAGGTCAGCAGGCTGTGGCTCAGGCCGTCGCCGGCGGCACTGGCAATGATGAAGCTGTAGACCACCACCGCTAGCAGGGCGCCGATGGGATCGATGACGATGCCTTCCCAGCGCAGGATATTGGCGATCGAGGCCTTGGGCCGCACCACGCGCAGCATGGGCACGATCACCGTCGGCCCGGTGACCAGGGTCAGGGTGCCGAACAGCAGGGCCAGCATCCAGTCGAAGCCCAGCAGCCAGTGGGTGGCCAGGGTGATTACCGCCCAGGTGGACAGCGCGCCGAGGGTCACCAGGCGGCGCACCACGCTGCCGATCTCGCGCCACTCCGAGAGGTGCAGGGTCAGGCTGCCTTCGAACAGGATCAGCGCCACCGCCAGCGACACCAGGGGCATCAGCAGCGGGCCGAACATTTCCTGCGGGTCGAGCCAGCCGAGCACGGGGCCGGCCAGGATGCCGCTGAGCAGCAGGAACAGAATGGCCGGCAGCTTCAGCCTCCAGGCCAGCCACTGGCAGCCCAGTGCCGCCGCGCCGATGCCGCCGAAGGCCAGCAGAATCTGTTGTTCGCTCATCAATGCACCCTGTTCCTTGAAATGGCTGGCTATGAAAGACTAGCGACCCTCCGTGCAGTTCACTATTTTTTTACCCGCGGCCCCTGGGCCGAGCCTTTCGAGTCCTTATGCCTGCCATCGACCACCCCCTGATCGACCGTTTTCTCGATGCCCTGTGGTTGGAGAAAGGCTTGTCCGACAACACCCGCGACGCCTATCGCAGCGATCTGGCGCTGTTCAACGGCTGGCTGCAGGAGCAGGGGCTGGAGCTGCCGCGAGCCGGTCGCGAGTTGATCCTCGATCACCTGGCCTGGCGTGTGGAGCAAGCCTACAAGCCCCGTTCGACGGCGCGGTTTCTCTCCGGCCTGCGCGGGTTCTATCGCTATCTGCTCAGGGAAAAGCTGATTGAGGTCGACCCGACCCTGCGGATCGACATGCCGCAACTGGGGCGGCCGTTGCCCAAGTCGCTGTCGGAAGCGGATGTCGAGGCGCTGCTGGCCGCCCCGGACCTGAGCGAGGCCATCGGCCAGCGCGACCGCGCCATGCTCGAAGTGCTCTATGCCTGCGGGTTGCGGGTCACCGAGCTGATCAGCCTGACCCTGGAGCAGGTCAACCTGCGCCAGGGCGTGTTGCGGGTCATGGGCAAGGGCAGCAAGGAGCGCCTGGTGCCCATGGGCGAAGAGGCGATTGTCTGGGTCGAGCGCTACCTGCGCGATGGCCGTGCCGAGTTGCTGGGCGGGCGACCCAGCGACGTGCTGTTTCCCAGCCAGCGCGGCGAACAAATGACCCGGCAGACCTTCTGGCATCGGATCAAGCATCAGGCCAAGGTCGCCGGGATCGGCAAGGCGCTGTCGCCCCATACCCTGCGCCACGCGTTTGCAACGCACCTGCTCAACCACGGCGCCGATTTGCGGGTGGTACAGATGTTGCTGGGGCACAGCGACCTGTCCACCACCCAGATCTACACCCATGTGGCCCGCGCGCGGCTGCAGGATCTGCACGCCAAGCATCATCCAAGGGGTTGATTGGGCGTCCGTGCGGCGCTTTGCGTCGCCCGTAGTCGGTGCCGGCAAACAGATGTGATAGGCTTTGCCGGTTTGCAAAAAGGCTGTTTGCCCGCGTTTGGTCCCGACCCGCGCTGGCACTTGCCCATTTGCCCGCCTTCAGGAGTTCCCATGCGTTTGACCCAGATTATTGCCGCCGCCTCCCTGGCGTTGCTCAGCACCTTCGCCGTGGCCGATGACAGTGCCGAGAAAGCCATCCGCAAGAGCCTCGAGACGCTGCAGCTCGAAGTGCCGGTGGAGAGCATCACCGCCAGCCCCCTGGCGGGCCTGTATGAGGTCAAGCTCAAGGGCAGCCGCGTGCTGTACGCCAGCGCCGACGGCCAGTTCGTGGTTCAGGGCTATCTGTTCCAGCTCAAGGACGGCAAGCCGGTCAACCTCACGGAAAAAACCGAGCGTCTGGGCATTTCCAAGTTGATCAACGGCATTCCGGTCGCAGAAACTGTGGTCTATCCGGCCATTGGCGAAACCAAGACCCACATCACCGTATTTACCGACACCACCTGCCCGTACTGCCATAAGCTGCACGCGGAAATCCCGGCGTTGAACAAGCAGGGCGTGGAAGTGCGCTACGTAGCGTTCCCGCGCCAGGGCCTAGGCTCGCCGGGTGATGAACAGTTGCAGGCGGTCTGGTGCTCGGCGGACAAGAAAGCCGCGATGGACAAGATGGTCGACGGCAAGGAAATCAAGGCCGCCAAGTGCGAGAACCCGGTTGCCAAGCAGTTCGCCCTGGGCCAGTCGATCGGTGTCAACGGCACCCCGGCCATCGTCCTTGCCGATGGCCAGGTCATTCCTGGTTATCAGCCAGCACCACAGATCGCCAAATTGGCCCTGGGTGCGAAATAATCCTGCATCGTCACGCTAGCCTTTGACGATCATGCCCCTCCGGGTGCAACCGGAGGGGCATTAATAGAGAGCCGCGCTGTTTGCGGCTGTTTTCTACGGCCGGCCTTGAGTCGGCCGTTTTATGGGGAGTTCAGAGTGAATCCGGTCAAAGTAGGCATCTGTGGGCTGGGTACTGTCGGTGGCGGTACCCTAAACGTACTTCAGCGCAACGCCGAGGAGATTGCCCGCCGTGCCGGGCGTGGAATCGAAGTAGCGCAAATTGCTACCCGTACGCCAAAGCCGCAGTTCCAAACGACCGGTATTGCGATGACCAACGATGTCTTCGCCGTGGCCACCAACCCCGAGATCGATATCGTCATCGAGCTGGTGGGCGGCTACACCGTGGCCCGTGAACTGGTGCTCAAGGCCATCGAGAACGGCAAGCACGTGGTCACCGCGAACAAGGCGCTGATCGCCGTGCACGGCAACGAAATCTTCGCCAAGGCCCAGGAGAAGGGCGTGATCGTGGCCTTCGAAGCCGCCGTGGCCGGTGGCATCCCGGTGATCAAGGCGATCCGCGAAGGGTTGTCGGCCAACCGCATCAACTGGCTGGCGGGGATCATCAACGGCACCGGCAACTTCATCCTCTCGGAAATGCGCGAGAAGGGCCGCACCTTCGAAGACGTGCTGGCCGAAGCCCAGGCCCTGGGTTACGCCGAAGCCGACCCGACCTTCGACGTTGAAGGCATCGATGCCGCGCACAAGCTGACCATCCTGGCGTCCATCGCCTTTGGTATCCCGCTGCAGTTCGACAAGGCCTACACCGAAGGCATCACCAAGCTGACCACCGCCGATGTGAACTACGCCGAAGCCCTGGGCTACCGCATCAAGCACCTGGGCGTGGCGCGCCGCACCGAGGCCGGCATCGAGCTGCGGGTGCACCCGACCCTGATCCCGGCCGACCGCCTGATCGCCAATGTCAACGGCGTGATGAACGCAGTCATGGTCAATGGCGATGCTGCCGGTTCGACCCTGTTCTACGGCGCCGGCGCCGGCATGGAGCCGACCGCTTCCTCGGTGGTGGCCGACCTGGTGGACGTGGTTCGCGCCATGACCAGCGACCCGGAAAACCGCGTGCCGCACCTGGCGTTCCAGCCTGACTCGCTGTCGGACCACCCGATCCTGCCGATCGAGTCCTGCGAAAGCGCCTACTACCTGCGCATCCAGGCCAAGGATCACCCGGGCGTATTGGCCCAGGTGGCGAGCATCCTCTCGGAGCGCGGCATCAACATCGAATCGATCATGCAGAAGGAAGTGGAAGAGCAGGACGGCCTGGTGCCGATGATCCTCCTGACCCACCGCGTTCTGGAGCAGCACATCAATGATGCGATCACCGCCCTGGAGGCCCTGCAGGGCGTCGTCGGCCCAGTGGTCCGTATCCGCGTCGAACATCTCAATTGAAGCAGCGGCAAGCTTCAAGTGCCAAGCGGCAAGCCAGAAGCGCAACTGCTCTGGCCCGTCGCTTGTAGCTTGCAACTTGCAGCTCAAACCGAAGGTTTGTCCCCATGCGCTATATCAGTACTCGTGGCCAGGCACCGGCCCTGAATTTCGAAGATGTGCTGCTGGCCGGTCTGGCCAGCGACGGCGGTCTCTATGTGCCAGAGAACCTGCCGCGCTTTACCCAGGAAGAAATCGCTTCCTGGGCCGGCCTGCCGTATCACGAGCTGGCGTTCCGGGTCATGCGCCCGTTCGTCACCGGCAGCATTCCGGATGCCGACTTCAAGAAAATCCTCGAAGAAACCTACGCGGCCTTCTCCCACAACGCCATCGCGCCGCTGCGCCAGTTGAACGGCAATGAGTGGGTGCTGGAGCTGTTCCACGGCCCGACCCTGGCGTTCAAGGACTTCGCCCTGCAACTGCTGGGTCGCCTGCTGGACTACGTGCTGGAGAAGCGCGGCGAGCGCGTGGTGATCATCGGCGCCACGTCGGGTGACACCGGTTCGGCGGCCATCGAAGGTTGCAAGCGTTGCGACAACGTCGACATCTTCATCCTGCATCCGCACAACCGTGTATCGGAAGTGCAGCGCCGGCAGATGACCACCATCCTCGGCGAGAACATCCACAACATCGCCATCGAAGGCAACTTCGACGACTGCCAGGAAATGGTCAAGGCCAGCTTCGCCGACCAGGGCTTCCTCAAGGGCACCCGTCTGGTGGCGGTGAACTCGATCAACTGGGCGCGGATCATGGCCCAGATCGTCTACTACTTCCACGCGGCCCTGCAGCTGGGCGGTCCGGCGCGCTCCATCGCGTTCTCGGTGCCCACCGGCAACTTCGGCGACATCTTCGCCGGCTACCTGGCACGCAACATGGGCCTGCCCATCAGCCAGCTGATCGTCGCCACCAACCGCAACGACATCCTGCACCGCTTCATGAGCGGCAATCAGTACGTCAAGGAAACCCTGCACGCGACCCTGTCGCCGTCCATGGACATCATGGTGTCGTCGAACTTCGAACGCCTGCTGTTCGACCTGCACGGGCGCAACGGTGCGGCCCTGGCCGCGTTGATGGACAGCTTCAAGCAAGGTGGCGGTTTCAGCGTCGAAGAAGATCGCTGGACCGAAGCGCGCAAGCTGTTCGATTCCCTGGCGGTGAACGACGAGCAAACCTGCGAAACCATCGCCGAAGTCTTCGCCCAGACCGGCGAAGTGCTGGACCCGCACACTGCGATCGGCGTCAAGGCCGCCCGTGAATGCCGTCGCAGCCTGGACACGCCGATGGTGATCCTGGGCACCGCGCACCCGGTCAAGTTCCCGGACGCGGTGGAGAAAGCCGGTGTCGGCAAGGCCCTGGAACTGCCGGCGCACCTGTCCGACCTGTTCCAGCGCGAAGAACGCTGCACGGTCCTGGCCAACGACCTGAAAGCGGTGCAGGCTTTCGTCAGCCAGCACGGCAATCGTGGCAAGCCGCTCTGATACTTTGGCTTGACTGAAAAACAGCCCGTCTCCGGACGGGCTTTTTATTGCCCGCAAGGAGCTGTCGCCGCTGCGCAAAACACTCAAGGCTGCGGCAAAGCCAAGAGGGGGGAGTGGCTCTGGCGATTGGCGGTCGTCGCCGTTTTATCCTTGTCATCTTGTCCGTGCATGCTCGAATACATACCGCGTAACAGGCTTTTTTACGGTGCGAACTTTCTTCTCGGGCCGGTGGTCATTTACTGTGGAAACGCCCTTGGGCACTTGTTTCGGACTATTGAGTGGTGATCGAGATGGAAAGTATCAGCCTATTGCTGGGTGAAGCTTTGAGCCCGTATCAAGTAACTCTGGCCCCATCGGGCGCCCACGGCGAATGCCTGGTGATCCTGAAGAACGCCGCTGGCGCGATTGTCGTGGAGCGTGAGGTCAATCAGGCCCAGCTCACTGACAAGCGCCTGCTGACCGATGTGGTCGATGGGCTGCATCGTGATGTGCTGATCGCCGAAGGGCGGTTGGAGCCTTGTGTGATCGCAGCCTTGCGCCACGCCGCCGAAGGCAAGGTGTTCGATCAGCACCGCTGATGCACATTTTTACGGAACCTTCCCGCCCGTGTATCAGTCAGACTCAGTATCAGCAGGATCAGGCATTGTGCTCCGGTGCTTGTAGCCGGCTGATACCGGTCGTCAAAGACCGCGTTTAACCCCGAGTCGTCTCCCCACTTCTCGGGGTTTCTTTTTGCCCGGGATTTGTCAGTGGTCGTGCAGGTCCTGGAAGTAGATGCGGGCGTCAGCGCGGTATTCGTCGCGCATTCCGGGGTCCAGCCAGGCGGCATACAGCTCCACCAACTGCTCTTCGCGCAGCTTGAGCAGGGCCTGGTTGATTCGGGTAATGGCCTGCCTGCCCTCCGGGGTGTCGGAGCAGCCGACGTGGATTTCCTGATACTTGCTGGTGCCTTCGATCGCAAAGAACTCCAGATCCTGCGGGTCGATCCCCTGCTGCACGGCTTGATAGCGGATTTCCGGCCAGTAGCCCAGGAGCAGTTGCAGGCGGCCCAGACGCTGCATCTGCAGCAGGCTGCCCAGGGCATCGTTGCCATAGTGGGCGCGAATCTGCTGGGGCGACACTTGTTGTAGCAGGTTGTCGAGCTGTTGCCCGTAGCTGCGCTCGGCTACCACGCCAATCAGTTCCTTGCTGCTTTCGAGCAGGCCACGCAGGTCGACCTTGCCATCGTGCAGGAAGTGCGCGAGTTGCGCGCGGTCGGCGCGGCGGATCGCCAGGCCATTGCTCAATACGCGAAAGCTGGTGATGGAGAAGGCGACCCACTGCGCGCGCTCCTTGCTCCAGATCAGCGCCGGGTCGCAGGTGAAGCTGGGCTCGCGCAGCATTTGCATGCCTCGGGCGCGATTGACCCGGACCAGTTCGTGCTGGTACTCGGGCAGGCTGGCGATCAGTTGCGGCATCAGCAGGTCGACGACCCCGCGGCCCTTCTGCTGGCCTTCGAACACATTCAAGGGGGGCAGGTCGCGCAACAGCCAGGTGAGCATTTCCCCGGCGTGGCCGGGTGTGCAGGGCAACCACAGCAGGCACGCCGCGAGCGCCATCGTCAGTCGGCCAGGGCCGGGGTTCGAGCGTCGATGTGCCGGTTGTGGAGCGTCGGTGTGAGACGGCTGTTTCAGGTTAGATTGCCCCAGAGTTGCGCAAGTGTTGGATCTGTTCGCTGCTGTAGCCCAGGCCTGCCAGGACCTCGGCCGAATGTTCGCCGAGCTCGGGCCCGACCCAGTCCGCGGAGCCGGGCGTCTCAGAGAGTTTCGGCACGATGCCGGGCATCTTGAAGGCCTTGCCGTCCGGCAGCTTGGCCTGGAGGAACATTTCCCGGGCCAGAAATTGCGGGTCGTTGAACATGTCTTCGGCGCTGAAGATCCGGCTGGCCGGGACTTCGGCCTGATTCAGTTGCTCCAGCACCCGTTCCAGGGGCAGGGACGCCACCCAGCGATCGATCACCCCGTACAGCTCGTCGCGGCGGGTGTCGCGTCCGTCGTTGCTGGCCAGGGCGGGATCGTTGGCCAGGTCGTCGCGGCCGATAAGCAGCATGAAGCGCTTGAAGATCGCGTCGCCGTTGGCGCCGATCTGCACATGTTTGCCGTCCAGGCTGGTGTGGATCGAAGACGGGGTGATGCCGGGCATGATGTTGCCGCTGCGCTCGCGGATAAAGCCGAACACGTCGAACTCCGGAACCATGCTTTCCATCATGGCGAAGATCGCCTCGTACAGCGCCACGTCCACCACTTGCCCCTGGCCACCGTTGACCTCGCGATGACGCAGGGCCATCAGGGCGCCGATCACGCCCCACAGGGCGGCGATGGAGTCGCCGATGGAGATCCCGGTACGCACCGGCGGACGATCCTCGAAGCCAGTGATGTAGCGCAGGCCGCCCATGGATTCGCCTACGGCGCCGAAGCCCGGCTGGTCCTTCATCGGTCCGGTCTGGCCGAAGCCCGACAGGCGCACCATCACCAGTTTCGGGTTCAGGGCGTGCAGCACGTCCCAGCCCAGGCCGAGTTTCTCCAGCACGCCGGGGCGGAAGTTCTCGATCAGGATGTCCGCTTCGCCCAGCAGCTGCTTGAGCACTGCCAGGCCTTCGGGGTGCTTGAGGTTCAGGGTCAGGGATTTCTTGTTGCGGGCCTGGACGAACCACCACAGCGAAGTGCCTTCATACAGCTTGCGCCACTTGCGCAACGGATCGCCGCCGTCCGGGGACTCGACCTTGATCACCTCGGCACCGAACTCGGCGCAGATGCGCGAGGCGAAGGGGCCGGCGATCAGGGTGCCGAGTTCGATCACTTTCAATCCGGCGAGGGGCTTGCTGAGACTGTTCATGGGGCATCCGCTGGGCAGGAAAATCCGCCTAGCCTAGACCATTGGTTGCCATTAAGGCAGCGCCCGGCGTTGGCCTTTATTCATTATTTCCAGGTGGATGAAGGGATAATTGTGCTTCTCATTCCCTTTCGTGACGGGTTTAATGACGCCGTTCGAGAAAAAGCCCTTGCAAAGGACGCAATCTGGTCTATGCCCGTGACGCTTGCCTGAGTGGCATTTCTGATAAATCTCGTTACAAATACCCGGTCAAAAACTTACATGTAATGAATTGAACTTCTTACATGTGATGCTCTAGTCTGTGCGCCATGGAAAACAAATCCTCAGCCCATTACCAACGTTTATTCCGCCAGCGCCTGCGTGATCAGGGCCTGGTGAAAAAGGAAGTCTGGATACTGCCGGAGAACGCCCAGGCGTTGCTGGCGGTTGAACGCAAACTGCGTCAGCCCTTCGAAGGGCTGGCTCCTGTGGAAAAGGATGGAGAAATGAGCATGCCGCAGATCTGGAATGCCCGATCGCTGTGCCAGGCCCTGATGGCCACCGAGTTGTTCAGCAGCGGCGAAGCCAGCGTTGAACTGCTTGAAGGCGCCGAGCCGAGCTTGCACGTGACCATGCGCGAATACGGCGACCTGCCGCTGTTCGTCGCCCTGTCCGGCGAGCAGATCCTGGTCGAAGCCCTGCTCTGGCCGCAAAGCAAAGTCACCGATGTGCAGGCCTTCAACGAAGAAGTGCTGCTCAGCCGCCAGTTGTTCCCGCTGTCGAGCATCGGCCTGGAAACCGGCTTGGGCGGCGAGCGCTTCTACATGATGTTCGGTGCGCTCAGCGCCACCTCGATCCTCTCCAACGTGCTGTACGAGATCGAAACCCTGGCCAGCAACGTGATCAGGGCTACCGAGGCCTACGAAGGCTACCTGAAGGCTCAGGCCTGACCTGGAGGAATGCACATGAACGTATGGAGCAAGTTGCTCACCGCCCTGCGCGGTGGTGCCAATGAAGCGGGCGAGGCCCTGGTGGACAGTCAGGCGCTGAGGATTCTCGATCAGGAAATCCGCGACGCCGATCAGGAACTGCGCAAGTCCAAGGAAGCCCTGGCCGAGATCATGGCCCGGCAGAAACTCGCCGCCGAGCGCGCCAACGGCAGCGCGGCGAAGATCGCCGAGTATGAAAGCTACGCCCTCAAGGCCCTGGAGTCGGGGAACGAACCGCTCGCCCAGGAAGTGGCGCAGAAAATCGCCAACCTGGAAAACGACCTGGCCGTGGAGCGCGAGCAGGCCGACGGTTTCGCCGCCAGCGTGGCCCAGTTGCGCAAGGCCGTGACCCAGGCCGAAGGCAATATCAAACATCTGAAACAACAGGTGGATACCGTCAAGGCCACCGAGAGCGTGCAGAAGGCTCAGCAGGCCGTGGCCCAGCGCTACGGCGGCTCACAGAGCAAGCTGCACACCGCGGTGGAGTCCCTGGAGCGGATCAAGCAGAAGCAGGCCGAGCGTGCGGCGAAGATGGAAGCCGCAGCGGAACTGGCCAGCACCAGCAACCCCGACGATGCCCTGGACGCCAAGTTGCGCGAAGCCGGGATCGTCGCCGGCAGCACCAGCGCCGACAGCGTGCTGGCGCGCCTCAAGGATCGTAACAAGTCCTGATTCACCGTTGTGTTGTAGGGGCGGGGCCGATGGGCCTTGCCCGGCTTTTTCAGGGATAGGAAAGCAATGGAAATCTTCCTGCAGACAGTGTTGTCGTTCCCCACAGTGCTGTTCAGCTTCATGCTCTGCCTGGCGGTGATCTACTGGGCCGTGGTGGCCATGGGCATGCTTGAAGTCGATCTGCTGGACTTCGAGGCCGATTCGCTGCTCGACAGCGCCCATGCCGGCGAAGGCCTGGCCGGGCTGCTGATCAAGTTCAAGCTCAACGGGGTGCCGGTCACCCTGGTGCTGACCCTGCTGATGTTCTTCAGCTGGTTCCTGACCTACTTCGCCGAACTCTACGTCCTCAGCCACCTGCCCCTGGGTTGGCTGCGCTATCCCCTGGGCCTGTTGCTGGCAGTGCTTGCACTGTTCCTGGCGGCGCCCATCAGCGCGGCCATCTGTCGCCCGCTGCGTCCGCTGTTTCACAAGATGGAAGCCACCAGCAGCCAGTCGGTGCTGGGGCAGACCGCCGTGGTACGCAGCGGCAGAGTCACCCTGGAACACGGCGAAGCCGTGCTCGAGAACGGCGGCGCGGGCCTGATCCTGCGTGTGCGTGCCGATGAGGCACGAGCTTTCAAACGCGGCGATCGCGTCGTGTTACTGGAGTATCTGGAGGCGCAACACGCCTATCGGGTCATTACCGAGGACGAGTTTCGCGGCCTCTGAGCCCGGGCTTCCTCAGAATCAAAGGAGATTGATTGCATGAATTTACCGTCGCTGCTGCCCATCCTGCTCGGGATCGGCCTCGTCGTCTTGGTGGTCTTCGGCCTGCTGGCCCTGTTCAAGGCCTTCTACATCAAGGTCCCCCAAGGCACGGCGCTGATCGTCAACGACATGTCCTCGACGCCCAAGGTGCACTTCACCGGCGCCCTGGTGTACCCGGTCATCCACCTCAAGGAGTTCATGCGCATCTCGCTGATCACCCTGGAAGTCGACCGTCGGGCCAAGGATGGTCTGATCTGCCGCGACAACATGCGCGCCGACATCACCGTGGCCTTCTACCTGCGGGTCAATGAAACCCAGGAAGACGTGCTCAAGGTGGCCAAGGCCATCGGTGTCGACCGTGCCTCCGACCGCGCCGCGGTCAACGAGCTGTTCAACGCCAAGTTCTCCGAAGCGCTGAAGACCGTGGGCAAGCAGTTCGACTTCGTCCAGCTGTTCGAGAACCGCCAGGACTTCCGCGACCGCATCATCGAGATCATCGGCAACGACCTCAACGGCTATGTGCTGGAAGACGTGGCCATCGACTACCTGGAACAGACCGCCAAGCACTCCCTGGACCCGAGCAACATTCTCGACGCCGAGGGTATCCGCAAGATCACCGAGCTGACCGCGGCGCAGAACGTCATCACCAACGAACTGGAGCGCAACCAGGAACTGGCGATCCAGAAAAAGAACGTCGAGACTCGCGAAGCCTCCCTGTCCCTCGAACGTCAGCAGGCCGATGCCGAGGCGCGGCAGAAGCGCGAGATCGAAACCATCCGCGCCCGCGAAGAAGCCGAGACCGCCAAGGTCAAGGAAGAAGAGCGGCTGAAGGCCGAACAGGCGCGCATTCAGGCGCAGCAGGAAATCGACGTGCGCACCGAGAACCATCAGCGCGAAGTCGAAGTGGCCCAGCAGAACCGCCAGCGCGCGGTGGTCATCGAGGTGGAGAAAGTCACCCGCGCCAAGGACCTGGAAGTGGTGGCCCGCGAGCGTGAAGTGGAACTGCAACGCATCGAGAAAGAAAAGGCCCTGGAAGAGCAGCGCAAGAACATCGCCACGGTGATCCGTGAGCGGGTCGCGGTGGAGAAGACCGTGGCCCAGGAAGAAGAGCGGATCAAGGAAGTACGCGAAGTCTCCGAAGCCGAGCGCGCCAAGCAAGTGGTGGTGATCCAGGCCCAGGCCGAAGCCGAGCAGGATCTGGTGCGCCAGGTCAAACAGGCCGAAGCCGACGAAACCCGCTCCAAGCACAAGGCGGTGGAAATCAACAACCTGGCCCAGGCCGAACTGGAAGCGGCGGCCAAGCAGGCCGAAGCCAAGAAGCGCCTGGCCGAAGGCCTGGAAGCCGAGCGCGCCGCGCCTGGCCTGGCCGATGCCCGGGTGCTGGAAATCACCGCGGCGGCCCAGGAAAAAGAAGGCCTGGCTCAAGCCCGCGTACGCACCGAGCAACTGATTGCCGAAGCTCGCGGCGAGCAGGAAAAAGGCCTGGCCGACGCCCGCATCATGGAAGCCCAGGCGGCTGCCAAAGAGAAGGACGGCCTGGCCGAAGCCAAGGTCATGGAAGAGAAACTCGGGGCCCAGGCCCGTGGCGAAGAGCAATTGGGCGCGGCCAAGGCCAAGGCCACCAAGGACCTGGGTTCGGCCGAAGCCGAAGTGCTGCTGCAACGCCTGAACGCCGAAGCCGAAGGTCTGGGCAAGAAGTTCGGTGCCCTGGATTCCCTCAGCGACAGCGCGCGTCAGCACGAAGAGTTCCGCATGCAACTGGAGAAGAACTTCGAGGAAGCGATGGCCGCCATCGCCGCCAACAAGGACATCGCCAAGGACCAGGCCGAAGTGCTCTCGGCTGCTCTGAGCAAGGCCAAGATCGAGATCGTTGGCGGCGAAGGCGACTTCTTCAACTCCTTCGCCAAGTCGCTGTCGGTGGGCAAGGCCATCGAGGGCGTGGTGGGCAAGAGCCCGGTGGTCCAGGACGTCCTGGCACGCCTGCTCAATGGCAAGGGCGCCCCGGCGGTTGCCGCTGAACTGGCGGCCGCTGCCGTCTCGCGCAAGGCCGACGCGCCGTCTGCCGAAGCCTGACCCACACCTGGCACACCTGTAGCCGCTGCCGAAGGCTGCGAACGACTCCGCAGGAGGCGCAGCCCTTGAGGGCCTGATGGTCCTCAAGTGTCTGGCGCAGCTCCGCTGCAGGTCCGTGTCGGGCACCGGGCTCCAGGTTTGAGGAGCCCGCTTTTTTTGCACACCGCCGTAGATCCAGGAAGGCCACGATGTCGGACGCTCAAGTCGCAACTCCCCCGCAGGACGTATTGGACAAGGCTGTCGCCGAAGGCGGCGCCTATGAGGTGCTGCACAAGCGCCTGCTGGACCAGGGCCAGCGCCTGCGGGCCACCACCGACGACCTCAACCAGAGGCGTCTCGACGAGTTCGGCAACAGCCGCATGGAAGTGGTCGGGCGGGTGCGCATCCGCACCGAGAACAACTGCATCGCCCGGGACATCGTCCAGGTCGGCGACTGCCTGTTGTTCGGCTACAACGTGTTTATCGGCCTGAAGAAGGAAACCAGCGTCGCCGACGTGTTTTCCCTCTACCGGCTGGTGGAAGAGGGCGAAGGCTACGAAGCCGAACCCGTGCCCCTGGAAGGCAGTTTCCTTTCTGCCCAGGGCTTCCTCAACGATTTCAACGAGCTTTACACCTATTACAAGAACACCCGCCTGCTGCAACTGGCGATCCGTGACGGCAAGCTGCTGGCGAGTTTCCAGATCGGCGAGCGCGTCACCGATGTGCGGGTGTTCCGCTGGTCGATCTCGGTGGACGGGCGTGAAGTCCGTTACATCGACAACCGTGGCGAGCGGGATATCGCCCTGCCGGCACCCTTCGATTTCGAATGGAAGAAGGCCACCCGCGAGATGGTGGTCGAAGGCCGCTTCCCGCACCTGAACATCCTCGACACGGTGTTCGTCGAAACCATCGGCGGCGACCTGACCATCAAGGTCGAGAACAACACCGAGTCGGGCCTGGGCATCTACCGCGAAGAGGTGCTGGACAAGACCCAGTCCCTGGACGACTCGCAGATCGAATTCGCCCGCCTGGGCAGCCTGATCCTGCTCAAGGTCCTGCCGTACCGCGAAGAGCAGTGGCGCTATCTGGTGTTCAACAGCCTGACCCGCCAGGTGGAGCGCATCGACGCCATCGGCCTGGCCTGCGTGCAACTGCCGGAAGACCACGGGATCATCTTCCCTGGCGGCTATTACCTGCAGAGCGGCGAGTACAAAACCTTCGAACAGTCCATGGACGGCATGCGCTTCAAGCGCTCGGTGCGCTCGCCCAATGGTGAAGATGTGCAGTACATCTTCTACCACCCGGAGCAGGGCCGCTCGGTGCTGCTGACCTACAACATGATCAACCGCCAGTTGCAGAACCCGCTGTTCGGCCACGGCTACGCGCGCCTGGAAGACGGGCGCATGGTGATCTTCGCCGCCGAAGGCGACGAGCCGACCCGGGTGCACCCGATGCAGGTCTGGCAGACGCCATTCTTCACCGAGGAATACGCCGCGCGGCAACCGACCCGCAGCGGTTTCCTCGGGCGCATCGGCAATGCCGAACTGGTGCGCAGCGTGTCCGACCTCTACGACCTGTGCCGCGAGATCGACACCCCGGCGGTGTCGGTGCAGCGCTATTCGCTGCTGTGCCAGAACACCCGGCGCCTGTTCGATGTGTACCACTGGCTGGGCAGCGCCGAGCTGGACGGCCTGGCGCCGCTGCTGCGGGAAGTGGCGTCCACCTCGGAGCTGGTGCTGGATGAGTACGAGAAAGTCGAAAGCATCCGCCGTCAGTCGGACCAGGCCATGGTGGCCGCCGAGGCCAAGCAGAAAACCCTGCTCGACAGCCTGCTGGTGGACAGCTGGGATCAGGTGCAGAGCTTCGTCGATGCGCTGAACGGCATCACCGCCCAGCGCGGCCTGCTGCTGACCATTCGCGACTACCGCTACATCGACGTGGCGCGCATCGACGCCATGGAAGCCGAGCTGCTCAAGGCCCAGGAACGCACCGCCGCCGGCACTGCGACCTTCCTCGCCAGCGACCAGGCCCTGCAACCCTTCGTCACCCAGCTGGAAACCCTCGACGCCCAGGCGCAGAAAGCCGAAACCGTGGCCCAGCTCAGTGAGCCCCTGGGCGCTCTGCAAGCCATGGCCGGCGATCTGGACATGCTGTCGAGCCTGATGGCCTCGCTACAGATCGACGACGCCACCCAGCGCACCCGGATCATCGAATCCATCTCGCAGATCTACGCCCGCCTGAACCAGGCCAAGGCCCGCGCCGAGCAACGGCGCAAGGGCCTGGGCTCGACCGAGACCGTGGCCCAGTTCGGCGCCCAGTTCAAACTCTTCAGCCAGGGCATCACCAACGCCCTGGCCCAGGCCCAGGACCCCGAGCGTTGCGACGAGCAACTGTCGCGCTTGCTGGTGCAACTGGAGGAGCTGGAAAGCCGCTTTGGCGATCACGAACAGTTCCTCGGCGACATCCTCGGCAAGCGCGAGGAGTTGCTGGAAACCTTCGAGGCCCACAAGCAATCGCTGCTCGACGAGCGCCAGCGCAAGGCCCAGGGCCTGCTGGACGCGGCGCGGCGGATCCTCGACAGCCTCGGCCGGCGCACCGCCAAGTTCACCCAGGCCGAGGAGCTCAATGCGTTCTTCGCCGCTGACCCGCTGATCCTCAAGCTGCGGGAGCTGGCCGAGCGCCTGCGCGAGCTCAAGGACAGCGTCAAGGCCGACGATGTCGAGTCGCGCCTCAAGGGCGCCCGGGATCAGGCGGTGCGCGCCCTGCGCGACAAGACCGAGCTGTTCGAAGAGGGCGGCAACGTCATCAAGCTGGGGCCGCGCCACCGCTTCAGCGTCAACACCCAGGAGCTGGACCTGACCCTGATGCCCCGGGGCGATGAACTGCACCTGCACCTGACCGGCACGGATTTCCTCGAACCCCTGCGCGACCCCGAGCTGGAAGCCCTGCGCGACTTCTGGCAGGTGGCCCTGGAGTCGGAATCGGCCCAGCTGTACCGCGCCGAATACCTGGCCGGGCAAGTGCTGGACGCCGCCGACCAGGGCCAGGAGGGCCTGAGCCTGGAAAGCCTGAAACCCTTGCTGGCGCAGCCTGAAGAACTGGCGCGGGTGATCCGTGATTTTGCCGCGCCGCGCTACAAGGAAGGCTACGAGAAGGGCATTCACGACCACGATGCGGCGGCGATCCTGCTGCAACTGCTACCGCTGCGCGACAGCGCCGGCCTGCTGCGCTTCGGCGCGGCGGCGCGGGCCTTCGCCGCGCTGTTCTGGGACCGCCAGCAGCACTCGCCGCAACCGCAGCAATGGGCCGAACGGGCTCGCACCAGCCGGCATATCCAGCAACTGTTCGGCCGTCGTGAAGGCTTGCTGCAATTGCAGGAAGAAATCTTCCTGGCGCTGCAGGACTGGCGCCAGCAGCAGGCCTTCAGCCTGCCGGCGGAACTGCTGCCGGAAGCCGCCGAATACCTGGTGCAGGAGCTGGCGGCGGAGCGCATCGAATTCACCTTCAGCAAATACGCCAAGCAACTGCAGGAAGCCCTGAACTTGCGCCTGCAAGGCGCACGCATGTGGGACGACTACCAGCAGGCCCTGGCCCAGCTGGCCGAGCGCCCCGCCGCGCAGTGGGCGCTGGCCGGCAACTGGCTCTCGGCCTTGTGTGCCGAAGGCGAGTTCGCCGAATGGAGCGACTACGTGCCCGAGGCGGTGGCCCTGTCGCTGCTGCGGGAAGACTTTGCCAAGCGCATCACCGAAGTCGACCTGCGATTCAAGGTCGACAACCTGATGGGCGAACACCCGCGCATCCAGGAGCGCAGCCTGTCCCTCACCGTGGACGGTTTCTTTGCCCGCCTGCGGGCCCACCGCGAGCAGTTCCTGCCCGGCCTGCAGCGTTACCAGGCGCTGCGCCAGGGCATCATCAGTCGTGAGCGCTCGGCCCTGCGCCTGAGCGAATTCAAGCCGCGGCCGCTGAGTTCGTTCGTGCGCAACAAGCTGATCAACGATGTGTACCTGGGCTTTATCGGCGACAACCTGGCCAAGCAGATGGGCACCGTGGGCGAGAACAAGCGCACCGACCTGATGGGCCTGTTGATGCTGATTTCGCCACCGGGCTACGGCAAGACCACCCTGATGGAATACGTCGCCCACCGCCTGGGCCTGATCTTCATGAAGATCAACGGCCCGGCCCTGGGTCACCAGGTGCGTTCCCTGGACCCGGCCCAGGCGCCGGACGCCACTTCGCGCCAGGAACTGGAGAAGCTCAACCTGGCCCTGGAGATGGGCAACAACGTGATGCTCTATGTCGACGACATCCAGCACACCCACCCGGAATTCCTGCAGAAATTCATCTCGCTGTGCGACGGCACCCGACGCATCGAAGGCGTGTGGAAAGGCCGCACCAAGACCTACGACATGCGCGGCAAGAAGTTCTGCGTGGTGATGTCGGGCAACCCGTACACCGAGTCCGGCGAAGTGTTCAAGATCCCCGACATGCTGGCCAACCGGGCCGACATCTATAACCTCGGCGACACCCTGGGCGGCATGCAGGAAGCCTTCGCCCTGAGTTACATCGAGAACGGCCTGACTTCCAACCCGGTGCTGGCGCCCCTGGCCACCCGCGACATGGCGGACGTCTACCGCTTCGTCGCCAAGGCCGAAGGCAAGGCCTTCTCCAGCAACGAGCTGAGCCACAGCTACAGCGGCGCCGAGATCAACGAAATCACCACCACCCTGCAACGCCTGATGCAGGTGCGCGACGTGGTGCTGCGGGTCAACCAGCAGTACATCGCCAGCGCCGCCCAGGCCGACCAGTACCGCAGCGAGCCGCCGTTCAAGCTGCAAGGCAGCTACCGCAACATGAACAAGATGGCCGAGAAGATCTCGGCGGTGATGAACGACGCCGAGCTGCTGCAACTCTTGGCCGACCACTACCAGGGCGAATCCCAGCTGCTGACCACCGGCGCCGAGGAAAACCTGCTCAAGCTCGCCGAGCTGCGGGGTAACCAGACCCCGGAGCAGAGCGAGCGCTGGGCCCAGATCAAGCGCGACTTCGTGCGCAACCGCTCCATGGGCGGCAGCGACAGCGATGTCGGCACCCGGGTCGTGGCCCAGCTCAACGATCTGGTGGAAGGCGTGCGCGGCCTGGCCCGACCCGCGCAGCAGCATGACCTGCGCGAAGTGCTGGAAAACCTCTCCGAGCACCTGGAGAACAGCTTCCTGCCACTGATCAAGGTCATGCACAAGAAGATCGACGTCGACCTGCACAGCCACCAGCGCATCGGCGACATCGCCACGCGTGTGGACGAATTGAGCCGCATGCTCAGCCACGGCGATGTGCCCACCCTCAAGGACCCCCAATAGCCGCTGCCGGCTTGCCGGCGCACAGCCAAGGATCACGACATGGATTTTGCCCACCTGGACCAGCAACTGCGCGACAGCCTGCTGGACCTGAAACTGAGCAACGAAGAACGCGACGAACTGCGCCAGCTGGGCAGCGAACTGAGCAGCGACCAGGTGCGCTACCTGCGCAACCGGGCCTTTGATCTGGTGCGCGAGCTGGCGCTGACAGACAGCGCCAATGTGCTGCCGGCGCTGAAATGGCTGGAGCAGGTGATCAAGACCCTGGACACCCACAGCGCCCCGGTGCGCGACATGGCCAGCGCCCACTTCAGCCCGGGCGAGGATTGCCGGCGCAAGATCCGCGACCTGTGCCGCCAGGCGCGAGTCTCGGTGGATATCTGCGTGTTCACCATTTCCGACGATCAACTGAGCGACGAAATCCGCGCCTGCCACCAGCGCGGCGTGGCCGTGCGGGTGATCAGCGACAGCGAAAAACAGTACGACGTCGGCAGCGATATCGCCGCGCTACGCGAAGCCGGGGTGCCGGTGCGGATCGACGACACGCCGTTCCACATGCACCACAAGTTCGCCGTATTCGATGGCCGGACCCTGCTCAACGGCAGCTTCAACTGGACCCGCAGCGCCACCACCGGTAATGAGGAAAACCTGCTGGTGATCGACCATCCGCAACTGGTGGCCAGTTACCTCAAGGAGTTCAACGAGCTCTGGGCCCGCTACGCGCCGCGTTAAGGCGTGCAGCGGCGGGCCAGCACCCGGCCTCAGGCGGCGTTCGGCTGACTCCAGAGGCTGTCGTCGGCCAGCCTGTCGAGGAGTTTCTGGCGCAACCTATGGGCCTGTTCCGGGGCGCTCTGGCTCAGGGTTTCCAGGGCCAGGTGCAACTGCTGCAGCGGGTTTTCGCTGTTAAACAGGCTGCCCAGTTCCAGGCCGGCAATGGCTTCTTCGAAACGTTGCTGGCGGATATGGTTCAGCAGCGTGGCGTGGCTTAACTGGCTGGCATAGGAAACGTTCTGTTCCAGGCGGCTCTTGAGCTCGGCGGCCTTTGCCTGCTCGTCGATGTAGAGGTAGACCAGTGCCAGCTGTGCCAGGTGGTAGTTTTTTTCCGCTGGATCCAGCGCCGCATTCTGAGCTTCGTCGTCGAGCGCTTGCACGGTCTGGTCCAGCAGTTCGATGGCTTGCCGGGTCTGTTCCAGGTCGTGCAGCAATTTGGCCTGTGCTGCCTGTTTCACCGGGCGATCGGCATATTCGAGCTGGGTGTTGAGGAGCGCCACTTCCTCAAGACCGTTGCGGATCAGCTCGCTGTCGCGGCGCTGGGGCGCCAGGGCCGCCTGCACCCACAACTGGGTTTCCACGATCAGCAGGCGATGCCACGGCCATTGCTCAGCGCCACGCCAGGTCTCCAGTGTCAGCAGGGCCTGCTCCAGCAGGTGGGCGCACCAATGCGGGTGCTCCTCAAGGTAGGTGCGCCACAGAGAGAGCAGGCACCACAGACGCTGCGAGGGCGCGATCGCGCAGGCCTGCAAGGCCGCCTCGGCCTCGGCCAGCTCATGGCGCGCGACATGCCAGTGCAACAGGCTCAGCAGCATCTCGCTGGCGTGTCTCACCGGCACCTGCGCGATCAGCTGCGCCGCCAGGTCCGGGCGGCTGGCGTCCAGGATCAGCTTGAGCAGCGCTGGGTAGCCGCAGTAGTCCTCGGGCTCGGGGTTCTGCGCCAGCAGTTCGAACCCGGCGTCGAATTCCCCGGCTTGCATCAGCAAGACCACGACGATGATCTGGGCCGACGCGGGCAATTGCGCGGCCATGGCCGGGAACTGCGCGTCCTGCCCCTGGGCACGGTACTCGCGCAGGGTCTGTTCCAGTTCATACGGGTCCAGTTCGTCGGCCGGCTGTTTGAGCAGCAGTTGCCAGGCCAGGCCGAGGCTGATGGCGGCTTGCTCGGCCTGTCCCACACTGCGTTGCAGGGTCGCCAACTTCCGGTGCTCACCGGCACAGCCCTGGTTCAACTGCTCGACACCGAAGGTCACCAGCAAGGCGCGGGCCTGCTCAAGTTCACCGCGGGCCACCAACAGTGGGATGCGCAGCAGGGGTGCTGACGGCAGGGGCTGATGCAGGCGCTCCAACAGGCTCAGCACCGCCTGCGGGCCGTCCTCGTCGAGCAGGGTTTCGAGCAGTCGGTACAGCGCCATGGGCTGGTAGGTTTCGTCGAGCTCGGCCAGGACTTCCAGAGCCTGGGCCTGGTTGCCTTGCCGATACAGCGCGGCGGGTATCTGCAGCAGCCCCTGTTGCCGGGCTTTGCCCGTCAGGCGCTGGGCCAGTTGCAGGGCCACCTGCGGTTCGACGGCGCTCAGGTACGCGGCGCGATTGATCTGCGCCTCCTCGTCCAGGTTGATGCCCGGGCTGCTGCCCTGGTCATTGCTGCTGCCCTTGTGGGCATAGACCACCAGCAGCGAGATCACGCCGGTGATGAGCAGCAGGATGATAAGCACTTCCATGATTCGGCTTTCCTTGGGGGCGAGAACGGCTCAAGACTCTGGACGCCAACACAGCGCCCCGTTGGGGGCGCGCAAAAGGCCGCTGAGTCAATTCGCCTGAGAGGTGCGCCAGGCCTGCCCGCTGCTGAACCGCTCCATCAGTTGTTGCTGAAGTTCGGCGGCGCGCTCGGGGGCGCGCTGGTGCAGCTCCTCCAGGGCCTGATACAGGCGTGATAGCGGCTTCTTGTCGCTGAGCAGGACGCTCAGGTTCAGGGCTTCGATGGCCTGGGCGTAGCGCTGGTGCTCGATGTGATTGAGCAGCAGGTCCTCTTCCAGGTCGCGACTACCGGCCTCCAGGCTGTGCAATCGATCCTGCAGGGCCTGGGCCTGCTGCGCCTCGTCGATGCTCAGGTAGGCGCTGGCGATGTCCTCCAGGTAGAAGGTTTTGTCCATTTCATCGACCTCCGGCAGGCGGTCGCTATCCAGCAATGCCAGGGCCTGCTCCAGCAGGGTCCTGGCCTGGGCGGTCTGCCCCAGGTCGTGCAGCAGCCTGGTCTGCTCGCGAATGCACAGCAATTGCTGTTCGCCGTCTTGCTGCTGATGCAAGCGCTGCCATTCCTCAAGGCTGCTGCGCACCAGCCAACTGTCCCGGCGATGGGCCGGCAGTCGGCTTTGCAGCTGTAGCTGGGTGTACAGGGCCTGCATGCGCATGCCGCTCCAGAACTCCTGGTCATTCTTGTAACCGTCGATCTGTTGCAGCGCCTTGGCCAGCAGTGCCTCGGCCCATTGCGGCTGGGTGGCGTGGTGCTGCTCACAGAGACTGAGCATCAGCCCCGGATGCTGGCTATGTTCAGGTTCCAGGCTCAGCAGCAACGCTTCGGCCTCTGCGGTCCGGCCTTGTGTCGCCAGATGGCTCAGCAGGCTCAGCAGCAGGCTGTAGCGATGCAGGTCGGGGGCCTTCTCCAGCAGGCGCAGGGCGTTGTCGATGGGAGGAAGGGCCAGGGCCAGGTCCATCAGTTCGCTGTGGGTGGTGGAGTAGAGGTCTTCGCTGATGGGGGCCAGCAGGTTGAGGGCAGCGTCCAGTTGACCGGCCTGGATCAGGGCGGCGACTGCCTGGGCCCGTTCTTCTGCCGGCAGGGGCGCGGCGCGGGTGAGGATCGTGTCGAACTGACCCAGGGTTGCGCAGGCTTCGAACAGGCTGCGCAGCGTTGACTGGCGATGGCCGTCCTCGGATTGGTCAAACGCCGACCAGGCGAGCTCGACGCTGACCAGCGCCGCGTCCTGCATCCCGGCCTGATGCTGCAGGCGCGCCAGGATCAGCAGGTTGCCGATGCTCTGGCGTTCATGGGCGGCCGCTTGGCGCGGGTCGCTCAGTTCGCCCAGCACGGCCAGGGCCCGCTCCTGTTCGCCACGGGCCTGGAGGATACGCACTTGCAGCAGCGGCCAGCTGGGCAGGGATTCCCCCCAGTTCTCCAGGAGTTCCAGGCAGGCCTGGGTGTCGTCGCTGTCGAGCAGGGTTTCGATCAGGGTATTGAGCACGTAGTCCCGGGCGTGAGGCGGCAGTTGCTGGTACAGCTCCCGGGCCTGGGTTTTGTGGCCTGCCAGGTAGAGCTCGCTGGCCACCAGTTGCAAGGCCAGTTCCCGGGCTTCGCCGGGTAGCGTCTCTGCCAGTTTCAGCGCCAGCAGCGGTTCGGCCTTGCTCAGCAGCAGGGTCTGATTGATCTGCGCGGTGAGGTTGCTGGTCAGCTCCAGGTCCTCGTTTCGATCGGCGGTTTTCTGGCGGGAGTACAAAATCAGTGCGATGAACAGCAGCACGATGACAAGCAGGGTGACAAAGAGGGTCATGGACGTCCTTTTCTATTGAACTGCGGCGTTGGCGCGATGCGCGCCAGCTGATTCGCGCGGGGGTTATAAAACCCGGGCGGCAGGCTGGCAACCGACTTTACCGAGGCAATGCATTTCAGCGGATTTCAGCGCCAGGGCCGCTGGCCGGTCAGCGGTCGGGCAGGGCGGCAGGTTTCGGGTTAGACTTGCCGCCTTTTCGCACACTCAAGAAGCCCGCACATGGCCCAGCCGTCCACCACCTACAAATTCGAACTGAACCTGACCGACCTCGACCGCGGGGTCTATGAAAGCGTCAAGCAGACCATCGCCCGTCACCCTTCGGAAACTGAAGAGCGCATGACCGTGCGGCTGCTGGCCTACGCCTTCTGGTACAACGAGCACCTGTCGTTCGGTCGGGGTCTGTCGGATGTGGACGAGCCGGCACTGTGGGAAAAGAGCCTGGACGACCGCGTGCTGCACTGGATCGAAGTCGGCCAGCCGGACGCCGATCGCCTGACCTGGTGCTCGCGCCGCACCGAACGCACCAGCCTGCTGGCCTACGGCAGCCTGCGGGTCTGGCAGACCCGGGTGCTGGACGCGGTGAAGAACCTGAAGAACCTCAACATCGCAGGCGTACCCCAGGACGTTCTCGAAACCCTGGCCAAGGACATGCCGCGCGTCATCAAGTGGGACGTGATGATCAGCGAAGGCACGATCTTCGTCACCGATGATCGCGGCCAGCACGAAGTGCAGCTGGAATGGCTGCTGGGCGAGCGCGGCTGATTGCCCGCTCTGCCCCTGAACGATCCACCGTCCCCCCAGAGAAGTTGCTGTTAGCCCATGCGTATCGAACCCCGTGAGTTGCCCGCCGTCCTGCCCTTTCTCGGCGATCTGCCGCCACTGCTGACCCGCCTTTATGCCGCCCGTGGCGTGCAGTCGGTGGAGGAACTGGACAAGAGCCTGGCGCGGCTGATCCCGTATCAGCAGCTCAAGGGCATCGACGCCGCGGTGGACCTGCTGGTGACCGCCCTGGACCAGCGCCAGCGCATCCTCATCGTCGGCGACTTCGACGCCGATGGCGCCACCGCCAGCACCGTGGGTGTGCTGGGCCTGCGCCTGCTGGGCGCGGCCCATGTCGATTACCTGGTGCCCAACCGCTTCGAATACGGCTACGGCCTGACCCCGGAAATCGTCGCCGTGGCCCTGCAGCGCGAGCCGCAGTTGCTGATCACCGTGGACAACGGCATCTCCAGCGTCGAAGGCGTGGCGGCGGCCAAGGCCGCAGGCTTGCAAGTGCTGGTCACCGACCACCACTTGCCCGGCCATGAACTGCCGGCGGCGGACGCCATCGTCAACCCCAACCAGCCGGGCTGCGAGTTTCCGAGCAAGGCCCTGGCCGGGGTCGGGGTGATCTTCTATGTGCTGATGGCCCTGCGTGCGCGCCTGCGCAGCCTGGGTCACTATGAAACCCGGCCGCAGCCGAACATCGGCGAGCTGCTGGATTTGGTGGCCCTGGGTAGCGTGGCGGACGTGGTGCCCCTGGACGCCAACAACCGCATCCTGGTGCATCAGGGCCTGGAGCGGATTCGCGCCGGTCGCGCGCGGCCGGGGCTCAAGGCGATTCTCGAAGTGGCCAAGCGCGATCATTCGCGCATCACCTCCACCGACCTGGGCTTTATCCTCGGTCCGCGGCTCAACGCCGCCGGGCGCCTGGACGACATGAGCCTGGGCATCGAATGCCTGCTCAGCGACGACGTTTCCGCCGCGCGGGCCATGGCCGCCCAGCTCGACGAACTGAACCAGGACCGCAAATCCATCGAGCAGGGCATGCAGCGCGAAGCCCTGGCCCAGCTCAAGGAGCTGCCGGTGGAGTCGATGCCGTTCGGTCTGTGCCTGTTCGACGCCGACTGGCACCAGGGGGTGATCGGGATTCTCGCCTCGCGCCTGAAAGAGCGTTACCACCGTCCGACCATCGCTTTTGCCGACGCCGGCGAGGGCATGCTCAAGGGCTCGGCGCGTTCGGTGCCGGGCTTCCATATCCGCGACGCCCTGGACGCCGTGGCCGCGCGCCATCCGCAACTGATCAGCAAGTTCGGCGGCCACGCCATGGCCGCCGGCCTGTCGTTGCCGGAGCAGAACTTCCCGGCCTTCGCCGAGGCCTTCGACGAAGAAGTGCGGCGCCAGCTGCGCGAAGAAGACCTCACCGGGCGCCTGCTGTCGGACGGCACCCTGGCGGTGGAAGAGTTCCACCTGGAACTGGCCCGCGCCCTGCGCCACGCCGGTCCCTGGGGCCAGCACTTCCCCGAGCCGATGTTCCATGGCGTGTTCGAACTGGTGGAGCAACGCATCGTCGGCGAGCGTCACCTGAAAGTGGTGCTACGCAGCGAATGCGGCTCGCTGAAGCTGGACGGCATCGCCTTCGGCATCGACCGTGAAGTCTGGCCCAACCCGACCATTCGCTGGGTGGAACTGGCCTACAAGCTCGACCTCAACGAGTTCCGTGGCCAGGAAACCGTGCAGTTGATGATTGCCCATATCGAACCGCGTTAAGGGACGCTGCGGCTGGTTTCGCCAGACTTTTGGAAAGCGGGATGGCGGTATGTCTCTTTCTTTTGTAAGGGGTTTCCGAGACACTCCCGGGCGCTTGTGGCGATCTACTCAGCTGACTAGTCTCGGTTCATCACTGCCTATCAGTGATCGGGAATAGCAGCCCGGGTCGAACGCAAGCGATGCCATCAGCACTGCAATTCAGATTTGCAGTGTGCTGTTATGGCGGCTGTGCGTGGGGGCGCTTTCGGGCGCACCGGTTCCTCGACCCGGTCTGCTAGCCCGCGTACAGCCGCCACCCTTTTAAACGTCTAGCAGCGTTAGGTGTGGAGGCTTCATCGTCGAGGAGCTACACCATGAAAAAGATCGTTCCCGATCCGCCTGTTTCCCCTCCTTCTTCCCGTCGTAATCCTGCCCACGATCTGGCCAATGAAAGGGTTCGCCATGCCCTGGCCAATATCGGCGTAGAGGGCTCGCTGATCGCGACGCTGCAACCCACCGCCGCTGGTTCTGCGGGCCCCGATAACCCCTTCACTGTGCGCCCCGGTATCAGTGCCGAAGAAGCGCTGATTCATGTGTCCATGCTGCTCAAGGCCGCCGAGGAGGTGTCCGATGAAATCACCGAGCACGCCAGCGGCATCGAGCGTGGCCTGATCTGGTCGCTGGTGCATTCGGTGGAGATGGCCCGCGGCGTGGTGGAAGCCTTGCTCGATGGCAATCGCAGGGGGCCTGCAATCTGACGCTCTGCTAGCCGCTGCCCCGCCGCAGCGGCTAGCGCTTGGGTCCGGAGGCAAGTTTTTACCCCGGCACGCATCAGGAACCCTGCCAGCGACACTGTTGTCGACTAGTCTCTAAGCACTGTCTGATTGGCCTTGTGACCTTTTGTCATCCATCTTCCCGCGGGGGCGGGCGCTTCACTTCGCAGTCACTCGTCGACCGTTCAAACAGAACCCTGGAGCCTGACCATTGATCGAGAGGTGCCCCATGAGTCTGCTGCTTGAACCCTATACCTTGCGTCAACTGACCCTGCTCAACCGCATCGCCGTGTCGCCCATGTGCCAGTACTCGTCGGTGGACGGGCTGGCCAACGACTGGCATCTGGTGCACCTGGGCAGCCGCGCCGTCGGCGGCGCCGGGTTGATCTTCACCGAGGCCACGGCGGTCACCGCCGACGGCCGGATCACCGCCCAGGACCTGGGCCTGTGGAACGACGCGCAGATCGAACCCTTGCAGCGCATCACCCGTTTCATCACCGCCCAGGGCGCGGTGGCCGGCATCCAGCTGGCCCATGCCGGGCGCAAGGCCAGTACCCACCGGCCCTGGCTCGGCAAGTCCGGCAGCGTCAAGCCCGAGGACGGTGGCTGGGTGCCGGTGGGGCCCTCGCGGATTGCCTTCGACCCGCAGCACACGCCGCCCACCCAGCTCGACGAGGGGCAGATCGGCGAGATCATCCAGGCCTTCGTTGAGGCGGCCAAACGCGCGTTGGAGGCCGGTTTCAAAGTGGTGGAAGTGCATGCCGCCCATGGCTACCTGTTGCATCAGTTTCTCTCGCCCCTGAGCAACCAGCGCCAGGATCAATACGGCGGCTCGTTCGAAAACCGCATTCGCCTGGTGTTGCAGGTGACCGAGGCGGTGCGCGGGGTGTGGCCCGAGGAGCTGCCGCTGTTCGTGCGGGTGTCGGCCACCGATTGGGTGGAAGACGGCTGGAACCCCGACGAAACCGTGGAGCTGGCGCGGCGCCTCAAGGACCTGGGGGTGGATTTGATCGATGTGTCGTCCGGCGGCACTGCGGCCAATGCCGAGATTCCTACCGGTCCGGGTTATCAGACGCGCTTTGCCGAGCGGGTGCGCAAGGAATCGGGAATGGCCACCGGCACCGTGGGCTTGATCACCGAACCGGCTCAGGCCGAGCACATTCTGCGCACCTGCCAGGCGGACATCATCTTCCTGGCCCGGGAGCTGCTGCGCGACCCTTACTGGCCGCTGCACGCCGATGACGACCTGGGCGGGCGCAAGGCAATCTGGCCGGCGCAGTATCAGCGGGCGACCCACAGGGACCAGCCGATTCATGAGTCGGACTTGCGCGAGTAGCCATCGGGAAATGAAAAAACGCCGCTTTATCGTGAGATAAAGCGGCGTTTTTCTTGCTATCAGTGGCGAGGGAGCTTGCTCCCGCTCGGTCGCGCAGCGGCCGTAAAGCCTGAGGGCGGGGTGTGCGCTGGGGCCCTGGTGGCGGTGGTCATGGGGGGCGACAGGTCGCCCCAGCGGGAGCAAGCTCCCTCGCCACGATCAGCGGTTGGCCCCTCAGGCCTGGATCAGGGGTATTTGCGCTTGTCCGGCGCCGGTGGGAAGTACTGGTACAGCCAGGTTTCGCTCAGGGTGCGATCGTGGGTGCGGATGAACAGCCGCAGTTCCACCGGATCGACGCTGTCGTTGGTTGGGTACCAGTCGAAGAGGATGCGGTAGCCCTTGATCTCGTCCAGTACCAGGATGCTGAAGTCCTTGACCTCGCCGTTGGAAGCGGTGACCACCGGCTCGATGCCGGTGCCGGCGGGCAGGCGGTCGAGGCCGCCGCCGGTGAAGTCCACGGCAAAGCGTCGGGCCCAGACTGGCGGGTAATGCTCGCCCGGGGCCCAGCCCTCGACGAAGCCGCCCATGCCGGAGCGGGTGGCATGCACTCGCGCCAACGGCGTGCCCACCGGCGGCAGGGCGCTCCAGTAGAGCTTGTAGCCGTAGTTCAGGGAGTCGCCGGCGGCCACGGGTTGTTTCGGGGTCCAGAAGGCCACGATGTTGTCCATGGTTTCGCCGGTGGTGGGGATTTCCAGCAGGTCGATGCTGCCTTCGCCCCAGGCGGTGGTGGGCTCGACCCACAGGCTCGGGCGGCGGCTGTACCAGTCCACGGTGTCCTGGTAGCTGGCGAATTCATGGTCGGTCTGCACCAGGCCGAAGCCTTTCGGGTTGGTGTCGGCGAAGGCGTTGAATTGCAGGGTCGCCGGGTTGTTCAGCGGGCGGCAGATCCATTCGCCATTGCCGCGCCACATGGCCAGGCGGTCGGAGTCGTGGATCTGTGGGTGGATGGTGTCGCACATGCGCCGTTCATGGGTGCCGCAGCTGAACATGCTGGTCATCGGTGCGATACCCAGTTGTTCGATGGCGGTGCGGGCGTTGATGTGGGCGTCGATCTCCATCACCACGCGCTCGGCCTGGCAGTCGATGTCGAAGCGGTAGGCACCGGTGGCGCTCGGCGAATCCAGCAGGGCGTAGACCACGAAACGGGTGCTGTCCTTGTCCGGGGTCTCGAACCAGAACTGGGTGAAGTCGGGGAATTCCTCGCGGCGCTTGGCGTAGGTGTCGATGGCCAGGCCCCGGGCCGAGAGGCCGTACTGGCCGGTGGCGTCCACCGCCCGGAAGTAGCTGGCGCCGAGGAAGGACACCACGTCGTGCTTGTCCAGCTCCGGGGCCTTGAACAGCTTGAACCCGGCAAAGCCCAGGTCGCCCTTGAGCTGGGCAGTGTCGACGCTGGTGTTCTGGTAGTTGAACAGCGACGGGCGAAAGTGCACCTCCCGGGCCAGGCGGGTCTTGGGGTCGACGCTGTGCATGCGCACCGGCTGCTTGAAGCCCATGCCGACGTGGAAGAACTGCACGTCCAGCTGGCCGTTCAGGTCATTCCACAGCGAGTGCCGGCTGTCGTACTGGATGGCGTTGAATTGCTGCGGCGTCATCTGCGCCAGGGTCGGTGGCAGCACCTGCTTGGTGTCCAGGTATTGCTTGGCGGCCAATTGCTTGGCCTGGGCCTTGAGGCGCTCGAAATCGAAGGCCTGGGCCTCGCCATCAGCGGCGCCGGCCCAGGCTCGGGCGGCCAGCAGCCCGCTGGCCGAGAGGCCGGTGTAGGCCGCCAGGGCCATGGAAGCTTTGAGGAGGTGCCTGCGGTGCATAGATGAACCTTGTGGGGGGCTGGGATCGTCAGCCGCTCCTGGCTGACTGGGGGGATCGCAAGGTGAGGTCCGGCCATGCCATTGGCCAGACGCAGCGGACGATAAATAGAGGGTCGGTAGAATAAACGGTTCGCCCCGGGCAGAAAAATGCTTAGCTTGTGTCCATTGGTAACCACTTGAATCGCCTCAGGAACCGGCCTCATGTTGCACCTGCGTGCCCTTACCGCAAACGATATCCCGCAGCTCAAATGGATCGACCGCGCCGAAGTCATCGACGGCTTCTACCGGGTGCAGGCTGGCCGTCTGATCGGCTATGCCCAGCACGAGGTGGTGACGGGGTGGCCGGAGGGCGAGGCCGAGCATGACGCGCTGATCTTGCAGCAGTGTTACCAGCGTGGCGGCTGGTTGCATGGGGGCTTCGACGGTGAGGTCTTGGTGGCGGCAGCGGTGGTCGATTGCCTGGCGATCGAGTGCGCCGGGCTGGATTTGCGGCAGTTGAAATTCCTCCATGTGAGCCAGGCTTATCGCGGCCTTGGCCTGGGCCGCCAGCTGTTCGCCCTGGCCCGGGAGCAGGCCCTGGCCATGGGCGCCCAGGGCCTGTACGTGTCGGCCACGCCGTCGCGGCACACCGTGGATTTTTATACTGGCCTGGGCTGTGAGCTGCTGGCCGTCCCGGACCCGGAGCTGCTGCGCCTGGAGCCCGAGGATATCCACCTCTGTCTGCGGCTGGTTTAAGCCGGCGCGCGCTTGCGCCAGTGCGGCCAGGCACCGAGGGTCACCGCCCGCAACAGCCACTCGCAAGGGCCGTACTGATGAGTGCGCAGCCATAGGGCGCTGAGTTGCATCTGCAACAGGTAGATGGCGATCACCAGCAGGGGAATCCACAGCGGCGACAGGTGGTTGATCAGCCCCAGTCCGTAGCCGGTGAACAGCAGGCAGAGGATCAGCGATTGCAGCAGGTAGTTGCTCAATGACATGCGCCCCAGTGGCGCCAGGCATTGGCACAGGCGCTGGCCCAGAGGCGAGTCGAAGGCCCGGAGCAGCAGCATGGCGTAGCTGGCCGAGAGCAGCGGTGCGCTGATCTGGCTGATGCCGTAGCCGATGACTTCCAGGCCGCCACCGGGTGCGTAGGCGCTGCAGTAACCGTAGAGCAGGGCGCCCCCCAGACCGATGGGCAGGGTCAGGGCCAGCAGCCGGGGCACCCGCGTGGCAAAGCGTTCGGGCGCCACCAGCAGGCCTTTTCGTCCGGCCACATAACCCAGGAGGAACATCGCCAGGGTGCTGGGCCCTTGCAGCAGCCACAGGGCCGAGGCGGTTTCCAGCAAATGCGCCGCGTTGTAGCTGAGGGTGTCCAGCGCATCGGCGCCCAGGGCCCGCTCCTTGAGCAGCGGCTGGCCGTCGGCGGCCCCGGTAGAGAGGCCGGCGTTCAGCAGCTCGATGCCGAACAGCAGAATCAGCAGCGCCGTGGTGCCGATCAACAGGATCGCCAGGATGGCCGCGACCCGTGCCGTCAGCCCGCGCAAGGCCAGCAGCACCAGGCCCAGCAAGGCGTACAGGGTGAGGATCTCGCCATAGAACAACAGCGCACCATGCACCAGGCCGATGGCCAGCAAGGCCAGCTGCCGACGCAGCATGCGCGGCACGAAAGGTTCGCCCGCCCGCTCGGCTGAGGCCATCTGCAGGGTGAAGCTGTAGCCGAACAGGAAGGAGAACAGCAGGTAGAACTTGGCCTCGAACAGCACCGACACCAGCCAGCGGATCAGGTGGTCGAGGTCGCTGGCGTAGGCCGGGTTGCTGACCGGCGAGGCGTAGTAGGGATCGGCGAACGACCAGATGTTCACCGCCAGGATGCCCAGTAGCGCGAAGCCGCGCAGGGCGTCCACCTGCTGCAGGCGCGCCACCTGGCGCGGCAATGGCGCGTTCATTTTCGGGACCCGGTCAACAGGGCGTGTTGCAGGGGGACGAGGGGCATGGGCTGGCCTGTCGGTTAAAGGAGTGAGGGCTCAATTAACGCGATCAGGCGGCGAGGGGGCAATCAAACTCTTGTGAAAAAAAGTCAATGGGCCTGCGCCGCCCTGTCCGCCCCAGGGCTGGCACGCCGCTCCGGGTTCAGCTCTGCGCCGGCAGGCACTGGGCTCCGGCGGCGGGCGTTTCGCCTTTTTTCGTCCACCAGGTCAGGGGCCGGAGGCTGTTCAGGTCGCCGCGCTTGATCGCTTCCCGGTAGCAGGCCAGGGCCCGGGGGCCATCGGTGGTGCCCCACTTGCCCTCGGCGTAGCCGCTGCCCAGGTAGTAGTAGGCGTCGGCCGAGTCCAGTTCCCGGGCAGTGCGCAGTACCAGCTCTTCGGACTTGCGTGGTTGCTGGCATTCATTGACCGAGCCATCGCCGAGCGGATCGCAGTAGTACATCGACAGCATCAACGCCGCCTCGGCATCGGTCGCCGCGTAAGGCAGCAGCAATTCTTCCGGTTCCCCGGGCTTGAGCGCCGGGGCCATGCCCGAGTAGCCCAGGCTCACTGCCTGCACGGCCGCCTTGGCCGAGCCATGCCGGGCGGCGTCCAGCAGAAGCTGCTGGCCCAGCTCGAAGAAGTACTTGGTCAACAGGTACTGCTCCCGACCACCGTAGCCCAGGAACAGATCGGCCTTGCGCATCTGCCGCTGCAGGGCGGTTTCATTGGCCGGGGCATCCTGGTCGAGCAGGCCGTCCATGGACCACTGCTCGACCCGCACCAGTTGCCAGCAGGCGCCCTGTTGAAAGACGAAGGCCTGGAGCACGTCGCCCTGCGGGTCATGCACCACCAGGGTCTGGCTCTCCCAGAAGGATTGCAGTCCGGCCCGGGCCTGGGCCTTCGGATCGAGCAGGGTCAGCAGGTGTCGGGTATCGCCTGTCAGCTTGTGCCGGGTGGTGATCTCGCGTCCGTATTCGTCACGGCCCGGGCGCTGTTCGATCAGCGGCGAATCGGTGAACGCCTGCTGCAGCTGCGGGCTGCTGGCAAAGGCCTGGAGGAAGGTCGGCAGGTCGCTGGACGGGCAGGCGGGGGCAGCAGCCTGGGCCACTTGAGCGGCAGCACCGAGCAACAGGGCGGCGCACAGTGGGCGCAACAGATGACGAAGGGCGGGCATCGGCGAACTCGTTGAGTTGGGAAACGGAGCGGCGTTCATGGGGTGTCCGGGGCCGGCGCGGGCACGAAGCGGCGGCACAGCCACTGCGCCAGAGCGATCGCCAGTAGCGGTGGCACGCTCATCAGCAGGCAATAGACGTAGCCGCGGATCGGATGGTCGGGAAACATCGCCCAGGCGCTGAACAGCACCAGGGCGCCGACCAGGCCCAGCTTGGCCTTGAGGTTGGGCACCAGGGCCACCAGCACGCTGACGATGATCAGCAGATAAAACAGTAGATCCACCATCACGCCCAGGCCAAAGCCCTTGGCCAGGGCGCCGAAGTGGCTGCGATACAGCGGTACGCCCCAGACATGCGCCAGATAGAACAGCGGCGCCGGCAGCGCCAGCGGCACCAGGCTGGTGCAGATGCGCAGCAGGTGATAGCGGCTGGTGGCGTCCAGGCTCATGGACGGCACTTGCGGGCGGTGGCGGGGCGGGGCATGGGCGCATCCTTGCTGCCTGAAGGCGTTCGGCGATTGCGGTCGCGGGTAGCGGGGTTTTCAGGCGGCGGATAGTGCCGCAACTGGGGGCGCTTATCCAGTCTGGCAGCGCAGGACCGATCTGCAGGCGCTGGTCAGCCAGCGCCTGCCGGTGGCGAGGGGCGGTCAGTGCTTGAACATGACGTGACGCACCGTGGTGTAGTCCTCCAGGCCATACAGGGACATGTCCTTGCCGTAGCCGGAGAGTTTCTGGCCGCCGTGGGGCATTTCGCTGACCAGCATGAAGTGGGTGTTGACCCAGGTGCAGCCGTATTGCAGGCGTGCCGACAAGCGATGGGCGCGGCCGACGTCGGCGGTCCACATCGAGGAGGCCAGGCCGTAGTCCGAGTCGTTGGCCCATCCCAGGACCTGGGCTTCATCCTGGAAGCGGGTCACCGACACCACCGGGCCGAAGACTTCGCGGCGCACGATCTCGTCATCCTGCCGGGCGTCGGCCAGCACCGTGGGTTCGAAGAAGTAGCCGTCTCCCGGCACCGCCTTGCCCCCGGTGACCAGGCGTATGTGCGGCTGGGCAAGGGCGCGCTCGACAAAGCCGGCCACGCGCTCGCGATGCGCGGCGGTGATCAGTGGCCCCAGCTCGGTCGCCGGGTCGTCCTGCAGGCCGTGGCGGATGCTGCCGACGGCGGCGCCGAGCTGCTCGACGAAGCGCTCGTAGACCCCGTCCTGCACGTAGATCCGGCAAGCGGCGGTGCAATCCTGGCCGGCGTTGTAGAAGCCGAAGGCGCGGATGCCTTCCACCGCGGCGTCGATATCGGCGTCGTCGAAGATGATCACTGGGGCCTTGCCCCCCAGTTCCATGTGCATGCGCTTGACGCTGTCGGCGGTGCTGGAAATGATGTTCGCGCCGGTGGCGATCGAACCGGTGAGCGACACCATGCGGACCTTGGGATGGCTCACCAGCGGCTGGCCGACGCTCGGGCCACGGCCGAACACCAGGTTGAGCACGCCGGCCGGGAAAATCTCGCTGGCCAGCTGGGCCAGGCGCAGGGCGGTCAGCGGGGTCTGTTCCGAGGGCTTGAGCACCACGGTGTTGCCGGCGGCCAGGGCCGGGGCGATCTTCCAGGCGACCATCATCAGCGGGTAGTTCCAGGGGGCGATGGAGGCGATCACCCCCACCGGGTCGCGGCGGATCATCGAGGTGTGCCCGGGCAGGTATTCCCCGGCCGCCGAGCCGCCCAGGCAGCGGCTGGCGCCGGCGAAGAAGCGGAACACGTCGGCGATCGCCGGGATCTCGTCATTCAGGGCTGCGCTCAGGGGCTTGCCGCAGTTGTCCGATTCCAGCCTGGCCAGTTCGGCGCCGTGGGCCTCGATGGTGTCGGCGAGCTTGAGCAACAGCAGCGAGCGGTCCTTGGGCGGGGTCTGCGACCAGCTGGCGAAGGCGCTGTCGGCGGCCTGCACCGCAGCGTCCACCTGGGCCTGGCTGGCCTCGTTGATCTCAACCAGCACGCGGCCCAGGGCCGGGTTGTACACCGGCTGGGCCGGCCCCTCGCCGGCCACCAGTTGGCCGTTGATCAGCAATTTGGTCTGCATGTTCATCTCCTTTCTTGGCGCTTGGGGTAGGGACGCGGATCATTTGCCGCCGCTGCCGGCCACGCTCTCGCCGCCACGGGTCAGGTAGTAGGCGCCGAGGATCGGCAGCATGGTCACCAGCATCACCAGCATGGCCACCACGTTGGTCACCGGCACGTCCCGGGGCCGGCTCAACTGGTTGAGCAGCCACAGCGGCAGGGTGCGTTCATGGCCGGCGGTGAAGGTGGTGACGATGATTTCATCGAACGACAGGGCGAACGCCAGCATGCCCCCGGCCAGCAAGGCCGAACCGAGGTTGGGCAGGATGATGTAGCGGAAGGTCTGCCAGCCGTCGGCGCCCAAGTCCATGGAGGCTTCGATCAGGCTGTGGGAGGTGCGCCGCAGCCGGGCGATCACGTTGTTGTGGACGATCACCACGCAGAAGGTGGCGTGGCCGACGACGATGGTGAACAGGCCCGGCTCGATGCCCAGGGTCTTGAAGGTCGCCAGCAGGGCGATGCCGGTGATGATGCCCGGCAGGGCGATGGGCAGGATCAGCATCAGCGAGATGCCCTGCTTGCCGAAGAACTCGCGGCGGTACAGGGCCGCCGACGCCAGGGTGCCGAGGACCAGGGCGATCAGGGTGGCGATGGCGGCGATCTGCAGCGACAGCTGGATGGCGTCCAGCACGTCGGGGCGGCTGAAGGCCACGCTGAACCACTTCAGGGTCAGGCCCCGGGGCGGAAAGCTGAAGGCCGCGTCTTCGGTGTTGAAGGCATAGAGGAAGATGATCAGGATCGGGAAGTGCAGGAACACCAGCCCGCCCCAGGCCGCCAGGCGCAGGCCCAGGGATGCTTGTTCAGAGTGCATCGAAGGCCCCCAGGCGTTTGACGATGGACAGGTAGATGGCGATCAGCACGATGGGCACCAGGGTGAAGGCGGCGGCCATCGGCAGGTTGCCGATGGCGCCTTGCTGGGCGTAGACCATGCTGCCGACGAAGTAGCCCGGCGGGCCCACCAGTTGCGGCACGATGAAGTCCCCCAGGGTCAGGGAGAAGGTGAAGATCGAGCCGGCGGCGATGCCCGGCACCGCCAGCGGCAGGATCACCAGCATGAAGGTCTGGCGCGGCGTCGCCCCGAGGTCCGCCGAGGCCTGCAGCAGCGAGGGCGGCAGGCGCTCCAGGGACGCCTGGATCGGCAGGATCATGAACGGCAGCCAGATGTAGACGAACACCAGGAAGCGCCCCAGGTGCGAGGTCGACAAGGTGCTGCCGCCGACCCCGGGAACGCCCAGCAGCCATTGCAGCGGCGCCTCCAGCCCCAGGTGCTGGATGAACCACTGGGCCACGCCGCCCTTGGCCAGCAGCAGGGTCCAGGCATAGGCCTTGACGATGTAGCTGGCCCACATCGGCAGCATCACCGCGATGTAGAAGAACGCCTTGGTCTTGCCGCTGGTGTAGCGGGCCATGTAGTAGGCGATGGGAAAGGCGACGATGGCGCTGGCGATGGACACCGCCACGGCCATGCCCAGGGTGCGCAGGATGATGTCGGCGTTCGACGGCTGCAGCAGCGCGGCGAAGTTGCCCAGGGTCAGCTCCGGGGTGACCGCCATGGTGAAGTCGTCGAAGGTGTAGAAACCCTGCCACAGCAGGGTCAGCAGGGAGCCGAGGTAGATCGCGCCGAACCAGATCAGCGGCGGCACCAGCAGCAGCGTCAGGTACAGGTTGGGGCGCCGGTACAGCAGGTTGGACAAGCGCCGCAGGAGCGAGTCGCCGCTGCCTTGGACGAGGGCCTGGGTGCTCATTTCAGACCTCGTCCGTCACGCTGTCGGTCAGCGGGATCATCGCCTCCCGGGCCCAGCGGGCGCTGATGCGTTGTCCGGTGCAGTGGCTGCTGCCGGTGTCCTGCCACTGGTTGTTGGCCTGGCTGATGTTCAGGGTCTGGCCGTTGTCCAGTTTCACTTCGAAGCGGGTGGCGCTGCCCTGGTACTGGATATCGTGGAGCAGGCCGCTGATTTCGATCTCCGAGGCCGCCAGCGGGCCTTGGGCAAAACGCACGTGTTCCGGGCGGATGGAGAAGGGCTGCGGGCTGCCGCTGAGCTGTTGCGCCAGCTCGCCGCGAATCACGTTGGAGGTGCCGACGAACTCGGCGACGAAGGAGGTGGCGGGTTTCATGTACAGGTTGCGCGGGCTGTCCACCTGCTCAATGCGGCCCTTGTTGAATACCGCCACCCGGTCGGACATCGACAGGGCCTCGGTCTGATCGTGGGTGACGAAGATGAAAGTGATGCCCAGCTGGCGCTGGAGCTTCTTCAGTTCGCCCTGCATCTGCTCCCGCAGTTTCAGGTCCAGGGCCCCCAGGGGTTCGTCCAGCAGCAATACCCGTGGCCGGTTGACCAGGGCCCGGGCCAGGGCCACCCGCTGGCGCTGGCCACCGGACAGTTGCGCCGGCTTGCGCTCGCCATAGCCGCCCAGGGCCACCATCTCCAGGGCCGCCTCGGCGCGCTCCAGGCGTTCGTGGCGGGCCACGCCCTTGACCTTCAGGCCGTAGGCGACGTTGTCCCGCACGTTCATGTGGGGGAACAGTGCGTAGTCCTGGAACACCGTGTTGACGTCCCGTTGATAGGGCGGCAAGCCCGCGGCCTCGGCGCCGTGGATGCGGATCGAACCGGCGCTGGGCTGCTCGAAGCCGGCAATCAGCCGCAGGCAGGTGGTCTTGCCCGAACCGGACGGGCCGAGCATGGAGAAGAATTCACCGTCGTGGATATCGATGGACACCCGATCGACGGCCTTGACCTCGCCGAACTGACGGGAAACCTGGGTGAACTGGACTGCAAGGGTCATGGTGCACTGCTCCGAAAAGGCGCTGCCTGTCGCAGGCGTTGCCTGGGTCTTGCTCGATGGGCGGGGGGCACCGGCAAGCCGGCTCCTGGGGATGGGTTCAGGAGCCGGTTTGCTGGCGCAGGCGCTTAACGACCGCCCATGATCGCGATGTAGTCCTGGGTCCAGCGGCTGTAGGGCACGAACTTGCCGCCCTCGGCCTGCGGGGTTTTCCAGAAGGCGATCTTGTCGAACTGGTCGAAACCGTTGGTCTTGCAACCCTCGGCCCCCAGCAGCTCGCTCTCTTTGCAGGCCGCTGGCACCGCCGGCAACGAACCGAACCAGGCCGCGACATCGCCCTGGACCTTGGGCTTGAGCGACCAGTCCATCCATTTGTAGGCGCAGTTGGGGTGCTTGGCCTCGGCGTGCAGCATGGTGGTGTCGGCCCAGCCGGTGGCGCCTTCCTTGGGAATGGTCGAGGCAATCGGCTGTTTCTCGTTGACCAGGCCATTGACCTGATAGGGCCAGGCGCTGGAGGCCACCACGCCCTCGTTCTTGAAGTCGCTCATCTGCACCGTGGTGTCGTGCCAGTAGCGGTGGATCAGCGGTTGCTGGGCGCGCAGTAGATCGAGCACCGCCTGGTACTGGGCCTCGGTCAGTTCATAGGGGCTCTGGATCCCCAGTTCCGGCCGTGCGCTCTTCAGGTACAGCGCTGCGTCGGCGATGTAGATCGGCCCGTCATAGGCCTGGACGCGGCCTTTGTTGGGCTTGCCGTCCGGCAGGTTCTGCGCCTTGAACACCACGTCCCAGCTGGTGGGCGCCTGCTTGAACACCTGGGTGTTGTACATCAGCACGTTGGGGCCCCATTGGTAGGGCGTGCCGTAGGTCTTTTGCTCGACCACGTACCAGGGGCCGTCCTTGAGGCGCGGGTCGAGGTTCTTCCAGTTGGCGATCAGCGCGGTGTTGATCGGTTGCACCCGCTTGCCGGCGATCAATCGCAGGGAGGCGTCGCCGGAAGCGGTCACCAGGTCGTAGCCGCCCTTGGCCATGAGGCTGACCATCTCGTCGGAGGTGGCGGCGGTCTTGACGTTGACCTTGCAGCCGGTTTCCTGCTCGAAGCCGGTGACCCAGTCGTAGTTCTTGTCGCTCTCGCCCCGTTCGATGTACCCCGGCCAGGCGACGATATCCAGTTGGCCTTCGCCGGGACCCACGGCCTTGAGCGGTTCGGCGGCTTGCAGGCTGGCGCTGGCCAGCAGGGCGGTGGTGAGAGCACTGAGGATTGCGGTCTTGTGCGCGGACATGGGGATTGCCTCTGCTTTTATTAGGATTGGGGCAGTGGTTGACGATGGGGTGCTGCGGCCGCGGACGGCTTGTTATTAGCGTAGTGGTGTTATTTCAGCTCGTTGCCGTGGCGCGCCATGATGTGGCGCACCACGCTGTAGTCCTGCAGTGAATCGCTGGACAGGTCCTTGCCGTAGCCGGAGCGCTTGAGGCCGCCGTGGGGCATTTCACTGGCCAGCATGAAATGGCTGTTGATCCAGGTGCAGCCGTATTGCAGGCGCGCCGCCACTTGCATGGCCTTGTCCAGGTTTTGCGTCCAGACCGAGGAGGCCAGGCCGTATTCCGAGTCGTTGGCCCAGTCCACCGCCTGCTCCAGTTGTTCGAAGCGGGTAACGGTGACCACCGGGCCGAACACCTCGCGCTGGACGATCTCGTCGTTCTGGCGACAGCCGGCCAGCAGGGTCGGCTGGTAGTAGAAGCCGGCGCCGGAGTGCACCGCCGCGCCGGTGATGCGTTCGATGTGGGGCTGGCTCAGGGCGCGCTCGACGAAGCTGGCCACCCGGTCGCGCTGGCGGGTGCTGATCAGCGGACCGATTTCGTTGTCGGCGTCGCGCTTGCTGGCAAAGCGCAGGCTGCCGACGGCGCTGCCCAGCTCGGCCACCAGGCGCTCGTGGATACCGGCCTGGGCGTAGACCCGGCAAGCGGCGGTACAGTCCTGGCCGGCGTTGTAGTAGCCGTAGCTGCGCACGCCCTCGACCACGGCCTCCAGGTCGGCATCGTCGCAGACGATCACCGGTGCCTTGCCCCCCAGTTCCAGGTGGGTGCGCTTGAGGGTTTTGGCCGCGGCCTGGAGGATTTTCTGGCCGGTGACTATGTCGCCGGTGAGGGACACCATGCGCACTTTCGGATGGCTGACCAGATGGCTGCCGACCCCTTCGCCGCCACCGCAGACGATGTTGATCACGCCCCGGGGCAGCAACTGCGCCAGGCTCGGGGCCAGGGCCAGGATCGACAGCGGGGTGTGTTCCGAGGGCTTGAACACCAGGGTGTTGCCCGCCGCCAGGGCCGGGGCGATCTTCCAGGCGGCCATCATGATCGGGTAGTTCCAGGGCGCGATCGAGGCCACCACGCCCAAGGGGTCGCGGCGCACCATGCTGGTGTAGCCCGGCAGGTACTCACCGCTCAACTGGCCGTTCTGGCAGCGCACCGCGCCGGCGAAGAAACGGAACACGTCGATGCTGGCGCCAAGGTCGTCCTGGCGCGCCAGGTGCAGCGGCTTGCCGCAGTTCAGGGCTTCCAGGCGGGCCAGGTAGTCGGCCTGTTTTTCCAGGCTGTCGGCAATCGCCAGGAGCAGGTTCGCGCGTTGCTGCGGGGTGGTCCGCGACCAGCTGGCGAACGCCCGGTGGGCGGCGAGGATCGCGCTTTCCACCTGTTCGCTGCTGGCTTCGGCGATCTGCGTCAGCACCTCGCCGGTGGCCGGGTTGAGAATCGGCTCGACCCGGCCCTGGCCGCTCACCAGTTCGCCATCGATCAGCAACGCCGTGCACAGCGGAGTCTGTGGGCCAGCCATTTTGCGGGTTCTCTTTTCTGCTAGGGCCATGGGGCTCCCCTGGGGGTGAGGGCCCGGCCTGCTCTTGTCGGGAATGCCCAGAGACTAGTGGCGGGGCCTGAGGTCGACAAATTCTTAATACTCAAGGGGGCGTTCGATTAAATAGATGGCTTGCGCCCGCCCGGAGGCTGCTCCCGGGCCACGGTGAGGAAGGGGTCCACCAGGGCCGGGCGCGCGGTGCCCCGGCGCCAGGCCAGGCCGACATCCAGGGTCTGGTTGAGATCGGCCAGGGGCCGGGCCTCGATGATGTCGCCCTCCAGGGACCAGGGACGGTAGGTCATGTCCGGCTGGATCGACAGGCCGAGCCCGGCGGCCACCAGGCTGCGCACCGCTTCGGTGGAGGCGGTGCGCAGGCTGATCCGTGGCTGCAGCCCGGCCAGGCTCCACAGGCGCTGGGCGTTGCGTTCCATTTCGTCGACGTTGAGCTGGATCAGCGGCTCCCGGGCCACGTCCGCCAGGTTGATGCTGTCGTGTTCCAGCAAGGGGTGCCGGGGCGGCAGCCAGAGGCGGTGCGGCGAGTGGGTCAGGACTTCGGTCTGCAGGGCGTGGCGGTCTTCGAGGTTGGACAGGATCAGCACCCCGACGTCGATTTCGCCGCTGACCAGCAGGTGCTCGATATAGGGGCGTTCGTCCTCCATGACGCGGATGTCGACATTGGGGTAGGCGCGCTGGAAACGGGTCAGCAGGTCGGCCAGGTAATAGCCGGCCACCAGGCTGGCCACCCCCACGGTCAACTGCCCGGCCACCGGGTCGCTGTTCTGTTGCAGGCTGCGCTTGGCGTTGTCCACCGTGGCCAGGATCAGGTGTGCCTGACGCAGGAACTGATGCCCCTGGTGGGTCAGGGTCATGCCCTTGGCATGGCGGTTGAAGAGGGTGACGCCGATTTCCTGCTCCAGTTGCTGGATGGCCAGGGTCAGGGTCGACTGGGAAATGAACACCGCCTGGGCGGCGGCGGAGATCGAGCCGGTTTCGGCCACGGCGATAAAGTGACGGATCTGGCGCAAGGTCATCATGGCGGGGCTACCGGGCGGCTTTTTAGAAGTATTGGGCGCTGTATTGGTAAAACCGATGCCTTGTTTAGCACCTTTCCCTGATCCGGCGAAAGCAACATTCAGAAGCACTATCGTCCCCTGGCCCTCGGCACTTCTCTCTAGGCTTGCGGCCTTACGTGTCGACATGACACTGACTGTGCGGAGGCGGCAGATGAACACCCGTGGATTGCTCGATCAATTGCTCAGGTCCGGCCAGGAACTGTTGCAGAACCAGACCGGCAGCGCCTCAGGCGAGCGCGGCAAGGCCCAGCAGGGCGGCCTTGGCGGTTTGCTCGGGGGCAAGTCCGGCGGTCTTGGCGCATTGCTCGGCGGCGCTGGCGGCGGGGCCCTGGCCGCCGGGGCCATGGGCTTGCTGCTGGGCAACAAGAAGGCCCGCAAGTTCGGCGGCAAGGCCCTGACCTATGGTGGCCTCGCGGCCCTCGGCGTGCTGGCCTACAAGGCCTATGGCAACTGGCAGGCGCAACAGGGCGCGGCCCCGGGCCATGAGCCGCGGACCCTCGACCGGTTGCCGGCGCAGCAGGTCGAGCAGCACAGCCAGGCGATCCTCAAGGCCCTGGTGGCGGCTGCCAAGGCCGACGGCCATGTCGACGAGCGCGAGCGGGCGCTGATCGAGGACCAGTTGCGCAAGCTCGACAACGACCCGCAACTGCAGCAGTGGCTGCACAGCGAGTTGCACAAGCCGCTGGACCCGGCGGACGTGGCCCGCGCCGCCGGCACCCCGGAAATGGCCGCCGAGATGTACCTGGCCAGCGTGATGCTGGTGGATGAAGAGCACTTCATGGAGAAGGCCTACCTGGATGAGCTGGCGCGCCAGCTGCAACTGCCAGCGGGACTCAAGGCCGAACTGGAAAACCAGGTGCGCCAGAGCGCTGGCTGACGTTCGCGGCCGCTCCCTTGGCCATGGATGGCGGTTCTGCCCGGGGGATTTGCCGATATGCCTTGCGGGTCGAGAAAGGCCCGCTAAACCGCGAGCCAGAGCGGGCGCGCAAATTTGCCCAAAGTGCTGCCTGTGTCGTTAAACCACCCGTAAAACCGCTTTCGTCCTCGGCTATACTCCCCCCATTTTCGAATGGCCCCGAGGACTGACTGTGAAGAACTGGACGTTGCGCCAACGCATTTTGGCGAGCTTTGCGGTGATTATCGCCATCATGCTGCTGATGGTCGTCGTCTCGTACTCGCGCCTGTTGAAGATCGAAGCCGGTGAAAACAGCATGCGTGACGATGCGATCCCCGGGGTCTATTTCAGTTCGATGATCCGCAGCGCCTGGGTCGACACCTACCTGCAGACCCAGGAGATCATCGGCCTCAAGCAGAATCAGGACATCAGTTCCGAAGACAAGGCCGACTTCAAGGCATTTGAAGAGCGCCTGCAGGCGCAGATGAACAACTACAAGCAGACCCTCAACAGTCGCGAAGATCAGACCGAGTTCGATGCCTTCGAGAAAGACCATCAGGATTTCAATCGCATCCAGGCCGCGGTGCTCGATCTGCATTCCAAGCGTCAGGAAGCCGAGGCGATTCGCCTGTTCAACGAGCAACTGACGCCGGCCTGGGTGGCCGGACGGATGAAGCTCAATGACATCATCCGCGAGAACAAGGCCGTGGCCGATGCCGCCAGCGACGCCATCGACGAGGCGGTGGCGACGGCCAAG
The DNA here is from genome assembly GCF_013407925.2 of Pseudomonas protegens. Lineage (NCBI taxonomy): Bacteria > Pseudomonadati > Pseudomonadota > Gammaproteobacteria > Pseudomonadales > Pseudomonadaceae > Pseudomonas > Pseudomonas protegens. The sequence goes on along the minus strand of NZ_CP060201.1, from coordinate 1,935,855 downwards.
GTCAGCATGGGCGTGTCGTTGCTGGTGGCCATTCTTGCCGCCGGTCTGTGTGGCCTGCTGCTGATGCGGGCGATCATGGCGCCGATGAACCGCATCGTGAGCATTCTGGATGTGATGCGCACCGGCGACTTGAGCGGCCGCCTGAACCTGGACCGCAAGGACGAGTTCGGCGCCGTGGAAACCGGCTTCAACGACATGATGACCGAGCTCACCGCCCTGGTGTCCCAGGCCCAGCGTTCGTCGGTGCAGGTGACCACCTCGGTGACCGAAATTGCCGCCACGTCCAAGCAGCAACAGGCCACCGCCACCGAGACGGCGGCCACTACCACGGAAATCGGCGCCACTTCGCGGGAGATCGCCGCGACCTCCCGGGACCTGGTGCGCACCATGACCGAAGTGTCCAGTGCCGCCGACCAGGCCTCGGTGCTCGCCGGGTCGGGCCAGCAGGGCCTGGCGCGTATGGAGGACACCATGCACTCGGTGATGGGCGCTGCGGACCTGGTGAACGCCAAGCTGGCGATCCTCAACGAGAAGGCCGGCAACATCAATCAGGTGGTGGTGACCATCGTCAAGGTGGCCGACCAGACCAACCTGTTGTCGCTCAACGCCGCCATCGAGGCGGAGAAGGCCGGGGAATACGGCCGCGGCTTCGCCGTGGTGGCCACCGAGGTGCGACGCCTGGCGGACCAGACCGCCGTCGCCACCTACGACATCGAACAGATGGTCCGCGAGATCCAGTCGGCGGTGTCGGCGGGGGTCATGGGCATGGACAAGTTCTCCGAGGAGGTGCGTCGCGGCATGGCCGAAGTGCAGCAGGTGGGCGAGCAACTGTCGCAGATCATCCATCAGGTCCAGGCCCTGGCGCCGCGGGTGCTGATGGTCAACGAAGGCATGCAGGCCCAGGCCACCGGTGCCGAGCAGATCAACCACGCCCTGGTGCAATTGGGCGATGCCAGCAGCCAGACCGTCGAGTCCCTGCGCCAGGCCAGCTTTGCCATCGATGAGCTGAGCCAGGTAGCGGTAGGCCTGCGCAGCGGCGTTTCGCGTTTCAAAGTCTGATGGACGAACTGGCGCACAAGCGCAGTGGCGCTGCCGGGGCGAAAACCGCTCTGTTCCTGATGTTTCGCATCGGTCAGGAGCGCTATGCCTTGCAGGCCGTGGATGTGGTGGAGGTGCTGCCGCGCCTGCAGCTCAAGCCCATTGCTCGGGCGCCGTCCTGGGTCGCCGGGGTGTTTGCCTACCGCGGCGTGGTGGTGCCGGTGATTGATCTGTGCGAGCTGACCTTCGGCCGTCCGGCACAGTTGCGCACCAGTACCCGGCTGGTGCTGGTGCACTACCGCAGCGATGCCGAGCGGCCGCCACGGGTGCTGGGGCTGTTGCTGGAGCAGGCCAATGACACCCTGCGCTGCGATCCGCGGGAATTTCAGCCTTACGGCCTGGACAACCGCCAGGCCCCTTATCTGGGGCCGGTGCGGGAGGATGCCCAGGGGCTGCTGCAATGGGTGCGGGTCGACGACTTGCTGGCGGCCGAGGTGCGCGAGCTGCTGTTTCCCGAGGAGCCTCTGGACCCGGCGTCGCTTGAGGAGTCTCGATGAGTGACGAGCAACGGTTTTTCGATTTTCTCAAGGAGCGCATCGGCCTGGATGTGGCGTCGGTCGGCCCGGCGATCATCGAGCGCGCGGTGCGCCAGCGCTGCAATGCGCTGTACGCCCACAGCAGCGACGAATACTGGCAGAAACTGCAGGGCTCCCGGGAAGAGCAGCAGGCCCTGATCGAGGCGGTGATCGTTCCGGAAACCTGGTTTTTCCGCTACCCGGAATCCTTCGCCACCCTGGTCAAGCTGGCCAAGGCCCGCCTGGGACAGATCAACGGCATGCGCGCCCTGCGCCTGCTGAGCCTGCCGTGCTCCACCGGCGAAGAACCCTATTCGATCGCCATGGCCCTGCTCGACGGCGGCCTGGCACCCCATCAATTCAAGGTCGACGGCCTGGATGTGAGTCCGCTGTCGGTGGAGCGGGCCCGGGCCGCCCGCTATGGCAAGAACTCCTTTCGCGGCCAGCACACCGAGTTTCGTGAGCGGCACTTCCATATCGAGGGCGATCGGTATTGCCTCAGCGAGCGGGTGCGCGAGCAGGTGCGGCTGCAGGTGGGCAATGTCCTGGACCCCGGACTGCTGGCCGCCGAGCCGCCTTTCGACTTTGTCTTCTGCCGCAACCTGCTGATCTATTTCGACCAGCCGACCCAGCGCCAGGTGTTCGAGGTGCTCAAGCGCCTGACCCATGAAGAGGGCGTGCTGTTCATCGGCCCCGCCGAGGGCAGTCTGCTGGGGCGCCTGGGCATGCGTTCGATCGGCATTCCCCAGTCCTTTGCCTTCAGCCGGCAGCAGGAGCCGGAACCGGCGCCGCTGCCGGTGAGCTTGCCCAAGCCCCCGTCCTTGCCGCTGCGAGCGCCGCATCCGCCAGCCCCGGCGCCGCGGCCACGGCCCTTTGCCAGCCGCACGGCCCCGGCCCCCGCTCCAGCGCTAGACAACCCGCCGCTCAGCGATGCGGCGAGCCTGCTGGCCAGCATTGCCACCCTGGCCAACGAGGGCAAGAGCGCCGAGGCCCGTGCCGCCTGTGAGCGCTACCTGCAGCAGCATGAGCCGGTGGCCCAGGTGTTCTACTGGCTGGGCCTGCTCAGTGACGTGGCCGGCAATGCCATGGAGGCCCAGGGCTTTTACCGCAAGGCCTTGTACCTGGCGCCCCAGCACCCCGAGGCCCTGGCGCACCTGGCGGCGCTGCTGGCGTCCCAGGGCGATGTGGCCGGCGCCCAACGATTGCAGGCGCGGGCGGTGCGCAGCACCCGCGCTGCCGACAGTGAGTTGAAACGATGAGCCATTCCCTCTCATTGGACCTGACCCGTGAAGATGCCCAGGCCATCGACGATTGCTGGAACCGCATCGGCATCCACGGCGACAAGTCCTGCCCGTTGCTGGCCGAGCACATTCATTGCCGCAACTGTTCGGTGTACTCCGCCGCCGCCACCCGCCTGCTGGATCGCTATTCGTTGCGCCAGGAGGACCGCGAGCAATCGGTGGCCCTTTCGCCCGACAGCGATGTGGTCACCCGCTCGCTGCTGATCCTGCGTCTGGGCGAGGAGTGGCTGGGGCTGGCCACTCGCTGCCTGCTGGAAGTGGCGCCGCTGCAGGCGATCCATTCCTTGCCTCACCAGCGTTCGCGGGCGCTGTTGGGGGTGGCCAATGTGCGCGGGGCGCTGGTGGCCTGCCTGTCGTTGAGCGAGCTGCTGGGGCTCGATGGCGCGCCAGCCGGCGCCGCCCCTTCGGCACGGGTCATGCCGCGGATGCTGATCATTGGCGCCGAGGGCGGCCCGGTGGTGGTGCCGGTGGATGAGGTGGACGGTATCCATGCCATTGACGAGCGCATTCTTGCGGGCGCGGCGCTGTCCGGCGAGCAGGCCAACGCCAAGTACACCCGTGGCGTGTTGCAATGGCGGGGCCGCAGCCTGCGCTTGCTGGATGAAGAGCAGTTGCTCTTGGCCGTGACCCGGAGCCTGACATGACCCCCGATCAAATGCGCGATGCCTCGTTGCTGGAGCTGTTCAGCCTGGAAGCCGAGGCCCAGACCCAGGTGCTCAGTGCCGGACTGCTGGCGCTGGAACGCAATCCGACCCAGGCCGACCAGCTGGAAGCCTGCATGCGCGCGGCCCACTCCCTCAAGGGCGCGGCGCGGATTGTCGGGGTCGATGCCGGGGTCAGCGTCGCCCACGTGATGGAGGACTGCCTGGTCAGCGCCCAGGAGGGGCGGCTGTATTTGCAGCCCGAGCACATCGATGCGCTGTTGCAGGGCACCGACCTGTTGATGCGCATCGCCACGCCCGGCGGCGCCGAACAGGCCGCCCCGGACGTGCTTGCCTACGTGGCGCTGATGGAGCGCCTGCTGAGCCATGGCCCGGCGCTGTCGGACGCGCCTTTGCCCGCGGTGCCGGAGCCCGCGCCGCCCACGCCGCTGGACGCCATGCCGGAGGCCTTCAGCGAGCCCGAATCCCAGGTGTTGTCGAATGAGCCGGCGTTGGAATCGAACCTGAACCCGGCGCGTCCGGGCAGGCGCATGACCGAAGGCGGCGAGCGGGTGCTGCGGGTCACCGCCGAGCGTCTCAACAGCCTGCTGGACCTGTCGAGCAAGTCCCTGGTGGAAACCCAGCGGCTCAAGCCCTATTTGGCGACCCTGCAGCGTCTGCGGCGGATTCAGAGCAACAGCCTCTCCGCCCTGGAAAACCTCAACCTGCACCTCAAGGAGCACAGCCTGAGCCTGGAGGCCCAGGAAGCCCTGGGGGATGCGCGGCGGCTGCTGGCCGAGTCGCAGCAACTGCTGGCGGAAAAGACCGCCGAGCTGGACGAGTTCGGCTGGCAGGCCAGCCAGCGGGCCCAGGTGCTGTATGACACGGCCCTGGCCTGTCGCATGCGGCCCTTTGCCGATGTGCTCAGCGGTCAGGCGCGCATGGTCCGTGACCTGGGACGCAGCCTGGGCAAGCAGGTGCGGCTGGAGATCGAGGGTGAGAAGACCCAGGTCGATCGCGACGTGCTGGAGAAGCTCGAAGCGCCGCTGACCCATCTGCTGCGCAACGCCGTCGACCATGGCATCGAATTGCCCGAGCAGCGCTTGCTGGCGGGCAAGCCGGCAGAAGGGGTGATCCGCCTGCGGGCTTCGCACCAGGCCGGCCTATTGGTGCTGGAGCTGGGCGACGACGGCAACGGCGTCGACCTTGAGCGCCTGCGCCAGAGCATTGTCGAGCGCCAGCTGTCACCGGCGCAGACCGCCGCCCAGCTCAGCGAGGAAGAATTGCTGACGTTCCTGTTCCTCCCCGGCTTCAGCCTGCGGGACAAGGTCACCGAAGTGTCCGGGCGCGGCGTCGGCCTGGATGCGGTGCAGCACATGGTGCGGCAGTTGCGCGGGGCGGTGCTGCTGGAGCAGACCAGCGGCCAGGGCAGTCGCTTCCACCTGGAGGTGCCGCTGACCCTGTCGGTGGTGCGCAGTCTGGTGGTGGAAGTCGGCGACGAGGCCTATGCCTTTCCCCTGGCGCACATCGAGCGCATGTGCGATCTGCAGCCGGAGGAGATCGTCCAGGTCGAAGGGCGCCAGCATTTCTGGCACGAGAGGCAGCACGTCGGCCTGGTGGCGGCCAGTCAGCTGTTGCAGCGCCCGGCGACCCAGAGCAGCACGCCCACCCTCAAGGTGGTGGTGATCCGTGAGCGCGACGCGGTGTACGGCATCGCCGTGGAGCGCTTCATTGGCGAGCGCACCCTGGTGGTGCTGCCGCTGGACGACCGCTTGGGCAAGATTCAGGACATTTCCGCCGGAGCTTTGCTCGATGATGGCCGGGTGGCGCTGATCGTGGATGTCGAGGACATGCTGCGTTCGGTGGACAAGCTGCTCAATACCGGGCGCCTGGAGCGCATCGCGGGCAATCATCCGTTGCACGCACAGGCCGCGCGCAAGCGTATTCTGGTGGTCGACGACTCACTCACGGTGCGTGAGTTGCAACGCAAGCTGCTGATCAACCGCGGCTACGACGTGGCCGTGGCGGTGGATGGCATGGACGGCTGGAATGCCTTGCGTTCGGAAAGCTTCGACTTGCTGATCACTGATATCGACATGCCGCGAATGGACGGAATTGAATTGGTCACACTCTTGCGTCGCGACAATCGCCTGCAATCCCTGCCGGTGATGGTGGTGTCCTATAAGGATCGCGAGGAGGACCGGCGCCGTGGCCTGGACGCCGGCGCCGACTACTATCTTGCCAAGGCCAGCTTCCATGACGACGCGCTGCTGGATGCGGTGGTGGAACTGATTGGAGGCGCACGGGCATGAAGATCGCCATAGTCAACGACATGCCCATGGCGGTGGAGGCCCTGCGCCGGGCGCTGGCCTTCGACCCCAGCCATGAAGTGGTGTGGGTCGCCACCAATGGCGCCGAAGCGGTGAAGTACTGCGCCGAGCTGACCCCGGACCTGATTCTCATGGACCTGATCATGCCGGTGATGGACGGCGTCGAGGCCACGCGGCGGATCATGGCCGAGTCGCCGTGCGCCATCGTGATCGTCACCGTCGACCGCCAGCAGAATGTCCACAGAGTGTTCGAGGCCATGGGCCACGGCGCGCTGGACGTGGTCGATACCCCGGCCCTGGGAGCCGGCAATGCCCAGGAGGCGGCGGCGCCGCTCTTGCGCAAGATCCTCAATATCGGCTGGCTGATCGGCCAGCGTGGCAGCCGGGTACGGTCGGCGCCGGTGCCCTTGCGCAGCGGCGCTCCCCGCCAGGGCCTGGTGGCCATTGGCTCCTCCGCCGGAGGCCCGGCCGCCCTGGAGGTGTTGCTCAAAGCCTTGCCAAAGGACTTCCCCGCCGCCATCGTGCTGGTCCAGCATGTCGATCAGGTGTTTGCCGCGGGCATGGCCGAATGGCTCAGCAGCGCCTCCGGCCTGCGGGTGCGCCTGGCCCGGGAGGGTGAGCCGCCGCAAAGTGGCACGGTATTGCTGGCGGGCACCAACCATCACATCCGTTTGCTGAAGAACGGCACCCTGGCCTACACCGCCGAGCCGGTGAACGAGATCTATCGGCCCTCCATCGACGTGTTTTTCGAAAGCGTCGCCAGCTACTGGAATGGCGATGCGGTGGGGGTGCTGCTGACCGGCATGGGCCGTGACGGCGCCCAGGGCTTGAAGCTGATGCGCGACCAGGGATTTTTGACCATCGCTCAGGACCAGAACAGTAGCGCGGTGTATGGCATGCCCAAGGCGGCGGCTGCCATCGGCGCCGCCACAGAGATTCGCCCACTGGACAAGATCGCTCCACGTTTGCTGGAGATATTTGCCAAATGACTGATAAACGCAGCTGTCCTGGCCAGGTAGCAACTCAGGTGACAACCCATGAATGATTTACAGCTCGACGAATTCAAGACCGATGAAAATGCCGCCATGGTGTTGCTGGTGGACGACCAGGCCATGATCGGCGAAGCGGTTCGGCGTGGGTTGGCGAATGAGGAAAACATCGATTTCCACTTTTGCGCCGATCCGCACCAGGCCATTGCCCAGGCGATCCGCATCAAGCCCACGGTGATTCTCCAGGACCTGGTGATGCCGGGTCTGGACGGCCTGACTCTGGTGCGTGAGTACCGCAACCACCCGGCGACCCAGAACATCCCGATCATCGTCCTCTCCACCAAGGAAGACCCGCTGATCAAGAGCGCGGCCTTTGCCGCCGGGGCCAACGACTACCTGGTCAAGCTGCCGGACAACATCGAGCTGGTAGCGCGGATCCGCTATCACTCGCGCTCCTACATGACCCTGCTGCAACGCGACGCCGCCTATCGGGCGCTGCGGGTCAGCCAGCAGCAGTTGCTGGACACCAACCTGGTGTTGCAGCGGCTGATGAACTCCGACGGCCTGACCGGACTGTCCAACCGCCGGCACTTCGACGAATACCTGGAGCTGGAATGGCGCCGGGCGATGCGCGAGCAGAGTCAGCTGTCGTTGCTGATGATCGACGTCGACTACTTCAAGATCTACAACGACACCTTTGGCCACCTGGAGGGCGATGAAGCCCTGCGCAAGGTGGCCACGGCGATTCGCGAGGCCAGCAGCCGGCCCTCGGACCTGCCGGCGCGCTATGGCGGCGAGGAGTTCGTGCTGGTGCTGCCCAACACTTCGCCGGGAGGGGCGCGGCTGGTGGCCGAGAAACTGCGGCAGACCGTCGAAGCCCTGAAAATTCCCCATAACGCCCCGGTGGAAGGCTCCAGCCTGACCATCAGCATCGGTCTTTCCACCATCACCCCGCAGCCCAACAGCCATTGCCGGCAGTTGATTTCGGCGGCGGACAAGGGGCTGTACCTGGCGAAAAACAACGGTCGCAATCAGGTCGGGATCGAGTAGGCAGTTTCCGCTTGTCCTCTAGGCGTCAGCCATTTCCGTGGTCGGCGCCTGATCCTGTGCAACCTCCACCAGGGTGTCTCTGAACAGGTAGTAGCTGTGGCTCGCGGTGTGCCGACACGTGAGCTTTACCGCTTCGATGCGATAGGTGGTGTAGGTGTTGAGTGTCTTATCGATGAACCAGTTGTTCAGCAGGTTGCCAGGGGCGATCGGATAGTCGCCAAAGCTGTAGTCCATGTAGCCGCCCCTGTAAACGTGGACCCAGCGACAGCTGAACCTGGCCTGCAGCCATTGGGTTCGCTCACCGACCTCATCCGCCAGCATTCTTGTGCGGTAGTAGATCCACCACCACAAAAAGATCAGCCAGGGCACTACCAGGGCGCAGGCCAGTGCCGGTGAGACCATCAGCCAGATTCCCATCAATGGCATAAAGGCCAGTGCGCTGAAGAGCGCAGCGAAAAACGCCTGGACGCCTCTCCAGTTTCGGCGCTCCCTGCACTGGATGTTTTCTATTTCTGCGCTGTTGAGTGTGCGTCCCATGAGCCTGATGCTTCCTTGTCATTTCGGCTGGGATTGTATAGCGCTGGCCGGTCTCAAGAGCTCCGTGGTTGCACATTGCAGCCCGTGAGCATCGAAGGCGGTGTGTCTTGCCGAGCAGGGCTTGCAGGTAAGTGATGAGAATAAAATTCAGTGTGCACTTGGATTTCAGTGGGGCTGTCACTGAAATTAGATGGCCGATTCGCCGCTAAAGCCGCTAAGCGGGCTGCCGTGATTCGGTGATTCCGTTATAATCGCCGGCTTTCAAAAGTTCGCCAACGAGTGCCGCCCCCCATGGAAATCAACCCGATCCTGAACACCATCAAGGACCTGTCCGAGCGCTCCGAAACTATTCGGGGGTATCTTTGACTACGATCAAAAGCATGAGCGTCTGACCGAGGTCAATCGCGAGCTTGAAGATCCGAGTGTCTGGAACAAACCCGAATACGCCCAGGAGCTGGGCCGCGAGCGCGCTGCGCTGGCACAGATCGTCGAGACCCTGGACGAGCTGAACAGCGGTCTGGCCGACTGCCGCGACCTGCTGGACATGGCGGTCGAGGAAGAAGATGAAGGCGCAGTGGGCGATGTGGTCGCCGAGCTGGCCCGGCTTGAGGAAAACCTCGCCAAGCTGGAATTTCGCCGCATGTTCAGCCATGAAATGGACCCGAACAACGCCTACCTGGACATCCAGGCCGGTTCCGGCGGCACCGAAGCCCAGGACTGGGCCAACATCCTGCTGCGCATGTACCTGCGCTGGGCCGACAAGCGTGGTTTCGAAGCGACCATCATGGAGCTGTCGGCCGGTGAAGTGGCCGGGATCAAGGGCGCGACCGTGCACATCAAGGGCGAGTACGCCTTCGGTTGGCTGCGTACCGAGATCGGCGTGCACCGCCTGGTGCGCAAGAGCCCGTTCGACTCCGGCAACCGTCGCCACACCTCGTTCTCCGCGGTGTTCGTCTCGCCCGAGATCGACGACAAGGTGGAAATCGAGATCAACCCGGCCGACCTGCGGATCGACACCTACCGTTCCTCCGGTGCCGGTGGTCAGCACGTAAACACCACCGACTCGGCGGTGCGTATCACCCACGTACCGACCAACACCGTGGTCAGCTGCCAGAACGAACGTTCCCAGCACGCCAACAAGGACACCGCCATGAAAATGCTGCGGGCCAAGTTGTACGAGCAGGAAATGCAGAAGCGCAACGCGGCGTCCCAGGCCCTGGAAGACACCAAGTCGGACATCGGCTGGGGTCACCAGATCCGCTCCTACGTGCTCGACGCGTCGCGGATCAAGGACCTGCGCACCAACATCGAACGCAGCGACTGCGACAAGGTGCTCGACGGCGACATCGACGAATACCTGGAAGCCAGCCTGAAATCCGGACTGTAAACAGACGCGATACAGGATCGGCTGACTCAACGCGATCCCTGTAGGAGCCAGCTCTGCTGGCGATCCCCGGGCCGCAAGGCCCGGGGGCAACGAACCTGATGGAATATCTAAAGACATGAGCGACCAACAACTCGACCCGCAAGCCCTGCAACAGGAAGAGAACTCCCTGATCGCCCTGCGCAAGGAAAAGCTTGCTGCCGAGCGCGCCAAGGGCAATGCCTTCCCGAACGACTTCCGCCGCGAAAACTACTGCCAGGACCTGCAGAAGCAGTACGCCGACAAGACCAAGGAAGAGCTCGCAGAGGCGGCGATCCCGGTCAAGGTCGCCGGTCGCATCATGCTCAACCGTGGCTCGTTCATGGTGATCCAGGACATGACCGGTCGCATCCAGGTCTACGTCAACCGCAAGACCCTGTCCGAAGAAACACTGGCCGCGGTGAAAACCTGGGACATGGGCGACATCATTGCCGCCGAAGGCACCCTGGCCCGTTCCGGCAAGGGTGACCTGTACGTTGAAATGACTCACGTGCGCCTGCTGACCAAGTCCCTGCGCCCGCTGCCGGACAAGCACCACGGCCTGACCGACACCGAACAGCGCTACCGCCAGCGCTACGTCGACCTGATCGTCAACGAAGAGGTGCGCCAGACTTTCCGCGTGCGTTCGCAAGTGATCGCGCACATCCGCAGCTTCCTGATGAAGCGCGACTTCCTCGAAGTCGAAACGCCGATGCTGCAGACCATTCCGGGCGGCGCCGCGGCCAAGCCGTTCGAAACCCACCACAACGCCCTGGACATGGAAATGTTCCTGCGTATCGCGCCTGAGCTGTACCTCAAGCGTCTGGTGGTCGGTGGTTTCGAGAAGGTGTTCGAGATCAACCGCAACTTCCGTAACGAAGGCGTTTCGACCCGGCACAACCCTGAATTCACCATGTTGGAGTTCTACCAGGCCTACGCCGACTACGAAGACAACATGGACCTGACCGAAGAGCTGTTCCGTGAACTGGCACAGCTGGTACTGGGCAGCACCGACGTGCCGTATGGCGACAAGGTGTTCCACTTCGGCGAGCCGTTCGCCCGCCTGTCGGTGTTCGACTCGATCCTCAAGTACAACCCCGAGCTGACCGCCGATGATCTGAACGACATCGACAAGGCCCGCGCCATCGCCAAGAAAGCCGGGGCCAAGGTGCTGGGCTTCGAAGGCCTGGGCAAGCTGCAGGTGATGATTTTCGAAGAGCTGGTGGAGCACAAGCTGGAGCAGCCGCACTTCATCACCCAGTACCCGTTCGAAGTGTCGCCGCTGGCTCGTCGCAACGACGACAACCCCAACGTCACCGACCGTTTCGAGCTGTTCATTGGCGGCCGCGAAATCGCCAACGCCTACTCCGAGCTCAATGACGCGGAAGACCAGGCCGAGCGTTTCATGGCCCAGGTGGCGGACAAGGATGCCGGCGACGACGAAGCCATGCACTACGACGCCGACTTCGTCCGTGCCCTGGAGTACGGCATGCCGCCCACCGCCGGTGAAGGTATCGGCATCGACCGCCTGGTGATGCTGCTGACCAACTCGCCGTCGATCCGCGACGTGATCCTGTTCCCGCACATGCGGCCGCAAGCTTAAGCGTTGTGAACAAGAAGCCGCCTTCAACAGGCGGCTTTTTATTGTCTGGCTGGAACTGACGTACCGCTTCTAATTCTGTGTGATTTTTCAGAGGGAATACCTGTCGTGAACCGCGCAATTGCTCAAGAAGGTGCAGCTGGCATCGCCACTGCGGTGGCTGAAAGTGTTCAGTACCAGGGGCGCAAGGCCAGCCGACAGGGCAGTGAACAGCGCAGACAGGAGATTCTCGACGCCGCCATGCGCATTGTCGTGCGTGACGGTGTGCGGGCCGTGCGTCACCGCGCGGTGGCCGCCGAAGCCGGTGTGCCCTTGTCGGCCACCACTTATTACTTCAAGGACATCGATGACCTGCTCACCGATACCTTCGCCCAATACGTCGAGCGCAGCGCGGCGTTCATGGCCAAGCTGTGGGCCAGCAACGAAGGGTTGCTGCGCGAGATGGTCGCCTACGGTGATGGCAGCCCGGCGTCGCGCTCGCAATTGGCCGATGACATTGCCCGCCTGACCGCCGACTACGTCCAGCGTCAGTTGCACACCCGTCGCGAGCACCTGATGGCCGAGCAGGCGTTCCGCCAGGAGGCGCTGCTCAACCCGCGCCTGGCGCAGCTGGTGCGCTCGCACCAGCAGATCCTGCTCCAGGGCACCTGCCAGTTCTTCCAGGTCCTGGGCTCGCGGGAGCCGCAGCAGGATGCCAAGGTGTTGACGTCTATAATCGGCCGGATGGAATATCAGGGCCTGCTCAACGACAGCGAGCCACAGGCGGAGGAGGAGATGCTGGGCATCCTCACCCGCTACATGCACCTGGTGCTGGCTTCGGTCTGATTCATCCGTCCCCGGGCTGGCGCCGCGATTCAGGCGGTGCAGCCGGCGTCAGCGGCTACAGTGATTCTGGTGTTCAAGGGAGAGTGGCATGCAAGCCTGTCGGGTCCTGATGGCTCTGGCGTTTCTTCTGCTCAGTGGTTGCCTGGTGGTCTTCAAGGAGCCGCTGCCGGCCGAGCAGGCAGCGCCTGCCGCGTTGCTGGGCAAATGGGCCAGCCAGAATGCCTGGGGCGAGCCGCTGAACATCGAGGTGCGCCAGATCGGCGCCAACCGCTATCGGGCCGCGAGCTTCCCCGGCGGCATGGCGCGCCCGCGCGACACCTACGAGTTCACGGTGTCGCAACATGGCAATCGCTGGTACCTGTCAGCCGCGGTGCCCCAGGCCTTCGGCGGGCACTACAGCATTGCCGGGTTCGAACTGACGGCCAGGCACGAGCTGGTGCTCTATACCCTGGACCTGGAACAGATTCGCCAGTCCCTGGGTCAAAAGGCCCTGAGCGGGGAGCCCATGCCCACGGCCGAGGGCGAGGGGCTGCTGATCAGCAGTCCGTTGCCCGAGGTCTTCGCTTACCTTGACGATCCCGCCAACTCCGACCTGTTCGTCGAGACGGCACGTTTCAAGCGCGTGGCCCGCTGAGCCTGCGCCACAGACCCAATCAATAGGAACTTCCGGTGGACGATTACCAGCAGACGATACGCACTTTGTCCGATCGCATAGTGCTGGCACAGACCCCGATCCGCGTACTGGATGCGGTGAAGTGGGACGAGAACATCCGCAAGGGCTTTCTCAAGGCCAAGGGCAAGGAGATGCCTGCGGTGGATCGCGCCTATTACGAAGGACGGCCGCTGTCCTTCGATTCCGGAGCGGTAAAGCTGGAATTCCAGAACATCGAGCGCGACATCACCCGGCAGTTGGGGCAGTTCAGCCCGGTGGGGCAGATCATGCGCCGCATGTGCAAGGAATACCGCATGGTGGTGCGCATGCTCGAAGCCCGCGGCACCGGCGACTTCGGGCTGATTTCCCAGGAGCTCTACGGCGCCGCCTCCGATGCCTTCCACGCCGGCGATCCGACCCTGGCGGACCTCGGGCTGATGATGTCCGACTACCTGAACAACATCGACGGGCGCGGCGATCTCAAGGACGAACCCAAGGTGCTCAGTGCCAAGCAGGCGGTCAGCCTGTTGCAGAGCCGGCTGAACAAGGTGTTCGGCGAGGCCGAGGAAACCATCCGCGTGTTCGAGTCCGACGGTATCGTCGCCGACGCCGCGGCGGGCGCTGACTACATCAAGATCCGCAGCGACGCGATGTTCAACGAGCGCGATGTGCGGGCCCTGGAAGTCCATGAGGGACTGGTGCATGTGGGCACCACCCTCAACGGCCTGAACCAGCCGATCTGCACCTTCCTGGCCAAGGGCCCGCCCTCGTCCACGGTGACCCAGGAAGGCCTGGCGATCCTCATGGAAATCATCACCTTCGCTTCCTACCCGAGTCGCCTGCGCAAGTTGACCAACCGCACCCGGGCCATCCACATGGTGGAGGAGGGCGCGGACTTCCTGCAGGTGTTCGAGTTCTTCCGCGAGCAGGGTTTCGAGATGGCCGAGAGCTACGGCAACGCCAGCCGGGTGTTCCGCGGTTCGGTGCCCACAGGGCTGCCGTTTACCAAAGACTTGTCCTATCTCAAGGGCTTCATCATGGTTTACAACTACATTCAGCTGGCCGTGCGCAAGGGCAAGCTGGAGCAGATCCCCTTGCTGTTCTGCGGCAAGACCACCCTGGAAGACATGCGCACCTTGCGCCAGCTGGTGGATGAAGGCCTGGTGGTGCCACCCAAGTACCTGCCGGACCAGTTCCGTGACCTGAATGCCCTGTCGGCCTGGATGTGTTTCTCCAACTTCCTCAACCACCTGAGCCTGGACCGGATCGAGGCGGACTACTCCAATATCCTTTGAATCGTTCCGGGGGGCACACATGGACGTATTGATAGCTGCACGGAGTGGCCGATGATGCGCATCCTGGCCGCGCTGACCCTGTTGCTGTGCCTCAATGGCTGCAGCTCGCTGCTGTTCTATCCCGAACCCGGGCTGCCCTTCACTCCCGAACGGGCCAAGCTTGAATACCGTGACGTGACCCTGACCAGCGCCGATGGCCTCAAGCTGCATGGCTGGTGGCTGCCGGCCAAGCCGGGAGTGGCGGTCAAGGGCACGGTGCTGCACCTGCATGGCAACGGCGGCAACCTGGCCTGGCACCTGGGGGGCAGTTGGTGGCTGCCGGAGCAGGGCTATCAGGTGCTGCTGCTGGACTATCGCGGTTATGGCCTGTCCGAAGGGGCGCCGAGCCTGCCGGCGATCTACCAGGACGTCGATGCCGCGTTCAAGTGGCTGGACCAGGCGCCTGAGGTGCAGGGCAAACCCTTGATCGTGCTCGGACAAAGCCTGGGTGGCGCCCTGGCCATTCACTATCTGGTGGAGCACCCCGAGCGTCAGGCCCGGCTCAAGGCCATCGTCCTCGATGGCGTGCCGGCCAGTTATCGCGATGTCGGGCGTTATGCCCTGAGCACCTCCTGGCTGACCTGGCCGCTGCAGGTGCCGCTGTCGTGGCTGGTGCCGGACGCCGACAGCGCGATCAACTCGCTGCCGCGCCTGACCGGGGTGCCGAAACTCATCTACCACAGCATCGACGATCCGATCGTGCCCCTTTCCAATGGCATCCGCGTGTATCAAGCTGCGCCCCCGCCCAGGGTCCTGCAACTGACCCGCGGCGGCCATGTGCAAACCTTTGCCGATCCGACCTGGCGCAGCGTGATGCTGCGCTACCTCGATGATCCGCAGCATTTCGACGGGTTGCGTCGCCTGGGGGAAATCCCCAATTACCCGACGCCCCCGAATTCAGCCGTTGAACCTCCAGAGAGTCCGCAATGAGTGAAGAACGCAACGCCATTCCAATGATCATCACCGGTATCTGCAGCATCATCGTTACCGTGGGCAGCCTGTGGTACTACGGCTATCTGCACTTCGCCAAACCGGAAGACGCGCTGCTGCTCAGCGACTTCACCATGCTCAAGACCGTGCCGGGCGAGGACTACAAGATCTCCCTGCAACCGGCCGATGAAGTGGCCCAGTGCATCGATGGCGTGCTGGTGCTGTTCGACACCCAGCAGAAGGGCCTGACCGGGGTCCTGGTGAACAAGAAGAAGCAGGCCGTGCGCTGCATGGGCCAGGAGACTCCGCAACTGCAGCAGTGATCGGCTCGCCGGCAAGCCGGCTGCTCAAGGGATAACCGCACACAAAAACGCCGCCGACCTGAAGAGGTCGGCGGCGTTGCGTTTCACCTGCCTATATAAGGCAGGGGCGACATCAGTTGCGGCTGATGGCCGAACGTGGCGCCACCGGCTGGTTGTCGTTGGAAATGGTCACTTCCACCCGACGGTTCATGGCGCGACCGGACACGCTGCCGTTATCGGCCACCGGATATTCCTTGCCATACCCCTGGCTGACGATGCGCGATGGGTCGACGCCCATGCGGATCAGGGCCATCTGTACCGAGCCGGCACGGCGCTCGGACAGGGACTGGTTGTAGGAATCGCTGCCGGTGCTGTCGGTGTAGCCTTCGACGATCACCTTGCGGTCCGGGTTCTGCTGGAGAAATTGCGCCAGCTTGTTGATGTTCACCAGGCCGCTGGACTTCAGGTCGGACTTGTTGGTGGCGAACAGCACGTCACCAAAGGTCACCAGGGTGCCGCGATCGGTCTGCTTGGCGTTGAGGCTGTCCTGCAGCTGCTTGATCTGCGCGTCACGGGCTTCGAGGATCGCGCGGGCGCGCTGGTCGCCGGCGTCCTTGAGCTTGGCTTCGGCGGTGCGCAGGGCGATGGTTTCCTTGGCCACTTCAACCCGCTGGTTGGTCAGGTAGGCCAGTTGGTCGACCTTCTTCTCGTCTTCCTTGTTCAAGTAGGCCTTGTCGGCCTTGTCCATCCAGTCGGCGGCGTCCTTGGTTTCCAGGGCCGCGACTTTGCTCGCCTGCGGGTTGGCTTGCAGGCCGGAGAAGTTGGTCCGGGCGTTTTCCAGGTTGGCGTTGGGCGGGGTGGAGCAGGCCGCCAGGGCTACGCTCATGGCCAACAGGGCAGGGATCATCAGTTGTTTGCGCATAATGGTTCGTCCTTTCAATCAAATACGAGTACGTGGGAATCGGCGGCGGCTTACTGCACGCTGCGCATACCTTCCTGACGCAGTTCCTGAACGCCTTTCTGCGAGTCTTTCAGCGCCTGTTCGGCCTTGGCGGCCTGGGCCTTGCGCTCGGCGACACGGGCGTCCCACTCGGCTTGTTCGGCCAGGCGACGGGCTTCGTCGTACTTCTTGTCGTGCATGGCGATCTCGGCTTGCTTGAGCTTGTCCTGGGCCGACTTCATTTCCACGGCGGCGAACTCGGTGCCGCCTGCGCTCACTGCGCTATTGACCGCAGATTGCGTGACCGCGTACTGCTCGGAAGGCGGGTTACCGGCACAACCGGCCAGTACCATGCTGCTACCGAGGGCCAGCGCGGCCAGCTTCAGCCCGCGCAGAGAGGTGAACGAGGATTTGGCAGTGCTGATCTTCATGGTCTTCAACTCCATTGGGTAACTCCTGAAAAACATCAATATCCATCCCGGTCCTGGCGCCGTGACGCTTAAGTGACGGGCGCTGATGGCAAAATTTGAAACGGCCGTTCCAGTGATGGCTACTGGGTGTGACCCGAGGCTTTTTTGAATAGTTCAGAGAAAGATGGCGATTGGCCGGAAAAAAACTGACGGCTCGGACAAGGCTCTAAATCGGGAACTTTTGCCGTGCAGCGGGGTATGCCCGGCCCTGTTCAGGGCCGGGGAGGATGACGTTCAACAGGCTTTGGAGAAGGCGCCGACTCAGTGCTTCGGCTTGTCGGACGGGCTGGCCATGAGCTGCAGATGCTGGCGTGAAAGGGCCAGAAAGCGCGGTGTCGGACCGATATCTTCGTACAGCGGATCGCCCTCTTCATCGGTGGCCACGACGTGCTGGCCCTGGATGTAGGGAAAGCTCGCCTCCAGCTCTTCCAGGGCGGCGCCGATCAGTTCGCCGAGCAATTCCTCGGTCTGGCGTTTGGGGTACATCTCGGAGAGGGCGGCCAGGCGCGCGGCGGCTTCCACGTCCAGGTGAATCCGGTAGGCGGTCTTGCTCAGGCGCCCCTTGGCGTTTTCTTCCCAGTGTTGTGCGAGTTCACGGATTTTCATGCTGACCTCGATGAACGCCTGCTCGTGGCAGGTTGGGTTGAGTGACCGGCCGGGGCCGGTGCGTGGCCCTTGTGCGGCCTACCCTTGAGATTAGCCCCTGCGGCCAGGGTTGCCCGGGATCAGCTCGCAGGCTTGCTAAGGCAGGCGTGCAGGCGGCACTCTTGAGCCTTCCGTGCCGCCTTGAGTCTGCTGGAGAACACCTCGATGACCGATATTGATGCGCGCTTGCGCGAAGACGTTCACCTCTTGGGCGAACTGTTGGGCAATACCATCCGTGATCAGTACGGGGAGGCTTTCCTCGACAAGATCGAGCAGATCCGCAAGGGCGCCAAGGCCGATCGCCGGGGCTCGCCCGGGGCCGAATTGAGTGCCAGTCTCGACTCGCTGAGCGAAGACGAATTGCTGCCGGTGGCGCGGGCCTTCAACCAGTTCCTCAACCTGGCGAACATCGCCGAGCAGTATCAGTTGATTCACCGCCGCGACGAGTCGCAACCGGCGCCCTTCGAAGCCCGGGTGCTGCCGGAGCTGCTGGCGCGGTTGCGGGCCGAGGGGCACTCCGCCGACGCCCTGGCCCGGCAGTTGGCGCGTCTGGAGATCGAGCTGGTGCTCACCGCCCACCCTACCGAAGTGGCGCGCCGCACCCTGATCCAGAAATACGATGCGATTGCCGCGCAGTTGGCGGCCCAGGACCATCGCGATCTGACCAGCGCCGAGCGCGGGCAGATCCAGGAACGCCTGCAACGACTGATCGCCGAAGCCTGGCACACCGAGGAAATTCGCCGTACCCGGCCGACCCCGGTGGATGAGGCCAAGTGGGGCTTTGCGGTGATCGAGCATTCGCTGTGGCAAGCGATCCCCAATTACCTGCGCAAGGCCGACAAGGCGCTGTTTGAAGCCACCGGCCTGCGTTTGCCCCTGGAGTCGGCGCCGATCCGTTTCGCTTCGTGGATGGGCGGCGACCGCGACGGCAACCCCAATGTCACCGCCAGCGTGACCCGCGAAGTGTTGCTGCTGGCGCGCTGGATGGCCGCCGATCTGTATCTGCGTGACGTCGATCACCTGGCCGCCGAGTTGTCCATGCAGCAGGCCAGCCCGGCCCTGCTGGCCAAGGCCGGGGACAGTGCCGAGCCCTATCGCGCGCTGCTCAAGCAACTGCGCGAGCGCCTGCGGGCCACCCGCAACTGGGCCCAGGCGGCGCTGGGCGCGGCGGTGCCGGCCGGGCCCGAGGTGTTGCAGAACAATCGCGATCTGCTGGAGCCCTTGCAGCTGTGCTACCAGTCGCTGCACGAATGCGGCATGGGCGTGATTGCCGACGGTCCGTTGCTTGACTGTTTGCGCCGGGCGGTGACGTTCGGCCTGTTCCTGGTGCGCCTGGATGTGCGTCAGGACTCCAGTCGGCATACCTCGGCCATGACCGAGATCACCGATTACCTGGGCCTGGGTCGCTATGCCGACTGGAGCGAAGAGGACCGCATCACGTTCCTCAATCGCGAACTGGCCAGTCGGCGGCCGTTGTTGCCGGGCTACTTCAAGCCATCGGCGGACACTGCCGAAGTGCTCGCCACCTGTCGCGAGATCGCCCAGGCGCCGGCGGCGTCCCTGGGGTCCTACGTGATTTCCATGGCCGGAGCGGCCTCCGATGTGCTGGCGGTGCAATTGCTGCTCAAGGAGTCCGGGGTGCTGCGGCCGATGCGCGTGGTGCCGCTGTTCGAAACCCTGGCGGACCTGGACAACGCCGGCCCGGTGATGGAGACGCTGCTGCACCTACCGGGCTATCGCTCGCGGCTGCAGGGGCCTCAGGAGGTGATGATCGGCTACTCGGATTCGGCCAAGGATGCCGGGACCACCGCTGCCGCCTGGGCGCAGTATCGGGCGCAGGAGCGGCTGGTGGATATCTGCCGTGAACAACAGGTGGAACTGCTGCTGTTCCACGGTCGCGGCGGTACGGTGGGGCGCGGCGGCGGTCCGGCCCACGCGGCGATCCTGTCGCAGCCGCCGGGTTCGGTGGCGGGGCGCTTCCGCACCACCGAGCAGGGGGAAATGATCCGTTTCAAATTCGGCCTGCCGGACATCGCCGAGCAGAACCTCAACCTCTACCTGGCAGCGGTGCTGGAGGCGACCCTGCTGCCACCACCACCACCGGAGCCGGCCTGGCGTCACCTGATGGACGAGCTGGCCAGCGATGGGGTCCAGGCCTATCGCGCGGTGGTGCGGGACAATCCGCAATTCGTCGAGTACTTCCGCCAGTCCACCCCGGAGCAGGAGTTGGGCCGCCTGCCCCTGGGCAGTCGACCGGCCAAGCGCCGGGCGGGTGGGATTGAAAGCCTGCGGGCGATCCCGTGGATCTTCGGCTGGACCCAGACCCGCCTGATGCTGCCGGCGTGGCTCGGCTGGGAGGCCGCCTTGAGCAAGGCGCTGGCCCGGGGCGAGGGTGAGTTGCTGGGGCAGATGCGCGAGCGATGGCCGTTCTTCCGCACCCGCATCGATATGCTGGAAATGGTGCTGGCCAAGGCCGATGCGGACATTGCCCGCTCCTATGACGAGCGCCTGGTGGAGGCGGAACTGCTGCCATTGGGGGCGCATTTACGCGACCTATTGTCGCAGGCCTGCGCGGTGGTCCTGGGGTTGACCGGACAGTCGCAATTGCTGGCCCACAGCCCCGATACCCTGGAGTTCATCCGCCTGCGCAATACCTACCTGGATCCGCTGCACCTGCTGCAGGCGGAGCTGCTGGCGCGCTCGCGCAAGCAGGAGGCGCCGCAGGGAAGCCCCGTGGAACAGGCGTTGCTGGTCTCCGTGGCCGGTATCGCCGCCGGTTTGCGCAATACCGGCTGAGGCGGCAGGGGGCTGTTTGCCTGCTCTGGCGCAGCCCCGATCAGGACAAACCCAAGGTGTCGCTCAGATTCATCTGGCGACACTTTGTTATGGGGTTGCGACTTGTTCTACCCGGCCAAAGTGGCACAAAAAGGCCGGGTTCCTCCGACTTTCGACTGCTTGTGCGGGCTGTGTCGGCTGTGTATCTTGATCAGCCTTTGGCCGTTTGGGCGGTCATCACCCTATTTTTGAGATTGGCCCCACGAGGCGAATCCGAGCGTTTCTAAATAAAAAATTGAGGAGCACATCGATGCGCGTAATTCTGCTGGGAGCTCCCGGGGCCGGTAAAGGTACTCAGGCAAAGTTCATCACCGAAAAGTTCGGCATTCCACAGATCTCCACCGGCGACATGCTGCGTGCCGCGGTCAAGGCCGGCACCGAGCTGGGCCTGAAGGCCAAGAGCGTGATGGACAGCGGTGGCCTGGTGTCCGACGACCTGATCATCAACCTGGTCAAGGAGCGCATCAGCCAGCCTGACTGTGCCAAGGGTTTCCTGTTCGACGGTTTCCCGCGCACCATTCCTCAGGCCGAAGCACTGGTCAAGGCCGGTGTGGAACTGGATAACGTGGTGGAAATCGCGGTCGACGACGAAGAGATCGTCCAGCGTATCGCCGGTCGCCGTGTACACGAGGCCTCGGGCCGCGTGTACCACACCGTCTACAACCCGCCGAAGACTGCCGGCAAGGACGACATCACCGGTGAAGACCTGGTGCAGCGCAAGGACGACACCGAAGAAACCGTGCGTCATCGTCTGTCGGTCTACCACTCCCAGACCAAGCCGCTGGTGGAGTTCTACCAGCAACTGGCCTCGACCCAGGGCAAGCCGAAGTACAGCCACATCCCAGGTGTTGGCTCGGTGGAAGTGATCACTGCCAAGGTACTTGAAGCCCTGAGCTGAATTGCCTGATCGTTTGATCGTTCAACGGCCCGCTTGCGGGCCGTTGCTGTTTATAATGCGTCACTTTTTTCAATGCCGATGGAACCCCGAATGAGCACCTTGCTGGCCCTGGACACCGCGACTGAAGCTTGCTCCGTTGCTTTGCTGCATGACGGCAAGGTCACGAGTCATTACGAGGTGATCCCGCGCCTGCATGCGCAGAAGCTGTTGCCGATGATCAAGGAACTGCTGGCCAATGCCGGTACCACCCTGCAGGCGGTGGATGCCATCGCCTTTGGCCGTGGCCCGGGCGCCTTCACCGGCGTGCGGATCGCCATTGGCGTGGTGCAGGGGCTGGCCTTCGCCCTGGAGCGTCCGGTGCTGCCGGTGTCCAACCTGGCGGTGCTGGCCCAGCGCGCGTTGCGTGAGCACGGTGCGACCCAGGTGGCCGCGGCCATCGATGCGCGCATGGATGAAGTCTATTGGGGCTGCTATCGGGAAACGGCCGGCGAGATGCGTCTGGTGGGGGCCGAGGCGGTATTGCCGCCGGAAGTCGCGGCCTTGCCGGAAGACGCCGCTGGCGACTGGTTTGGCGCGGGCACGGGCTGGGGGTATGGCGAGCGCATTGCCGTGCCGCTCAGCGCTCAGGACGCGGGCATGCTGCCCCATGCCGAAGACCTGCTGACCTTGGCGAGATTTGCCTGGGAGCGGGGCGAGGCGATCGTCGCCGATGAGGCACAACCGGTCTATCTGCGGGATAAGGTGGCCACGCCCAAAGCCCGTTGAGGGCTGTCCAAGTGGTTGCGGTTGTTCAGATTTATGCTGCTGGCAGCCGCCAATCGTCTGGTTTTGTGCATCGCTCTTGCCCGGTTTTAAACCTTTTGGCTTTTCTGTGTTCTAGTTATCACTCGGGCATTTGCTAAGTCGCAGCGGTGCCGCTAAATTGCCATCATTGACCCCGGGCTTTTCAGTATGCGCATAGACGGCATCTCCTCGCAGTCCTACCCCATCAAGCGCAAGCCTCGCAAAGGCCCGGTGCTGGTAGATGAGTCCCTGGATGATGCCGATGCCGACGCCGTCGACGTCCAGTCCGAACCCCAGAGCCGTTCCCAGGCTTCTGCCCCCCGCACCGGTAATCTCCCCGCCCGTCCACAGGACATGATCTTCCAGCGCGCGATGAAAAAGAGCGTGGCCAATGCCCTGGCCAGCTACTTGACCACCGCCGGCTTTGTCGATTGGGATCTGGAAGTGGTAGGGCTCGACCTGCACATCTGATGCTGCCTTATTTCCTCGGTTGTCCTTCCTGGAGCGAAAACGCCTGGCGTGAGTACCTGTATCCGCAAGACGCCCGGGCGAATGATTTTCTCGGCCTGTATTCGCAGGTCTTCAACGCCGTCGAAGGCAACACCACCTTCTATGCCCGCCCCGCGCCGACGACGGTGCAGCGCTGGGCCGAGATCATGCCCGAGCACTTTCGCTTCACCGCCAAGTTTCCCGGCGACATCAGTCACGGCGGTGACCTGCGCCAGCAGTTGAGCGCGGCCGAGAGCTTCATTCAATTGCTCAGCCCCCTGGGTGACCGGGTATCGCCCCTGTGGTTGCAACTGCCGGCCAGCTTCGCGCCTCAGCGACTGGCGGAGCTGGCGGGTTTTATCGAGGGCCTGCAGCGGCCACTGGCGGTGGAGGTCCGGCACCCGGAATTCTTTGCCAAGGGCGATGCCGAGCGCATGCTCAACCGATTGTTGCGTGAGCGGGGTGTCGAGCGTATCTGCCTGGATCCGCGGGCCTTGTTCAGTTGCACCTCCAGTGCTCCGGCGGTGCTGCATGCGCAGTCGAAAAAGCCCCGGGTGCCGCCACGTCCGGCGGCTTTCACGCAGTTTCCCCAGGTGCGTTTCATCGGCCATCCGGAGCTGGAGGCCAATGATCCGTTTCTGCTGCCCTGGATCGACAAGGTGGCCACCTGGATCGAGGAAGGGCGCACGCCCTATGTGTTCCTGCACACTTCCGACAACCGCTTGGCCGCTGAACTGGCCCGGCGCTTTCACGCTCGGCTGATGCAACGTTTGCCTGGCTTGCCCGCGTTGCCTGAGTTATACAGAGAGCCCGCCGCGGAGCAGCTCGGCCTGCTCTGAGGCGCCTTCATGGCCTTCTTCAGGAGCGAGCAAATGGACGCGCAATCCCTTCGAGCCAACGCTTTCAAGGCCCTGCACGAGCGTGCCGGTGCCTTTGTCATTCCCAATCCCTGGGATGCCGGTTCCGCGAGGATGCTGGCCGGCCTTGGTTTCGAGGCGCTGGCCACCACCAGCGCGGGCTATGCCTTCTCTCTGGGGCGTCCGGATGCCGAGGGCGCGGTGAGCCTGGAAGATACCTTGAACAACGTCCGCGGGATTGTCGGCGCCAGCAGCCTGCCGGTGGCGGTGGACCTGGAAAACGGTTTTTCCGACACTCCTGAAGGCTGTGCCCAGGCTTTGTTGCTGGCGGCGGCCAGTGGCGTGGTGGGCGGTTCGATCGAGGATGCCAGTGGACGTGCCGACCAGCCCATTTATGACTTCAATCTGGCCGTGGAGCGTATCGAGGCCTGTGTGGCCGCAGCCCGCAGCCTGCCATTTCCCTTCACCCTGACGGCTCGGGCAGAGAATCTGCTCCACGGTCGCGACGATCTGCCTGACACCATCCGCCGGCTGCAGGCCTTTGCCGAAGCCGGGGCCGATGTGCTCTACGCACCGGGGTTGCGCAGTGCCGAGGATATCCTGCAAGTGGTGCGGGCCGTGGCCCCCCGGCCGGTGAACGTGCTGATGGCCGGCGGCCTCAACCTGAGCGTGACGCAACTGGCGGAGCTGGGGGTCAAGCGCATCAGCGTCGGTTCGGCCATGGCTCGCGCGGCCTATGGGGCGTTCTACCGCGCGGCTGAGGACATTCGCGATCACGGTCGCTTCGATTTCGCCGAGCGGGCGATGCCGTTCCAACAGATCAATCAATTGTTCAAGCAGCCATGAATAGGGAGTTTGTGTGCGGAGGCTGAAAGTGCTGGGCGCCCTGTTGCTGCTGGGCGCCCTGTTGTTGATCGGCATCCGCCTGGGCTGGTTGCCGGTGGCTGATGCGTGGAACCCCTGGGCGCCATTGGATGTGCAGGCCAAGCCCAATCTACTGACCCGTTTCAAGCTGGCGCGGCTGCGGGACGATCCGCAGCTGTGCGATCAGGTGTTGGCGCGCTCCGGTTTGCGCACCAGCCGCCAACCCGACAGTCGTGGCGATGTGGCCTGTCCGCTGAGCAATACCTTGCGGGTGCAAGGTGGTGCAGTTGCGTTGAGCAGCAGCTTTCTCGCCAGTTGCCCGCTGGCCGTGGCTTTTGCCCTGTTTGAGCGTCATGGGCTGCAGCCGGCGGCGCAGGCGGTGTATGGGCAGTCGGTGGCGCGGGTCGATCACCTGGGCAGCTTTGCCTGCCGCAATATGTATAGCCGCGAAAAGGCGGCGCGCAGTCAGCATGCCAGCGCCAATGCCCTGGATATCGCCGGCTTTCGTTTGAGCGATGGACGCAGTATCAGCGTGCTGCGGGACTGGCCCAGGGACAGCAACGAAGGGCGCTTTTTGCGCTTGGCCCGGGACGGCGCCTGCGATGCGTTCAATGTGGTGCTGGGGCCGGACTACAACAGCGCGCACCGCAACCATTTCCATCTGGATGTAGGGCCTTGGTGGGTGTGTCGCTAAAGCGCGGCTCAGGCGGCGATGCGCAGGTTCTGCAGGATCAGCGGGCGTGCCCAGCCGATGTCGAAGTCCATCTGCCGTTGCTGTTCGATGAGTTCTTCCGGCGGGAACGGTTCGGCCGGCTTGTCCAGTAGATCCAGCTCGAATTCGGCAATTGGCAGGTGCAGAGGGCGCGGCTCCGGTGCCGGGCCGGGAGCGGGCACTGGCTGGCCGGCATTGAGCACGAGCGGCCGCACCCAGCCACTTTCGAAGTCCTGCTGGCGTTGCTGGGCGATGATTTCTTCCGGCGGGAAAGGCGCAGCGGGTTTGTCCAGCAGATCCAGTTCGAATTCGGCAATCGGCAGGAACAGCGGCTCGGGAGGGCGGACTTCGGTTTCCTGCACGTCGCAGTGGCGCTGATTGACGATCTGCGTCAGCACATCGCTGCCGCCCGCCGGTTCTACCGGGCCGTCGACGGCAACTGCCGGCAGCCCTTCAACGCTCGCGCCATCTCCCCGTTGCTCGGCCAGGGCCTGGGCAAAGAAGTCCTGCCACAGATGGCTGACGCCGCTCAGTGCCTGGGAGTTGCGTAGGCCATAGTCGCCGTGGCGAGAGATATAACCTATCGATGTGCGTTGAATGTCTGACATTGCTCTCGGTCGACGCTTGAGCTCTGGCAAAATGGCCGATAGTTCTGTTATCGGCAGTTTTTGCCGATCATTAATTTTTTGAGTGTGGTTTCAGATGAATGAGCAACCCGCGGCCTGCCGCATCCACGTCGAGGCCCTGGGCGCTGGCTTCGAGCCCCTGGCGCGGCAATGGGCCGAGCGCCTGGGGCTGCCCTTGCAGATCGACGAGCCGGAGTTCGCCCTGCAGGTCGGTGAGCAGGGCCTGCAATTGCAGCAACTGGGGGCCGATGCGCCGGGGCCGGTACGGGTCGACTTCGTGGAAGGCGGCGCGGCCCATCGACGCCTGTATGGCGGTGGCAGCGGACAGATGATCGCCAAGGCGGTGGGGGTGGCGCAAGGCGTGCGGCCTCGAGTGCTGGATGCCACGGCGGGGTTGGGCAAGGACGGTTTTGTCCTGGCCACCCTTGGGTGCGAGATGAGCCTGATCGAACGCCAGCCGTTGATTGGCGCGCTGCTGGAAGACGGCCTGGCCCGTGCCGCGCTGGACGCCGAAGTGGCGCCGATCGTGGCTCGCATGCAGTTGCTCAAGGGCAACTCCATCGAGCTGATGCGCAACTGGGAGGGCGAGCCGCCCCAGGTGATCTACCTCGATCCGATGTTTCCTCATCGGGAAAAAAGCGCCTTGGTGAAAAAGGAAATGCGCCTGTTCCGCCCGCTGGTGGGGGATGACAACGATGCGCCAGCGCTGCTGGCCGCAGCCCTGGCCCTGGCCAGCCATCGGGTGGTGGTCAAGCGTCCGCGCAAGGCACCCTGCATTGACGGACCCAAGCCGAGTCACGGGCTGGAGGGCAAGTCCAGCCGCTATGACATCTATCCGAAGAAGGCCCTCAAGGCCTGAATCCGATCTAGGCAGTTTCAGGGGAGGGCTCCTGGTTGTAGGCGCCGGCTTGCCGGCGAAGGCGATCCAGGGCCTCTTCGCTGGCAAGCCAGCTCCTACGCCAGCCAGCTCCTGCACATGCCGGTTTTTATGGCCGGTAGGCGCGGATGAACAGCGCCACCACTTCCTGCACGTGCTCTTCCGCCGCGGCGCCCTTCAACGGCTCGCCGCAGCCATAGAGCAGGCGGAAGTTGGCCCCGCCCTTGAGCATGCAGAAGAAGTGTTCGGCGGCATTGCGCGGCTTGTCGATGTGCAAGGTGCCCAACTCATTGATTCGCCTCAGCAGCCGTTCCATGCCTTGCAACACGCGCTCCGGGCCGGCCTCGATGAACATCTGCGAGAGCTTGGGATCCTGGTTGCCCAGGGCCATGATCAGGCGATGCAGGTTCACCGACTCGTCGCTGTTGATCAGTTGGTGAAAGCCTCGGGCGATGTTCAGCAGGACGCCTTCCACCGACGTGTCGGGCGTCAGTTCGTAGATCAGCGTCGGCAGCTGTTCTTCGCACTTGGCCACCACCGCGGCGGTGAACAGGGTCTCCTTGTCATTGAAGTGGCTATACACCGTGAGCTTTGAAACGCCGGCTTCGGCGGCGACCGCATCCATGCTGGTACTGGCGTAGCCATTGCTCAGAAACAGGTTTTTCGCTGCTTCGA
Organism: Pseudomonas protegens; assembly: GCF_013407925.2. Classification (NCBI taxonomy): domain Bacteria; kingdom Pseudomonadati; phylum Pseudomonadota; class Gammaproteobacteria; order Pseudomonadales; family Pseudomonadaceae; genus Pseudomonas; species Pseudomonas protegens. Next base: position 1,908,678 of record NZ_CP060201.1, on the reverse strand, counting down.
GGATGGCCTGGCGCTTGGCCAGATCCTTGGGCCTGCCTGGCCCAACGTTTGCGGAGAGATTGTCGGACATTTTTCGCTGTTAATACTGGACTGGTGAGTTTGCTATTAATAACATACCGGCCAGTATAATTATTCAAAGCACCATTAGCGAAGGGTCGCCGCCATGTTCCGCTATGCCTTGCCAGTCAGCCTGGCTTTTTTTCTGTCTGCTTGTGGGCACGAAGAGCCCGTTCAAATGGGGATCCGGCCGGCCATGGTGGTCCAGCCAGAGCCTTCGGCACAGGCTGCGGACAGTTATCCCGGCGAGGTGCGTGCCCGTTACGAACCCGAGCTGGCATTCCGCATTGGCGGCAAGGTCAGTCGACGACTGGTCGAGGAGGGCGAGCGGGTCAAGGCCAATCAGCCCCTGGCCGAGCTCGATCCTCAGGACGTGCGCCTGCAGCTTGAAGCCACCCGGGCCCAGGTCACGGCGGCCACCGCCAACCTCAACCTGGTGCGTGCCGAGCGCGATCGCTACAAGACCCTGCTGGAGCGGCAGATGGTCAGCCGTTCCCAGTACGACAATGCCGAAAACCTCTACCGCGCCGGTGAAGCGCGGCTGAAGCAGATCAAGGCCGAGTTCGACGTGGCCAACAACCAGGCCGGTTATGCCGTGCTGCGGGCCCCCCAGGATGGCGTGGTGGCCAAGCGCGCCGTGGAAGTCGGGCAAGTGGTGGCGGCGGGGCAGACGGTATTCACCCTGGCCACGGACGGTGAGCGTGAAGTGCTGATCAGCTTCCCCGAGCAGAACTACGCTCGCTTCAAGATTGGCCAGCCGGTGTCGGTGGAGCTCTGGACCCAGCCGGGCCAGCGTTTCGACGGTCGCATCCGCGAGCTGTCGCCAGCGGCCGATCCCAAGTCCCGAACCTTTGCCGCACGCATCGCTTTCATGGCCGGCAAGGTTCCGGCGGAGCTGGGCCAGAGTGCCCGGGTGTTTATCCAGCACACCGATGCGCAGTCGCTGTCGGTGCCGTTGTCGGCCCTGTCTGCCGAAGGTGGCGCGACCTACGTCTGGCGTGTCGACGCCAACAACACCCTGCACAAGACGCCGGTGCGGGTCGGTGCCTTCGGCGAGAAGAGCGTGCCGGTGCTCGAAGGCTTGAGTGCCAGTGATTGGGTGGTGGCCGCCGGGGTGCATGTGCTCCATGAGGGCTTGCAGGTACGCCCGGTGGATCGCTCCAATCGTGTGGTCAACCTGGCGGCCAAGGAGTAGTCCCGATGGGTTTCAACCTTTCCGCCTGGGCGTTGCGCAATCGCCAGATCGTCCTGTTCCTGATGCTATTGCTAGCCATTGTCGGCGCCTTGTCCTACACCAAGCTGGGCCAGAGCGAAGACCCGCCTTTCACCTTCAAGGCCATGGTGATCCGCACCAACTGGCCGGGGGCCACGGCCCAGGAAGTGTCGCGCCAGGTCACTGAGCGCATTGAAAAGAAACTGATGGAAACCGGTGAATACGATCGCATCGTGTCCTTCTCCCGCCCCGGGGAATCCCAGGTGACCTTCATTGCCCGGGACTCGATGCATTCCAACGAGATTCCCGATCTCTGGTACCAGGTCCGCAAGAAGATCAGCGACATCCGCCATACCTTGCCGTCGGGCATCCAGGGGCCGTTCTTCAACGATGAGTTCGGCACCACCTTCGGCAATATCTATGCGCTGACGGGCAAGGGCTTCGACTACGCCGTGCTCAAGGATTACGCCGACCGCATCCAGATCCAGCTGCAGCGGGTCAAGGACGTGGGCAAGGTCGACCTGCTGGGCCTGCAGGACGAGAAAATCTGGATCGAACTGTCCAACGTTAAGCTGGCGACCCTGGGTCTGCCGCTGGCCGCGGTGCAGCAGGCGCTGGAGGAACAGAACGCCGTCTCCACCGCCGGGTTCTTCGAGACCCCCAGCGAGCGGGTGCAATTGCGGGTATCGGGCAATTTCCAGACGGTGGAGCAGATTCGCAATTTCCCGATCCGCATCGCTGACCGCACCTTCCGCATCGGTGATGTGGCGGATGTGCGCCGGGGCTTCAATGATCCGCCGGCCCCACGCATGCGCTTCATGGGCGAGGACGCCATCGGCCTGGCGGTGGCGATGAAGGAGGGCGGCGACATCCTGGTGCTGGGCAAGGCCCTGGAAGGCGAGTTCTCGCGCCTGCAGAACAGCCTGCCGGCAGGGATGGAGCTGCGCAAGGTGTCCGACCAGCCGGCGGCGGTGAAGACCGGGGTCGGCGAGTTCGTGCGGGTGCTGGCCGAGGCGCTGATCATCGTCCTGCTGGTGAGCTTCTTCTCGCTGGGCGTGCGCACCGGGATGGTGGTGGCCCTGGCGATTCCCCTGGTACTGGCGATGACGTTCGCCACCATGTACTACCTGGGGATCGGCCTGCACAAGATTTCCCTCGGCGCGCTGGTGCTGGCCCTGGGGCTGTTGGTGGACGACGCGATCATCGCGGTGGAGATGATGGCGATCAAGATGGAACAGGGCTTTGACCGGATCAAGGCCGCCAGCTTTGCCTGGACCAGCACCGCTTTCCCCATGCTCACCGGCACCCTGATCACCGCTGCAGGCTTCTTGCCGATTGCCACGGCCCAGTCCGGCACTGGCGAGTACACCCGCTCGATCTTTCAGGTGGTGACCATTGCCCTGGTGGCGTCGTGGATCGCCGCCGTGGTGTTCGTTCCCTACCTGGGGGAGAAGCTCCTTCCGGATCTGGCCAAGCTCCATGCCGCCAAGCACGGCGCCGAGTCCAATCCCCACGGCACGCCTTTCTACCAGCGCGTGCGCCGGGTGGTGGGCTGGTGCGTGGAGCGGCGCAAGACCGTGATCGTCCTGACCCTCCTGGCGTTTGTCGGCTCGGTCATGCTGTTCCGCTTCGTTCCGCAGCAGTTCTTCCCGGCCTCGGGACGCCTGGAGCTGATGGTCGACCTGAAGCTGGCGGAGGGCGCGTCCCTGAGCAATACCGCCGACGAGGTCAAGCGCCTGGAGGCGATGCTCAAGGATCACCCGGGCATCGATAACTACGTGGCCTATGTGGGCACCGGTTCGCCGCGTTTCTACCTGCCGCTGGATCAGCAACTGCCGGCCACCAGCTTTGCCCAGTTCGTGGTGCTGGCCAAGTCCATCGAGGAGCGCGAAAGCCTGCGGGGCTGGCTGATCTCGACCCTCAATGAACAGTTCCCGGCCCTGCGCTCGCGGGTCACGCGGCTGGAAAACGGCCCGCCCGTGGGTTACCCGGTGCAGTTCCGGGTCACCGGCGAGCACATCGAGGAAGTTCGCGCCCTGGCCCGCAAGGTGGCGGCCAAGGTGCGGGAGAACCCCCATGTGGTCAACGTGCACCTGGACTGGGAGGAGCCGAGCAAGGTGGTTTACCTGAACGTCGATCAGGACCGGGCCCGGGCTCTGGGCGTCAGCACTGCCAACCTGTCGAAGTTCCTGCAGAGCTCGCTGATCGGCTCCACCGTCAGCCAGTACCGCGAGGACAACGAGCTGATCGAGATCCTCCTGCGGGGCACCCGGCAGGAACGCACCGAGCTGGCATTGCTGCCGAGCCTGGCGGTGCCCACCGACAACGGCAAGAGCGTGTCGCTGTCACAGGTGGCGACCCTGGAATACGGCTTTGAGGAAGGGGTGATCTGGCACCGCAACCGCCTGCCCAACGTCACGGTGCGAGCCGATATCTACGGCAAGGAGCAGCCGGCGACCCTGGTGCAGCAGATTCTGCCGACCCTGGAGCCGGTCCGCGCCGAACTGCCGGATGGCTACCTGCTGGAGGTGGGCGGCACCGTCGAGGACTCGACCCGTGGCCAGAACTCGGTGAAGGCTGGCGTGCCGCTGTTCATCGTGGTGGTGCTGACCTTGCTGATGATCCAGCTGCGCAGTTTCTCGCGCACGGCCATGGTGTTTCTCACCGCGCCCCTGGGGCTGATCGGGGTCACCCTGTTTCTGCTGGTGTTCCGCCAGCCGTTCGGCTTCGTGGCGATGCTCGGGACCATTGCCCTGTCGGGGATGATCATGCGCAACTCGGTGATCCTGGTGGATCAGATCGAGCAGGACATCAAGGCCGGGCAGCAGCCCTGGGACGCGATCATCGAAGCCACGGTGCGGCGTTTCCGGCCTATCGTGCTGACGGCCCTGGCGGCGGTGCTGGCGATGATTCCGCTGTCACGCAGCGTGTTCTTCGGGCCGATGGCGGTGGCCATCATGGGCGGGCTGATCGTGGCGACGGCATTGACCCTGCTGTTCCTGCCGGCCCTTTACGCGGCCTGGTTCCGCGTCAAGAAATCCTAGGGGCCGGTTTGCCGGCGAACAGGCCCCTGAGGCGGACGCCTGTTCTGGCGACGCCTTCGCTGGCAAGCCAGCTTTTGCGGTGCGGGTGTGATCAAGGGGCGCACATTGCACCTGGCGTAGGAGCCGGCTTGCCGGCGAACAGGCCCTTGAGGCCGGCGTCTGCCTACAGACGCCTTCGCCAGCCAGCTGGCTCCTACCGCTGAGGGGAAGGTCTTTACAGGGTGCCGAAGACTTTCTTGGCCAGGCTGGTGGCCGCGGCCGCCGGGTTCTGGCGAATGGCTTCTTCCTGCTTGCCGATCATTTCGAACAGGCCATTGAGGGCTTGCTCGGTCACGTAGCTTTCGATGTTGGCGCTCTTGGCATCCAGTACACCCAGGGTCGCGGCCTGGCCTGCGAAGGAGTTGTACTGCTTGGCCAGGCCCACCTGGTCGGTGGCCTGCTTGACGATCGGCAGGAACTTGGCGCGGATCTGCTCGCGGCTGCTCTTGTCCAGGTACTGGGTGGCAGAGTCCTTGCCACCGGCGAGAATGCCCTTGGCGTCCGCCACGGTCATTTTCTTCACCGCATCCACCAGCAGCGCCTGGGCTTGTGGCACTGCCGCCTCGGCGGCCTTGTTCATGCTGGTTTCCAGCTGATCGACCTGATCACCCATGCCGAACTGCTTCATCTTCTTCGCCACTTTGCCCAGGTTGCCCGGCAGTTCGATGCGCACATCGGGGTTGTTGCTGAAACCGCCAGGGGTCCCCAGCTGTTTCACGGCGATCTGCGCGCCCTGGGTCAGGGCGTCCTTGAGGCCGCCGCTGGCGTCACCCTGGGACAGGTCGCTGAGGGACAGGGCCAGGGCGCTGGCGGAGATCAACAGACCAGCGCACAGGCTGGTGAAGCGGAGCGAAGTACGGAGCATGGCGGCTTCCTTGGACAATGAGAGTTAACGTACAGCGTCGACACGGAGTCTCAGCGGCTGGGGATCCTTGCCGTCGAGATTGACTCCGTTGTGTTCGGTAGTGATGAACATCAGCTTGCCGTCCAGCTCGATCCGCGCGCTGACCGCGTAGCGGTGGCCGGGCTTGACCTGGGCCGGGTCGTAGCTGAGGTGGAACGGCAGCGGCACCTGGCCCTTGATCGGACCGCTCTGCTCGGCCAGGACTTGCGCCGGCGCGTCCGCCAGGGATACGTCCTGCAGGCTCACGCTCAGGGTGGCGGCCGGTGGCAGGGCGATGCGCTGCAGGTAGAAGACTTCACCATCGAGGCTGGCCTTGGCCGCAGGCTGCATGGCTTGGCAGGCGCCGAGCAGCGCGGTGGCCGCCAGCAGGATGAGTTGTTTCATTGGGGATCTCCGTATCGGGGGCGCCGCAGATCCTGCGGCGCCGATAAGAATCTAGTCGCTTTGCACCGGCGCCGCGAGCTGCTCGGCGGCATCTTCGCTGCGGTGCAGGGCGACCTGACGGATCGACAGGCGAATCTCCGCCGGCAGCACGCGCTTGGCCGCGCCTTCGGCCAGTTCCCCCAGCAGAGGGTGGTAGCTCAGCTTGCCGGCGTCGTCGCGGCGCAACACGCCCTGGTCCAGCAGGGTCTGGATGAAGTGGCGGAACAGGCTCTTGTCGAAGAACTCCGGGGCATTGAGGCCATGCAGGATCGACAGGCGCTGGGCCATGACCGTGCACAGGTCTTCCAGCTCTTCGGCGCTGATGCTGTTCTGGCCGCTGTTGAGCAGCAGGGAGATGGCCATGTAGAAGCGCTGCAGGGTCTGGGCGATGCTCTTGGACAGCAGGGTCAGCAGGACAAAATGCCGCGAGCTGGGGGCCGGACGCAGGTACAGGTCTTTCTCGAAGCGCAGCAGGCCCTGTTCGACAAAGGCCTCCAGCCACTGGTCCACCACCGCATCCAGCTCTTCCAGCGACCAGCGAATGAACAGCTCCGCCTGCAGGTAGGGATACAGCGCCCGGGTGTAGCGCAGGATCTGTTCGCGGCTCATGCGCGACGAACTCTGGAAGAAGCTCGCCAGCAGCGCCGGCAGGGCGAAGATGTGCAGCACGTTGTTGCGGTAGTAGGTCATCAGGACGGCGTTCTGCTCGTCCAGGTAGAGGATCTTGCCCAGAGCGTCGCTTTGCTCGGCCAGCAGGTCCATGTCCTTGACGTGCTGGATCAGCGCCCGGCCATCGCCTTCCGGCAATGTGGTGTGGGGCGAGTAGGGCACGCGGCGCAACAGTGCCAGGTACAGGTCCAGGACCCGGGCCATGGCGCGTTCGTCCAGGGCCAGGCGGCTGGTGGAGAGCAGGGCCAGGGCCACCAGATTCACCGGGTTGATCGCCGCGGCTTCGTTGAGGTGCTGGGCCACCCGTTCGCCCAGGCGGTTGGTGGTTTCGTTGAGCCAGGCCGGGCGGTACTGCGGGCCCAGCTCCTGAGTGCGCCAGTCCGGCTGCTCCTGGTCGAGGAATTGCGCCAGCTTGATCGGCTCGCCGAAGTTCACCGCCACCTGGCCGAAGCGCTGTTTGAGGGCGCCGATGACCTTGAAGATGTCGAAGATCGACTCCTTCTTCTTGCTCGCGCCGCGCAGTTCGCCCAGGTAGGTACGGCCTTCCAGCACTCGCTCGTAGCCGATGTACACCGGCACGAAAACGATCGGCATGCGCGAATTGCGCAGGAAGCTGCGCAGGGTGATGGCCAGCATCCCGGTCTTGGGTTGCAGCATGCGTCCGGTGCGCGAGCGACCGCCTTCGACGAAGTACTCCACCGGGAAACCCTTGGTGAACAGGGTGTGCAGGTATTCGTTGAACACCGAGGTGTACAGCGGGTTGCCCTTGAAGGTGCGGCGCATGAAAAAGGCCCCGCCGCGGCGCAGCAGGCCACCGATCACCGGCATGTTGAGATTGATCCCGGCGGCGATGTGCGGCGGGGTCAGGCCGTTGCGGAACAGCAGGTAGGAGAGCAACAGGTAGTCGATATGGCTGCGGTGGCAGGGCACGTAGATCACTTCGTGCCCCTGGGCGATCTTCTGCACGCCTTCGAGGTGGTTGACCTTGATCCCGTCGTAGATCTTGTTCCAGAACCAGCTGAGCACCACTTCCAGGAAGCGGATCGCGGTGTAGGTGTAGTCCGAGGCGATCTCGTTGCCGTAGCGCAGGGCCTGGGCCTTGGCCTTTTCCGGGGAGATCTTCTCGCGCTCGGCCTCATCCAGAATCGCCTGTTTCACCAGGGGCTGGTTGAGCAGGCCCTTGACCAGGTTGCGCCGGTGGGAAATGTCCGGGCCGATGACCGCCGCCTTGAGGTTGCGAAAGTGCACCCGCAGGATGCGCTGGGCCATGCGCACGGTGCGCTCGTGGCCCTTGTTGTGTTCGATCAGTTCGCGCAGGTTGATCGGCGCGGAGAACTGCACCCGGGTCTTGCGCCCCAGGATCATGATGCTCAGCAGCCGGCGCAGGCGCCCGGTGACCGCCCAGCTGTCGGCGAACAGCAGTTTCCACGGGCTGGACTCGCTGTCCGGAGACTGGCCCCAGAACACGCTGACCGGAATGATCTGCGCATCTTCGGCGGCGTTCTGGGTCAGGGCGCTGACCAGCCGGGTCAGGGTCGGTGGCGCCCCGCGCTTGTCCTGCCGGCCGAGCCAGTCGGGCTCCGGGGTCAGGTAGAAGAAGGCCGCGGGCTCCAGCAGATTGCCCACCGACACCGGCAGTACCGGGCGTGGCAGCCCGGCCTTGGTGCATTCAGTATCGACCACGGCCAGATCAGTCAGGGACGGGTTTTGCAGGACGTAGAACACCGGCCGGCTGCGGTCGAGGTCGAGGGTGAAGGACGACTGGTTGATGGTTTCCGAGCGCACCCAGAGGTACAGCAGGCGGCGCAAGGTGCCAAACACGAGACGGCGGATCGGGGAGCGGGTCATACGGCTTCTGCGTGAGTGAATATGTGGATGAACACAAAACCGAGCACCTGCTCGGGGCCGGTAGTGTGCCGGATTCGTCGAAAATCGGCAAAAAAGCGCCGAAACAAGATTGAGTTGAGAGTTTTTACGCCTGTCATATACTCGGCCGACTCTCCAGCGGCCGTGTTGCCTCCTGTCATAGAGAGGCAGGTCGAGGGAAAGTTCTCAAGGCTGGGTGGCAGTGCATCCGGCCAATAATAAAAAAATGAGGTATGGATTCATGACTACTCGTGAGACCGGCAATGTGAAGTGGTTCAACGACGCCAAGGGCTACGGCTTTATTCAGCGGGAAGGTGGGGCGGACGTGTTTGTCCACTACCGAGCGATCCGTGGCGAAGGCCACCGCTCCCTGACCGAAGGCCAGCAGGTGGAGTACGCCGTGGTTGAAGGCCAGAAAGGTCTGCAGGCCGAAGACGTCGTCGGCCTGTAACCAACCTTGTAGGAGCTGGCTTGCCAGCGAAAGGGGGGGCGCTGGCGATGCAATGCTCAGGGGCCTCTTCGCCGGCAAGCCGGCTCCTACGGGTATGCGCTGTTCAGGCGGTGCGCCAGGTAATCTCTTCTTCACCGTCGGCGCTGATGCGAATCCAGCGATCGGCGGACTCTTCACCCTCTTCCTCGACCCAGCTGCCCGGTGCGCAGCGCACTTCCACGTTCAAGGCGGTAAAGGCGGCGCGGGCGCAGGCGATGTCGTCATCCCACGGGGTCTGGTCGCTTTCCAGGTACAGGCTGTTCCACTTGCCCACCGCTTTGGGCAGCCAGGTCACGGGTACCGAGCCTGCGGTGCATTTGTAGGTCTGGCCCTTCTGTACCCAGTCGCTGCAAGGGCCGAGCACGGCGCCGAGCCAGGCGGCGATGGCCTTGTAGTCGACGTCGGCGTCTTTCAGGTAAATCTCGATATCGGGCTGGCGCATGGATGTCCTCATTGCCGGTCTGAAAAATCCATTCGCGGATTTCTTCGACCCCGGGCCGATGCCCGAAGTCGTGGGTTCTAGTGGGGGTTATTGCAGCACGAAGTAATCGTAGCGCATCGACACGCTGACCTCGAAAGGCTCGGTTTGCTCGATCACCGCGGCCCGGCGTTCGGCGCTGGCGCGCCAGCCGTGAGGGGTCATGGCCAGCAGGTTGGCGCGATCTTCCGGGCGCTCCAGGCGCAGCTTGAACTCGAGGGTTTCGCTGTGGGCCTGGGTCATGCCCTCAGGCACCAGGGCCAGGTGCTTGTCGTCGGTGTACTCGCGCACTTCGTCGTACAGGCGCTCGCGCAACTCCATCAGGTGGCCGCTGGTCGGGCCGACCTTCATCAGGCCGCCGCCGGGGCTCAACAGGCGCTTGGCCTCCAGCCAGTCCAGGGGGCTGAAGACGCTGGCGAGGAACTGGCAGCTGGCATCGGCCAGGGGGATGCGCGCCATGCTGGCGACCATCCAGGTCAGTTGCGGCGCCCGGCGGCAGGCGCGTTTCACCGCTTCCCGGGAAATATCCAGGGCGTAGCCGTCGGCACCGGGCAGGGCCTCGGCCAGTTGCGCGGTGTAGTAACCCTCGCCACAGCCGATGTCGACCCAGCGCTGGGGCGCGCGTTCGGCCGCCAGCTCGGCCAGGCGCCGGGCCACCGGGGCGTAGTGCCCGGCGTTGAGAAAGTCGCGGCGGGCCTCGACCATGGCCTGGTTGTCGCCCGGGTCACGGCTGTTCTTGTGCTGCACCGGCAGCAGGTTCAGGTAGCCCTGGCGTGCGCGGTCGAAGCGATGCCCGGCCGGGCAGACCACGCCGTTGTCCACGGCATTCAGCGGGGCGCTGCAAAGAGGACAGGCCAGCATCAGGCAAGCAACTTGACGAGCGTCTGGTAGTAGATCTCGGTCAGCACATCCAGATCGCTGGCCAGGATCCGCTCGTTGACCTGGTGGATCGTGGCGTTGACCGGGCCCAGTTCCACCACCTGGGTGCCCAGGGTGGCGATGAAACGCCCGTCGGACGTACCGCCGCTGGTGGACGCCTTGGTTTCGCGGCCGGTGACCTGCTTGATGCTGGCCGAAACCGCGTCCAGCAGGGCGCCGGGTTCGGTGAGGAACGGCAGCCCGGACAGGGCCCAGTCCACGTGCCAGTCCAGGCCGTGCTTGTCGAGGATCGCCGCCACCCGTTGTTGCAGGCCTTCCACGGTGGATTCGGTGGAGAAGCGGAAGTTGAACACCGCCACCAGATCACCGGGGATCACGTTGGTGGCGCCGGTGCCGGAATTGAGGTTGGAGATCTGGAAGCTGGTGGGCGGGAAGAAGGCATTGCCGTCGTCCCAGTGCTCGGCCGCCAGTTCCGCCAGGGCCGGCGCCGCCAGGTGGATCGGGTTCTTCGCCAGGTGCGGGTAGGCCACGTGGCCCTGTACCCCGCGCACCGTCAGCTTGGCGCCGAGGGAGCCGCGGCGGCCGTTCTTGACCACGTCGCCCACCAGGCTGGTGCTCGAAGGCTCGCCGACGATGCACCAGTCCAGGCGCTCCTTGCGCGCCGCCAGGCGTTCCACCACGGCCTTGGTGCCGTGGTGCGCCGGACCTTCTTCGTCGCTGGTGATGAGGAAGGCCACCGAGCCCTTGTGGTCCGGGTAGTCGGCGACAAAGCGCTCGGCGGCCACCAGCATGGCCGCCAGGCTGCCTTTCATGTCCGCCGCGCCACGGCCGCAGAGCATGCCGTGTTCATCGATCAGGGCTTCGAACGGGTCGTTCTGCCAGGCCTGGACCGGGCCGGTGGGCACCACGTCGGTGTGCCCGGCAAAGCACAGCACCGGGCCTTCATGCTGGCCATGGGTGGCCCAGAAGTTGTCCACGTCCTCGATGCGCATCGGTTCCAGCTTGAAGCCGGCATCGCCCAGGCGCTGCATCATCAGCTTCTGGCAATCGGCGTCGACCGGCGTCACCGAGGGGCGACGGATCAGATCACAGGCAAGTTGCAGGGTCGGCGAAAGCTCGGCGTGGGCCGTCATGGGGAACTCCGGTGCAAGGCAAGATCAGGCGCGGCTCTTTTCTTGTTGTAGGAGCGAGCGTGCTCGCGATGGACTCAAGAGCGGCGCAGAGCATCAGGTGCTGGCGTCATTCTTGACCTCTATCGCGAGCACGCTCGCCCCTACAGGGAGAGCTGCGGGGCTAGGCGCGCAAAATGGCGGATATCTTAAAGCAAAACGGCGGCCTGAGGCCGCCGTTTAGTGCTTTGCGTCGATTTAGGCGGCTGGAGCCGGCTCGGGGTGTTCCGCCGGTTTTGGCAACGACGAAAGGAAGGCCATGACCAGCGCCGCCACATAGGGCAGCGACTGCACCAGGAGCATGGTCACCCAGAAGCGCATGTCGTTGCTCGGCAGGCCCTGCACCAGGAAGATCCCCAGCGCCGCGCCCCACAACAGCAGCATGATGAACAGCTCTTCCCGGGCTTCCGAGATCGCTACCCAGAAGCCGTGGTTGTCGGCGTTCTTCGGCGTGCGGAAGAACGGAATGCTGCTGGTGAAGAAGCCGTACAGCACCGCCTTGGCGATGGTGTGGGACAACGCCAGGCCCGCCAGGGCCGCGCAGAACGCGTCCTTGAGGTTGACCCCCACCGCCCGGCGGTAGAGGAAGATGATCTTGCCGACCTTGAACACGAACAGCGCCAGCGGCGGGATGGCGAAGATCAGCAGCGGCGGGTCGACCCGTTGCGGCACGATGATCATCGCCGCCGACCACAGCAGGGCGCCGACGGTGAAGAAGATGTTCATGCCGTCCGCCACCCACGGCAGCCAGCCCGCGAGGAAGTGGTAGCGCTGGCCGCGGGTCAGCTCGGTGTCCTTGCCGCGCAGCAGGCTGGCGGTGTGGCGCTTGATGATCTGGATCGCGCCATAGGCCCAGCGGAAGCGCTGCTTCTTGAAGTCGATGAAGGTGTCGGGCATCAGGCCCTTGCCGTAGCTTTCGTGGTGGTAGGCCGCCGACAGGCCTTTCTCGAACACCCGCAGGCCCAGCTCGGCGTCTTCGCAGATGCACCAGTCGGCCCAGCCCAATTCTTCCAGCACCGAGCGCCGGGTCATGGTCATGGTGCCGTGCTGGATGATCGCGTCGCGGTCGTTGCGGGTGACCATGCCGATATGGAAGAAGCCCTTGTATTCCGCGTAGCAGAGCTTCTTGAAGGTGCTTTCGTTCTGGTCGCGGTAGTCCTGGGGCGACTGCACGATGGCGATCTTCGGATCGGCGAAGTGCGGCACCATGTGCTTGAGCCAGTTGCGGTCGACGCAGTAGTCGGAGTCGATCACCGCGATCACTTCGGCATCCTTGGCGGTGTGCGGCAGCAGGTAGTTCAGCGCGCCGCCCTTGAAGCCGGCCAAGGGCGCGACGTGGAAGAACTTGAAGCGCGGCCCTAAGGTTTCGCAATAGGCCTGCACCGGCTCCCAGACCGCCGGGTCCTTGGTGTTGTTGTCGATGATCAGGACTTCGAAGTCCGGGTAATCGAGGTTGGCCAGGGCATTGAGGGTCTGTTTGACCATCTCCGGCGGCTCGTTGTAGCAAGGCACGTGGATCGAGACTTTCGGCCGGTAGTTGGAGTCGCCTTCCACCGGCAGGAACTCGCGCCGGCGCTTGTGGATCCACACCGCCTCGGCCAGCTCATGGGCCTCGGTCAGCAGCACGATGAACACCCCCAGAGCACCAAGCGCGAGCAAAAAGCCCACGGTCAGGCTGAACCAGGTGCTGTATTGCTGGCTGTAGTCGTAGCCGATCCACACCAGCACCGAACCGCAGAGAAACGCGATGAAGGTCAGGAAGGTCCGGCCGCGCTGGCGCAGGGCCGAGCCGTCGATCATCAGCAGGGTCAGGGACAGCAGCGCCAGCACCACCGAACCGATGGCCAGCACCCGCCATTGCGGGATCGCCACCACTGGGCCTTCGAAGTTGAATTTCTGCTGGCGCGCGGCGTTGAACACGCCCCAGTAGGCGCCCACCGAACCTTCGTCGCTGGCCTTCCACGGCTGGTCGAAGGCTTCGATGACAAAGTAGTTGTAGCCCTGGCGGTTGAGCTTGTTGACCAGGGTCCGCAGGTAGATCGCCTGGTCCGCGGGGCTGGCGTCAGCGCCACCGCGCATGCGGCCGTTGCTCGGCCAGCCCACTTCGGACAGCAGCAGCGGTTTTTTCGGGAACATCTTCTTCAGGTCCCGGGCGCGGTCGAGGACGAACTGCCCGGCCTTGTCCATCGGGATGAACTCCCAGTAGGGCAGGATGTGCGCGGCGATCAGGTCGACGTGCTTGGCCAGCTCCGGGTGTTCTTCCCAGACGTGCCACTGTTCCGAGGTGGTGACCGGGACTTTCACCGCGGCGCGGACCCGGTCGAGAAGCACCGACAACTGGTCGGCGGTGATTTCCTTGCGGAAGATCGCTTCGTTACCCACCACCACCCGCACTACGCTGCGCGAGCTGTTGGCCAGCTCGATGGCGCGCATGATTTCCCGCTCGTTGCGCTCCAGGTCCGGACTGATCCAGATGCCCAGGGTCACGCGCAGGCCGAACTCTTCCGCCAGCTTGGGAATATCCTGCAGGCTGCCGTCCACCGAATAGGTACGGATGTTGTCCGTCAGTTTGCTCATGATCTCCAGGTCGCGACGCATTTCATCGTCGGACGGGTACTGGTCCTTCTGCGGGAACTGGCCCTGCTGGAAAGGCGAGTAGGAAAAACCGGAGATCTGTTCCGGCCAGTCGGGGGCCGAGACCGGGCGATTGATCAACGCCCAGAAGCCGGTAAAGAGCGCGGCAATGGCCAGCACTATCACCAGGTTGAGTCCAAATTTACGCGATGACATAGCTATTTCGGGTTCCAAAAGGTGTGGAACGAGGGAAGGGTTGGCAGGCGCCAAACGGCGGGCATCCTACACCGGCCCTCAACTGAGCGTACAGCGCACAGAGGAAAGCCAGACCTTGGGCACTTGAATTGCGTTTAAGTTCTTTACTTGTAGCTGGCGGCTTAAAACTTGTCGCTTCCGCACCCTATAATGCGCGCCGGTTTTTTAGGTGATGGTCATGAGTACAGAAGATCCACGGTTTGCCGGCGTCGCCCGTTTGTATGGCATTGAAGGCCTGGAGCGGTTGCGGGCGGCCCATGTGGCGATTGTCGGTGTCGGCGGCGTCGGCTCCTGGGCGGCGGAAGCCATCGCTCGCTGCGGGGTGGGCGAGATCTCGCTGTTCGACCTCGACGATGTCTGCGTCAGCAACAGCAACCGCCAGTTGCACGCCCTGGACAGCACCGTGGGCAAGCCCAAGGTCGAGGTCATGGCCGAGCGCCTGCGCGGCATCAACCCGGATTGCCGCGTGCACGCGGTGGCGGACTTCGTCACCCGCGAAACCATGGCCGAATACATCACCCCGAACATCGACTGCGTGATCGACTGCATCGACAGCGTCAATGCCAAGGCGGCGCTGATCGCCTGGTGCAAGCGGCGCAAGATCCAGATCATCACCACCGGCGGCGCCGGCGGGCAGATCGATCCGACGCTGATCCAGGTCTGCGACCTGAACCGCACCTTCAATGACCCGCTGGCCTCCAAGGTGCGTTCCACGTTGCGCCGCGATTATGGCTTCTCGCGCACCGTGACCCGGCATTACAGCGTGCCCTGCGTGTTTTCCACCGAGCAGCTGCGCTACCCGAAGCCGGACGGCAGCATCTGCCTGCAGAAGAGCTTTGTCGGCGACGGGGTCAAGCTCGACTGTGCCGGCGGTTTTGGCGCGGTGATGATGGTCACCGCGACCTTCGGCATGGTGGCGGCGACCAAGGCGGTGGACAAGGTTGTTGCTGGCGTGCGCCGCCCCTCGGAACGCAGCAAACCCCTGTAGCCGCTGCCGCAGGCTGCGATGGGGGCTTGAGGCCGCTAGAGGTCTGGCGGGAGATCGCCAGGCAAGGTCCTGCGGACCTTTTCGCAGCCTCGCAGGCTCGGCAGCGGCTACAGGGGGCCGGCCAGTTCGTTCATGCGTTGCAAGACGGCGTTCAAGCCGTTGCTGCGTGATGGTGAGAGTTGGCGCGACAGGCCCAGTTGATTGAACCAGTCCGCCAGGTCCACTTCCCGCAACTGCTGCGCCGTCAGGCCGTTGACCCGGGCCAGCAGCAAGGCCACCAAACCGCGAATCAGCCGTGCATCGCTGGCGGCGGCAAACTGCCAGCGCCCTTCATGCAGCTTTGCCACCAGCCAGACCTGGCTTTCACAACCCAGCACCCGATTGGCTTCGATCTTGTCCGCTTCGTCCAGGGCCGGCAGGCGCTCGCCCCATTGCATCAGCAGGCGCGCCCGCTGTTCCCAGCCGGCAGCGCCCTGGAACACTTCCAGGGCGGCGACGGCATCCGCCGGCAGGCTCATCGCAGCAACTCCAGGGCCTGATCCAGGGCCTCGAAGAAGCGCTCCAGATCCTCGGAGTCGTTGTACAGCGCCAGGGACACGCGGATCGCTCCGGCCAGCCCCAGGCTCTGCATCAGCGGCATGGCGCAGTGATGCCCGGCGCGCACGGCAATGCCTTGTTCGGTCAGCAGGTGGGCCAGGTCGGCGTTGTGTACGCCATCGACGACGAAGCTGGCCAGGGCCACTTGCGGTGCGCCCAACAGGCGGATGCCCTTGCGCGCTTGCAGGCCGTGCAGCAGGTAGGCGTGCAGCGCCGCTTCATGGGCGCTCACGGCCTGTTGATCCAGGCCGGCGAGGTAATCCAGGGTCGCGCCCAGGCCGATAACCCCGGCAATCGGCGGGGTGCCGGCCTCGAAGCCCAGCGGCGCCGGGCGGAAGCTGGCGTGATGGTAGTCGGCGTTCTGGACCATTTCGCCGCCGAACTGCCAGTGGCGCAGCCCCTTGAGCGCCTCATGGCGGCCAAACAGCACGCCGACCCCGTCCGGGCCGTAGAGCTTGTGGCTGGAGAACACATAGAAGTCGCAGCCCAGGGCCTGCACGTCATGACGGCCATGGACCACACCCTGGGCGCCGTCGATCACAGTCAGTGCACCCCGGGCCTTGGCCATGGCCAGCAGTGGGCTCAAGGGCTGCCAGGCACCGAGCACGTTGGACAGCTGGCTCAGCGCCAGCAGCCGGGTTCTCGGGCCGATCAGCTGGCTGGCCGCTTCGATATCGAGCAAGCCGTCGGCATCCAGCGGCAGGACGATCAGCTTGAGTTGACGCCGGGCGGCCAGTTGCTGCCAGGGCAGCAGGTTGGCGTGGTGTTCCAGGGCGCTGATGACGATTTCATCGCCGCTGTCGAATAAGTGTTCCAGGCCGTAGGCCAACAGGTTCAGCGCGGAGGTGGCGCCGTGGGTAAAGACGATGTGCCCGCTGTCACCGGCATTGAGCCACTGGCCGACCTTGCTGCGGCTGTCCTCGAAGGCCTGGGTGGCGTGGGCGCCGGGCAGGTGTTGCGCGCGATGCACATTGGCCGCGCCATTGGCGTAGTAGTGGGCCAGGGCGTCCAGCAGGGCTTGGGGTTTTTGCGTGGTGGCGGCGTTGTCCAGGTAGGTCTGGTCCTGGCGCTGCAGGGCGGCGATGGCCGGGAAGTCGGCGCGCCAGGGGGAGGGTACAAGCATGGTGGCAGAACTCGTTTGAACAGGCCGGGCGCCGATGATAAGCGCCCGGCCGGTTCCAGTGAAACCGAATCGCTGCTTCGGCTCTGCAGGAAAACTGCCTGCGCTTCGACCATGCGGCGCGCTGGGCGCCTTCGGCGTTACGCAGAAGCAGGCTCGGAATGCTCATGTAGGTCCCTACACTGCGCTTCCTCGCCTGCTTTTGCCTTGCCTGATCTTTGCTCGGCGAGTTTTCCTACAGGCCTAGTTGTGAGCGTGCAGCGCTTCGTTGAGCTCGATGGCCGACTTGTGGGTCTTGCACTCCACGGCGCCGGTTTCCGAGTTGCGACGGAACAGCAGGTCCGGCTGGCCGGCCAGTTCACGGGCCTTGAGCACCTTGACCAGCTGGTTGTTCTCGTCCAGCAGCGCCACCTTGGTGCCGGCGGTCACGTACAGGCCCGATTCCACGGTGTTGCGGTCACCCAATGGGATACCGATACCGGCGTTGGCGCCGATCAGGCAGCCTTCGCCGACCTTGATCACGATGTTGCCGCCACCCGACAGGGTGCCCATGGTGGAGCAGCCGCCGCCCAGGTCCGAACCCTTGCCGACGAACACGCCCGCCGATACACGGCCTTCGATCATGCCCGGGCCTTCGGTGCCAGCGTTGAAGTTGACGAAGCCTTCGTGCATCACGGTGGTGCCTTCGCCGATGTAGGCGCCCAGGCGAATCCGCGCGCTGTCAGCGATACGCACGCCGCTCGGCACCACGTAGTCGGTCATCTTCGGGAACTTGTCTACCGAGAACACTTCCAGCAGTTCGCCGCGCAGGCGGGCTTCCAGTTGGCGCTCGGCCAGCTCGCCCAGATCGATCGCGCCCTGGCTGGTCCAGGCCACGTTCGGCAGCAGCGGGAACACCCCGGCCAGACTCAGGCCGTGCGGCTTGACCAGACGGTGGGACAGCAGGTGCAGCTTGAGGTAGGCCTCTGGAGTGGAGGTCAGTTGAGCGTCTTCGGCCAGCAGGGTGGCGACCAGCGGCTTGTGGCTTTCGGCCAGGCGGGTCAGCAGGGCGGCCTGGGTGGCGTCGATGCTCTTCAGTGCGTCGGCCATTTGCGCGGCCTGGGCGGTGGTGAAGGTGATGGCCTGGTTGCCTTCGCTGTAACCGAGGATCGGTGCGACAGCGGCAACGATTTCGGCGGCAGGATTGAGCAATGGCGATGCGTAGAACACTTCCAGCCAGGCGCCTTGACGATTTTGGGTGCCGACACCGAATGCCAGGCTGAACAGAGTAGTGGACATGCAGTTACCTCTTGCGAAATAGAGTGAGCAGGCTTACTTGAGCGCCGCTGCGTAAAGGTCTGGCTTGAAGCCAATCAGGGTCTTGTCTCCGAGATCGAGCACCGGGCGCTTGATCATCGAGGGTTGCGCGAGCATCAGTTCAACGGCTTTCGCCTGGTCGAGATCGGCTTTGCTTTCGTCATCGAGTTTGCGAAAGGTCGTGCCTGCGCGGTTCAACACCACCTGCCAACCGTGCTCGTCGCACCATTGGTTCAGGTGCTCACGGTCAATGCCGGAGGTTTTGTAATCGTGGAAGTCATAGCTGACAGCGTGTTCATCGAGCCAGGTGCGCGCCTTTTTCATGGTGTCACAGGCTTTGATGCCGAAAAGGTGCAAGGTTTTGCTTGAAGCGGTCAAGGAATTGCCCCCTTTGGAGATGCTGGAGATCAAAGGTCACGGATTATGCCACGACCGCAGCGCTTCGGCGTCGGCCTGAAATCGGCTTTGTCGCAGGTTGTTGCGTGGCAGGGCGTGGGGCTTGCGACTTATGTGCAGCGGTCAGCAGCAAGTTTAAGCGGCTAATATGGCACTTCGTCGGCGATTCTCAGCAGAGGTCGGTACGATTTTTCTTGTTGAGCCATGGATTTTCGCTTTATGCAGACTGCCTATACCGTCCTCATCCTGCTGATGCTGGTGAGCCTGTCGCGGCTGGTGGGCCGGGTGATTCCATTGCCCTTGCCCCTGGTACAGATTATCGCCGGGGCCTTGCTGGCCTGGCCGACCCTGGGTTTGCATGTGGCCCTGGACCCGGAATTGTTCCTCTTCCTGTTCCTGCCACCGCTGCTGTTTTCCGATGGCTGGCGCATGCCCAAGCGTGAATTCTGGCGTTTGCGGGGGCCGATCCTGACCCTGGCGGTGGGTTTGGTGCTGTTTACCGTGGTCGGTGCCGGGTATTTCATTCACTGGCTGCTGCCGACCATTCCTCTGCCGGTGGCTTTCGCCCTGGCCGCGGTGCTGTCGCCCACCGACGCCGTGGCGGTGTCGGCGATTTCCCAGAACCGTCTGCCGACCCCGCTGATGCACATGCTCCAGGGCGAGGCCTTGATGAACGACGCCTCGGGCCTGGTGACCTTCAAGTTCGCCCTGGTGGCGGCCGTGACCGGGGTGTTTTCCCTGGCCAATGCCAGCCTGACCTTTGTCCTGGTGGCGGTGGGCGGGCTGGCGGTCGGCGTGGCCCTGAGCTGGTTGGTCGGGCGCCTGCGTGCCTGGATGATCGCCCGCGGCTGGGACGACCCGGCGACCCATGTGGTGTTCATGCTGCTGTTGCCGTTCGCCGCTTATGTGCTGGCCGAACGCCTGGGGGCCTCGGGCATCCTTTCCGCCGTGGCGGCGGGGATGATGCAGAGCTGGCTCGACCTGCTGCCGCGCCAGACCAGCACCCGGCTGCTCAATCGCAGTGTCTGGTCGTTGCTGGAGTTTGCCTTCAACGGGTTGATTTTCCTGCTCTTGGGACTGCAACTGCCGGACATCATCAAGGCCGTGGTCAGTCATGAAACCTCACTCTGGCCGACCCTGTTCTATCGCTGCCTGGATGTGCTGGCGATTTTCCTGGTGCTGCTGGTATTGCGCTTTATCTGGGTGCAGAGCATCTGGCGCCTGTCCGGGCTGTTGCGGCGCTGGCGTGGCAAGGGCGAACTGACCCTGGTGCCCACCGCGCGTTCCTGCTGGCTGCTTACCGTGGGCGGGGTGCGCGGGGCGGTGACCCTGGCGGGCGTGATGTCGGTGCCGCTATTGCTCGGTGCTGGCGAAGCCTTCCCCGAGCGCGACCTGCTGATCTTCATTGCCGCCGGGGTGATCCTGCTGTCCCTGGTGGCGGCCTGCATCGCCTTGCCGCTGCTGTTGCGCGGCATTGTCAAAAGCCCTGACGACAAGCGCCGCGGCGAAGTTCGCGATGCCTGGCGCAAGACCGCCGAGGCGGCGATCCATGCCCTGGAAGCCGAGGAAGTGGCCGAAACCAGTGAGGTTCCGGATGCGGCCCAAGCGGCGCTGGCCACTGAACTCAAGGGACGCTTGATGGCCGAGTACCGGCATCAGTTGGAGGTCTACAACGACTCCGCCGAGGCCCAGGCCCTGGCGTTGCAGATGGACTTGCTGGAGCGCCGCCTGCGGCTCAAGGCCCTGCGCGCGCAACGCCTGGAGCTGTACCGTCTGAGCCGACATCACCAGATTGGTGACGACGTACTGCGTGAGGTGTTGGCGGACCTGGATTTGAGCGAGGCGAATCTGGGGGTGGTGAAGTGAACGAATGAAGCTTTCGTCGGCAAGCCGACTCCTACAGAGAGGGTGTAGGAGCCGGCTTGCCGACGAAGGGCCTCACGCGCGACGCAACACGAAATCGCGAATCCGTTCCGCGGCTTCCACACACTCCGCCAGCGGCGCGACCAGCGCCATGCGCACACGTCCGGCACCGGGGTTGGTGCCGTCCACATCCCGCGACAGATAAGAGCCCGGAACCACGGTCACGTGCTCCTGCTCGAACAGGTCGCGGCAGAAGGCGGCGTCATCCCCGGCCACGTTCGGCCACAGGTAGAAGCTGCCGTCCGGGCGCTGCACGTCCATCACCGGCGCGAGGATCGCCAGCACCGCGTCGAACTTCTCGCGGTACAGGGCGCGGTTGGCGCGCACGTGCACTTCGTCGTTCCAGGCGGCGACGCTGGCCAGTTGGGTCTGCACCGGCATGGCGCAGCCGTGGTAGGTGCGGTACAGCAGGAAGCCCTTGAGGATCTCGGCGTCGCCGGCCACGAAGCCGGAGCGCAGGCCCGGCAGGTTGGAGCGCTTGGACAGGCTGTGGAACACCACGCAACGCTTGAAGTCCTTGCGGCCCAGTTCGACGCAGGCGCTGAGCAGGCCCGGCGGCGGGGTCTGTTCGTCGAAGTACAGCTCGCTGTAGCACTCGTCTGCGGCGATCACGAAGTCGTATTCGTCGGCCAGGGCGATCAGATTTTTCAGGGTGTCCAGCGGAATCAGTGCGCCGGTGGGGTTGCCCGGGGAGCACAGGAAGAGGATCTGGCAGCGCTGCCAGATCTCGGCCGGTACGGCGTCGAAATCCGGGTTGAAGCCGTTTTCGTCCAGGCACGGCAGGTAGTGCGGCTTGGCTCCGGCGAGGAAGGCTGCGCCTTCGTAGATCTGATAGAACGGGTTGGGGCTGACCACCAGGGCGTCGTCGCCGCGGTTGACCACGGTCTGGGTGAAGGCGAACAGGGCTTCGCGGGTGCCGTTGACCGGCAACACGTTGCGCGCCGGGTCGATCCAGCCGCTTGGCACGCCAAAGCGTCGCTCGCACCAGCCGCCGATGGCTTCACGCAGGGCCGGGATGCCCAGGGTCGTGGGGTAGACCGCCATCTGATCGAGGTTGCTGGCCAGGGCTTCGGCGACAAAACTCGGCGAGCGGTGCTTGGGCTCGCCGATGGACAGGGCGATGGGGCGCTTGTCCGGGTTGGGCGTCACGGTGCCGAGCAGGGCCCGCAGCTTTTCGAACGGGTAGGGCTGCAACTGGTTCAGAGCGTTGTTCATCGGTGCGTTTTCTCACTCAAAGCGGCGGTTCGGACCCTTCAGATGCTCAGGCGGGTCGTTTCGAGAGTCGGTTCGTGGCTGACACTCAACTGTTCGACGATCGCATCCTGCAAGCGGCTGCACAGCTGGGGGTCGGAAAGAGGCTGGTTGTGCGCATCGGTAATGAAGAACACGTCTTCCACGCGCTCGCCCAGGGTGGCGATCTTGGCATTCTGCAGCGACAGGTCGAACTCCAGGAAGATCTTGCCGATCCGCGCCAGCAGGCCAGGGCGGTCCGGGGCGCTGAGTTCGAGCACGGTCACCGGGCGCTGGGCGTCGTTGTGGATGGTCACCTCGGGCTCGAAGGCAAAGTGCTTGAGCTGGCGCGGCACCCGGCGCTGGATGATGGTCGGGTAATCGTCGGGGTTGCGCAGGGCGTCGGTCAGGCCCTTGCGGATCTGCTCGACCCGCTGCGGGTTGTTGCCGATGGATTCGCCGTCGTTGTCCAAGACGATGTAGGTGTCGAGGGTGAACTGGCTGCTGGAGGTGATGATGCGTGCGTCATGGATGTTCAGGTTGAGCTGGTCCATGGCGGCCACGGTCACCGCGAAGAAGTCGTGCTGGTCCGGGGCGTAGATGAAGATCTGGGTGCCGCCCTCGAACTCGCGTTGGGTGATTTCCTTGATCAGCACCAGTGGCCCGCCATCGGCCGGTTGCTGGAGGATCGCATCGCTGTGCCAGGCCACATCGCCGGCGGTGTGGCGCAGGAAGTAGTCGTCTCCCAGTTGCGACCAGAGTTGCTCGACTTCGTCCGGGTCGGTGCCGTTGCGCACCAGGATGTCCAGGGCGGCGCTCTGGGTCTGGCGGATCTGCTCTTCGCGGTCCACCGGGTTTTCCAGGCCGCGGCGCAGGGCACGCTTGGTTTCGGTGTAGAGCTGGCGTAACAGACTGGCGCGCCAGGAGTTCCACAGGGTCGGGTTGGTGGCGTAGATGTCGGCGACCGTCAGTACGTAGAGGTAGTCGAGGCGGGTCTGGTCGACCACGGTCTGGGCGAAGTCGTGGATCACCTGCGGGTCGGACAGGTCCTTGCGCTGGGCGGTGGTGGACATCACCAGGTGGTTCTGCACCAGCCAGACGATCAGCCGGGTGTCCCACAGAGGCAGTTGATGGCGCACGCAGAAGGCCTCGGCATCCACCGCGCCGATCTCCGAGTGGTCGCCGTGGCGGCCCTTGCCGATGTCATGGTAGAGGCCGGCCAGGTAGATCAGCTCGGGCTTGGGCAGCTTGCCCATGAGCTTGCTGGCCAGGGGGAATTTCTCGGAGATCGGCGTGTACTGCATCTTGCGCAGGTGCTTGATCAGATTCAGCGTGTGGGCGTCCACGGTATAGATGTGGAACAGGTCGTGCTGCATCTGTCCGACGATGAAGCCGAACTCCGGCAGGTAGCGCCCGAGGATGCCGTAGCGGTTCATCCGCCGCAGGTTGCGGTGGATGCCGATCTCGCATTTGAACAGTTCGATAAACAGGCTGGTGTTGCGGATATCGTGACGGAAGTCATCGTCGATCAGGTGCCGGTGCTCACGCAGCAGGCGGATGGTGTCGGCGCGCACGCCTTTGATCTCCGGGTGCTGGGCCATCAGCACGAAGATTTCCAGCATGGCGAACGGCGTGCGTTTGAACACGTTGTCGTTGATCGCCTCGATGTAGCCGTCGTGCAGTTGGAAGCGCGCGTTGATCGGCTGTGGCGGGGCTTCGTCCTCGGGGGCGAGGATCACCTCTTCGAAGTGCTGGATGATCAGGTCGCTCAACTGGGCGATGCTCATCACCACCCGGTAGTACTGTTGCATGAAGCTTTCAATCGACTGCTTGACGTCTTCACCGCTGAAACCCAGCAGCTCGGCGATGGAGCGTTGGTGATCCAGCAGCAGACGGTCTTCGGCGCGACCGGCGAGCATGTGCAGGGCGTAGCGGACCTTCCACAGGAACTCCTGGGAGGAGGCCAGCAGGGCGTTTTCGCTTTCCACCAGGAAGCCTTCGCCGGCCAGGGCCCGCAGGTTCAGGGTGCCGTACTGGCGCCGGGCGACCCAGAGAATGGTCTGGATATCCCGTAGGCCGCCGGGGGAGCCTTTGACGTTGGGCTCCAGGTTGTATTCGGTGTCGTTGTACTTGTGGTGGCGGGCCTTCTGTTCGGCGCGCTTGGCCAGGAAGAAGTCCTTGCTCGGCCACATGTGCGCGGTGCTGGTGACGTCCAGCATGCGCTGGCGCAGGTGCTCGGGGCCTGCGATGGTGCGGCTTTCCATCAGGTTGGTGATCACCGTCAGGTCGGCCCGGGCCTCCTCGGCGCACTCGTCCACCGAGCGCACGCTTTGCCCGACTTCCAGGCCGATGTCCCAGAGCAGGGTGAGGAAACGTTCGATGGAGTCGCGAAAGATCTCGTGATCGGCGCTGTCCAGGAGGATCAGCAGGTCGATGTCGGAATAGGGGTGAAGCTCGCCGCGGCCGTAGCCGCCGACCGCCACCAGGGCGATGTCGGCCTCTTTGCTCCAGGTGAACTGGTCCCAGGCCTTTTGCAGGATGTTGTCGATGAACCAGGCGCGATCCTCGATCAGCCGGCGGATTTCCCGTCCGCTGCGAAAGCGGTTGTCGAGCACTTCCCGTGCCTGGCGGATGGCTTTCTTGAAGGCGGCGATGGGGCTGGCCTTCAGTGCCAGTTCCGCCTGGAACTGGCCACGGTCGAAGAGTTCGGGATCCACCTGCGGCATCGATTGGCTTTCCTTTCTATCTATAAGGTCGGGACGCGGCGTTGTGGGTCAGGCAGATACCCGGGGGATGGTGTCATCGCTGCGCAGGGTGAAGATCTCGTAGCCGGTCTCGGTGACCAGCAGGGTGTGTTCCCACTGCGCCGAGAGCTTGCGGTCCTTGGTGATGGCGGTCCAGCCGTCGCCCAGTACCTTGGTGTCGGCCTTGCCCTGGTTGATCATCGGCTCGATGGTGAAGGTCATGCCGGCCTTGAGTTCCATGCCGGTGCCGGCGCGGCCGTAGTGCAGGATCTGCGGCTCTTCGTGGAATACCTTGCCGATGCCGTGACCGCAGAATTCGCGGACGACCGAGAAGCCGTTCTTTTCCGCGTGCTTCTGGATCACTTCGCCGATGTCGCCCAGGCGGCAGCCCGGCTTCACCAGTTCGATGGCCTTGTACATGCACTCCTGGGTGATCTGCGACAGGCGCTCGGCCCAGACCGGCACGCTGCCGACGTGGAACATGCGGCTGGTGTCGCCGTGGTAGCCGTCCTTGATGACGGTGACGTCGATGTTCAGGGTGTCGCCATCCTTCAGCGGCTTCTCATTGGGGATGCCGTGGCACACCACGTGGTTGATCGAGGTGCAGATCGACTTGGGGAAGCCCTTGTAGTTCAGCGGTGCCGGGATGGCGCCTTGCACATTGATGATGTAGTCGTGGCAGATGCGGTCCAGTTCTTCGGTGGTGACACCGGGTTTGACATGCTCGGCAATCATTTCCAGCACTTCGGCGGCCAGTTTGCCGGCGACACGCATTTTTGCGATGTCCTCGGGGGTTTTGAGGGTGACGGTCATACAGGCTCTCTTGGCGCTCAGTGGCGCGATATACACGGAATGGCTTGAAAACCTGCCCCGGCAAGGCTGGCGCCGGGATGGAATCAGTGAGGTTTTCGGAAGCCGCAAAGGTGCGATTCTAACAGACGCTCAGTGTAAATCTGAGGTTCTGCTGGCGCTTGTCTGCATACAATGGCGCATTCTGGGCTGATTCCAACAACTGGGCAAAAACTCCAGGGATCGGCGGATGTGAATCCGGGTTCCGTTTTGGCCCTTGCTGTGGTATAAAATGCGCCGCTTTCCGGGGATGCCCCGAAAAGCCCAAACCCACACACGTGTCGACACGATGACCTGGGTGCCCTCAGCACATGCTGTTGGTTGGTCATTGGGATACGTGGAGGCCTAACCCGACTTATTAAGGAACTATCATGTCCCAAGTCAACATGCGCGATATGCTGAAGGCCGGTGTGCACTTCGGTCACCAAACTCGTTACTGGAACCCGAAAATGGGTAAGTACATTTTCGGTGCGCGCAACAAGATTCACATCATCAACCTTGAAAAAACCCTGCCAATGTTCAACGAAGCTCTGACTTTCGTAGAGCGTTTGGCCCAGGGCAAAAACAAGATTCTGTTCGTCGGCACCAAGCGTTCCGCTGGCAAGATCGTTGCTGAAGAAGCAGCACGTTGCGGTTCGCCGTACGTCGATCACCGCTGGTTGGGCGGCATGCTGACCAACTACAAAACCATCCGTGCTTCCATCAAGCGTCTGCGTGACCTTGAAGTGCAGGCAGAAGACGGCACTTTCGCCAAGCTGACCAAGAAAGAGGCGCTGATGCGCACTCGCGATCTGGAAAAGCTGGATCGTTCCCTGGGTGGTATCAAGGACATGGGCGGCCTGCCTGACGCACTGTTCGTGATCGACGTTGATCACGAGCGCATCGCGATCACCGAAGCCAACAAGCTGGGCATCCCGGTCATCGGCGTTGTCGATACCAACAGCAGCCCGGAAGGCGTTGACTACATCATCCCAGGCAACGATGACGCCATTCGCGCCATCCAGCTGTACATGGGTTCGATGGCTGACGCTGTGATCCGTGGTCGCAACAACGTTGCTGGCGGCACCGAAGTGTTCGAAGAAGCTGCAGCACCGGCGGCTGAAGCCTGAGTAACTGACGCTTAGCGTTTACTCAGCACGCAAAAAGGGGGCTTGGCCCCCTTTTTGCCAACTCGAAAATCATTTCGTCGTCGCGCCCCGACAGATTCTGTCATCCGGGGCTGTTATGAAATGAATTCGGGGCAGCGCCCAAGAATTGAACGCCCGTTCGATCGGGTGGAATGGTTGAAAACCTATCCAAGAGGATTTTGAAAATGGCAGAGATTACTGCAGCGTTGGTCAAAGAACTGCGCGAGCGTACCGGCGAAGGCATGATGGATTGCAAAAAGGCCTTGACCAAGGCCGGCGGCGACATCGAGAAAGCCATTGATGACATGCGTGCTTCCGGCGCCATCAAGGCTGCCAAGAAAGCAGGCAACGTGGCTGCTGAAGGTGCTATCGCCATCAAGGACGACGGTAAAGCCGCTGTCCTGCTGGAAGTGAACTCGCAGACCGACTTCCTGGCTCTGCAGGACGACTTCAAGGCATTCGTTGCTGCCAGCGTTGAAAAAGCGTTCGCTGACAAGCTGACCGACGCCGCTCCGCTGATCGAAGCTCAAGAAGCCGATCGTCTGATCCTGGTCGGCAAGACCGGTGAGAACGTCAACATCCGTCGTCTGGCTCGCGTTGAAGGTGACGTGGTCGGTACTTACCTGCACGGTAACAAGATCGGTGTTGCGGTCGTTCTGAAGGGCGGCTCCGTTGAGCTGGCCAAAGACATCGCCATGCACGTAGCGGCAAGCAACCCTGAGTTCCTGCTGCCTTCGCAGGTTTCTGCCGAAGCCATCGAGCGCGAAAAAGCTGTGTTCCTGCAGCTGAACGAAGACAAGATGAAAGGCAAGCCAGCCGAAATCGTCGAGAAAATGATCGCTGGCCGTATCAGCAAGTTCCTGGCTGAAGCCAGCCTGGTTGAGCAAGCGTTCGTCAAGGATCCAGAAGTCACCGTAGGTGCTCTGGCCAAGAAAGGCGGTGCTGAAATCGTTTCCTTCACTCGTTTCGCCGTAGGTGAAGGCATCGAGAAGAAAGAAGACAACTTCGCTGAAGAAGTCGCTGCACAGCTGGCTGCTGCCAAGCAACAGTAAGACGGTTTTTCAACTGTCGCCCAGAAGAGGCTGCCCGCTCACGCGCGCAGCCTCTTTTCAAATGGGCAGGGCAATTTTGTTGTTTTACCTCGGAACCGGTTTACAAAGTCGTGTTCTGATGGCGCTGTGACAGCGTCACGCTAGAGTGAACGCAGGCTGAAAACAGCCCGCAAAGAATTTTTAAATACGCCGCAGGAGAGATTCGCAATGGCTCAGCAGGGCAGTGGTTATCAAGCTCGCTATAAACGCATTCTACTCAAGCTTAGCGGCGAGGCCCTGATGGGCTCGGAAGAGTTCGGGATCGACCCCAAGGTGCTCGATCGCATGGCGCTGGAAGTCGGCCAACTGGTTGGCATCGGTGTCCAGGTAGGTTTGGTGATCGGTGGTGGCAACCTGTTCCGTGGCGCCGCATTGAGCGCAGCCGGGATGGATCGGGTCACGGGCGACCACATGGGCATGCTGGCCACTGTGATGAACGCCCTGGCCATGCGCGATGCGCTGGAACGTGCGAATATCTCGGCCATCGTGATGTCCGCTATTTCGATGGTCGGTGTGACCGATCACTATGACCGTCGCAAGGCCATGCGCCACCTGAACTCCAAAGAAGTGGTGATTTTCGCGGCCGGTACCGGCAACCCGTTCTTCACTACCGACTCCGCAGCCTGCCTGCGCGCCATCGAGATCGATGCCGATGTCGTGCTCAAGGCAACCAAGGTCGACGGTGTTTACACTGCAGACCCGTTCAAGGACCCGCATGCCGAGAAGTTCGATCATCTGACTTACGATGAAGTGCTGGATCGCAAGCTGGGAGTGATGGACCTGACGGCTATCTGCCTGTGCCGCGACCACAAGATGCCGCTGCGGGTATTCAACATGAACAAGCCCGGCGCCCTGCTGAATATCGTGCACGGTGGCGCTGAAGGAACCCTGATCGAGGAAGGCGAACAATGATCAACGAAATCAAGAAAGACGCCCAGGAACGCATGAAGAAGTCCCTGGAATCGCTGGCCCATGCATTCGGCCAGATCCGCACCGGCAAGGCGCACCCCAGTATCCTGGGCAGCGTGATGGTGCCTTACTACGGTACCGACACGCCGTTGAGCGGCGTTGCCAACGTGACCGTGAAAGACTCCCAGACTCTGCAGGTCGTGCCGTTCGAGCGCAACATGCTCGGCGCCATCGACAAGGCCATTGGCAGTGCCGGTCTTAACCTCAACCCGACCAACCTGGGCGAGCTGCTGCTGATCAAGATGGCGCCGCTGACCGAGGAAACCCGCAAGGGCTTCACCAAGCAGGCGCGTGCCGCCGCCGAGGACGCACGGGTTGCTGTGCGCAACATTCGTCGCGATGCCCTGGGCGAGTTGAAGAAGCTGACCAAGGACAAGGAAATCAGCGAAGACGAAGAGCGCCGTGGCAGCGCCGAAATCGACAAGCTGATCAAGGACTTTGAAGCTCAGATCGCCAAGGCGACTGAGGAAAAAGAAAAGGACTTGATGGCCGTTTAAGGGTCAGGCGTTTTCATGGAAAAGACCAAGCAGTCCGTGTTGTCCTCGGTGCCGCGCCATGTCGCGATCATCATGGACGGAAATAACCGCTGGGCCAAAAAACGCTTCATGCCGGGTGTTGCCGGGCATAAGGCGGGTGTCGATGCGGTACGTGCAGTGATCGAAGTGTGCGCTGAGGCCAAGGTCGAGGTGCTGACCCTGTTTGCCTTTTCCAGTGAAAACTGGCAACGCCCGGCTGATGAAGTCAGCGCCTTGATGGACCTGTTCTTCAAGGCGTTGCGTCGTGAGGCCAAGCGCCTCAACGAGAACAACATCAGCTTGCGGATCATTGGCGATCGTTCGCGCTTTCATCCCGAACTGCAGGCGGCGATGCGCGAGGCGGAAGCCATTACCGCCGGTCCTGATCGTTTCATCCTGCAGATTGCCGCCAACTATGGCGGGCAGTGGGATATCGCCCAGGCAGCCCAGCGCCTGGCGCGCGAGGTCCAGGCCGGTCATCTGCGGCCCGAGGACATCACTCCGGGCCTGTTGCAGACCTGTCTGGCAACCGGCGATCTGCCATTGCCGGACTTGTGCATCCGTACCGGCGGCGAACATCGCATCAGTAACTTCCTGCTGTGGCAACTGGCCTATGCCGAGTTGTATTTCTCCGACCTGTTCTGGCCGGACTTCAAACACGAAGCCATGCGCAATGCGCTGGCCGATTACGCATCTCGCCAGCGGCGCTTCGGTAAGACGAGCGAGCAGGTCGAGGCTGGAGCCCGGGTTTAATGCTTAAACAACGAATCATTACGGCACTGATCCTGCTGCCGATCGCTCTGTGCGGGTTTTTCCTGCTGGAAGGGTCGGGGTTTGCCCTGTTCATCGGTCTGGTGGTGAGCCTGGGAGCCTGGGAATGGGCGCGCCTGGCTGGCTTCGAAGCGCAGCCGGCTCGGGTCGCCTTTGCCCTGGTGGTGGCGGCGATGCTGTTGCTCATGCACCTGGCTCCGGGCGTTGCGCCTTGGGTGCTGGGCGCCGCGGTGCTGTGGTGGGCGGTGGCGACGTTCCTGGTGCTGACTTATCCGCGCACCAGCGAGCACTGGTCGGGAGTCGCGCCCAAGCTGGTGATTGGTCTGTTGATCCTGTTGCCAGCCTGGCAGGGCCTGGTGTTCATCAAGCAGCTGCCACTGGGTAACTGGTTGATCATGTCGGTCATGGTGCTGGTGTGGGGCGCGGACATTGGTGCCTATTTTTCCGGCAAGGCTTTCGGCAAGCGCAAGCTGGCGCCCCAGGTCAGTCCTGGCAAGAGCTGGGAAGGCGTGTATGGCGGCCTGGCCTTGAGCCTGGTGATCACCGCTGTGGTCGGGCTGGTGCGTGACTGGAGTGTCGGGCAGATTCTGCTGGGGCTGCTGGGAGCAGCCATCGTGGTGTTTATTTCCGTGGTCGGTGATCTGACCGAGAGCATGTTCAAGCGTCAGTCGGGCATCAAGGACAGCAGTAACCTGTTGCCGGGTCATGGTGGCGTGCTCGATCGGATCGACAGCCTGACGGCGGCTATCCCGGTTTTTGCGGTGCTGCTGTGGGTGGCCGGACTGTGAGTGCTGTCCAGCAGGTAACGGTTCTGGGGGCTACGGGTTCCATAGGTCTGAGCACCTTGGACGTGATTGCCCGTCATCCGGAGCGCTATCAGGTGTTTGCCCTCACCGGGTTCAGTCGTCTGGCGGAGTTGCTGGCATTGTGCATTCGCCACGTGCCGCGCTTTGCGGTGGTGCCGGAGGTGGCCGCCGCCAGCCGCTTGCAGGAAGAGCTGCGGGCTGCCGGTCTGTCGACCCAGGTTCTGGTGGGTGAGCAAGGTTTGTGTGACGTCGCGTCGGCGCCTGAGGTCGATGCGGTGATGGCGGCGATTGTCGGGGCGGCGGGTTTGCATCCGACCCTGGCCGCTGTAGAGGCTGGCAAGAAGATTCTGCTGGCCAACAAGGAAGCGTTGGTGATGTCCGGCGCGCTGTTCATGCAGGCGGTGGGCAAGAGTGGTTCGGTGCTGCTGCCCATCGACAGCGAGCACAATGCGATCTTTCAGTGCATGCCCGCCGACTTCTCTCGGGGTTTGGGGGCAATCGGGGTGCGACGGATTCTGCTGACGGCCTCAGGCGGTCCATTCCGTCAGACGCCGCTGGCCGAGCTTGAGCGTGTCTCGCCCGAGCAGGCGTGTGCCCATCCGAACTGGTCCATGGGGCGCAAGATTTCCGTGGATTCGGCGAGCATGATGAACAAGGGCCTGGAGCTGATCGAGGCCTGCTGGTTGTTCGATGCCAGGCCTTCACAGGTTGAAGTGGTGGTGCATCCCCAGAGCGTGATTCACTCCCTGGTGGATTATGTCGACGGTTCGGTGCTGGCGCAGTTGGGTAATCCTGATATGCGCACGCCGATCGCCAATGCCCTGGCCTGGCCGGAGCGTATCGACTCCGGTGTTGCGCCGCTGGATCTGTTTGCGATTGCCCGTCTGGACTTCGAAGCGCCCGACGAGCAGCGGTTTCCTTGTCTGCGGCTGGCGCGTCAGGCTGCCGAGGCGGGAGGCAGTGCCCCGGCGATGCTCAATGCAGCCAACGAAGTGGCGGTTTCGGCGTTTCTCGAACGGCGCATCCGTTATCCGGAAATCGCGAGTATCATCGACGAAGTTTTGGTCCGTGAGCCTGTAGTCTCAGTCAATGAACTCGATGCGGTGTTTGCGGCGGACGCCAAGGCCCGGAGCCTGGCGGAACAATGGTTGCAGCGTAACGGGCGATAGGATGCGCGACCGCGCGAGTGGCGGCGAACCGGATTGCGGAGAAAGTAGATGAGCGCGCTCTATATGATTGTCGGCACCCTGGTAGCCCTGGGCGTGCTGGTCACCTTCCACGAATTCGGCCACTTCTGGGTCGCCCGCCGCTGTGGCGTCAAGGTACTGCGCTTCTCCGTGGGCTTCGGCATGCCGCTGCTGCGCTGGCACGATCGTCGTGGCACTGAGTTCGTGATCGCCGCCATTCCGCTGGGCGGTTACGTGAAAATGCTCGATGAGCGTGAAGGCGATGTGGCGGTCGAGGAGCTGGATCAATCCTTCAATCGCAAATCGGTTCGCCAGCGTATCGCCATTGTCGCCGCAGGTCCGATTGCCAATTTCCTCCTGGCGCTGGTGTTCTTCTGGGGCCTGGCGATGCTGGGCAGCCAACAGGTGCGGCCGGTTATCGGTGATGTCGAGGCGGGTAGTATCGCCGCGCAGGCCGGTCTTGCCGCCGGTCAGGAAATCATCGCTATCGATGGTGAACCGACCTCCGGCTGGGCTGCGGTCAATCTGCAGTTGGTGCGTCGTTTGGGTGAAAGTGGCGCTCTGCAGGTGTTGGTGCGCGAGCAGGGCGCGACTGCGGAGTCGCCCCGTCAACTGGTGTTGGACAAGTGGCTCAAGGGGGCTGATGAGCCGGACCCTATCCGTTCCCTGGGGATTCGCCCATGGCGGCCGGCGTTGCCGCCGGTGCTGGCTGAGCTGGACCCGAAAGGCCCGGCCCAGGCCGCGGGCCTGAAAAGTGGTGATCGTCTGCTGGCCCTTGATGGGCAGTCGCTCAATGACTGGCAGCAAGTGGTCGATTGGGTGCGGACGCATCCTGGCAGCAAGATTGTGCTGCAAGTGGAGCGCGATGGTGCTCGAGTCGAGATCCCGGTAACTTTGGCCAGTCGCGGCGAAAGCAAGGCGCCCAGCGGTTACCTTGGGGCCGGGGTGAAGGCGGTAGACTGGCCGCCGGAGATGCTCCGCGAGGTCAGTTACGGTCCGCTTGAGGCCATTGGCGAAGGGGCCCGGCGGACCTGGACCATGAGCGTCCTGACCCTGGAATCACTGAAGAAAATGTTGTTCGGCGAGCTCTCGGTAAAAAACTTGAGTGGACCGATAACCATTGCTAAAGTGGCGGGCGCTTCTGCCCAGTCGGGCATTGCTGATTTCTTGAATTTCCTTGCTTATCTGAGTATTAGCCTGGGTGTTCTGAATTTGTTGCCCATCCCGGTACTGGATGGGGGGCATTTGTTGTTTTATCTGATCGAGTGGGCGCGTGGTCGTCCCTTGTCGGATCGGGTGCAAGGTTGGGGGATACAGATCGGTATCAGCTTGGTGGTCGGAGTCATGCTGCTTGCTCTGGTCAACGATCTGGGTCGTCTGTAACGCTTCGCTGAATTGCGAATCTGCCGCATTTTGCGGCAGTTTGTTTATTGCCAGTTGGAATAAGAAAGGACTTCATGAAACGTCTGCTGCTAACTGCGGTTCTCACCGTATTGATGATCGCCGAAGTTCACGCCGAGTCCTTCACTATCTCCGATATCCGCGTCAACGGCCTTCAGCGCGTTTCCGCGGGTAGCGTCTTTGGTGCCTTGCCGTTGAACGTCGGCGAGCAGGCGGACGACCGTCGCCTGGTGGAATCCACTCGTGCGCTGTTCAAAACCGGTTTCTTTCAAGACATCCAGCTGGGCCGCGATGGCAACGTCCTGGTCATCACGGTAGTCGAACGGCCGTCGGTTGCCAGTATCGAGATCGAAGGCAACAAGGCGATCTCTACCGAAGACCTGATGAAGGGCCTGAAGCAGTCCGGCCTGGCCGAAGGCGAGATCTTCCAGCGTGCGACTCTCGAAGGCGTGCGTAACGAGCTGCAGCGTCAATATGTCGCCCAGGGTCGTTACTCGGCCACCGTTGAAACCGAAGTGGTGCCGCAACCACGCAACCGGGTTGGCTTGAAGGTCAAGATCAACGAAGGTACGGTCGCCGCCATTCAGCACATCAACGTGGTGGGCAACACGGTTTTCCCTGATGAAGACCTGATTGGCCTGTTCGAGCTCAAGACCACCAACTGGCTGTCGTTCTTCAAGAACGACGACAAATACGCTCGTGAAAAGCTGTCCGGTGACCTGGAGCGTCTGCGTTCCTATTACCTCGATCGCGGCTATATCAACATGGATATCGCTTCGACCCAGGTGTCCATCACCCCGGACAAGAAGCACGTCTACATCACTGTCAACGTCAACGAAGGCGAGAAGTACAGCGTTCGCGACGTCAAGCTCAGCGGCGACCTGAAGGTCCCTGAAGACCAGGTCAAGGCCCTGTTGCTGGTGGAGAAGGGGCAAGTCTTCTCGCGCAAGCTGATGACCACCACTTCCGAACTGATCACTCGTCGTCTCGGTAACGAGGGTTACACCTTCGCCAACGTCAACGGCGTGCCGCAGCCCCACGATGAAGATCACACCGTGGACATCACCTTCGTGGTGGATCCGGGCAAGCGTGCCTACGTCAACCGCATCAACTTCCGTGGCAACACCAAGTCCGAGGATGAAGTGCTGCGTCGTGAAATGCGTCAGATGGAAGGTGGCTGGGCTTCGACCTACCTGATCGACCAGTCCAAGACTCGTCTGGAGCGCCTGGGCTTCTTCAAGGAGGTCAACGTCGAGACTCCGGCCGTTCCGGGTGTCGATGACCAGGTTGACGTGAACTACGCGGTAGAAGAGCAAGCCTCCGGTTCGATCACCGCCAGCGTCGGTTTCGCCCAGAGTGCCGGTCTGATCCTCGGTGGTTCGATCACTCAGAACAACTTCCTGGGTACCGGTAACAAGGTCAGCATCGGCCTGACCCGCAGCGAGTACCAGAGCCGCTACAACTTCGGCTACGTTGACCCCTACTGGACCGCCGACGGCGTGAGCCTGGGCTACAACGCCTTCTATCGCACCACTGACTACAAAGACCTCGACGTCAACGTGGCCAGCTATGCGGTGGACAGCCTGGGTGCCGGTGTCAGCGTGGGTTACCCGATCAGTGAGACTTCGCGTCTGACCTTCGGCCTGACTGCGCAGCAGGACAAGATCAAGACTGGTCTGTACACCGTCGATGAGATTTTCGACTTCGTGAATCAACAGGGCAGCAACTACCTGAACTTCAAGGCGTCCGCCGGCTGGTCCGAATCGACCTTGAATAAAGGTGTGCTGGCCACCCGAGGCCACTCTCAGAGTTTGGTCTTGGAAGCCACAACCCCGGGTAGCGATCTTTCGTTCTTCAAGCTTGATTACCGTGGCCAGATGTTCCAGCCGCTGACTGAAAACTACACCATGCGCTTCCATACCGAGCTCGGCTACGGTGACGGCTATGGCTCAACCAATGGTTTGCCGTTCTACGAGAACTACTATGCTGGTGGTTTCAACTCGGTTCGTGGTTTCAAGGACAGCACTTTGGGTCCACGCAGTACCCCAAGTCGTGGTGCTGGTGTAACGGGCAACGTAGGCACTGCAGCCGACCCTGATCAGGATCCGCTGCCGTTCGGTGGTAACGTCTTGATCCAAGGTGGTGCTGAGCTGTTGTTCCCACTGCCATTCGTCAAAGATCAGCGTTCCCTGCGGACGTCGGTGTTCTGGGATGTGGGTAACGTGTTCGATTCCAAATGTTCGAACGTGAAAAATACCAACGGCGTTTCCTCCAACACGCAGTGCAATGACATCAGCCTCAGCAATCTGGCCAGCTCCGTGGGCGTCGGTGTGACTTGGGTTACGGCCTTGGGTCCACTGAGCTTCGCCCTGGCAATGCCAGTGAAGAAACCGAATAACGCTGAGACCCAGGTGTTCCAATTCTCCCTCGGTCAGACTTTCTAATAGCCTGACCCAAGATAACGACAATGGATTTTGTAGGAGTGCATCGTGCGTAAGTTGACTCAATTGGTTCTCCTGGCCTCCGTTCTGGTCGCGAGCCCGGCGTTTGCCGAAATGAAAATCGCCGTTCTGAACTATCAGATGGCACTGCTGGAATCCGATGCGGCGAAGAAGTACGCAGTGGATGCCGAGAAAAAGTTCGGTCCGCAACTGACCAAACTGAAAACCCTGGAAAGCAGCGCCAAGGGCATCCAGGATCGTCTGGTGGCCGGTGGCGACAAGATGCAGCAGGGCGAGCGTGAACGTCTGGAGCTTGAGTTCAAGCAAAAGGCTCGTGACTTCCAATTCCAGTCCAAGGAACTGAACGAAGCCAAGGCTGTTGCTGACCGCGAGATGCTCAAGCAACTGAAGCCGAAGCTGGACAGCGCAGTTGAAGAAGTCATCAAGAAAGGCGGTTTCGATCTGGTCTTCGAGCGTGGCGCAGTGATCGATGTCAAACCTCAGTACGACATCACTCGCCAAGTCATCGAGCGCATGAATCAGCTGAAGTAAGCCATGACCGCGATTATAAAACTCGGCCAGTTGGCCGAGTTCCTCGGCGCCACCTTGCGTGGCGACGCGGAGAAGGAAATCACTGGGCTAGCCACCTTGCAGGAGGCTGGCCCAGCTCAGTTGAGCTTTTTGGCAAACCCGCAATACCGCAAGTACCTGGTGGACTGCCAGGCCGGCGCGGTGTTGTTGAAAGCCGCTGATGCCGAAGCCTATGCCGGTGACGCATTGGTGGTGGCCGATCCTTACCTGTCTTACGCCCGTATTTCACATCTGTTCGACCCCAAGCCCAAAGCAGCGGCCGGCATTCACCCGTCTGCGGTGATTGCCGCTGATGCTCAGGTGGATCCAACAGCCAGCATCGGCCCGTTTGCGGTGATCGAAGGTGGTGCCCGCATCGGCGCCGGAGTGACCATCGGCGCTCATTGCTTTATCGGTGCCCGCTGCGAGATCGGCGAGGGCGGGTGGCTGGCTCCAAGGGTCACCCTGTACCACGACGTGCGCATCGGTAAACGAGTGGTTATCCAGTCGGGCGCGGTGCTGGGTGGCGAAGGTTTTGGTTTTGCCAACGAGAAAGGCGTCTGGCAGAAGATCGCGCAGATTGGCGGCGTGACCATCGGTGACGATGTCGAGATCGGCGTCAACACCGCCATCGACCGTGGTGCCCTGGCCGACACCGTCATCGGCAATGGCGTGAAACTCGATAACCAGATTCAGATCGCCCACAACGTTCAGGTCGGTGATCACACCGCCATGGCCGCTTGTGTGGGGATTTCCGGCAGCACCAAGATCGGCAAGCACTGTATGCTCGCCGGCGGTGTGGGCCTGGTCGGGCACATCGATATTTGTGACAACGTATTCCTCACTGGAATGACCATGGTGACTCACTCGATTACCGAGCCGGGTGCCTACTCTTCCGGTACAGCCATGCAACCTGCTGCCGAGTGGCGCAAGAGCGCTGCACGCATCCGTCAGCTCGATGATCTTGCGCGACGCCTGCGTCAGTTGGAAAAGCGCGTTGGGGGCGTGACCCCTGACGGCAATGCTTCATCAGATGGCTGATACCATTTCCATATTAAGTGTGCACAGCCGCTAGACGGCCTCCTTGATTTGCTAGAGGGGCGTGCGCTAGTCGCGCGCTCCCACTCTTTACTACAGGCTTCCCCCCGAAATGATGGACATCAACGAGATTCGCGAATACCTGCCTCACCGTTACCCTTTCCTGTTGGTGGATCGGGTAGTGGACCTGGATGTTGAGGGCAAGTGCATTCGTGCCTACAAGAATGTCAGCATCAACGAACCGTTCTTCAATGGTCACTTTCCTGCGCATCCGATCATGCCGGGCGTACTGATCATCGAAGCCATGGCTCAGGCTGCGGGCATTCTCGGTTTCAAGATGCTCGACGTGAAGCCAGCCGATGGCACCCTGTATTACTTCGTCGGCTCCGACAAGCTGCGCTTCCGCCAGCCAGTGCTGCCGGGCGACCAGCTGATTCTTGAAGCCAAGTTCATCAGCTGCAAGCGCCAGATCTGGAAGTTCGAGTGCCAGGCCTCGGTCGACGGCAAGCCGGTGTGCTCTGCTGAAATCATCTGTGCGGAACGCAAACTATGAGTTTGATTGACCCTCGCGCAATCATCGATCCGACGGCCGTCCTGGCCGACGACGTTGAGGTTGGCCCGTGGTCGATCATCGGCGCTGGTGTGGAAATCGGCGAGGGTACAGTGATCGGGCCCCATGTCATTCTCAAGGGCCCCACCCGGATCGGTAAGCACAACCGCATCTACCAGTTTTCTTCGGTAGGTGAGGACACCCCTGATCTGAAGTACAAAGGCGAGGAAACCCGCCTGGTCATCGGTGACCACAACGTGATCCGCGAAGGCGTGACCATTCACCGTGGCACCGTCCAGGACCGTTCCGAAACCACCCTGGGCGATCACAACCTGATCATGGCCTACGCCCACATCGGTCACGACAGCGTCATTGGCAACCACTGCATCCTGGTCAACAACACAGCGCTGGCCGGCCATGTACATGTCGACGACTGGGCGATTCTTTCCGGTTTTACCCTGGTGCATCAGTACTGCCATATCGGCGCCCACAGCTTCTCCGGCATGGGCACCGCCATCGGCAAGGATGTACCGGCGTTCGTCACGGTGTTCGGCAACCCGGCCGAAGCCCGCAGCATGAATTTCGAAGGCATGCGCCGTCGCGGCTTCAGCGAGGACGCGATCCATGCACTGCGGCGTGCCTACAAGGTGGTTTACCGCCAGGGGCTGACCGTGGATCAAGCCTTGGCCGAACTGGCCGAAGCGGCTGTGGAGTTCCCGGAAGTCGCGGTGTTTCGTGACTCGATCCAGTCTTCGACTCGCGGCATCACCCGTTAATCATGAACACTCTGCGTATTGCGCTGGTGGCTGGCGAAGCCTCCGGCGACATTCTCGGCGCCGGTCTGATGCGAGCCCTCAAGGCTCAGCACCCGGCTGTCGAATTCATTGGTGTCGGCGGTCCGTTGATGCAGGCCGAAGGTCTGACCTCGTACTTCCCCATGGAGCGCCTGGCGGTCATGGGGTTGGTCGAGGTGCTTGGGCGACTGCGTGAGCTGCTGGCGCGACGCAAGAAGCTGATCCAGACCCTGATTGCCGAAAAGCCGGATGTATTCATCGGTATCGATGCGCCGGATTTCACCCTGAATATCGAACTCAAGCTGCGTCAGGCCGGAATCAAGACCGTGCACTACGTCAGCCCGTCGGTCTGGGCCTGGCGCCAGAAGCGGGTGCTGAAGATTCGCGAAGGCTGCGACCTGATGCTCACGCTGTTTCCCTTCGAGGCTAGGTTCTACGAAGAGAAAGGCGTACCGGTGAAGTTCGTCGGCCACTCTCTGGCCGATGCCATTCCGCTGCAGGCGGACCGGGCGGCGGCGCGTGCCGAATTGGCCCTGCCGGACGGGCCTCTGGTGGCGCTGATGCCCGGCAGTCGTGGCGGTGAAGTGGGGCGCCTGGGGGCGTTGTTCCTGGATGCCGCACAGCGCTTGCGTGCCCTGCGCCCCGGTGTGCGCTTCATCATGCCGTGCGCCAGCCCGGAGCGTCGGGTCCAGCTTGAAGAGCTGCTGGCCAGTCGCGACCTGCCGCTGACCTTGCTCGATGGCCAGTCCCACAAGGCCCTGGCCGCCTGCGACGCGGTGCTGATCGCTTCGGGCACCGCGACCCTCGAAGCCTTGCTCTACAAGCGTCCAATGGTGGTGGCCTACCGTTTGGCGCCGCTGACCTTCTGGATTCTCAAACGCATGGTCAAGAGCCCCTACATTTCCCTGCCGAATCTGCTGGCCCAGCGCCTGCTGGTGCCGGAGCTGCTGCAGGATGACGCCACCGCCGAAGCCCTCGCGCAAACCTTGTCGCCGCTGATCGAAGGCGGGCAAGAGCAGACCCGCGGTTTTGACGAGATCCACCGAACCTTGCGCCGCGATGCGTCCAACCAGGCCGCGCAAGCGGTGCTTGAGCTGATCGGCAAATCACGATGAGTAACGCGAAGATGCAGATGGGCCTGGACTTCACCCTGGTGGCGGATGCCGAGGATCTGGTGG
This sequence comes from Pseudomonas protegens, assembly GCF_013407925.2. NCBI lineage: Bacteria > Pseudomonadati > Pseudomonadota > Gammaproteobacteria > Pseudomonadales > Pseudomonadaceae > Pseudomonas > Pseudomonas protegens. The sequence continues at coordinate 1,869,037 of NZ_CP060201.1, read as the reverse complement.
CCGGTGTCGATGAAGTCGGCCGTGGCCCCTTGTGCGGAGCCGTTGTCACCGCGGCGGTGATTCTCGACCCGAAACGGCCGATTCTTGGCCTCAATGATTCGAAGAAGCTCACCGAGGCCCGTCGCGAGAAGCTGTTCGACGAAATCTGCGAAAAAGCCCTGAGCTGGTGCATTGCCCGGGCTGAAGTCGAGGAAATCGACGAATTGAATATCCTCCACGCCACCATGTTGGCCATGCAGCGGGCGGTGGAGGGGCTGAGCGTGACCCCGAAGCTGGCGATGATCGATGGCAACCGCTGCCCCAAGCTGGCCATGCCGGCCGAGGCGGTGGTCAAGGGCGATAGCAAGGTTCCAGCGATTGCCGCGGCATCGATTCTGGCCAAGGTCAGCCGCGATCGGGAAATGGCCGCATTCGAACTGATCTACCCGGGCTACGGCATCGGTGGCCATAAGGGCTATCCGACGCCGGTGCACCTGGAAGCCCTGGCCCGCCTGGGGCCGACGCCGATTCACCGGCGCTCCTTCGCCCCGGTGCGACAAGCCTACGAGGCCCTTGAGGCGCGGGGCGAGATTCCGTCCTGAGGCTGATGTTTTAGTCGAGGCCCGGTACAATCCGGGCCTTGTTGTTTTCGCGCTTATTACAGGATCACTATGCCGGCTTCATTCGTTCACCTGCGCCTGCACACTGAGTACTCCCTGGTCGACGGCCTGGTGCGGATCAAGCCGCTGGTCAAAGCCCTGACCGGCATGGGCATGCCTGCGGTAGCGGTTACCGACCAGAACAACATGTGTTCCCTGGTTAAGTTCTACAAGGCCAGCATGGGCGCCGGGATCAAGCCGATCTGTGGTGCCGACCTGTGGCTGTCGAACAAGGACCCGGACAACGCCCTGAGCCGAATCAGCCTGTTGGTGATGAACGCCGTGGGCTATCGCAATCTGACCGAGCTGATTTCCCGCGGCTTTATCGATGGCCAGCGCAACGGCCAGATCATCATCGAGCGCGAATGGGTCGCGGAGGCCGCGGAAGGCCTGATCATGCTCTCGGCGGCCAAGGAGGGGGAGATCGGCATGGCGCTGATCGCCGGTGACCTGGAGGTCGCCGAGACCCTGGCCCGGGAGTGGATGGCGGTGTTCCCGGACCGTTTCTACCTGGAGGTGCAGCGCACCAACCGACCCAATGACGAAGAGCAACTGCACGCCGCCGTAGCCCTGGCCGACAAGATCGGTGCGCCGCTGGTGGCCACCAACGATGTGCGCTTCATCAAGCAGGAAGACTTCGAAGCCCATGAAACCCGGGTGTGCATCGGTGAAGGCCGGGCCCTGGACGATCCGCGCCGTTCGAAGAACTACAGCGACCAGCAGTACCTGAAAAGCGCCGAGGAAATGGCCGAGCTGTTCAGCGACCTGCCCGAGGCCTTGGAAAACACTGTCGAGATCGCCAAGCGTTGCAACATCGAGGTCAAGCTGGGCAAGCACTTCTTGCCCGACTACCCGATTCCCGATGGCATGACCATCGATGAGTACTTCCGCAAGGTTTCCTTCGACGGCCTGGAAGAGCGCCTCAGCGTGCTGCTGCCCAAGGACACCACCGAGGACTACGAGGCCAAGCGCCAGGTCTATGTCGACCGGCTGAATTTCGAGCTGGATATCATCATCCAGATGGGCTTCCCCGGTTACTTCCTGATCGTTATGGACTTTATCCAGTGGGCCAAGAATAACGGTGTGCCGGTAGGTCCGGGCCGGGGATCGGGTGCCGGTTCCCTGGTGGCCTATGTGCAGAAGATCACTGACCTCGACCCGCTGGAATACGACCTGCTGTTCGAACGTTTCCTTAACCCGGAACGGGTCTCCATGCCCGACTTCGACGTCGACTTCTGCATGGACGGTCGTGACCGGGTGATCGACTACGTGGCCGAGAAGTACGGCCGCAACGCGGTGAGCCAGATCATCACCTTCGGTTCCATGGCGGCCAAGGCGGTGGTGCGTGACGTGGCGCGGGTCCAGGGCAAGTCCTACGGCCTGGCCGACCGTCTGTCGAAGATGATCCCCTTCGAAGTCGGCATGACCCTGGAAAAAGCCTACGAGCAGGAAGAGATCCTGCGGGACTTCATCAAGGTCGATGAAGAGGCGGCGGAAATCTGGGAGATGGCGCGCAAGCTCGAGGGCGTGGTGCGTAACGTCGGCAAGCACGCCGGGGGCGTGGTGATCGCGCCGACCAAGCTCACTGACTTCTCGCCGATCTACTGCGACGAAGAAGGCGGCGGCCTGGTGACCCAGTTCGACAAGGATGACGTCGAGGCGGCGGGTCTGGTGAAGTTCGACTTCCTCGGTCTGCGGACCCTGACCATCATCGACTGGGCACTGAAAACCATTAACCGCGACCGCGCCAAGGTCGGCGAGGAACCGCTGGATATCGCCTTTATCCCGCTGGACGACAAGCCGACCTACAGCCTGTTGCAGAAAGCTGAAACCACCGCGGTGTTCCAGCTTGAATCCCGGGGCATGAAGGAGCTGATCAAGAAGCTCAAGCCCGACTGCCTGGAAGACCTGATCGCACTGGTGGCCCTGTTCCGTCCGGGGCCGCTGCAATCGGGCATGGTGGATGACTTCATCAACCGCAAGCACGGGCGCGCCGAACTGGCCTACCCGCACCCCGACTATCAGTACGATGGCCTGCGCCCGGTGCTGGCGCCGACCTACGGCATCATCCTGTATCAGGAACAGGTGATGCAGATCGCTCAGGTCATGGCCGGTTACACCCTCGGTGGTGCGGACATGCTGCGTCGGGCCATGGGTAAGAAAAAGCCCGAGGAAATGGCCAAGCAGCGTGGCGGTTTCATTGAGGGTTGCGCCAGCAACAACATCGACGCCGACCTGGCGGGCAACATCTTCGATCTGGTGGAAAAGTTCGCCGGTTACGGCTTCAACAAATCCCACTCCGCCGCCTACGGCCTGGTGTCCTACCAGACTGCCTGGCTCAAGGCGCACTACCCGGCGCCGTTCATGGCGGCGGTACTGTCTGCGGATATGCACAACACCGACAAGGTCGTGACCTTGATCGAGGAAGTGCGGACCATGAAGCTGCGCCTCGACGCACCGGATGTGAACACCTCCGAGTTCAAGTTCACGGTGAACGACGAAGGTCGCATCGTCTACGGCCTGGGAGCGATCAAGGGCGTCGGCGAGGGGCCGGTGGAAGCCATCACCGAAGCCCGCGAGGCAGGCCCTTTCAAGGATCTGTTCGATTTCTGCGCCAGGGTCGACCTCAAGCGCATCAACAAGCGGACCCTGGACGGCCTGATTCGCAGTGGCGCCCTGGACCGTCTCGGCCCGCACTTCTTCGACGAGCCCAAGGCCTACCAGGCCAACATCGACCAGAACCGCGCGGTGCTGCTGGCGGCCATGGAAGAGGCGATCAAGGCGGCAGAACAGACCGCCCGGACCCACGACAGTGGTCACGCCGACCTGTTCGGCGGAGTGTTTGTCGAGGAAGACGCGGACGTCTATGCCAACCACCGCAAGGCCAAGGAACTGACCCTCAAGGAGCGCCTGAAGGGCGAGAAAGATACCCTCGGGCTGTACCTGACCGGGCACCCGATCGATGAGTATGAAGGCGAGATCCGTCGCTTCGCCCGTCAGCGCATCATCGATCTGAAGCCGGCCCGGGATACCCAGACGGTGGCGGGCATGATCATTGCCCTGCGGGTGATGAAGAACAAGAAGGGCGACAAGATGGGCTTCATCACCCTCGATGACCGCTCAGGAAGGATCGAGGCCTCGCTGTTCGCCGATGCGTTCCATTCGGCGCAGTCGCTGTTGCAGACCGACGCCATGGTGGTGGTGGAAGGCGAGGTCAGCAACGACGACTTCTCCGGCGGCCTGCGCTTGCGGGTCAAGCGGGTGATGAGCATGGAAGATGCGCGGACCAACCTGGCGGAAAGCCTGCGCCTGAAAGTCCATAGCGATGCACTCAAGGGTGATCAGCTACGCTGGCTGGGCGAGCTGTTCAAGCGCCATCGCGGCGCGTGCCCGATCACCATGGAGTACAGCCGTCATGACGCCAAGGCCTTGCTGCAGTTTGGCGAGAACTGGCGGATCGACCCGGCGGACAGCTTGATTCAAGCCCTGCGTGACCAGTTCGGGCGAGACAACGTCTTCCTCCAATACCGTTGACGGTAAGGCGCCAGCATTGCGCCTTGTCGCCACTTGAATTTTTAATCTCGACCTCAACGCGCCCGTCCCTTAAGGTAGGGCGCGAATAGACAACCGGCCGGCCCAAGCCCCCTTGGACGTCGAGCCCAGACGGACGCCTATGAACCCGAATTTTCTTGATTTCGAACAGCCGATCGCCGACCTGCAAGCCAAGATCGAAGAGTTGCGCTTGGTCGGTAATGACAATTCGCTGAATATCGGCGATGAGATTTCCCGCCTGCAGGACAAGAGCAACACCCTGACCGAGGACATCTTCGGCAAGCTCACCAGCTGGCAGATCGCACGTCTGGCACGGCACCCGCGTCGTCCATACACCCTGGACTACATCCAGCACATCTTCACCGAGTTCGACGAGCTGCATGGCGATCGCCACTTCTCCGACGACGCAGCGATTGTCGGTGGGGTTGCCCGCCTGGACGAGCAGCCGGTGATGATCATCGGTCATCAGAAGGGCCGTGAAGTACGCGAGAAGGTCCGCCGCAACTTCGGCATGCCGCGTCCGGAAGGCTACCGCAAGGCCTGCCGCCTGATGGAAATGGCCGAGCGCTTCAAGATGCCGATCCTGACCTTCATCGACACACCGGGCGCCTATCCGGGCATCGACGCTGAAGAGCGCAACCAGAGCGAGGCCATTGCCTGGAACCTGCGGGTCATGGCACGCCTGAAAACCCCGATTATCGCCACCGTGATCGGTGAGGGTGGTTCCGGCGGCGCATTGGCCATCGGTGTCTGCGACCAGTTGAACATGCTGCAATATTCCACTTATGCGGTGATCTCGCCGGAAGGCTGCGCCTCGATCCTGTGGAAAACCTCGGAAAAGGCTGCCGATGCGGCCGAGGCCATGGGCATCACCGCCGAGCGTCTCAAAGGCCTGGGCATTGTCGACAAAGTCATCAGCGAGCCGTTGGGTGGCGCCCATCGTGATCCGGCGGCGGCTGCCGCTTCGATCCGCGCCGAGCTCAGCTCGCAGTTGGCGATGCTCAAGGAAATGGATAACGACACCTTGCTGGCCCGTCGTTATGACCGCCTCATGAGCTACGGTCTCTGATCGAGCAGCGCTTTCCCCGGTAGGGGCATGCTCGTTCGCGACCCAGGCGCCGCCATCGACTCGATGGCGGCGTCGTTGCTTATAGCGGGCAAGTGACTGCGCCACCCGGCCGCGCCTACAGGTCTTGATCGCTTCATGAACGCTCTCAGCGCCAAATTGCTGCACAGTCTGAGGCCTTGGCTCGATGCCAAGGTCTGGCGTGTCGCCTTCTCCGGTGGTCTTGACTCCACTGTCCTGCTGCACCTGCTTGCCCATCTGGCGCAACAGCAACCCTTGCCGAAACTGATGGCGGTGCATGTCCACCATGGGCTGCAAGAAGCGGCGGATGCCTGGCCGGATCATTGCCAGGCGATCTGCGATGCTCTGGGCGTACCCCTGCAAGTGATCCGGCTGCAGGTACGGGCCGCTGCCAGTCTTGAACAGGCTGCCCGCGAGGCTCGATACGGCGCATTTGCCGCGCTCACCGCGGCCCATGAACTGCTGCTGACGGCGCAGCATCGTGAGGATCAGGCCGAAACCCTGCTGTTTCGTCTGTTGCGCGGAGCTGGGGTCCGGGGCTTGTCGGCAATGCCGGCGTGCCGGTCTCTGGGGGGCGGGCAGTTATTGCGGCCTTTGCTTGGCGTGTCGCGTCAGGAGCTTGAGCGCTATGCCGCCGAGCAGGGCCTGAGTTGGGTCGAGGACCCTTCAAATGCCGATCATCAGTATTCGCGCAACTACCTGCGGCATCAGGTCATGCCCTTGTTGCAGGCGCGCTGGCCTCAGGCGGCGACCAGCATGAGCCGCAGTGCCGCGCACCTGAGGGAAGCCCAGGGCCTGCTCGACGAGCTGGCAGTGCAGGATCTGGCGGCGGCCCAGGGTGGCGACTGTTTTCCCTGGCTTGGCCTGCCGTCGCTGGCCCTTGCGCCGTTGCAGGCCTTGTCCCCGGCCCGCCAGCGCAACGCCCTGAGTCATTGGCTGGGTGGGTTTGGCCGTTTGCCCGATACCGATCATTGGCACGGGTGGGAGAACCTGCGCGATGCCGGCGCCGATGGGCGACCGCTGTGGCGCCTGGCCGATGGTGAACTGCATCGTGCGTGTGGGCGAATCTGGTGGCTGTCCGGTGCCTGGCTGCAGCCGGTGCAGGGGCCGGTTGAATGGCTGGATCCGACGCGCCCATTGCGCTTGCCGGGCAATGGCGAGGTGTTTTTCAGCGCAAGGGCACCCCAGGGGCCGTTGCACATAGGCTACCGACAGGGAGGGGAGGTCATGCAGGTGGCAGGACGCGGCCATCGTGACCTCAAGCGTCTGCTCAACGAAGCCGGGCTCCCGGGGTTCGTCCGTGGCAGATTGCCGCTGTTGTATCAGGGGCAGCGGCTGCTGGCGCTGGCGAACCTGCCTGGGCCCGGCGCGGAACCTCCGACAGGCTGGCAATTGCATTGGCGACCACTGACCAGCGATCAAGGTTTGAGCTGAAAGGGGCTTTCCGGTAGACTACGCTCCCTTCTTGATACAACTTCTGTGGATTCGCCTGAATTGCAGGAGTTGCCGATTACCAAGCAGTCTTTGCTGGGCGATTCCAAAAAATGTGTAGCGAGCAACCTACCGGTGTTTTTGCATCCGGTCTGTCACCACGCGGCGGTTTTTTTGAAAGGTGCACTGTGATTAATGCAGGTGATCGGGGGCTTCGGCCTTCCTTCGCTTTCCCCGGCGGCACTGACCGCTTTAACGCAGACTTCTAGGGTTTTTCATGACGCGCTACATATTCGTCACGGGCGGTGTTGTTTCTTCATTGGGGAAAGGCATTGCCTCGGCTTCATTGGCGGCCATCCTGGAGGCGCGGGGGCTTAAGGTCACCATGCTCAAGCTGGACCCGTACATCAACGTCGACCCGGGCACCATGAGCCCGTTCCAGCACGGTGAAGTGTTCGTCACCCACGACGGCGCCGAGACCGACCTGGACCTGGGCCACTACGAGCGGTTCATCCGCACGACCATGACCCAGAACAACAACTTCACCACTGGCCGCGTATACGAGCACGTACTGCGCAAGGAGCGCCGTGGTGATTACCTGGGCGCCACCATCCAGGTGATTCCGCACATCACCGACGAGATCAAGCGTCGCATCATCAAGGGCGCTGGCGATGCCGACGTGGCCCTGGTGGAAATCGGCGGTACCGTGGGCGACATCGAGTCGCAACCGTTCCTCGAAGCCATCCGCCAGCTGCGTGTGGAAGTCGGTTCCAAGCGCGCGATGCTGATGCACCTGACCCTGGTTCCGTACATCGCCACCGCTGGCGAGACCAAGACCAAGCCGACCCAGCACTCGGTAAAAGAGCTGCGTTCGATCGGCCTGCAGCCTGACGTGCTGATCTGCCGCTCCGACCATCCGGTGGATGTGTCCTCGCGTCGCAAGATCGCCCTGTTCACCAACGTTGAAGAACGTGCGGTGATCTCCCTGGAAGACGTCGACACCATCTACAAGATCCCGGCCGTGCTGCACGCCCAGGGCCTGGACGATTTCGTCGTCGAGCGTTTCGGCCTGCAATGCAACGGCGCCGACCTGTCCGAGTGGGAAAAGGTGGTGGACGCCAAGCTCAACCCTGAGCACGAAGTCACCATCGCCATGGTCGGCAAGTACATGGAGCTGCTGGACGCCTACAAGTCGCTGATCGAAGCGATGAGTCACGCCGGCATCACCAACCGCACCAAGGTCAACCTGCGCTACATCGACTCCGAAGATATCGAGAACCAGGGCACCGCGCTGCTGGAAGGTGTCGACGCGATCCTGGTTCCAGGCGGCTTCGGTCTGCGTGGCGTGGAAGGCAAGATCACCGCGGTGCAATACGCTCGCGAGAACAAGGTGCCGTACCTGGGTATCTGCCTGGGCATGCAAGTGGCGGTCATCGAGTTCGCCCGTAACGTCATGGGCTGGAAAGATGCCAACTCCACCGAGTTCGATCGCGCCAGCGGCCACCCGGTCGTCGGCCTGATCACCGAGTGGGAAGACGCGACCGGCGCTGTTGAAGTGCGTAACGAAGCGTCCGACCTGGGCGGCACCATGCGCCTGGGCGCTCAGGAATGCTTGCTGGAAGCGGGCTCCAAGGTCCACGACTGCTACGCCAAGGACGTGATCGTCGAGCGTCACCGTCACCGTTACGAAGTGAACAACAAGCTGCTGCCTCAGCTGATCGAGGCGGGGCTGAAGATTTCCGGTCGCTCGGGCGACGGCGCCCTGGTAGAAGTGGTTGAGGCTGCGGATCATCCGTGGTTCGTCGCTTGCCAGTTCCACCCGGAGTTCACCTCGACGCCACGTGACGGTCACCCACTGTTCAGCGGTTTCGTCAAAGCAGCATTGGCTCAACACCAGAAGAAGGCGTGAACCTGATGGCGCAGAAGATCATCCGCGTAGGCAACATCGAGATCGCCAACGACAAGCCTATGGTGCTGTTCGGCGGCATGAACGTGCTGGAAAGCCGCGACATGGCGATGCAGGTCTGTGAAGAGTACGTGCGGGTGACCGAGAAGCTCGGTATCCCCTACGTGTTCAAGGCCAGTTTCGACAAGGCCAATCGTTCGTCGGTGACCTCCTACCGTGGCCCGGGCCTGGAAGAGGGCATGCGGATTTTCGAAGACGTGAAGCAGGCCTTCGGCGTGCCGATCATCACCGACGTCCACGAACCGGCCCAGGCCGCCGTGGTCGCCGAAGTCTGCGACATCATCCAGTTGCCGGCGTTTCTCTCGCGGCAGACCGACCTGGTGGTGGCCATGGCCAAGACCGGCGCGGTGATCAATATCAAGAAGGCCCAGTTCCTCGCGCCCCAGGAAATGAAACACATCCTGAGCAAGTGCGAAGAGGCGGGCAACGATCAGTTGATCCTCTGCGAACGCGGTTCCAGCTTCGGCTACAACAACCTGGTAGTGGACATGCTCGGCTTCGGCATCATGAAGCAGTTCGAATACCCGGTGTTCTTCGACGTCACCCATGCCCTGCAGATGCCGGGCGGTCGCGCAGACTCCGCAGGTGGTCGCCGGGCCCAGGTCACCGACCTGGCCAAGGCTGGCATGAGCCAGTCCCTGGCCGGGCTGTTCCTGGAAGCCCATCCGGATCCCGACCACGCCAAGTGCGACGGCCCTTGCGCCCTGCGTCTGGACAAGCTTGAGCCGTTCCTGGCTCAGCTCAAGGCTCTGGACGAACTGGTCAAGAGTTTTCCGACGGTAGAAACCGCGTAAAACCGATTTCTCCGGTAAAGTACCGCACGATTATTGCTCAGGCCCCCGGGCCTGAGCCTTATCGTCTGCAAGACTGCCCGCTTCCCCCGCCTTGCCGACGGTAAAAGATTTCCTACAGCTGCGTCGTTTTCGTCAACTTTGGAGTGTTTACAACAATGGCAAAAATCGTCGACATCAAAGGTCGTGAAGTTCTCGACTCCCGTGGCAACCCCACTGTCGAAGCGGACGTGCTTCTCGACAACGGCATCATCGGCAGTGCTTGCGCGCCGTCCGGTGCCTCCACCGGCTCGCGCGAAGCGCTGGAGCTGCGTGATGGCGACAAGAGCCGTTACCTGGGCAAGGGCGTGCTCAAGGCGGTAGCCAACATCAACGGTCCGATCCGCGACCTGTTGCTGGGTAAAGACCCGATCGACCAGAAGGCGCTGGATCACGCGATGATCGCCCTGGACGGTACCGAGAACAAAGCGTCCCTGGGCGCCAACGCCATCCTCGCCGTGTCCCTGGCCGCGGCCAAGGCTGCCGCCCAGGACCAGGACCTGCCGCTGTACGCCCACATCGCCAACCTCAACGGCACCCCAGGCGTCTACTCGATGCCGGTGCCGATGATGAACATCATCAACGGTGGCGAGCACGCCGATAACAACGTCGACATCCAGGAGTTCATGGTGCAGCCGGTTGGCGCCAAGTCCTTCTCGGAAGGTCTGCGCATGGGCACCGAGATTTTCCATCACCTCAAAGCCGTGCTGAAGGCCCGTGGCCTGAACACTGCTGTGGGCGACGAAGGTGGTTTCGCGCCGAACCTGGCTTCCAACGAAGACGCGCTGAAAGTCATCTCCGAAGCGGTGGCCAACGCCGGTTACACCCTGGGCACCGACGTGACCCTGGCTCTGGACTGCGCCGCCAGCGAATTCTACGAAGACGGTAAGTACAACCTGTCCGGCGAAGGCCAAGTGTTCACCGCCGAAGGTTTCGCCGAGTACCTCAAAGGCCTGACTCAGCGCTACCCGATCATCTCCATCGAAGACGGCCTGGACGAGTCCGACTGGGCGGGCTGGAAGATCCTCACCGACAAGATCGGCGACAAAGTGCAACTGGTCGGTGACGACCTGTTCGTGACCAACACCAAGATCCTGAAAGAAGGCATCGACAAGAAGATCGCCAACTCGATCCTGATCAAGTTCAACCAGATCGGCACCCTGACCGAAACCCTGGAAGCCATTCAGATGGCCAAGGCTGCCGGTTACACCGCGGTGATCTCGCACCGTTCCGGCGAAACCGAAGATTCGACCATCGCCGACCTGGCCGTGGGCACCTCGGCTGGCCAGATCAAGACCGGCTCCCTGTGCCGTTCCGACCGCGTATCCAAGTACAACCAATTGCTGCGTATCGAAGAGCAATTGAACGGCAAGGCCAAGTACAACGGTCGCGGCGAGTTTCGCGGCTAAGCCGTAGATGGTAAAAAGACACCGGATTGTGTCGGGAAAATCGCTACAGCGAGTTTTTTGCCACTAATCTGATGCCTTAAGAGCACAAGCCTGGTTCTTCCAGGCTTCGTGCTATCAGTAGGTCCGAAGTTGTTGGCATGGCTGTCTTTTTTCACTGGATACCCGATATTCGATGCGCAGTCCCAATTGGTTGTTCCTGGTCTTGCTCTTGCTGCTGGCCGGCTTGCAGTACCGCCTGTGGGTGGGGAACGGCAGCTTGGCCCAGGTAGCTGACCTGACTCAGCAGATTGCCGACCAGCACGCTGAAAACGAGCGTTTGCTGGAGCGAAATCGCGTACTCGATGCGGAAGTCATGGAGTTGAAGAAGGGCATGGAGACCGTTGAAGAGCGGGCTCGCCATGAGCTGGGCATGGTCAAGGAGGGTGAAACCCTCTACCAGTTGGCCCAATGAGCATTAGGCTGCCGGCCTTCTGGGCCGTGATTCCTGCCGCGGGCGTCGGTGCCCGCATGGCCGCGGACCGTCCCAAGCAGTACCTGCAACTGGGCGGACGCACAATTCTCGAACACAGCCTCGGCTGTTTTCTCGACCATCCAGGCCTCAAGGGGCTGGTGGTCAGTCTGGCGCTGGACGATCCTTACTGGCCGACCCTGGCCTGCGCCCATGATTCGCGGATTCAGCGGGTCGAAGGTGGCGCCGAGCGCTCCGGTTCGGTGCTCAATGCCCTGCTTCATCTGCATGCCCAAGGCGCGGCCGATGAGGACTGGGTGCTGGTTCACGATGCCGCACGCCCCAATCTTTCCCGAGATGACCTGGACAAGCTGCTGAGTGAATTGGCGCACGACCCAGTGGGCGGGCTGCTGGCGGTGCCGGCCCGGGACACCCTGAAGCGGATCGACAAGCACGGAAGGGTTCTGGAAACCGTGGATCGCAGCCTGATCTGGCAGGCCTACACGCCGCAGATGTTCCGGCTTGGCGCGCTGCATCGCGCCCTGGCCGACAGCCTGGTGGCTGATGTGGCAATCACCGATGAGGCTTCGGCAATGGAATGGGCCGGGCAGGCGCCACGCCTGATCGAAGGCCGTTCCGACAACCTCAAGGTCACTCGTCCCGAGGATCTTGAGTGGCTGCGCCAGCGTTGGTCCAACCGCCGCTGATCGCGGGCAGCGGCTACATATCGCGGTATTCCGGGCGTTCGGCCAAGCCGTGCTTGAGATAATCCACCAGCTTGCGCACTTTCGGCGACAGATGCCGTTGCTGGGGATAGAGCGCCCAGACTGCGGTGTTGGGCGGCTGGTGAGCTTCCAGCAAGGAAACCAGCGTACCGTCCTGCAGGTGCTCCAGAACGTAGTAGTCCGGCAGTTGGCAGAGCCCAACGCCTTGTAACGCCGCGTCCAGCACTGCCTGTCCGCTATTGCAGCGCCAGTTGCCCAGCACCCTTTGCGAAAATTCGCGCCCATCGACTTCCAGCTGCCAGATATCCGAGCTGCCGATCAGGCAATTGTGCCGGCTCAATTCCGACAGGCTGTGAGGGCGGCCATAGCGTTCCAGATAGGACGGCGATGCACATAGATACATGCGCCGTGGCGCCAGGCGAGTGGCGACCAGGCGAGAGTCCTGCAGGCGTCCCAGGCGAATGGCCAGGTCGAGCCCCTCGTGCACCAGGTCCAGGGGACGGTTGCTCAGTTCGATGTCCACCCGCAGCTGCGGGTAGAGGCCCATGAAACGCGTGACCAGTGGCACGATAAAACGCTCGCCATAGGCCACTGCGCAAGTCATGCGCAGCATGCCCTTGGGCTCGCTGGTCAGGTCCCCCACGGCCCGCAGCGCTTCCTCGCGCCCGTCCTGCAAGCGTTGGCAATGCTGGAGAAAGGTCTGCCCGGCCTCGGTCAGGGTCACCCGGCGGGTACTGCGATACAGCAGGCGGGTCTGCAAGCGCTCTTCGAGGCGCACCACCTGGCGGCTGATATGAGAAGAGGACACCCCCAGGCGTTCGGCAGCGGCAGTGAACTGGCTGCATTCGGCGACCGCGACGAATTCGTCGATGCCTTCCCAACGGTTTTCGCTCATTGATTATCCCTGTATGGCAATAATGTTTTGCTTTTGCCTGGATTATTCATCGCCTTGCGCTGTTTTACACTCACGGCCTCGTTTTTATTCGCTGGAGAGTCAGGATGATCAAGTCACGTGCTGCCGTAGCCTTCGAGGCCAAGAAGCCCCTGGAAATCGTCGAAGTGGATGTCGCCATGCCCAAGGCCGGCGAAGTACTGCTGCGGGTTGTCGCTTCCGGCGTCTGCCACACCGACGCCTACACCCTGTCCGGCGCCGACCCGGAAGGCATCTTTCCGGCGATCCTCGGCCACGAAGGTGGTGCAGTTGTAGAAGCAGTGGGCGAGGGCGTGACCTCTGTAGCAGTGGGCGATCATGTGATCCCGCTGTACACCCCGGAATGCGGCAAGTGCAAATTCTGCCTGTCGGGCAAGACCAACCTCTGTCAGGCTATTCGCGCAACCCAGGGCAAAGGCTTGATGCCGGATGGCACCACGCGCTTTTCCTACAAGGGCCAGCCCATTTTCCACTACATGGGCACCTCGACATTCTCCGAGTACACCGTGCTGCCGGAAATCTCCGTGGCCAAGATCCCCAAGGAAGCGCCTCTGGAGAAGGTCTGCCTGCTGGGTTGCGGCGTGACCACGGGCATTGGCGCGGTGATCAACACCGCCAAGGTCAAGGCCGGTGACACCGTGGCCATCTTCGGCCTGGGCGGTATTGGCCTGTCGGCGGTAATCGGTGCGGTCAAGGCCAAGGCCGGGCGCATCATCGCCATTGATATCAACCCGGCCAAGTTCGAGATCGCCAAGCAACTGGGCGCTACCGATTGCGTCAACCCCAAGGATTTCGATCGTCCGATCCAGGAGGTCATTGTCGACATGACCGACGGCGGCGTGGATTTCTCCTTCGAATGCATCGGCAACGTGCAGCTGATGCGCGCCGCGCTGGAGTGCTGCCACAAGGGCTGGGGCGAGTCGGTGATCATCGGTGTGGCCGGTGCCGGCCAGGAAATTTCGACCCGTCCCTTCCAGTTGGTGACTGGCCGGGTATGGCGTGGTTCGGCTTTCGGTGGCGTGCGCGGCCGCAGCGAACTGCCAAGCTACGTGGAAATGTCCCAGACCGGCGAAATCCCGCTGGATACCTTCATTACCCACACCATGGGCCTGGAAGACATCAACAAGGCATTCGACCTGATGCACGAAGGCAAGAGCATTCGTTCGGTCATTCATTTCTAAGAGCAGCGGCAAGCGGCAAGTTGCCAGCTCCAAGGGGGGATGCCCACTTGCGGCGGGTAGCTTGCGGCTTGTGGCTGGAGGTCTGCCATGAGTCTGGAAAACCTTTCCTGCCAGAAAAGCTTCGGCGGCTGGCATAAACGCTATAAACATCATTCCCAGGTGTTGGGCTGTGACATGGTGTTCGCGGTGTATTTGCCGCCCCAGGCGGAACAGGGCGGCAAGTTGCCGGTGCTTTACTGGTTGTCCGGCCTGACCTGCACCGACGAGAACTTCATGCAAAAGGCTGGCGCCCAACGCCTGGCGGCGGAGCTGGGCCTGATCATCGTGGCTCCGGATACCAGCCCTCGCGGCGCAGGCGTGCCCGGTGATCCGGAGGGCGCCTGGGATTTTGGCCTGGGCGCGGGGTTCTATCTGAACGCGACGCAGGAGCCCTGGGCCCAGCATTATCGGATGCATGACTATGTGGTGAACGAGCTGCCGGAACTGGTGGAGGCGCACTTTCCCGCGTCGGACAAGCGTGGGATCAGCGGGCATTCCATGGGCGGGCACGGAGCATTGGTCTGCGCGTTGCGTAATCCCGGTCGCTATCAGTCGGTTTCGGCGTTCGCGCCTATCAGTAATCCCATGGATTGCCCTTGGGGGCAGAAGGCATTTTCCCGGTATCTGGGGGAAGAGCGCTCACGCTGGCGCGAGTGGGATGCCAGCGTATTGATCGCCGAGGCCACCGAGAAGCTGCCGTTGCTGGTGGATCAGGGCGATCGTGACGATTTCCTCGCCGGCCAGCTCAAGCCTGAAGTGCTGCAGCAAGCGGCAAAGAATGCCGGGCATGAGCTGACGTTGCGCATGCAGCCCGGCTATGACCACAGCTACTTCTTTATCGCCAGCTTTATAGACGATCACTTGCGGCACCACGCACGTGCTCTTAACGCCTAATACCTGCCAAAGCAGGTAGAATCACGCCCTGACTTTTTCGGGGCGTTTTTTTATGCGTATTGGCCACGGCTACGATGTGCACCGTTTCGCTGAGGGCGACTTCATTACTTTGGGCGGTGTGCGCATTGCCCATCATTCTGGGTTGCTCGCCCACTCCGACGGGGACGTGTTGTTGCACGCGCTCAGTGATGCCCTGCTGGGCGCCGCGGCGCTGGGGGATATCGGCAAGCATTTTCCGGACACCGATCCGCAGTTCAAAGGCGCCGACAGCCGCGTCCTGCTGCGTCATGTTGTCGCGCTGATCCACGCCCAAGGCTGGAAGGTCGGCAACGTCGACAACACCATCGTCGCCCAGGCCCCGAAAATGGCGCCTCATATTGAAACCATGCGGGCCTTGATCGCCGAGGACCTGCAAGTCGAACTGGATCAAGTGAACGTGAAGGCCACCACCACCGAAAAGCTCGGTTTCGTCGGTCGCGAGGAAGGTATCGCGGTGCACTCCGTGGCCTTGTTGCTGCGCTCATGAATGAATCGCAACTGTTGGGCCCGCGGGCCTATGGCGATGCCCTGGGCCGTGCGGTGCTCAAGGCCACAGCCGAAGATTTCCAAGTCGATGAAGTGCTCGATATCCCGCTGAGCGGTGAAGGCGAGCACCTGTGGCTGTGGGTGGAAAAGCGCGGCCTGAATACCGAAGAGGCGGCGCGGCGGATTGCCAAGGCCGCCGGAGTGTCGTTGCGCACCGTGAGCTACGCCGGGCTCAAGGATCGCCAGGCGCTGACTCGCCAGTGGTTCAGCGTGCAACTGCCGGGCAAGGCTGATCCGGACCTTGGCGCGGCGGAAAACCACACCCTGAAAATCCTCAAGGCCACCCGCCACAAGCGCAAGCTGCAGCGCGGAGCCCATGCGGCCAACGGTTTTACTCTGCGTCTGACAGAGCTTACGGCGGATCATGCGGCCATCGATGAGCGTTTGCGGCAGTTCGCCCAACAGGGGATTCCCAACTATTTCGGCGCCCAGCGTTTTGGTCACGACGGCGGCAATTTGGTGGACGCCCGCGGCTGGGCCGAGCGCCAGGCTCTGCCAGAGCAGCGCAACGTGCGTTCGCGCCTGCTTTCCACGGCTCGCAGCTATCTGTTCAATCAGGTGCTGGCGGCCCGGGTGGCGGACGGCAGCTGGCAGCAGGCGCAGGTAGGTGACCTGTTGGCGTTTACCGACAGTCGCAGCTTTTTCATGGCCGGGCCCGACGAGTGCTCGGATCCGCGCCTGGCGATTCTCGACCTGCATCCCACCGGTCCGTTGTGGGGCGAGGGCGCCTCTCCGGCGGGCGGTGTGTCCCATGAGCTTGAGCAACAGATTGCCGGCCGTGAGGCGGCACTGTGTGATTGGCTGATAAAAGCCGGCATGAGCCACGAACGACGCATCCTGCGGCTGCCCATTGGCGGTTTGACGTGGCATTATCCCGAGCCTGACATTCTGCAACTGGAATTCGTCCTGCCGGCCGGGTGTTTCGCCACCGCATTGGTGCGTGAACTCGTCGATCTGGTGCCGGTGGGGCAGACGGACAGCTCATGCGTATTCTGATTTCTAACGATGATGGGGTAACCGCACCCGGTATCGCCGCGCTGCATGCTGCGCTGGCGGATTACGCCGACTGTGTGGTGATCGCACCGGACCAGGACAAAAGCGGCGCCAGCAGCTCGCTGACGCTCGACCGTCCGTTGCACCCGCATACCCTCGGCAATGGCTTCATCAGCATCAACGGCACGCCGACCGACTGTGTTCACCTGGGGCTCAACGGCCTGCTGGAACACGAGCCGGACATGGTGGTGTCGGGGATCAACCTGGGAGCCAACCTCGGGGATGACGTGCTGTACTCCGGAACGGTCGCTGCGGCCCTGGAAGGGCGCTTCCTGCAGCGTCCGGCGATTGCCTTTTCGCTGGTGTCGCGGCAGGTGGAAAACCTTGCCACGGCGGCCCATTTCGCGCGCAAGCTGGTGCAAGCCCAGGGCTTGCTGGATTTGCCACCACGGACGGTGTTGAACGTGAATATTCCCAACCTGCCACTGGATCATATTCGTGGCATACAGCTGACCCGCCTGGGTCACCGCGCGCGGGCGGCGGCGCCGATGAAGGTCGTCGATCCCCGTGGCAAGTCGGGTTACTGGATTGCCGCCGCCGGGGATGCCGAAGATGGCGGTCCGGGCACCGATTTTCATGCGGTGATGCAAGGTTACGTCTCCATCACCCCGTTGCAGCTGGATCGCACGTTCAATGACGCGTTCCGGAGCCTGGATGGCTGGTTGGAGGGGCTGCGCTGATGGCTCGTGAGCAAGACGATTTGCTGCGACGGGGAATCGGCATGACTTCCCAGCGTACCCGCGAACGCCTGATTCAACGGCTCTACGATGAAGGGCTGTCCAATCCCCAGGTGTTGGAGGTCATTCGTCGCACGCCGCGGCACCTGTTCGTAGATGAAGCGCTGGCCCATCGGGCCTACGAAGACACCGCCCTGCCGATCGGCCACAACCAGACCATCTCCCAGCCTTATATGGTGGCGCGCATGAGCGAGCTGCTGCTGGAGGCCGGTCCCCTGGACAAGGTCTTGGAGATAGGCACCGGTTCTGGCTATCAGACGGCGGTGCTGTCGCAGTTGGTGGAGCGGGTGTTTTCGGTGGAGCGGATCAAGGTCCTGCAGGACCGGGCCAAGGAGCGGTTGCAGGAGTTGAACCTGCGCAATGTGGTGTTTCGCTGGGGTGACGGTTGGGAAGGCTGGCCGGCCTTGGCGCCTTACAACGGCATCATCGTTACCGCTGTGGCCACTGAT
Source organism: Pseudomonas protegens (assembly GCF_013407925.2). Taxonomy (NCBI): domain Bacteria; kingdom Pseudomonadati; phylum Pseudomonadota; class Gammaproteobacteria; order Pseudomonadales; family Pseudomonadaceae; genus Pseudomonas; species Pseudomonas protegens. Next base: position 1,851,082 of record NZ_CP060201.1, on the reverse strand, counting down.
GTTCCCCAAGCGCTGCTCGACCAGCTGGCCCCGGGCGGACGCCTGGTGATTCCGGTGGGAGCAGGCGAAGTGCAGCAGTTGATGCTGATCATTCGAGAAGAACATGGTTTTGCCCGACATGTCCTGGGAGCGGTGCGCTTTGTGCCTCTGCTCAATGGGCCGCTGGCCTGAGTATTTGTTGGGGCTGGGTGAATTCTGTTTGATGGGCTGTGTCTTAGTGCCGTGTCGATCGTCAATGAGTCGGGTGGCCACCAATGGTCATTGCTGGCGACTGTGTAGTGCGCTGTGCCAGCGGTAAAGCGCGGTCGTCCAGTTATACTTGCGTCATTTCATGCCTGAGCAAGGCAATCTATATCGTCAACCACCATAAAGGGAGCGGCGGGTGAGTCTCACAGTCATTGCGCAGCGAATAGGTATATCAAGCTTTCAGCGACTGATGATTGGCCTTGTCTTGAGTTCCTTGTTGGTCGGTTGTTCCAGCACCAAGTCCAGCAGCGTGGGGGTGGTTGAGCGCAGCAATACCGCCGCGCCTCAACGCCCGACAGTCACTACCGGACAATATGTGGTGCGTCGTGGCGATACTTTGTTCTCCATTGCCTTCCGCTATGGCTGGGACTACAAGGCATTGGCCGCTCGTAACAATATTGCCGAGCCCTATACCATCCATCCTGGGCAAACCATTCGCTTCGATGGCCGCACTGGCGCAGCGCCGGCAACGGTGGTCACCAGTACCCAGTCCGGTGCTTCGTCGTCGAGCAAGACCACGGTTATTCGTCGTCCTGTTGGTACTGCAACGGCCCCCGCAACGGCTCCAGCATCGGGCACCGCAGCCCCCTCTGCCAGCAAGCCAACGCCTGCTCCGGTTACGCCTGCGGGCCCCGCACCGACAGGCTGGGGCTGGCCTTCAAATGGCGTTCTGATTGGAAAGTTTTCTTCAAACGGTAGTTTGAATAAAGGCATTGATATCGCCGGGGATTTGGGACAGCCTGTTTTAGCTGCGTCTGATGGGACGGTGGTTTACGCCGGGAGTGGCTTAAGGGGCTACGGCGAATTAGTCATCATCAAACACAACGAAACCTACGTCAGTGCTTACGGCCACAACCGCAAGCTATTGGTTCGGGAGGGACAGCAGGTCAAAGTCGGACAGACAATTGCCGAGATGGGATCAACTGGTACAGACCGGGTGAAACTGCACTTTGAGATTCGCCGACAAGGTAAACCTGTAGATCCGCTGCAATTCCTGCCACGACGTTGATCGGTTACCAGCCTGTTCCACTCACGTAGAGGGAACAGGCTCCAGCGTTGCCAAGGATTAAGGCGTCGCTTGAGCCTGAGGTCGAACTCACCAAAGGACTATAACAATGGCTCTCAGTAAAGAAGTGCCGGAGTTTGACATCGACGATGAGGTTCTCCTTATGGAGAGCAGCATCGATATGGATTCGATGTCGAATAATGAGGGGGCAACTCCACCTTCCGTTCGCGCCAAATCCAAAAGCTCCGCATCACTTAAGCAACACAAGTACATTGATTACACGCGCGCCCTTGATGCGACGCAGTTGTATCTCAATGAAATCGGTTTTTCTCCGTTGCTCTCTCCCGAAGAGGAAGTGCACTTTGCGCGTTTGTCGCAGAGTGGTGACCCGGCCGGGCGCAAACGCATGATTGAAAGTAACTTGCGACTGGTGGTGAAAATCGCCCGGCGCTATGTCAATCGTGGCCTGTCGCTGCTGGATCTGATCGAAGAGGGCAATCTCGGCCTGATCCGGGCAGTGGAGAAGTTCGACCCGGAACGCGGCTTCCGCTTTTCGACCTACGCCACCTGGTGGATTCGTCAGACCATCGAACGGGCGATCATGAATCAGACCCGCACCATTCGGCTGCCGATTCATGTGGTCAAAGAGCTCAACGTCTACCTGCGCGCCGCCCGTGAGTTGACGCAAAAACTCGATCATGAACCCTCTCCCGAAGAAATCGCCAACCTGCTGGAGAAGCCGGTGGCCGAAGTCAAACGCATGCTCGGTCTGAATGAGCGGGTTTCTTCGGTTGATGTCTCGCTGGGACCGGATTCGGATAAAACCCTGCTGGACACCCTGACGGATGACCGTCCGACGGATCCTTGTGAGCTGTTGCAGGACGACGATCTGTCACAAAGCATCGATCAATGGCTTTCCGAGCTGACTGAAAAGCAGCGTGAAGTGGTGGTTCGCCGCTTTGGCCTGCGAGGTCACGAGAGCAGCACGCTCGAAGACGTAGGCCTGGAGATCGGCCTGACCCGTGAGCGGGTTCGGCAGATTCAGGTCGAAGGGCTCAAGCGTCTGCGGGAGATCCTTGAGAAGAATGGCCTGTCCAGTGAGTCGCTGTTCCAGTAGCTTCCGGAGTTGATCTACAAGAGCCCCGATTCGTTCGGGGCTTTTTATTGGCTGAGTGTTTTGGCTCCGAGTTCTCGGATTCTGATCACAGATGGGATTACTCTTAACTCGCGTGTAAGCAATAGATTACTTTTTCGTAGGTGTTCGGTTCTCTAGTGCTTCAGGCTTGCCTAAAATGCTTTAGGCTATTTTTTATCTATTTGCTTTATAAGGATATTTTTTAATTCCTCTACTGGCATTCGACACTATTTCCCGGGACAGGTGCGATTGCTCTTATCTGGGAACTCTCTAATATCAGCCCTGTGTCGACGGATAGACACAGCCATCAAGGACGATGGTCAGGACATCGCAAGAAGCGATTCATCAGGACGATGAAAAGGAACACAGGGACTAGGGAAAAATGTGGGCGGGTCATACCGCCCCTTTTTTTTGCCTGGCGAAAAGTCCAACTGCAAGAACGCCGTTCCCAGAAACGCAAAAAGGCCCGCAAGGGGCCTTTTCAGGAACGCGAGGCAATCAGCGCTCGAGGTCTTTGATCTTGCCTTTGACGCCATCCCACTCTTCGGCATCCGGCAACGGTTCTTTCTTTTCAGTGATGTTCGGCCAGATCTCTGCCAGCTCGACGTTCAGCTGAATGAATTCCTGCATTTCTTCCGGGACTTCATCCTCGGAGAAAATAGCTACAGCGGGGCACTCAGGCTCGCACAGCGCGCAGTCAATGCACTCATCCGGGTGAATCACCAGGAAGTTCGGGCCTTCGTAAAAGCAGTCCACCGGACAGACTTCTACGCAGTCGGTGTACTTGCACTTGATGCAGTTGTCGGTGACGACGAAGGTCATTTCTAATTCTCTCCTCAGGCGGCGGCAGCGGAGCCCCAACATGACGGGGTCGCCAGGTTTGGGAGCGATAGTCTGCGAACCAGGCTAATAGTCCGCAGCATCCCAAACCGCGCGAGATTCTAACAGCTTGAAGGCGTTCGCGTTAGATGCGCGTCTTCAATGTATAGAGCATTTCCAGGGCCCGGCGTGGCGTCAGATCATCCAGATCCAGTTTGGCCAGTTCGTCCAGCACCGGATGCGGCAGGCTGGCGAACATGTCGCTTTGTTGGGGAACCGAGGTTTTACCCGGTGCTGGAGGCGCCACTTCATGGGGCAAACTGGTGGTTTCCAGACGGCTCAAGTGCTCCCTGGCGCGGCTGATGACCGCGCTGGGAACCCCGGCCAGCTGGGCTACCGCCAGGCCATAGCTCTGGCTGGCAGGTCCCGGCAGCACATGGTGCAGGAAGACGATGCGCTCGTTGTGCTCCGTGGCATTGAGGTGCACGTTGGCCACCAGCGGCTCGCTTTCCGGCAGCACCGTCAGCTCGAAGTAGTGGGTGGCGAACAGGGTGTAGGCCCGTAGCTGGGCGAGACGTTCTGCCGCAGCCCAGGCCAGGGAAAGTCCGTCGAAAGTACTGGTGCCGCGGCCCACTTCGTCCATCAGCACCAGGCTGCGCTCAGTGGCGTTGTGCAGGATGTTCGCGGTTTCGCTCATTTCCACCATGAAGGTCGAACGGCCACCGGCCAGGTCGTCGCTGGAGCCGATCCGGGTGAAGATCCGGTCCACCAGGGACAGCTCGCAGCTGGCCGCCGGGACGAAGCTGCCGATATGGGCCAGCAGCACGATCAGCGCGGTCTGGCGCATATAGGTGGATTTACCGCCCATGTTCGGACCGGTGATCACCAGCATCCGCGTGTTGTCGTCCAGATTCAGGTCGTTGGCCACAAATGGCGTGGTCAAGACTTGTTCCACCACCGGGTGACGACCCTGGGTGATACGCATGCACGGCTCGCTGACAAAGCGCGGGCAGTTGAGATCCAGGTTCAAGGCGCGCTCGGCCAGGTTGCTCAGCACATCCAGCTCCGCCAGCGCGCCAGCAGTGTCCTGCAGCGGTGGCAGATGGCTGATCAGGGTTTCCAGCAGCGCGTCGTAGAGCATCTTTTCCCGGGCCAGGGCACGGCTCTTGGCCGAAAGCGCCTTGTCTTCAAACTCCTTGAGTTCCGGTGTGATGAAGCGCTCGGCGCCTTTGAGGGTCTGTCGGCGAATGTAGTCCGCCGGAGCCTGCTCGGCCTGCTTGCTGGGCAGCTCGATGAAATAGCCATGAATGCGGTTGTAGCCGACCTTGAGATTGGCCAGGCCGGTACGGGCTTTCTCGCGGGCTTCCAGGTCGATCAGGAATTGCCCGGCGTTCTCGCTCAAGGATTGCAGCTCGTCGAGCTCGGCGTCGTAGCCGGTCTTGAGCACGCCGCCGTCGCGGATCACCGCCGGCGGGTTGTCGATGATCGCCTTGGCCAGCAGCGCAGCCAGCTCCGGATAGGTGCTGGTGGTGATCGCCAGTTGCTTGAGGTGGTCGGCTTCCAGCTCGCTCATCGCTTGTTGCAGTTCCGGCAACGCCGCCAGGGCGTCGCGCAGACGGGCCAGGTCCCGCGGACGGGCATTACGCAAGCCGATGCGCGCGAGGATCCGCTCGATATCGCCGATTTCCTTCAACTGCGGTTGCAGCCGTTCGAAGCGGTAACCGTCCAGCAAACAGGTAATGGAGGACTGACGCGCCTGCAGGACCCTGAGGTCGCGCAGCGGGCGGTTCAGCCAGCGGGTCAGCAGACGGCTGCCCATGGCGGTCTGGCAGCGATCGACCACCGATTGCAGGGTGTTGTCGCGTCCACCGGCCAGATTGGTGTCCAGCTCCAGGTTGCGGCGGCTGGCGCCGTCCAGCACCACGGTGTCGTCCAGGCGTTCATGCCGCAGGCTGCGCAGGTGGGGCAGGGCGGTACGCTGGGTTTCCTTGGCGTAGCTGAGCAGGCAACCCGCGGCGCCGATGGCCAGGGTCAGGGTCTCGCAACCAAAGCCCTTGAGGTCCTGGGTGGAGAACTGCTGGCAGAGGCTCTTGTGAGCCGAATCGCGCTCGAAATCCCAGGGCGCACGGCGCCGTACACCGCGGCGTTTTTCCGCTGGCAGGCCCTGCGGCCAGTCATCGGGGATCAGCAGTTCGACCGGATTGATCCGCTCCAGCTCGGCCAGCAGGTTTTCCCAGCCCTTGATTTCCAGGACGCTGAAGTTGCCGCTGGTGATGTCCAGCACCGCCAGGCCGAACAGGCGCTCATCGCCCAGCACGGCGGCGATCAGGTTGTCGCGGCGCTCGTCCAGCAGGGCTTCGTCGCTGACGGTGCCCGGGGTGATGATGCGCACCACCTGGCGCTCCACCGGGCCTTTGCTGGTCGCGGGGTCGCCGACCTGCTCGCAGATCACCACCGACTCGCCAAGCTTCACCAGTTTGGCCAGGTAGCCTTCAACCGAGTGGTAGGGAATGCCGCACATGGGAATCGCCTGGCCCGCCGACTGTCCGCGCGCCGTCAGGGTGATGTCCAGCAGCTTGGCGGCCTTCTTCGCGTCTTCATAGAAGATCTCGTAGAAGTCGCCCATGCGGTAGAACATCAACTGATCAGGGTGCTGGTTCTTGAGGCGCCAGTACTGCTGCATCATCGGCGTGTGGGAGGACAGATCGGAGGTATTTTTACTCATTGGTATTTAGGCGGATTCGTTGAATGGGTGAAGCAAAGGAGCGCTGGGCCCGGCTTTTTGCAGATGGCGGCAAGGTTACCATGGGCGCCCTGGGCTCGCAGGCACCAAGGCGCGACCAGGTTTGTCCGGCAAATATGCAAAACAGCATTTGTCATTGTTTAAAAGATCGAGCAATATGCGTTTTATGCAAATACGCAATGTTTCTACCGTCTTAAGAGAGCTGCTGGATCGTGATGGAATCTCCCCCACGGAGCTTCATCGCCGTACCGGTGTGCCTCAATCCACCCTCTCGCGGATTCTCAGCGGGAAGATCGTCGATCCCTCGGATAAGCACATCTCGCGGATCGCCGAATACTTCCAGGTGAGCACCGACCAGTTGCGCGGGCGCGTGGATATCGCGCCTGGCCGGACTGCGGCCCCCCGTGACGAGATTCATTCGGAACTCAAGGACATAAGCCTGTGGGACGACGACACTCCCGTCGATGACGACGAGGTATCGGTTCCCTTTCTGCGTGAGGTTGAATTGGCTGCTGGATCAGGAAGATTCGTCATCGAGGAAAGCGAGCGCGCCAGCCTGCGCTTCGGCAAGCGCAGCCTGCGGCACAACGGCGTGCAGTTCGATCAGGCCAAGTGCGTCACGGTGCGGGGCAACAGCATGTTGCCGGTGCTGCGCGATGGGGCCACGGTCGGGGTCAATGCCGGCAAATGCGCGATCGGCGACATCGTCGATGGCGACCTCTACGCCATCAACCACAACGGCCAGCTGCGAGTGAAGCAGCTGTATCGCCTGCCCACCGGGATTCGCCTGCGCAGCTTCAACCGCGATGAGCACCCGGACGAGGACTACAGCTTCCAGGAGATCCAGGAGGAGCAGATCAGCATCCTCGGTCACGTCTTCTGGTGGGGCATGTACGCCCGCTAAGCCCTCTCTGTCAGACCAAGCCCGCCACTGAGCGGGCTTTTTTTCGCCCTCGAAAAATCCTCCCACCCTGCATTTATGCGGCCTCCATGCGTCCGTGCAATTCTCGCGCATAAATAAATGCATTTACGCATTGACTGCATATGCATGAATGCATATTATCCATCTCAAGCCGTTCAACAACGGCTGCAACGACGCTCTTTAGTGGCAAAGCAAAGGCAGCGATGAACCGGCCTCGACGGTTCAGAGGGTTGGCAACTGACCCGGGTGTGCAGCGTAAAGCACCAGAAGCAGTTATCCGGCGGACAGGGTCGCGGTCGGAGGAACAATTTGAATGGGTCCGTACCGCACCAGTAGTGCCGAAAGACCAAGGTTTGCATTACTGAAAAGCCCGGGCGACCGGGCTTTTTGGAATGCCTGCCTAACGTGGGCCGCCAACAGACAGGGACCCCTTGAACCACCCTTTTCAGCTTTCTATCAACTGGCCATCTCGCTGGCCTCAATCCGCACGGGAGACGTGAATGACAAACGAGCAGCAAGCGTTGCTGGACATGCCGATCTGGCTGGTCATCGTCCTGGCGCTGGTCGGTGGCGTTTCCGGCGAAATGTGGCGCGCCGACAAGGAGGGCGCTCGTGGCTGGTCGCTGTTGCGGCGCCTGGCGCTGCGCTCTGGAGCCTGCGTGGTCTGCGGGGTCTCGGCAATCATGCTGCTGTATGCCGCCGGCGTCTCGATCTGGACCGCCTGCGCCTTCGGTTGCCTGACCGCCATGGCCGGCGCCGACGTCGCCATCGGCCTCTACGAGCGCTGGGCGGCCAAGCGCATCGGGGTATGCGAACCGCCCTCACGGGACTCGAACCCGGATCAGCGCTGATCCCGCACCGGCTCCGGCCTTCAACAAGGCTCATCGGCCCCGGCGGCTGGGCGCCTCGACCTGTTTCAGGAACAACACACATGAACGAACTGACCCAGCTAAAAGACGCCATCACGTCCACGATCAAGCAGGCGATGCCGCAACTGCACAGGGTTGAGGCCTTCCCCAAGATGCTCGAAGGCGTCACTGAACCGGCGCTCTACTTCGTGGTGACCGGCCTGGATCAGGCCGCCGACCCCGGTGATGGCCGCAGTTGCATGCGGGCCACCTTCGAGGCGCGGATACGGGTCGACCCCGAACTGGCGCAGGCGCCTATGCAGGCGGCCATTCTCGCGGCGCAGCTGCTTGAGCTGTTGCGTTGCCAGCAGTGGAACCTGGACTTTGTCGAGGGGGCAACGGCGGTGTGGGCCAAGCCTGCCGGTACGGTGGCCGATCCGACTTATCGCGCCGAGTGGATCGTGCAGTGGCAGCAGCTTATCTACCTGGGGCAGGAACAATGGCCCTGGGCCGATCAACCGCCGGGCACGCTGGTGTTGGGCTTCAGCCCCGATACCGGGCCCGGTCACGAGGGCGACTACCAGTCGCCGGAGCACATGGCGTGAGTTACGTCTCTGCAACCCACGACCGCATGATTGCCGGCCTGATCCTGCCTTGCTGCGTGGTCGGCGTGGATCTGGCGGCCGGCCTGGTGCGGGTATCCGATGGCGCCGGCTGGACCAGCGCCTGGGTACGCTGGCACAGCCAGGCCGCCGGCAAGGCCCGTCACTGGCGGGCGCCGAGCCTGGGGGAGCAGGGCGTGTTGATCAGCCCCAGCGGCGAGCCGGCCCAGGGCACTTTCGTTCCCGGCCTGTATGGCAACGCCGGTCCCCAGCCGGACAACCGCGACCACGTCGAAGTCTGGCGCTTCGAGGATGGCGGCTCGCTGGTCTATGACTGGCAGGCCAAGAGCTACAGCATCAGCCTGCCCAGCGGCACGGTGAGCATTCAGGTTGGCGCCAGTTCGGCGCAGGTCACCGACAGCAGCATTACCGGCAATGCCGCCAGCATCACCCTGACCGGTGCGATCACCTTGAATGGCGACGTGCAGATCAACGGTGGCAGCTTGACGCACAACGGGATCAACGTCGGCTCGACCCATACCCACCTTGGGGTGATGCCAGGCCCCGGGGCAACGGCCCCGCCGCAGTGATCCTTGGCCCTTATCGCCCTCACCACCCACTTGCTACCTATTACCCAAGCAACCCGCCCAGAGCGGTTTTTTTCTACCCGGAGAATGCAATGGCCACCCCCAAGAAAACCCCCGCTCGCCCAGCGGGCACCGGCGCCGTGGTGTTTCGCGACCGTCTTTACACCTCGCGTCATCTGATCCTGCCGGACGGCCGCCAATTGTCGGTGGTCCAGGGACAGGTGTCGGCCAAGGCCGGCGACCGCGTTGCCCTGGACTACCTCGCCAGCCACCCGGATCTGCAGGCACAGGAGTAAGGCCATGATCGGAATGGATCGCCGTACCGGCCTGTCGCTGTCCGGCATCGAGCATGTGCGGCAGTCCATCGAGGACATCCTGACCACGCCCCTGGGCAGCCGGCGGATGCGCCCCGAATACGGCAGCAACCTGCGCCGCTATGTCGACCTGCCGGTGACCGGCGGCTGGAAAAGCGCGGTGCAGGCCGAAGTGGCCCGGGCGCTGTTGCGCTGGGAGCCGCGGCTGAAGCTGGAACGGGTCAGCGTGGTCGCGGTGGTCGGAGGCCAGATCAGCTTTCAACTGACCGGCCAGTACCTGGGTAACAGCACGGTTTTGGAGGTGACGGCATGAGTACGTTGGACCTGTCGGCGCTGCCGGCCCCCCAGGTGCTTGAAGCCCTGGACTTCGAGGCCTTGTACCAAGGCAAGCTGGCCACCTTTCGCCGGCACATGGGCGAGAACTGGACGGCCAACCTGGAAAGCGACCCGGTGAGCAAACTGCTGGAAGTCTCGGCTTACGCTGACATGCTGCTGCGGGCCCGGGTCAACGACGCCGCCAAGGCATTGCTGCTGGCCCATGCCCAAGGCACGGACCTGGATCACCTGGCGGCCAACGTCAAACTGCAGCGCCTGGTGATCCAGGCCGGCGATCCCTTGGCGGTGCCAGCGCTGGAGGAGATCAGGGAGTCGGACGACGCCCTGCGCGAGCGCATCCAGTTGGCCTACGAAGGGCTGACCACCGCCGGGCCGCGTAACAGCTACATCCTGCATGCCCGCAATGCTTCGGCCCTGGTGGCCGATGCCGAGGCCGAAAGCCCGGCGCCGGCCCGGGTGACGGTCACGGTGCTGAGCCTGGAAGGCAACGGCACGGCCGCTCCCGAGCTGCTGGCGACAGTCGCTGCGGCCCTCAACGATGAGGACGTGCGGCCCCTGGGGGATCGGGTCACGGTGCAGAGTGCGCAAGTGTTGCCCTATCGCATCGACGCCGTGCTGCACATGAAGGGGCCAGGGCCGGAAAGTGATGCGGCCCTGGCCGAGGCCGAGCGCAGGCTGGCGGCCTGGATCAACCCACGTCGGCGCCTGGGCATCGAGGTGGCCCGTTCGGCCATCGATGCACAGTTGCATGTGGCCGGCGTGGCCCGGGTCGACCTTGCCGATTGGCAGGACATCACCCCGAGCAAAGCCCAGGCGGCGTACTGCATCGGCTACAGCGTCAAGTTGGGGAGCTGAGATGAGCAGCCTACTGCCGATCAACAGCACCCCGCTGGAGCGCGCCCTGGAGGCGGCCGGTAGCGGTGACAGCGCCATCATGCTGCGCACTCTGTACGACCCGGCGACCTGCCCGGTGCACCTGCTGCCGCAACTGGCCTGGGCCTGGTCGGTGGATCGCTGGGATCCGGGCTGGAGCGAGACGGTCAAGCGCAACGCCATTCGCGCCTCCTACTTCATCCACGCCCGCAAAGGCACCCTCGGTGCACTGCGGCGAGTGGTGGAACCGCTGGGCTACCTGATCGAAGTGGTCGAATGGTGGCAGACAGTCCCTGAAGGCGAACCGGCTACCTTTGCCCTGAAAGTTGGCGTTCTGGACACCGGTATCACCGAACAGATGTACCAGGAGCTGACCCGGCTGATCGACGACGCCAGACCGGTCAGCCGGCACATGACCGGCCTGGCCATCAGCCTGGAAACCTCTGGAGTGATTGGTTACGGCGCCTACGTGGATCAAGGCGAAGTGCTCGACGTTTATCCCCCGACACCCCGCGACATTGAAGTGACCGGTCGTTATGGCCAGGTCATGTGTATTGATGAAACAGACACCCTGGATGTGTACTCATGATTGATTCCAACAGTCAGTTCTTCGCCATTCTCACGGCGGTGGGCGAGGCGAAACAGGCCAACGCCACGGCCCTGGGCACGCCCTGGACCTTCAAGGAAATGGCGGTCGGCGATGCCAACGGCACCGACCCCATCCCGAACCGGGCTCAGACCAAGCTGATCAACGAATGGCGCCGCGCCCCGGTCAACCAGGTGCGCACCGACCCGGCCAACCCCAACATCATCATCACCGAGCAAGTGATCCCACCTGATGTCGGCGGACGCTGGATCCGCGAGATCGGCCTGTTCGACGCCGACGGCGACCTGGTGGCAGTGGCCAACTGCGCCCCGAGCTTCAAGCCCCTGCTGGCCCAGGGCACCGGCAAGACCCAAGTCATCCGCATGAACTTCATCGTCGCCAACACCGCGCAGATCGTGTTGAAGATCGATCCGGCGGTGGTCCTGGCCACCCGCGAGTATGTCGATAGTGCGGTGATCGAGGCCCTGGCCAAGCTGGACTTCAAGCACTCGGCGCTGGTGGCCACCACCGCCAACATCGCCTTGAGCGGGATTCAGGCCATCGACGGCGTGCTGCTGCCGGCCGATGCCCGGGTACTGGTGAAAAACCAGGCCCAGGCCAAGGACAACGGGCTGTATGTGGTGTCGTCGACGGGCGTCTGGACCCGAGCCCAGGATGCGGACACCAGCCTGGAGGTCACCCCCGGGCTGTTCGTCAGCATCGAGAAGGGCACGGTCAACGGCGACAGCGTCTGGCAGTTGGTCACCGACGGGCCGATTGTCCTCGGCACCACGCCGCTGGCCTTCGAGATGGCCATAGGGCGAACCGGTATCAGTGCGGGCTCCTATGCCAACGTCACGGTCGACAAGTACGGCCGGGTGATCGCCGGGACCAACCCGAGCACCCTGGCCGGGCATGGCATTACCGACACCTACACCAAGGCCGAGATCGAGTCGATTGTGGCCCAGTCGTCATCGTTGCCGGTGGGCTCGATGGTGGCGTTTCCCAGAGCCAGCGTGCCGCCGGGGTTTCTGGAGATTGATGGCAGTGTGCAGAGCATTGCTGCCTACCCAGACCTTGCGGCGTACCTGGGGACCACCTTCAACAAGGGTGACGAGGGGGCGGGAAACTTCCGCTTGCCCGAGTCCCGGGGTGAGTTTTTGCGCGGGTGGGATCATGGGCGTGGAGCAGATGCTGGTCGAAATATTGGAAGCTATCAAAATTACGATTTACAAGGGCATAAACACCGCACTGTCGTTGCATTTACAGATCCGGCCGTAGCTGCTGCGGCCCTTGATGGCACTGAGTTGACAACGACCGTAGCAACGCAGGGGTATGGTTCAACGACTTCATACCGGTCGCTTACGGGCCTTACAGGTGGCACTGAAACTCGTCCACGTAACCTCGCGGTGATGTGGTGCATCAAGGCGTGGAGCGCGCCCATCAATCAGGGAAATATCGACGTAGCGGCGCTGGTAAAGGAACTGGCAGCACTCAAGTCTGCGCACCCTGTCGGCGCCATCATTCCATTTCCCAAGGCTGAGGTTCCAGCGGGCTACCTTGAACTCAACGGTAGCGTGCACAGTATTGCCGCTTATCCAGATCTCGCCGCGTATCTGGGAACCACTTTCAACAAGGGCGATGAGGGCGCAGGTAACTTTCGCCTGCCCGAGTCGCGGGGTGAGTTCCTGCGTGGTTGGGATCATGGGCGTGGTGTGGATGCAGGGCGAGCGCTTGGCACCTATCAAGCGTCGATGTCAAACACGTTATCTAAAGTCAGAATGGAGGGGGGGTATGACATCGGAACCTACATGGATATGTCGATTCCAGATGATGGCACATGGTCTAAGAAGCTGGCGTATGACTGGTCCGGACATGGCCTGAAGTTAGCGAACTCCGGTAGTGAAACCCGCCCGTGCAACTTGGCGGTGATGTGGTGCATCAAGGCGTGGAGCGCGCCAGTTAATCAGGGAAACATCGATGTTGCGGCTCTTGCCCCGCTGGCGGCCCAGGCTACTGAGATCAATCAGGGCACGGCAAAAGTCTCAACCACTGCGCAAATGCTTGATAGCGCGAACGATTTTGTCCTTGCAACACCGAAGAAGCTGCGGTGGGGCTTCTCAATTAGCCTCGCGACGAATGGATACATTGCGTTTCCTTCCTGGCTCGGTGGTCTGATTATTCAGTGGGGCGCGGCAACATCATCCGGAACCGCTGCAGATAATATCTCGGTGTCAATGCCAATCGCCTGGCCGACTGGTTCTCTCGCAGAAGTTGCCACGGTGGTGGGTAATGCCATTGGTAATTACACGGTTACACGAGGGGCAATGACTTCAAACTCGATGAAAATGACAGCTTCGCTCAATGGCTCATTCGCAAACGGTGTAGCTGTTCGTTGGATAGCGCTGGGCAGTTAAGGAGTGGCATCTATGAAACGTTTCTATAGTCAAACTACTCAAACCTCCTACTTGCAGGGCGTGCATTCACTGATGCCGGATGATGTGATGGAGATACCCGAAGCGCTTTATCTGTCGGTAATCGGTAACCCTCCCCCAGGGAAGATCCGTGCTCACGATGAGCACGGGCTGCCCTATCTGATCGATGCCCCCGAGGTGCTTCCGGATCCAGCAGCACAGGAACGCCAGTGGCGCGATGCAGAGCTGGCATCTGTCATGTGGCTACGCGAGCGGCACCGTGACCAGCTCGAAATCGCGACAGCCACGACGCTGACCGGTGAGCAGTTCAAGGAGTTGCTTGTGTACATGCAATCCCTACGCGACTGGCCCCAATCCCCGGACTTTCCACAAGCCGAGCATCGTCCAGTAGCCCCCTCCTGGATCGCCGAACAAACCCAGTAAACGCCCCGCACCAGCGGGGCGTTTTGTTTCCCGCTTCCCACTAATCAATCATCCCTACGAGCCCCCTTCACCCGGGGCTTTTTCATGTCTGGAGTTTATCCATGAGTGGTTTTTTCCACGGCGTTACCGTCACCAACGTCGACACCGGCACGCGCACCATTTCGCTGCCGTCGTCTTCGATCATCGGCCTGGTGGACACCTTCACCGAAGGCCCGACCGCCGCTGCCAAGGCCAACGAGCTGCTGCTGATCACCAACGAGCGTGAGGCCATTGCCGCCTGGGGCCCGGATGCGGCCATCACCAAGGCCTGCCAGGCCATCTACCAGCGGGCCAAGGCGGTGATCGTCGCTTGTGGCGTGGCCAAGATGACCGATGCGGCCGAGCAGACTTCGGCGATCATCGGCGGGGTGCTGGCCGACGGTAAGCGTACCGGGCTGCAGGCGCTGCTGGACGGCAAGAGCCGTTTCAACGCCCAGCCACGTCTGCTGGTCACCCCCAAGCACAGCTCGACCCTGGCCATCGGCACCGCCCTGGTGGCTCTGGCGGACAAGCTGCGTGGCCTGGCCATTCTCGATGGTCCCAATACCACCGACGAAGCGGCCATGGCCTACGCCAAGAACTTCGGCGCCAAGCGTGCCTATATGGTCGATCCGGGTGTTCAGCACTGGGACAACGGCGCCAATGCCACCGTCGATGCGCCGGCTTCGGCCTGGGTCGCCGGGCTGTTCGCCTGGACCGACAACGAGTACGGGTTCTGGGCCTCGCCGTCGAACAAGGAGTTCGTCGGCATCACCGGCACCACGCGGCCGATCGAGTTCCTCGACGGCGATGAAACCTGCCGCGCCAACCTGCTGAACAACGCCAACATCACCACCATCATTCGGGATGCGGGCTTCCGCCTGTGGGGCAACCGCACGCTGTCCAGCGATCCGAAATGGGCCTTCGTCACCCGGGTGCGGACCATGGACATCGTCATGGACGCCATCCTCTTCGGCCACAAATGGGCTGTGGACCGTTCGATCACCGCGACCTACGTCAAGGACGTCACCGAGGGCCTGCAGGCGTTCATGCGTGATCTGAAGAACCAGGGCGCGATCATCAATTTCGAGGTCTACGCCGACACCGAGCTCAACACCGCCAGCCAGCTGGAGCAGGGCAAGGTGTACTGGAACATCCGCTTCACCGACGTACCGCCCGCCGAAAACCCCCACTTCCGGGTCGAGGTCACCAACCAATGGTTGACCGAAGTCCTCGACCAAGCCGCTTAAGGAGCCGCAGCAATGGCAATGATTCCCGAAACCCTGGCGAACATGAACCTGTTCGTCGATGGCATCAGCTTTCAAGGCGACGTGCCGAGCCTGACCCTGCCCAAGTTGACCCTCAAGACCGAGGAACACCGCGTCGGTGGCATGGATGTGCCGGTGGAACTGGACATGGGCATGGAGAAACAAGAGGCCGGCTTCACCACCACCGGCGTGCGCCGCGAGTCGCTGAAGATGTTCGGCCTGGCCGATGGCAGCGGTTTCAACGGTGTGTTCCGTGGCGCCTTCAAGGGCCTCAAGGGCAAGGTCACCCCGGTGATCGTGACCCTGCGCGGTCTGCTCAAAGAGGTCGACATGGGCGACTGGAAGTCCGGCGACAAGGCCGAGATCAAGCACAACGTGGCCCTGACCTACTACAAGCTGGAAGTCGACGGTCGCCTGATCTACGAGATCGATGCCCTGGGCATGAAGCGCGTGATCAACGGCGTCGACCAGCTCGCCGCGCAACGTTCGGCCCTGGGCCTGTAAGGAAGACACCTCATGTCTCAAGCAAGCGACAAGACCCCGGCCTGGATGACCCTGAGCAGCGACAGCGTGATGGTGGCGTTGAGCAAGCCGGTGGAGATGAACGGCGTGGTCTGCGACCGGCTCACCCTGCGCGCGCCGACGGTGCGTGATGTGCGCGCCGCCAGTGCCGCCAGCGTGGGTGACGATGAACAGCGCGAGCTGATGCTGTTTGCCAGCCTCGCGCAGATCAGCACCAAGGACCTGGAGAACATGGCGCTCAAGGATTATCAGCGCCTGCAGGCCGGCTATTTTCGCCTGGTGCAAGACGACGAGCTTTGATCCGGCGGTGATGAAGGTGGCGGCGAAACGGCTCGCTCGCGAGCTGCATTTTTCCGCCGAGGAAATCATGACCATGAGGTTTTCCGACATGGTCTGGTGGCTCACGGATTGAGCCCATCACCCAAGGAGCAGGAGACGCAGATGGCGAACAAGCTGGTATCGGAGCTGGTGGTGATAGGTACGGCCCTCAGTTCGACGTGGGACGCCGCCTTCAAGACGGTGGAAGGCCGGATCAAACAGCTGGAGCAACAGGGCAGCAAGGCTCGGGTGCTGGAGAAAACCCTCGGCCAGACCCTGCGTCTGCAGGATGAATGGAAGAAGGCCCATGACACCGGCGCCGCTTCCGCAGCCGGGCTGTTGCGCCGGTTGGAGGAGAGCCGCAACGGGCTGCGCCAGCAGGGTATTGAGGTGCACAAGCTGCGCCAGGAATATCAAGCGCTGGGCAATGTGGCGCGGGGCTCGGCGCTTCAGGCCCGAGGACTGCAGCAGGTTGCCCAGGGCAAGGCCGACTTCAAGGCGGCTTATGACTGGGCAAAGTTCGGCGTCGATAAACTGCGCGCCCCGGTCAAGATCAGTGCCGATTATCAAGCGCTGATCCGCGATATGGCGATCAAGGCCGGTGTGGCCAACCAGCCACAGGAAGCGCAGCTGAGCCGCACGGTGATTCAGACCTCCCGTGACACGGGCATGGCCCGTAACGATGTGGCGGCTCTGGTGAGCCAGATGATGGCCAGCGGCATGTCGCTGGACAAGGCACAAGGCTACGCAGGGCTGGCCGCCAAGTTTGCGGTGGGGCAGGGCGCGAGTGTCGACGACACGGCGAAGCTGTTGCGGGCCCTGGAGCTCAAGGCCGGGATCAGCGATCCCAAGGTCATGGAGCAGGCTCTGGAGGCCATCGCTCTGCAGGGGCAGGCCGGCAACTTCGAGGCGGCCGACATGGCGCGCTTGCTCCCGGCGCTGCTCAAGAGCGCAAGCGCGGAAGGACTCACCGGCATGGAGGCGGTGAGTCAGCTGGGATCGATGCTGCAGGTGCAGATGAACACCGCCGCAAGTCCTGACGAGGCCGCAGGCCAACTGCAGAACTGGATCGAAAAAATCGGTTCCAGCGAGGCGGTCAAGGCTTATGAAGACGCCGGCATTGATTATCAGGCTTCGCTGAACACCGGTATCCAGAAGGGCATGTCGAGCCTGGAGGCGAGCTTTGCCCTGGCCATGCGCTACGTCAGGGCCATCGACCCGGCCAAGGCGGCGAAGATGGCCGAGGCTCAGGCGCAGATCAGCAAGGAAACCGACCCGGCGAAGGCCAAGGCCATGCTTGAGGCTCTGGAAGAGTCCCTGCGTACCGGCGACCTGTTTACCGATATGCAGATCAAGGCGGCCTTGCTGGCCCAGACCCAGGGCCGGCAGCAGTACGAGCAGGTGAAGAAGGACTCGTTGAGCGCCTCTGGCGTTCTCGCCAGGAACCTCGCGGAGCGTCGAGAAGCCTCCAAGCAGTTGTGGGCTGAAGCAGGTCAAGCCATCGACGAAGGCCAGCGGGTCGTGGGGCAGGCCCTGCAACCGGCTACGGATCTGGTGGCCAAAAGCATCACCGTGGTGGTCGGCAAGCTGACCGAGCTGGCAGAGCACAACCCATCGTTGGTGCAGGGTGTGGTCGCTTTGGGCGCCGCGTATGTCGCGGTGCAAAAGCTCATGGCGGTCTACACCATGGGCAAGGGCCTGATCAATGTCTTGCGTGGTGGGTTGAAGGTTGACCCCAAGGCGGCAAAGCGAGCGCCTGGCCGCAGTGCGGGAGGCATTGACTGCTGTGAGCTTGCAGGCAAGCCAAAGGCGAGAAAGCGAGCGCCCGGTCGCAATGCGCTAGGCATTGACTGTTGCGCGCCCATGATCGACTGCGGCTTGGACAAGCAACGCCGTCGGGGCCGTGGTGGGCGTAAGGCTGACAGGCGCAAGCCACCTGCGAGGGTGGCGGGTATTCAAGGTGGCAAGAGCCCTTTGACGCCCAGTGGTCTGGAAAAAATGCCCAGAGGGGCGGTCAGGTCTGGCGTGGCCGGTGCCGCACTGAAAGGCGCTGGCTCTGTGGCCAAAGGGTTCGCACCTTTGCTCAAGGGCGGCGCGATCCTATCGGTGCTCGGTGCCGGTTTCCAGGTTGCGGACACCTATCTGAATGCCAAGACCCAGGATGAAAAAGCCGAAGGCTATGGCGAGGCGGCAGGCAATCTTGCAGGCGCCGCTGTCGGAGCAGCAGCAGGGGCCGCCATTGGTTCCGTGGTGCCGGTCATCGGTACTGTTATTGGTGGGCTGGTGGGCGGTGCACTGGGCGCCTGGGGCGGTTCTGCCGCTGGTGGGGCCTTGGGCAAAAAACTGTTCGGCTCCGACGACTCGCTCAAGCAAATGCCCGCAGCCGGTCCGCTGATGATGCGCAACGCCGGGCAGAACATCCCGCCGGTGATGGGCGATATCGCCAAGTCCTTCCAGCCGGGCCAGGCGCCTCCGCTGATGGGGCAGGCCGCGCGTTCGCTGGCCAGTCCGGCACCGTCGGCGTCGAGCCTTTCGCTGAGTAATCCTCCGGAGCCGTTCAAATCGGCGACGCCACCGGCGATCGAACAGCAGTTCAGCTTCGCGCCTTACCTGTCGATTTCGGTGCAGGGCGATGTCAGAGATCCGGCGCAATTGGCCCGGGAGCTGGAACCCTATCTGCGCTTTCAGTTCGACGAATACAGCCGTCAGGCGGCGGGTCGTCAGTTGTTCGACGCGGCACACGTTTAAGGAGGCGGCATGGCCTATATGGAACAGCTGCAATCGGGGCTCACGTCCCTGGTGGCGGCAGCGGAGGCGGGGCGGCGCAGCGCCGATGAAATGCTGGGGCCCATGAACGGCGCCATCAGCGACATCACTGGCGCCGCCTCGGAGCTGGAAAATCTGCCCTGGGTCGGCCCGGTGCTGGGCGCCAAGCTGCAACGCACGATGCGCAGCATCGGCGCGGCGCAGTCGGCGGTGGGTGAAGTCGCGGCCAAGTACAGCCAGGCCGTGACCGTGGCGGGGCAGATGCAGCAGCGTCTTGGCGCCTTGCAGGAACAGGTGGCCAAGGCCGGCGCGGCGATCAACCGCATCGGCGGGCAGATCAGCCCGGCCCTGGGCAATATCTTTCCTTCCGGCGCGCTGGCGCCTCAGGACACCCCGGCGGCGGAGGCGGTGAAACCCTTCCCGCACCTGCTGATCCTGCAGCCCCTGGGGGCCGCGGCCGAGCCGTTCTACTTCAACCTCGATACCGCGGCCTTCGATGAGCTGCGCCGGCAAACCGGCTTTCGCTGGGCGGCCCAGGAGCGCCTGAGCCGCAGCATTGCGCAGCAGGCGGTGGGGCAGGGCGACGACAAGATCTCCCTCAAGGGCGCGATCTTTCCAGGGTTCAAGGGCGGGCTGGGGCAGTTGCAGGCGTTGCGCAGCATTGGCCGGCGCTTGCAGCCCCTGAGCCTGACCACGGGCTACGGTGAAGTGCTGGGCACCTGGTGCCTCACCAGCATCGACGAGGAACAGAGCCACCTGCTGGCGGGTGGTATTCCCCGCAAACAAGGGTTTTCACTGGAGTTTGTGAGCTATGGCAACGACCTGCAGAACCTCTGACGGTGATCTGCTCGACACCCTGTGTCATCGCTACTACGGGCACCTCAATGGCAGCGTCGAGGCGGTGCTGGACGCCAATCAGGGCCTGGCCGATGAGCCACAACCCCTGCGGGCCGGGGTACTGATCCTGCTACCGGAGCTTCCGATTCGCACAGAGGCGATGGTTCAGCTATGGGACTGACCTTGCCTCCACTCAACAGACCCCGCTGCGTGCGGGGTCTTCATTTTCTGGAGCACAGGCCATGACCCCGGTCTTTCGCATCCTCGCCGATGGCAGCGACATCACCGCGCAGATCAATGACCGGCTGCTGACCCTGCGCACCCTGGACAAACCGGGAATGGAAGCGGATGAGTTCGAACTGCGCATCGATGACCGTGACGGTGCGGTCGCCTTGCCCAGTCGTGGCGCCGCCATCGAAGTGTTCCTCGGCTATGCCGGGCAGGCATTGACCCGCCTGGGGCGCTACACGGTGGATGAAGTGGTGGTCAACGGGCCGCCGGATTCCATCGAGATCCGCGGCAAGGCCAGCGACATGCGCGGCAGTGGCAAGACCACCCGCAGCGGCAGCTGGGAGAACGTGGCGCTGGCGCAGATAGTCCGCGATCTGGCAGCCCGCAATGGCTGGCAGGCGGTCTGTCCGGTGGCGACCAAGGTGCCGCGGATCGACCAGCTCAACGAGTCCGACTTCAACTTCATCACCCGCCTGGCCCGGCAGTACGACTGTACCGCCAAGGTGGCCGAAGGCAGGTTGCTGGTGCTGCCCCGGCAGTCCGGATTGAGTGCCAGCGGCAAGGCCCTGGGCGTTGTCAGCCTCAGCCGTCGCGACGTCAGCCGTTATCAGTTCCGCTTCAGTGACAGCAGCACCCACAAGGCGGTGCAGACCAAGCATCAGGACCCGAAGAGCGGCACGCTCAAGGTCATCGACCTGGGCAACAGCGACTCACCGGCCAGCGTGCCGGCGGTGCACACCGATCGGCACCTGTACCCCAACAAGTCCGCCGCCGAGCAAGCGGCCAAGGCCCGCTTGGCAGCCTTCAACCGCAGCAGCGCCAGCCTGCGCCTGGAAATGCCCGGGCGCACCGACCTATTTGCCGAGCGCCTGATCAATGCCCAGGGCTTCAAGGCCGGACTGGACGGCGAGTACCTGGTGGACTCGGTGGAGCAACTGTTCAACCCGTCGGGGTG
Organism: Pseudomonas protegens; assembly: GCF_013407925.2. NCBI lineage: Bacteria > Pseudomonadati > Pseudomonadota > Gammaproteobacteria > Pseudomonadales > Pseudomonadaceae > Pseudomonas > Pseudomonas protegens. The sequence continues at coordinate 1,830,292 of NZ_CP060201.1, read as the reverse complement.
GAGCACCACGGTCGAATGCAACGGCGGCAAGCAAGGCAAGGCCAAAGCCAAGGCCAAGAAAACCCCCGCCAAAAAACCACTCAGGGTGGTGCAGCTTTAACCCTTCAGTGGTGCCGCGAGCATCCTCGCGAGCGGCTCATTCGGATCGCCCCCGATCCCGCATTCACTTCCTTTCAATCCACGCGGAAAGTCCGCAGGAGTATTCATGAATCCAGGCTTCAGCAACCCGGCCCCGAAGCGAGGCATCCGGCATTTTTTTCAGGCATTGATCGCTGGCTGCACTCTGTTGCTGGCAACCGCAGCCCATGCCGAGCCCTTTGTCCTGGCCTACACCGATGGCCAGGTCGAAGCGTCCTACAGCAACCTGCAAGCGTTCCACCGCCACCTTTCTGCTGTTGGTCTGGGCAGCACCTACGGGCTGACCGTCACCGGCCAGTTGCATCAGGAAGGGATGAACCCAACCAGCGAAAACATCATTCGCTTCGCCCAGTCCAAATCGCTGCCGCTGTACCCCACCGTCTCCGACTACAACGAGGGCATTGCTGATTTCGACCCGGCCATTTCCCACTCCATCGTCAACGACAAGACCTTGAGTGCCGGCAGCATCAAGCAACTGGTGAGGCTGGCCAAGGAGGGCGGTTTTGCCGGGATCAACCTGGACTTCGAAAAGGTCGAGCCAAGGAACGCCAAGGCCTTTTCCGCCTATGTCAAAGCCCTGGGCAACGCCCTGCATGCCAGCGGCAAGAAACTGATCATCAGCGTCCCGCCCAAGTCCAGCGACCGCGAGCCCGAGTACCTGCACGGCTACGACTATAAGGCCCTGGGCGCGGCGGTGGATTACTTCCAGGTCATGACCTACGACCAGGTCGGCCCCGGCTGGAGCAGCGGCGGTTTCCACGACGAAGTCTGGCCCGGCCCCGTGTCCGGTGCCGACTGGCAGCAGGTGCTGCTCAGCTACGCCGTGTCGCAAGTTGCGCCGAGCAAGGTCCTGGCCGGGCTGCCGGCCTACGGTCAGGACTACAGCATTGGCAACCGAGTGCATTGGTCGGCCTATCAGGAAGTGATGGCCGAGCACCGCGCCGTCACCCACCGGGATGCCGCCTCCGCCACGCCTTACGCCACCTGGGGCCCGGTCAAGAGCTTCGCCGATGGCGTGGAATGGACCCCGGAGCGCGCACAACCGGTGCTCTGGTACGACGACGCCGCGAGCATCAAGACCAAGACCGCACTGGTCGCCAAGCTGGGCCTGGGCGGCACCAGTGTCTGGGCCATGGGCTATGAAAATGCCGAGTTCTGGACCGCGCTGCAGGCAGGGCTCAAGGCCGGTACTGAGCTGTTGCCGGCGGGGCGGGAGTGAGCCAGGCCAGTACCAGAATTCCGGGACTGCCCCGGTTAACGTTCGACGGATAGAGAGTACTGCCCCATGAATGACGAAGACCTTGCGGCGATCAATCGACTGATCGCTGCGCTCCAGGCCCAGACCGATGGACAGGCCGCCTTGAACAGCGCGATCCGCCTGCTGGCGCAGAGCAATCAGGCACTGGTGGACTTGATCAAGAGTCGCGAGCCAGACCCCAACGCTCCCCCTTATCTGGATGGCTCGCCGGCCCCCTGAACCCAGGGTTCCAGCGTCTCGAGCTTCCTCCCCGAGTAACACTCACAGCCCGCCGTCGCGGGTTTTTTATTGTTTGATGGAGAACACCTGATGTCGATTCTTACCCAAGGTACGCAAATCTTTGCCCTGGTTCCGCCTGTCTCCGGCAGCGGCCCCTACACCGTGCTGGAAATCGAGCACGCCACTTCCTTCGACCCGGGCGGTGCACCCGCCGAGCAGATCGAAGACACCAGCCTCAACGCTGAAGAACGCAGCTACAAGAGGGGCCTGCGCACTCCAGGCACTGCCAGCCTCGGGCTGAACGCCGACCCGGCCAACGCCAGCCATATCCGCCTGCACCAACTGTCCGAAGCCAATGGCGATACCAGCGTCAAATGGGTCGTGGGCTGGTCGGATGGCAAGGGTGTAGTCCCTACCCTCAATACCAAGGGTGACAACTTCGAACTGCCCACCACCCGTACCTGGTTCGCCTTCGACGGCTACGTCTCGGACTTCCCGTTCAACTTCGCCCTGAACGCTGTAGTGACCACCACCGTCACCATTCAGCGCACCGGCGGTTCCACCTGGATCAAGAAGGCCTGAGCCACGTCATGAACCTCAAGCAGCTGAAAGCCAAGGGCGGCATCGTCGATGCCCTGCCCGTGAAGAAACAGGTGAGCTGGACTCACCTTGACAGCAAGACTGGCAAGGAAGTGACCGACACCTTGACCCTGCATGTTCGCCGGCAGTCTTTCGGGGTTATCGAGCGCCTGTTTGCCGAGAGTGACAGCGAGCTGAGCCGTAATGCCCGCTACATCGCTGCGTCGGTGGCGTTGGGCGCTGACGGCTCGGAAGCCCTGAGCTACGACGATGCCTACGGGCTGGAGCCGTCCCTGGGGTTCCTGATTCTCAATGCGGTGAATGAGGTCAATGGCACCGGTGGCGCCGCGGCAAAAAACTGACCGCCGCCGATGAGTTCTGGCACGAGTTGGTGCTGAACGGAGTCGGCGGCCGGACCATTGCCGAAGCCAAGGAACGCATGACCTACCAGGAAGCCCTGGCATGGGGGCGCTATATCGACCGATATGGTTCCTTGCATACCGGTAGGCGGCTGGAGGCGGGCAGCGCCCTGGTGGCGCTGCAGACCCACCGGCTGGGCGGAGGCATGGCGGAGTTGCTGGACTTCATGCCTCACGAACAACGTTTGGGGTTGTCACTCGAACGTGCAATGAACGAGTGGCGCTGACATCAGGCCACTTTCCCCAAACCCGTTTCGACGGGTTTTTTCATGACCCGGAGAACCCTATGGCAACTGCTTCCCAAGGGAACATGCAGCTGGACCTTGGCAGCCTGGAGCGGGCCCTGGACAAGGCCCAGCGTATTACCGACCAAGGCATGCGCAGCATGCAGAGGCGTGTCGAGGAGGCCAGCAAGAAAATTGCCGAGGCGCTGGCGACTTCGTCTGCTTCCGCGTTGGGCGCGACCTCCAATGCCGTTGATGGCCTGCGCAAGGCCTATGACCCGGCTGCCAGAGCGGCCGATGATTTTGTAAAGAGTCAAAGTTCCTTGAGCGCACTGCTCCAGCAGAACAAAAGTGCTGGAACCGAGTACGCGCAATCCCTGGAAGTATCTGGAAAAAAACTGGGGGCGTACTCCGACGAGATGGAGAAACTGCGTAATTCAGGTGCTCTAGCGGTCTCTCAGTTAGGCAGGGGGAGTCGTCAACAGGCGCTGGCCGCACAACTTAGCGCGAACGATGAAGAATATGCGTTGGCGCGCAAGGCTCTGGATAAGCAATTTCCTCAAGGCGCGGTTCAGTCGCCAGCGACCTATGCCGACAAGTCGGGGATCAAGTTCCCGGCGGGAGATGCCTATGGCCGTGGGGCCGAACAGGGAGACGACTATGCCACCAAGCTTGATGAGTTGAAGACCAAGCACAGTGACATGGCCCTGCAGATTCAAAGCAACTATGTACAGATGAGCGAAGCACTCGGCGACTGGAAAAATGGTGCCTCGTCGGCTTTGGATGACTACATGAATAACGCCGGTAACGTCGCCGCTCAGTCGAAGGCGGTGTTCACCAGTGCGTTTGAGCAGATGGATGCCGCGATCCTCCAGTTCGCTACCACGGGCAAGTTCTCCTTTTCCGATTTCGCCAAGTCGGTGCTCAAGGACATGGCGATGTTGGCGGCGAAGACGGCGGCGTCCAAAGCGTTGAGTTCGTTGTTTGGAATGGTCGGCTCGGCAGTGATGAGTTTTTGGCCCAGCGCTACCCCGACTTCAAGCGCGTTCACGGTTGATGGCGCCACGACTGTATTCACGCCGCAGGTCGATGCGTCCAGCCTGTCCCCTCCTGTATTTCCTCATGCCAAGGGCGGTGCCTTCACCAACACGGTAGCCACCGCTCCAACGTTGGCTCCAATGGCCCTATTCGGTGAGTCCGGCCCAGAAGCAATCATGCCCCTGAGTCGTGGTTCAGATGGCTCGTTGGGGGTCGTTGCGCTGGGCGGGGGACAATCCGGCACCACCAGCAACCAGCAGGTGGTCATCCAGCAAACCATCAACGTACCCGACGGACAGGCCGGTGCCTCGGGGGCAGGCACGAACTCCCAGAGCCTGGCCAATGCCTACGCCAGCGCGGCGAAGCAGGGCGCGGCCGAACAGATCGCCCGAGACCTGAAACCGGGCGGCCAGATCTGGTCCGTCATCAACGGCCGCTGATTTCCAGCGGCCGCAACGGCTCACGCCCGGAGAAAAGACATGACTATCGAAACATTCACTTGGGTACCCAAGATCGAGCCCGTGGGCAGCGTCGAGTTTCGCCTCAAGTCGGCGCGCTTTGGTGATGGCTATCAGCAGGTTGTCCAGGACGGGATCAACAACAAGACCCAGTCCTGGCCGCTGACCTTTGTCGGCGACGACAAGAAGATCAAGCCGATCATCAACTTCATCGACGCCCATCAAGGCGCCAGGCCTTTCTATTGGACCCCGCCGTTGGGCGAGCAGGGGCTGTACCGCTGCAAGACCTACCAGCCCTCGCCGTTGGGCGCAGGGATTTACTCGCTCAGCGCAACTTTTGAACAGGCATTTCATCCATGACTATCGATCCGATCCACCTTGGCAGTGCTCCCAACGATGGCACCGGGCAAAACCTGCGTTCGGGGGGGCAGACCATCAATGACAACTTTGCTGAGCTGGACACTCGTACAGCAACAGCACAGGCCACAGCCGAGCAGGGTGCTGCACAGGCGCTAGCCGCCAAGGCCAAGGCCGATGCGGCGATTCCGGCATCAGCTCTAGGAGCCACCGTGGCTCAATTGGTCAATGGAACAGTACCGCAGTCGCAGTTGCCCAGTGACGTGCTGGAGTTCGCGACGCTGGCCGGTTTTCCAGCGACGGGTGAGAACGGGAAGATCTATATCGCGGTCAACGATGGTGACAGCCTCGGCAACCCCAGCAAGCAATATCGCTGGAATGGCTTGTCCTTCGTGTTGATCCCTTCTTCTCCAGGGTCAACGGATCAGGTGGCTGAAGGGGCGACTAACCAGTACTTCACAGCGGCGCGTGTGCGTTCGACGACGCTGACGGGCCTGGGAGCGTCGGTCAACGCTGCTGTCGTCGCCAGCGATACACTGTTGCAAGGCATTGCCAAGTTGCAGGGGCAGGTCGACGCCAAACTCGGCAAGAGCGAGAAGGCTATCGATTCGGACAAGCTGGCAGGCCAGCCAGCGGCTTACTACCGTGCCCCCATGGGTGGAGCGACCGCCACCGCCTCCGGTACTCAGGGTCTGGTGCCTGCGCCGCCTCAGCTGGAAACGGATAAAGACCGCTTCCTATGTAGCGATGGGACCTTCAAGGAAGTCAGCAGCGGTGCTGGTTTGCCGGTGGGGGCGACGATTCCCTGGACTTTGCCGGTAGAGACTATTCCTGCCGGGTTCGTCGAACGCTCCGGGCAACTCCTGTCGCGCGCTGTATGGCCGGGGCTGTGGGCTAAGGTCCAGGCAGTGGCAGTGTCGGATGATCAGTGGAAGTCCAACATTGCATTTCGTGGCTGCTATTCCAGTGGCGATGGTTCTACAACGTTCCGGATGCCGGATGACAACGGCAAGTATGACCAGCTTGGAGTGGGCGGAGTTACTTACCGAGGTTATGGTTTGAACTCTATGGGTATGGTCGGGATGCACCAGTCCGATCAAGTTCAAAGCATGAAACACAGGACTTCCGTGAATGGCGGTGGAGCCAACTCCACAGGTCTAAACCCTGTATTTGGAGGCGACTCTGTTCAGAGCAGTCTGGTTGGTAACGTAGTTGCGGCGACAGGGTGGGCTACTTATACCGGAGGTGCGGTATCCGATGGCTCCAACGGTACCCCGCGAGTTGGTTCGGAAACGCGTATGGCCAACGCCACCGTAATCTGGATCACAATGGCGGCAGCGGCTGCCTCTGCCCCAGGTGAAGTGAATGTTCCCGCTTTGGCCACTCAGGTGGACAGCAACACCCAGCGAGTCACTAAGCTGGAAGATGTAATCAATCCGCTTAAGCCCTCTTGGATAAGCAATTGCTTGGTCAATAGCGTTTACGCCATCGTCAATGGCGTGTTGTGGTCAGCGTGTGGCGCTGCTTCTGTGTACGGTAACTTTCAGGCCGGTCGCGGACCTAATGCATCGACAACTTTCTATGGCCTGAACAATTTTAGTCGCGTAAATATTCCCAGCACCTCTCCGGTTATCAAGGCTGGAGCGGTGGGATATAACGGCTATGCACTTCTCGGTAACGGAGAACTGTGGGCATGGGGCTATAACAACAATGGTCAGTTGGGTCTCGGTAGCGTGGCGGTGGCGCCATTGCCGACGCTTTCCACGAATGGTGTGCTCGATATCTACTTTCATGAGACAAACTCCGGTCACAGTGCCGACGGAGGCAAGGCCTTGATTCGCAAGGCTGATGGTTTGTACGCCGCCGGCTACAACGGATACGGTCAGCTCGGCAGTGGCGATACCACGCTGAGAAATAGCTGGACGAAAGTATGGGATGTGGCGACTCGGGGTGAGATCAAATCGGTGTGGAACCTCGGCAGTCACTATGGGCGCACGTGGGTACAGACCTCTGATAATCGTTTGTTCTTTGCTGGTTATAACGGACAAGGGCAGGCCGGCATTGCGACTCCAGCCAATGTTGTTTCTTTCACCGATGTGACCACCGCGTGGGGTGGGCCTGAAGAAATCGCCAAACTCCTGCATATCAAGGGGGGAAGCGGCTGGGCTGACAGTGCTGCGAACGCCAGTGGGTTTACTGTGATGTGGTTCACTGACTCATTGCGTACATGCGGCTTCAATACCTATGGGCAACTAGGCAGTGGCAACACCACGTCCCTGACGACTCCCTTCAAAATCTCACAGGCTTTTTCTCAACTGAGCGTGTGTGGCGGTGGTGTTGGCAGTTGCTACGGTGTGGATTCAGACGGTGCACTTTGGGTATGGGGCTATAACGCCAGCTCACAACTGGGGACTGGCAATGCGACCAATCTTTTGGTGCCGACCAAGCACCCGACGTTTGATGGAACGACTTCGGACCGAAAGGTCGGCAAGATCATGACTCATGATTACGACCGTCCCTACTATGGTTACTGTTTCCCGATGTACATCCGAACTGCCGCGGGCAACATCTATCACATGGGTGTCAATGGTTACGGTGAAGGTGGACGAGGTGTCGTCGGAACTATCGCTACTCCTGTTTTGGTGGCACTGCCAAAACTGGGCAATAGTGGCAAACCGGTTTCTATCGAAACCATTGGGTTCCTGGGCACGAGTCACGCAGGTGCTGGCGCCACGGTTACCTATGCGATGGACAGCGAAGGCATGATCTATGGCTGGGGACACCAGGGCCAATACGGTGTTTACCTCTCGAGCTCTGCAGTTGATTGCCTGGTTCCTTTGCAAATGAAACCTAACTGGATGCTTTAACCGCTAAACCACTGCGAGTTACCCCCTGCCCGCCCTGTGCGGGTTTATTTTTGCCCGAGGAATCACCATGCCGATCACGGCCGATATCCAGACCCTGGAGCCAGGCGCGTGGGTGGAGCTTTTTGAGCTCGACGCCACCAGCCTCGGCGCCGAGCTTTATCGCTTTCACGGTTACCCCCAGCAGTCGTCGATCTTCTGGCAGGGGCTTGAGTACTCACCCTGGCCGATTCAGGCCGAGGGATTTGAAATGACCGGCAAGGGCGCGCAGCCGACTCCGACGTTGTCGGTTGGCAACGTCGGCGGTTTCATCACCGCCCTGGTGCTGTATTTCGAGGACCTGGTCGGGGCCCGGCTGATTCGTCACCGGACCCTTGGCAAGTACCTGGATGGCCAGCCTGAAGCCGACCCCGAAGAAGAGTTGCCGCCAGACATCTGGTATGTCGAGCGTAAGTCTAGCGAAGACAACGAAGTGGTGAAGTTCGAACTGGCCAGCGCCCTGGACTTCAACGGCGTGCAACTGCCACGACGGCAGATCGTTGCCAACGTCTGCTGGTGGCTCAGTTGTGGAGGCTATCGCGGGCCTTATTGCGGCTACAACGGTGGCCCGGTGGCGGATCTCAACGATGTGATCGTCACCGATGCGGCCAAGGATAAATGCGGTGGTCGGTTGAGCAGCTGCAAGCTGCGTTTCGGTGAAAACAACCCGCTGCCCTTCGGTTCATTTCCAGCGGCAGGGCTGCTACGGAGCTGAGCATGAACAAGGCAAATCGGGCCGCCATCGAGCGCCACGCGCTGGCCGAGTACCCCAAAGAGTGTTGCGGGCTGCTGATCCGCGAGGGGCGCAAGCGGGTCTATGTGCCCTGTCGCAACACCGCTGTCACGCCCAGCGAACATTTTCGCCTGGCCCCCGAGGATTACGCGGCGGCGGAAGAGCGCGGCGAGGTGCTGGCGGTGATCCACAGCCACCCGGATTATCCGCCGGCTCCCAGCGAGGCGGATCGGGTGGCCTGCGAGGCATCGGGCTTGCCCTGGCACATCCTGGAAGTGCGCAAGGACGATGACGGCACCTTGCGCAAGGGCGACTGGGCGAGTCTGCTGCCCACGGGGTATCAAGCGCCGTTGATCGGCCGAGCCTTTGCCCACGGTATCCACGATTGCCTGAGCATCATCCTCGACTACTACCGTCGTGAACTGGGTATCGAGTTGGGTAGCTACCAGCGTGAAGACGGTTGGTGGGACAAGGGCGGCAACCTCTATCTGGAGCACTTGCCCGAGGCCGGGTTCGAGCGAGTCAATGACCTGCGCCAAGGCGACGTAGTGCTGATGCAGATCCGCTCGCCGGTGCCCAATCATGCGGCGATCTATCTGGCCGACGGCGTGCTCAAGAGTGAGCCGGAGCACTTCCCCGCGCCAGGCTCGATCCTGCATCACCTCTATGGCCGCGACAGCAAGCGGGATACCTATGGCGGTTACTGGGATGAGGTAACGGTCAGCATCTGGCGACATCGCCAGCTCGTGGCGATGGATTGAAGTGCATCGTCTTTCCTTGAATTCAACCAGGGATCCTGTTCCTGGGAGTGATGTGATGAATCAGCAAAAAATCCGCGTCATCCGTCTCTACGGCACTCTGGGCGCACGTTTTGGCCGAGTGCACAGGCTGGCGGTCAGCAATGCCTCAGAAGCGGTAAGAGCCTTGTGCATCCTTATTCCGGGGTTCGAGGCTTTCCTGATGGAGTCCAAGGACCGCGGACTGACCTACTCGCTGTTTCTTGGCCGCGACAACATCGGTCACGACCGCTTGAATGCCCCCTGTGGTGCCAGTGATATCCGAATCGCTCCGGTATTGATCGGTAGCAAGCGTTCAGGTGGATTGCAAACCATCATCGGGGTCGCATTGGTGGTGGCCGCGTCTTACTTCTCCGGAGGCATGTTTGCTGCTGGGGGGAGTTCGACATTGATAGGCACCACCGGCACCACGGGCTGGACCATGGCCGCGCAGATGGGTATCTCCCTCGCCATGGGCGGGGTCATGCAGATGATGTCCCCGCAGCTCAAGGGGCTGGGGGCCATGGACCGTCCCGACAACCGCGCCAGCTACAGTTTCAATGGTGCGGTCAATACCAGTGCCCAGGGCAATCCGGTGGGGTTGCTGTACGGTCAGTTGACCGTTGGCAGTTCGGTGATCAGCGCCGGGATCTATGCCCAGGACCAGCTCTGAACCCGGCTGGATCCACCCTTTACTTGAAGCCCGCCTTGGCGGGTTTTTTATTGCCAGGAGAACCCCATGGGCTTGGCCGTAGAACGACAAAAGATGCAAACCGTGCTGCTGTCCGGCTCCCTGGCAAGGATGTTCGGACGTGAGCATCGAGTGGCCATTACGGGGGGCTTCAAGGAGGTGATGGGGTACTTCCGTCAGTTCCCCGGCTTCGAGCGCTACATGCTGCAGAGCGCGGACCAAGGCTTGCGATTCGCGGTATTCAATGGACGGCGCAATTTGTCCGAGACTGATATTCATCAGCCTTTGGGCAAAGAAGTGATTCGCATCGCCCCGGTCCTCAGCGGTTCGAAGCGTGCTGGTGGATTGCAGACCATTCTGGGCGCGGTGTTGATGGCCGTGGCTTATTACAACCCCTTTGGCTTCCTGACCGGGCCTGCTGCGTCGTTCCTGATGATGACGGGAGTCAGCATGGCCATGGGCGGTGTTATGCAAATGCTGGCTCCCTTGCCCAAGGGGCTTGCCGCCCAGGACAGCCCGGAAAGCCGCGCCAGCTATAGCTTCAACGGGCCAGTCAACACCAGCGCCCAGGGCAACCCGGTTGGCCTGCTCTACGGTCAGTTGACCATTGGCAGCGCCGTGATCAGTTCCGGCATCTACGCCGAAGATCAACTTTAACTCCTCCTGTCTTCAACCTGCCTGCCGTTGCGCGGGCCTTATTTCGCCTGAAGGAAAGCCATGACTGACCTTACTCTCGCTGGCAGCAAAGGCGGCGGCTCCAAGCCCCGTCCCTCCGTGGAGGCGCCAGACAGCCTGCAAAGCACGGCTTATGCTCGGATCCTCGATCTCGTCAGCGAGGGCGAGATCGTGGGCTTGAAGAATGGCAAGCGCTCGGTGTTTCTCAATGAGACGCCCCTGGCCAACGCCGATGGCAGCCTGAACTTCTCCGGGGTTACCCTCGAGACTCGCAATGGCAGCCAGGACCAGACCTACATCCCGGGATTCCCGGCGGTGGAAAACGAATCTTCGGTGGCGGTGGAGTTGCGCAGTGACCAGCCCTGGAGCAAGGCCATCACCAACCTGCAACTGTCGGCCGTGCGCATTCGCCTGGCGGTCTCGCGGCTGGCACAGACCAACACCAGCAATGGCGACACCAACGGTTATACGGTGCGCTATGCCATCGACCTTTCCACCGATGGCGGTGCCTTCGTGGAAGTGCTGCAAGCAGCCTTCAGTGGCAAGACCTCGAGCAAGTACGAGCGCTCCCATCGCGTCGATCTGCCTGCCGCTACTGCTGGCTGGACGGTTCGTGTACGTCGCCTGACACCGAACTCCACCAGCGGAGCGATCGCCGATACCACCAGTGTCGAGTCCATCACCGATGTGATCGACGCCAAGTTGCGCTACCCCGGGTCGGCGATCATCGGCCTGCAATTCGATGCCTCGCAGTTCCAGTCGATCCCCACCCGTTCCTTCGAACTGCAGGGGCGGATCATCCGCGTACCCAGCAACTATGACCCGCTGACCCGGATATACAGCGGCGTCTGGGATGGCACCTTCAAGTCGGCCTGGACCGACAACCCCGCCTGGATCTACTACGACCTGCTGCTGCACCAGCGCTATGGCCTGGGGCATCTGCTCAACGCCGCCCAGGTGGACAAGTGGGAGCTGTACCGTATCGGCCAGTACTGCGACCAGCCGGTTTCCGACGGCAAGGGCGGCACCGAACCACGCTTCACTTGCAACCTCTACCTGTCCGTTCGCGCCGACGCCCTGAAAGTGCTGCAGGACCTGGCGACCACTTTCCGCGGCATGGCCTATTGGGGCGCCGGTTCGGTGATGGCTGTTGCCGATATGCCGGAAGACCCGGTGTACACCTACAGCAATGCCAACGTGGTCGACGGCAAGTTCGTCTACGGTGGCTCGGCGAAAAAGACCCGCTACAGCGTAGCGTTGGTCAGCTGGAACGACCCGGCGGATTTTTACCGGCAGAAGGTCCAGTACGTCGATGACCCGGAAGGCATTGCCCGCTACGGCGTGCAGCAGACCGAAATCACCGCTACCGGCTGCACCTCCCAGGCCCAGGCCCAGCGCATTGGTAAATGGGCGCTGCTGACCAACCGCCTGGAAACCGAAAGCGTGAGTTTCGCCGTGGGCCTGGATGGCACCCTCGCACGCCCTGGGCAGATCATCCGGGTGGCGGACAACGACAGGGCAGGGCGCCGGATTGGCGGCCGACTGCGTTCCGCGACCCTGGATACCCTGGTGCTCGACGCCGATGTGAAAGCCTATCCGGGGGACACCGTCACCCTGATCATGCCCACCGGCAAGGCCATCTCGCGGGTGATCAAGTCGGTGGGCTATCCACTGACCTGGGACAGCACGGGAATTACCTGGGACAACGGTGACATCACCCTTGATACCACTGGGTTCCCAGCTGAAGTTCAGCGTGTGGTATTGGACGCGGATCTGGATGAGCTGCCGCCAGTGCATTCGATGTGGGCGATCGACTCCTCGACCTTGGCCGTTCAGCAGTTTCGTGTGCTGTCAGTGGCTGAAGACTTCAGCGATGACGCCATCAAGTACAGCATCAGTGCAGTCAAGCATGTCGCTAGCAAGTTTGAAGCGATTGATAACGGTGCGCGGATTGAACGGCCGCCGGTGACGGTGATTTCGCCAAGTGTGCAGGCGCCACCAGAAGCTGTCCGGGTCAGTAATGACCACTTTGTCGATCAAGGCAGTGCGGTCAATGTCATGACCATAGATTGGGTGCGACCGAGCAATGCTGTTGCCTTTGAGGCTTATTGGCGCAAGAACGACGGCGAGTGGGTATTCGCCGGACGTACGGGGAGTAACTCGATAGAGGTCTCGGGTATCTACGCTGGGCGTTATGTGGCCAAGGTCCGGGCGATCAACGCGCTGGATATCGGATCGGTTTTTTCGACCTCAGCAGAAACTGTATTGAATGGAAAAACGACTCCGCCCCCGGCTGTCGCTTCTTTGACGGCGCAATCGTTGGTGTTTGCGATCAAAGTGAAATGGTCTATTCCAGAGCAACTCAGTACGGCAGATCTGCAGCGCACAGAAATTTGGTACAGCAAGACGAACGATCTCTCAACGGCCACCAAGTTTGGTGATTATGCCTATCCGCAAACCGACTTGACGGTAATGGGCTTGGCAGCAGGTACTTCATTTTTCTTCTGGGCAAGATTGGTCGATCGTATTGGTAACGTGGGCGCCTACTCGAAACCGGTGATGGGGCAGTCGAGCAGCGATGCAGGGCCGATCCTGGAATACCTCACGGATAAGATCAGTGAAACGCAGCTAAGCAAGACACTGCTGGAGAAGGTTGAAACCGGTGGTGGTTCGGCGATCGAATTAAAAGCCGTGAAGGATGAGTTGGCGGCAATGTATAGCATCAAGACTCAAATGACCGTTGATGGGAAACCCTATTTGGCCGGCATTGGGGTTGGGGTAGAAAACGATAAAGGTGTCGTTACCAGTCAAGTGTTAATTGCGGCAAGTCGGTTTGCAATTGTTGACCCCAATGTAGGAGAGGTTTTCTACCCGTTTGTCGTGCAAGATAATAACGTGTTTATTGATAGTGCCTTTATTAGAAAAGGTTCCATTACGAACGCTCAGATTGGGGAATACATACAATCAACTAATTACGTCGCTGGGCAGACAGGCTGGCGCTTGGATAAGTCTGGCGGTATTGAGTTTAATGGCGAGGTGGCAGGCGGGGGGCGGCTTTCTATCAATAATCAATCGCTGCAGATATTTTACAGCTCTGGAAAGATTTGTTTACGAGCGGGTATTTGGTAATGGCTGCTGGTATAGAGGTTTACAGCCCCGAAGGGATTTTATGCATGGATGGGACAGGTCGCTATGCTCGAATAATTGATATTGTCGTCATGGCGGTAGCGGGATATTCAGGCAGTCGCACGTACAACGATATTTCGGAGAACGATCTAGACTTCGTTTTTTTTCAGGGTGGAAACGCAGTAGTAAGTGTTTCCAAGGCTGGGAGGACTATTAGTTGGGGAGTCGCCGATAGTTATTATTTTGGCGCATTTTCAGGTGCTGCTATGTTGATTGTGGTGTCTTACTGATGATCGGGTTCGAGGCTTTTAATGAGCAGGGTTTTAAGATCGCCGGAAGTGATTATCCTAATCTGGTTTTTTATGGGAAAAGCACGCTGCATCTCTCGGCTTACAGCATTTTAGGGAGTGGGTTTGGAGGGGTTAACAATATTGGGTGCGCGTCACTTCCAAACGACGGAGCCACGTTAAGGTTTTATCGCTCTGCAATTCCAGTTGTTGAAAATAGAGGTGCTCTGTGGGGGAGCGCTCCAGGGTATGCGGTTGAGTGCTATTCGTTCGGTCCTGTTCGGACATCATCTGGGCAGGGGTTGGAAGTTATGGGGGAAGACGGCAGTTTAAAGTTCTCGACCTCAACTCCGTTTCTTAATCTCGCGGGTGTTTTTATTGATGGCAATGCTCCAAGTCAGAACGGGTATTCAATGCAGACATCATTTAATCAGTTGGGACGCACCTACGCCGCGACGTTAGCAAATGGTCATTGTTTCTTTCAATTGGTTCGCCCTTTGGGGCGTCCTTATAACGCAAGTTATGAATTTCAGCGTATGGCCTGTTTATCCCCGGCTGGCGTTTATAGTTCGGCAATGGTGGGCACGTTGTTTTGGACTCATCCCTGGGCAAAGCAGAGTGTCCAGAAGTATCCAAACGGCGGTTTACCACAGCGGATGTTGGTTGCTGATGTAACGGGTCTTTGAATCATTGATTCCTCTTGATCTATTCAACTTCTCATTTAGCCCGCCTCCCGCGGGCTTTTTGTTGCCCGGAGGCCCCATGAAAATCATCCCCATCTCCACTCAGCTCCGCACTCACTGTCCCAACCTTACCAACCGCATTGCTGTCGGCATCGACCTGTCATCCCTCGAGGTCGATACCTCGCTGCAGCTCCCCGCGGCGTACATCGCCCCCCTGACCGATGCAGCGATTCGCAGTGCGGCGCAGAACGTTAGCCGTCAAATCATTCGCGATGGCTTCGAAGTGCTTCTGGTGCTTGACGCGACCGACGCCACAAGAGCGCTGGATCTGATGCACGACCTGCGCGCCGAACTCTGGCGCGCCCTGGTCGGCTTCAAGCCCGGTGCCGAGTACAACCCGATCCAATACGACGGTGGCGAGCTGGTGTCGCTCGACGCCACCCGCTTGCTCTACCGCCTGCGCTTCTTCGCCGAGTTCCAGCTGGGCCGCAACTTGCCCAGCCAGCCGGCGGAAACCTGGCATGAGCGTGAACTCGACGGCTTGCCGTCCTTGACCGGGGTCACGGTGCGGGTCGATGCCATCGATCCGGCGGACCCCAATTTGAAGAAACCGGGCCCCGATGGGCGCCTGGAGCTGACTTTTTCAGGAGAGCTGAAGCAATGAGCAAACGCATCACCGTGCTGCCGGTCGCTGGCCGCGCCGTACCGGACCCGGAAGCAGGCGATCTGCTGCCCGCCTCCGGCCGTGAAGTGCCGGACAACGCCTGGTGGCGCCGGCGTCTGGCCGATGGCGATATCACTAGCAAAGCCGTGAAAGCGGCGAAATCTCAAGGAGCCAAATAATGGCGATCGGTTTCAGCAATATCCCGGCGGACCTCCGTGTTCCGCTGTTCTACGCCGAGATGGACAACTCGGCGGCCAATAGCGCGTCTTCGGCCATGCGCCGTCTGATCGTCGCCCAGGTCAATGACAACCAGACCGGCGATGACCTCGGCAAGCTGGTGTTGGTGTCCAGCGTGGCCCTGGCCAAGAGCATCGGCGGGCAAGGTTCGATGCTCGCTTCGATGTATGAAACCTGGCGCAAGACCGACCCGGTGGGCGAGATCTGGTGCCTGCCGCTGCACAGCACCGAAGGCAGCGTGGCCAAGGCCGAGCTGAAACTCACCGGTAGCGCCAGCGCCGCCGGCCTGCTCAATCTGTACGTCGGCGGGGTGCGGGTGCAGGCCTCCATCGTCAGTGGCGCCAGCGCCGCCCAGGCCGCCAGCGCCCTGGCGCTGAAGATCAACGCGACGGTGGACCTGCCGGTGACTGCGGCTGCGGTCGACGGCACGGTGACCCTGAGCGCCAAGTGGACCGGCGACAGCGGCAACGACATCAGCCTGCAACTCAATCGCCTGGGCAAGAGCAATGGCGAAGAAACCCCGGCCGGCCTGACCCTGGTGCTGGGCAAGATGGCCGGCGGCACTGGCGTGCCGGATCAGGTCGCGGCCCTGGCGGCCCTGGGCGACGAGCCGTTCGAGTTCATCTGCATGCCCTGGACCGACACCGCCAGCCTCAATGCCTGGCAAGCGGTGATGGACGACAACACCGGCCGCTGGTCCTGGGCCAAGCAGCTGTTCGGCCATGTCTACAGCGCCAAGCGCGGCACCGTCGGCACCCTGGTGGCGGCCGGTCAGGCGCGCAACGACCAGCACATCACCATCCAGGCCCTGGAAACCGGCGTGCCTCAGCCGGTGTGGGTCCAGGCGGCAGCGCTGGCGGCGCGGACCTCGGTGTTCATCTCCGCCGATGCCAGTCGTCCGACCCAGAGCGGTAGCCTGCCGGGGATTGATCCGGCGCCGGCCAGCGAGCGCTTTACCCTGACCGAGCGCCAGTCGCTGCTCAGCTACGGCATCGCCACCGCCTACTACGAAGGCGGCTACATGCGCATTCAGCGGGCGATCACCACCTACCAGAAGAACGCCTACGGTCAGGCCGACAACTCCTACCTGGACAGCGAAACCATGCACCAGTCGGCGTTCATCGTGCGCCGGCTGCAAAGCGTGATCACCAGCAAGTACGGGCGCCACAAGCTGGCCTCTGACGGCACCCGCTTCGGCGCCGGCCAGCCGATCGTCACCCCGAGCACCATTCGCGGCGAACTGATCGCCCAGTACGCCAAGCTGGAGCTGGAAGGCCATGTGGAGAACGCCGAGCTGTTCGCCGAGCACCTGATCGTCGAGCGCGACGTGCAGGATCCGAGCCGGGTCAACGTGCTGTTCCCGCCGGACTACATCAACGGCCTGCGGGTGTTCGCGTTGCTCAACCAATTCCGCCTGCAGTACGACGCCGCGGCCTGAGCCGGACCTGCCTCACTGCGCTTTTTCAGCCCGCCTTGAGCGGGCTTATTTTTTGGGAGAAACATCATGGGTCAACTGATTGCGGGCACCTGCTACGTCAAAGTGGACGGCGCTCAACTGACCATCAGCGGCGGCTGCGAAGCACCGCTGATGGCCGTCAAGCGGGAAACCGTGGTTCCGGGTTTCTACAAGGAAACCGACCTCACCCCGTCGTTCAAAGTCACCGCGCTGCACACCCCGGACTTTCCGCTGAAGCAGCTGATTGCCGGCTCCGACATGACCGTCACCTGCGAATTCGCCAACGGCAAGGTCTACGTGCTGGCCGGCGCCTACCTGGTGGACGAGCCTATTGCCAAGGGTGACGACGCCAGCATCGAACTGAACTTCGAAGGGCAGAAGGGGACCTGGCAATGAGCAACACGGTGAAGCTGCAAGTGCCGATCGAGGCCCACGGCGAGCCGCTGGCCGAACTCAGCCTGCGCCGCCCGACGGTGCAGGAAGTGCGGGCGATCAAGGCGCTGCCGTACAAGATCGACAAGAGCGAAGAAGTCAGCCTCGACATGGACGTCGCGGCCAAATACATCGCGGTCTGCGCCGGTATTCCACCGTCCTCGGTGAACCAGCTGGACCTGGTGGACCTCAACGCCTTGAGCTGGGCGGTGGCGAGTTTTTTCATGAGTGCGGCATCGCAGCCATCGCCGACCTGATCGCTGTCGCCTATGACCTGGCCTGGTTCTGGAAGGTCGACCCCGAACAGATGATGGCCAGGCCACTGGATGTGCTCCGGGAATCCCTGGAGCACGCGCAACGGATCAATGCGATGCAGCAGGTGCAGTGATGGCAGACACACAAACCGTAGAGAAGAAGTCGGTGCTGTTGACCGGCATCGACCAACTGTCACCCAAACTCGTCGCCCTTCAAGGCAAGGTCGACTCTTTCAAGAAAAACCTTGAGCAGACCGGGCTGGGCAAGCTGGATATCAGTGGTCTGTTCAAGGGCGGCAGCCTGATCACCCCGTTTCTCGATGGGATCAAGGCCTGCGACGCGTTCAAGGGCAAGCTGGCCGAAGTCGGCGACTCCAGCGCATCGGCCGATGCGGCCAAAGGCATGAATGTATTCAGTCAGTCCATGGCCAAGGTGTCCTCGGCCATTGATGCCGCGCTGGCACCGGCGGTGGGGGCGCTGGTGGTCGGTCTGGAGCCCATGCTCAACAGCGTGGGGACATTGCTCGACGACAACCCCAAGCTGGTTGAGGGGCTGGCGATGGGCGCCATTGCCTTCTCGGCGATGCAAACCGCCGTGACCGGTGCGACCCAGGTGCTCGACCTGATGGGCACGGTGGCCAAGGCCAACCCGCTGATGCTGATTGCCATGGGTATCGCCCTGGCGGCCGGGGTGATCATTGCCAACTGGACGCCGATCTCGGCCTTTTTCGTCAGCCTCTGGGAGGGCGTAAAGAATCTTGCGGCGCAGGCGCTGGAAGGACTGAAAACCCTGTTCAGCTGGACGCCCTTGGGCATGCTGATCGGCAACTGGGGGGCGATCACGGCGTTCTTTGCCGGGCTCTGGGACAGCATCAAGGCGATGACGGCCTCGGTCGTCGACTTCTTCAAAGAGGTGTTCTCCTGGTCGCCTCTGGGGCTGATTATCGATAACTGGGCTGGGTTGACGGGGCTTTTTGCGTCGATCTGGGCGTTGCTCAAGGCTTTGACGGTACCGGCAATGGCCTTTCTAAAAGGCCTGTTCGACTGGGTGCCGATGGACATGATCACCAAGAGCTGGGGCGCGGTCACCGGCTTCTTCGCGTCGATCTGGGGAGCGTTGCAAACGGGCATCCAGGCGATCAAAACGGTGTTCCAGACGCTGTTCGACTTTTCTCCTTCCGTGTTGCTTTACAACAACTGGGGGGCTGTCAGCAGCTTCTTCAGCTCGATCTGGGCGGCGCTGCAACCGGGTATCGATGCGATCAAGAAGGTCCTGCAAACGCTATTCGACTTCTCTCCGCTGGTGATTCTTTACAACAACTGGGGCGCGGTTACGGGCTTTTTCAGTTCGATCTGGGCCGAGTTGCAACCGGGTATCGACTCGATCAGGAAGGCCATTGAGGTCCTGTTCGACTGGTCGCCGATGGAGCTGATCATGACCAATTGGGCCCCTATCGCCGATTGGTTTTCCGAGCTGTGGAGCAAGCTTCAAGCACTGATGGTTCCGATCAAGGAGCTGTTCGAAGGCGGTTTCGGAGGGCTGATCGCCACGGTCACCGGCAAGGTGGAAGGCTTTACCGAGGCGCAAAAGCAGATTAACGCCGAGGGTAAGGGTGGGCTGGCATCACCCTTTGCCGCAACCCAGGGCAGCTCGCTGACCCAGAGTTCCAGTGCCCTGATCCAGCAGAACGCCGCGAACAACCGCACGCAACTCGAAGGCGGATTGACCGTGCGTTTCGAAAACGCCCCGGCAGGCCTGCGCGCCGAACAGGCCAAGACCAATCAACCCGGCCTGAACGTGGCTTCGACCCTGGGCTATCGCTCACTTTCCCTAGGAGGTTCCCATGGCGGATAACTGGCGTGATCGTTTGTTGCCCGCATCCTTTCGCGGCGTGCCGTTCTGGGTCGATCAGGCGAAAACCCCGGTGGGCCAGAAAGGCCAGTTGCACGAGTACCCACAGCGCGACCAGCCGTTTTTCGAGGGCCTTGGCCAGCAGGCGAAGATCCATGACCTGACGGCCTTTATCGTCGGTGCCGATTGCCTGGAGCAGCGCGACAGGCTGCTCAAGGCCCTGGAGGAGGGCAGCGGCGAGCTGGTGCACCCTTGGCTCGGGCGAATGCAGGTCAAGGTCGGCGAATGCGAGATGACCCAGAGTCGCCAGGACGGCGGCCTGGTGACTTTCAGCCTGAAGTTCTATCCGGACCAGCCGTTGCGCTTTCCGTCGGCGGTGGTCAACACCCAGCAGCAGGTGCTGGTGGCCAGCGATACCTTGCTGGGCTCGGCGGTGCTGCGCTTCGAGTTCGCCACCAATCTGATCAAGCAGGCGCGGATCGGCGTGGATACGCTGCGCAAAGGGCTGACCGAGGTGTATGCGGTCATCGAGCACGAGTTCAAGCCGTTGATCGAGTTCTATGGCGACCTCAACACCCTGGTCAAGGCGGTCAAGGAAATACCCAAGGAGCTGAGCACGGAGTTCAAGGGGTTGCTGGAGGATGTACGCGGGCTCAAGGACTTTGCCCGTACCGGCTATCGGCAGATGCTCGCCGATATTTCCCAGCAGGTGGAGGCGGCCCGGCGCATCGATGCGCCGAAGCTGACCACCGGCAAGGACACCACGGCGGCGGCCGAGGCGGTGGCCAACCTGGTGCAGGATGCGCTGCTGGTGCAGATCGCCCGGCTGGTGTCGGCGTTGCCGGTGGCCACGCCCGTGGTGAAGCTCAAGAACACGCCGCCCCTGGCACAGCAGGCCAGCCGGCCGGTGCAGCGCCTGGAGGTGCCGGTGGCCGACGATGTGCTGGCCCTGCGCGACCAGCTCAATGAGCTGATCTGGCAGGCCGCGCTCAAGGCCGACCCGATGCATTACCAGGCGCTCAACAGCCTGCGCCAGCAACTGCAGGGGCACCTCAATGCTGTGGCTTCTTCTGGGGTGCGACTGGTCAGCCTCAGCCCCAAAAGCAGTATGCCGGCGCTGGTGCTGGCCTATCAGCGGTTCGCCGATGCGACGCGGGTTGGCGAAGTGGTGCAGCGCAACCGGGTGGCCCATCCGGGCTTCCTGCCGCCGGCCGACCTGCAAATCGCTCGGGAGTGACCCATGGACGAACTGGCAAATATCGTCACCCTGACGGTGGACGGACTGGATTACAGCGGCTGGAAAAGCGTGGAGATCAGTGCGGATCTGGAGCGGCAGTTTCGCACCTTCAGCCTCAACATCACCTGGCAATGGCCGGGGCAGGACTCGCAGGTGCGGATCCGTCCGGGCGCTCGCTGTCAGGTGCGCATCGGTTGCGATCTGGTGCTCACCGGGCATGTCTACAAGGCGCCGATCAGTTACGACGGCAAGCAGATCAGCCTGAGCATCCAGGGCGGTTCGCTGACCCAGGATCTGGTGGATTGCGCGGCCATCAACCGGCCGAGCCAGTGGCGCCAGCAGGACGTGCTGAGCATCGTTCGCGCCCTGGCTGCATCCTACGGGGTCGGGGTGCGCAGCGAGATCGCCCCGACCGGCAAGTTGCACACCCACAGCATCGTGCCGGGGGAGACGGTGTTCGCCTCCATCGACCGTTTGCTGACCCTGTACCGGGTGTTCTCCACCGATGATGCCGACGGTTACCTGCTGCTGGCGGCACCGGGCAGCGGCGGGCGCGCCAGTGATGCCCTGGAGCTGGGCAAGAACATTCTCTCGGCCAATGCAGCGATGGATTTTTCCGCGGTGTTTTCCGAGTACCGGGTGATCGGCCAGCACAAGGGCAGCGACCAGAGCAGCGGGGCGGCGGTCAGCGAGGTGTCTGGCCGGGCCAGCGATGCCCGGGTTTCCCGCAAGCGGGTCACGCTGATCAACGAAGCCGCGCAACTGAGCGCCGAACTGGCTCAGCAGCGCGCTGACTGGGAGTGCGGCACCCGCACCGGCAAGGCCCTGACCACCACCTATCAGGTGCAGGGCTGGCGCCAGAGCAATGGCGACCTGTGGAAGCACAACACCCTGGTGCGGGTGATCGATCCGGTGCTGGGTTTCGACCAGGACATGCTGATCTCCAAGGTCACCTGGTCGCTGTCCGAGCAGGGCTCGATCACTACCTTGCAGGTGGCGCCGCCGCAGACCTTCGATGCCAACCCGACACCCGGCAACACCTGAAACCCGCGCCCATCCGCAGGCGCCGGCTGGCCGGCGAAGGCATCCGGCACGAAGCCGCGCAATTCCTGTTCGCCGGCAAGCCGGCTCCTACCCTCCAAGGAACTCAGCATGAGCTTACTGACACGCCTGTTGGCGCGGGGCACCGTGGTGCTCGCCAACTCGGCCAACAAACTGCAATCGCTGCAAATGCGCCTTACCGCCGGCGAGGTCAACGACGACATGGAGCATTTCGAGCCTTACGGTTTCACCAGCAATCCCCTGGCCGGCGCCGAGGGCATCGCCACCTTTCTGGGGGGCGACCGTTCCCACGCGGTGGTGCTGGTGGTGGCCGACCGGCGCTATCGCCTCAAGGCCCTGGCCGCTGGTGAAGTGGCGATCTACACCGACGAGGGCGACAAGATCCACTTCAAGCGCGGGCGGGTCATCGACATCGACACAGCGACCCTGAATATCCGCGCCAGCAGCGGCGTCAACATCGACAGTCCGACCCTGAGCATGAGCGGCAAGATCGTCTCCCAGGGCGATCAGGTCGCCGCCGGCATCAGCCAGATCAACCACGTCCACAGCGGCGTGCAACCCGGTCCGGGCCAGACCGGCGTACCCGTGGGAGGTTAAGCATGTTCGCCACCTATGACCTGAAGAACGCCCTGACCCGGGCCGTGGAAATCAGCCTGTTCACCTGGCGTCGCGCCGCCGATGACGACGCCCTGGACGACGATCAGCGCTACGGCTGGTGGGGCGACAGTTTTCCCAGCGTGGCCGACGACCGCATCGGCTCGCGCCTGTGGCTGCTGCGCCGGGTCAAGCTGACCCGGCAGACCCAGCTCGACGCCGAATTCTATGCCCGCGAGGCCCTGCAATGGTTGATCGACGATGGCCACTGCAACGCCGTGGAGATCATCACCGAGCGCCTCGACGCCCAGCGCCTGAACCTGCGCACGGTGCTGATCCTGGCCGACGGCGAACGCCTGGACCTCAACCCCATTCACAGTTGGCAGGTGACCTATGCCGTTTGAAACCCCTTCGCTGCCGGTGCTGATTCAGCGCACCCAAAGCGACCTGGCCAGCGATTCGCTGCGCCAGTCCGATGCCCAAGTGCTGGCCCGCACCCTGAGCGGTGCCGCCTTTGGCCTGTACGGCTACCTGGATTGGATCGCCGAGCAGATCCTTCCGGACAAGGCCGATGAGTCGACCCTGGAGCGCATCGCCGCGCTGCGCCTGAACCAGCCGCGCAAGGCCGCCCAGGCGGCCCGTGGCAGCGTCAGCTTCATGGCCGCGGCCGGCGCCGTGCTGGATGTCGATACCCTGCTGCAGAGCAGCGACGGTCGCAGCTACAAAGTGACTGCCGCGCGCACCACCAGCGCCGGGCTCAACAGCACCACGATCCAGGCGGTCGATGGCGGGACCCTGGGCAATGCCGATGCGGGCCTGGAGTTGACCGCGGTGCAGCCGGTGCAAGGCATCGGCAACGCGTTCACCGTCCTGGCCCCGGGCCTGAGCGGTGGCGTGGCCCGGGAAAGCCTCGAATCCCTGCGTTCCCGGGTGATCCGCTCCTATCGGATCATTCCCCACGGCGGCTCGGCGGACGACTACGAAACCTGGGCCCTGGAATGCCCAGGCATCACCCGCGCCTGGTGCCGACGCAACTACCTGGGGCCAGGCACGGTGGGCCTGTTCGTCATGCGTGACGACGACCCGCTGCCGATCCCCAACGCCGAGCAACTGGCGCAGGTCCAGGCCTATATCGAGCCGCTGCGCCCGGTCACCGCCGAGGTGCAGGTGCTGGCCCCGGTGATGCTGCCGGTGACCTACACCTTGCGCCTGACTCCCGACACCAGCGCGGTGCGCGCCGCCGTCGAGAGCCAGCTGCGCGACCTGCACAACCGCGAGGCGGGCCTAGGCCAGACTCTGTTGCTCAGCCATATCCGCGAAGCCATCAGCAGCGCCACCGGCGAGCAGGATCACCAACTGTTGGCGCCCTTGGCCGATGTGCCGGCGGCGAATAATCAGTTGCTGGTATTTGGAGGTTGCCAATGGCAGCAATAAGAAGCGCTGCTCAGTACCAGGATCAGTTGCGCAGCCTGCTGCCCAGCGGCCCGGCCTGGGACCCGGAGCGGGTGCCGGAGCTTGAGCGAGTGTTGCAGGGCATCTCCCAGGAGCTGGCGCGCATCGACGCCCGGGCCGTGGACCTGCAAAACGAAATGGACCCGGCCAGCGTCAGCGAACTGGTGACCGATTGGGAAAAGGTCATGAACCTGCCCGATCCCTGCCTGGGCCTGACCCCGCTGTTCGAAGACCGGCGCCTGGCCGTGCGCCGCCGCCTGTTGGCGGTGGGCAGCCAGCGCGCCGCCTACTTCGTCGAAATCGCCCGCAGCCAGGGCTACCCCAATGCCAGCGTCACTGAGCTGAGTACCCCACGCATGGGCCGCTCACGTTTTGGCCACGCGCATTTCGGCACCTGGCGGGCGAATTTCATGTGGACCCTCAATACCGGCGGCCGCCTGCAACTGGGCCGGCGCTTCGGCGCGAGCTATTGGGGCGAACGTTTTGGCATGAACCCGGGCAGCGCCCTGGAATGCCTGATCCATCGCAGTACACCGGCGCATACCCAGGTGTACATCAACTATGACTAGAGAAGACAAGAACCAGTGGATTATCCGAAAAGTGTTCCCAGCGTAGGGCTGGTGAACGGCAAGTTTGTCGACGAGAACCCGGTCACGGGGCAAGTCGGCTCACTGATTTCCTCGCAATGGGGAAACGCGGTTACCGACGAATTGCTCAACGTGATTCGTGCGGGTGGCAAGGTGCCGGCCGAGGCCGAGCATGACCAGTTGCTGGCGGCGATCAAGGCGATCGTCCGTGATTCGATACCGCCAGAGAAGATTCGCACCACCTTGGCCGAGTACGGCATCACCGACGCCTACACCAAGTCGGTGACCTACACCAAGGCGGAGATCGAGGCACTGTTGAAGAACATGTCGGCCTTGCCGGTGGGGGCCATGGTGCCGTTTCCCAAGGGGACGGTGCCGCCGGGGTTTCTGGAGGTGGATGGCAGTGTGCAGAGCGCTGCGACCTATCCGGATCTGGCGGCTTATTTGGGCACGACCTTCAACACCGGGGGCGAGGGCGCGGGGAACTTCCGGTTGCCGGAGTCGCGGGGGGAGTTTCTGCGGGGTTGGGATCATGGGCGGGGGGTGGATGCTGGGCGCTCTCCTGGCAGCTGGCAGGCGGATGCGTTTCAGGGGCACTACCACGCTAGTGCTGCCGATACAGCTAAACCGTATTCGACTGGCGGAACTATTGGTGACTACCTCGCCCACTTCGGGACGGGGAATCCAACAACAAACGGAGTACGAGACGCAATCAATAACGGCGTCGATGGTACGCCGCGAACAGCTTCAGAGACTCGGCCACGCAACCTGGCAGTCATGTGGTGCATCAAAGCCTGGAACGCACCAATCAATCAGGGAAACATCGATGTCGCTGCTCTAGCTGCCGAAGTTCAGAAGCTCAAAGCTCTATCGGGTAGCAGCTATCAGGGACTCTATGTTTCTGCGTCAGGAACCAATGCATTGGTCTCGGTGAAAGCGCGTAGCCTGATTGTCGGCAAAGGTAGTGCAGCGCAGGCATTGAGTGCAGTGGACCTGAGCATCAACCTGCAAACCACAGGTCTGAACGGCCTTGATAGCGGGGTGGTTGCAGCTTCCAGCTGGTACAGCGCCTGGGTTGTATCCAATGGCACTCAAGTCGCCGGTATTGCTGCGTTGATGCCTGCTATTCAATGCACGACTACCGCAGGTTCTGCCGTGATTACCGGTATTGCCAGTACTGCTGCGATGCGACCCGGAATGGCGTTTGGAGGTGTGGGGTTCCCTCCTGGTGCGTTTATCAAGGCTATCGATTCGTCGAGTCAGATCACCGCAAGCGTTCCTGCAACCAATACGTCCGCCAACACCATTCTGCGTTTTGCCTATGAACCGGTGTTGCCTGTGGGCTACGTTGCCGCACGGGTGAGTGCATTCGTCACCGATGCAACGACGAAGTTTCCATTGTCGTTTGCGCAATGTGGCAGTCGGGTTCAGTACCGACTGGCGGCGAGTTCGAATTTGACGGCGTATCCACGGATGTCCGAGCGAACAGTGGGCGTCCCTACTACCTGGACAGCTGTTGGAACTGACGCGTTCATTCCTCCTACTGCGTCTTCCATTGCTGGATTTGCTACCTCTATCGGGACGTCCAATAGCGCGAACATTTCGGTGGCCCCCAGTAACCTTACTCCTTCAGGTGCTGTGGCTAGCTACGCCAATCCGATGCCTATGAGCATTACGGCCAACACTTTGAGTGGGTCGTTTCAGTTCGACTTCCTGCTTGAAGGTTTCAACATTTATTGGTGCGGTGGTGCCGGTACCAACTCCAACGTATTGGCCTGCCAGGGCTGGGAGGACAGTCTATGAGCGGTTATGCAGTACAGAACGATGGTTTCGGCTGGAGGGCCGTGGGAAGCGTGGACGATGTTGGCGTGGATGAGTGGTATTGCATCGGTCTGCCACCTGCGCCAGCTCCTTTTACGCTGACCGAAGAGCAACTGGGTGAACAGGCAAAAGTGCAGCGCGATGTGCTTCTGAGTATCGCCGCAAATCGAATGGGGCCACTGCAGGACGCAGTGGATATCGACAGCGCCCACGCTGATGAGGTCGAGTTGTTGAAGCACTGGAAGCTCTATCGGATTGCCTTGAATCGGATACAGCTGCAACCAGGTTTTCCAACGGATATTGATTGGCCGCTATCGCCAGATGAACTTGTAACTCAATAAACGCCCCGCCTCGCCGGGGCGTTTTCTTTTCCGGTTTTCTAACTATGTCCACGCCGAGCTGTGTCGGTGTGGATGAATGACAACGAGAGGACAGACGAGTGGATTATCCAAAGAGTGTGCCAAGTGTTGGGTTGGTTAATGGGAAGTTTGTTGACGAGAACCCGGTCACGGGGCAAGTCGGCTCACTGATTTCTTCCGACTGGGGAAATGCGGTGACCGATGAATTGCTCAACGTGATTCGTGCGGGTGGGAAGGAGCCGGCCGAGGCCGAGCATGATCAGCTGCTGGCGGCGATCAAGGCGATCGTCCGTGATTCGATTCCGCCGGAGAAGATCCGCACGACCTTGGCCGAGTATGGGATCACCGATGCGTATACCAAGTCGGTGACCTACACCAAGGCCGAGATCGAGGCGTTGCTGAAGAACATGTCGGCCCTGCCGGTGGGGGCCATGGTGCCGTTTCCCAAGGGCACGGTACCGACGGGATTCCTGGAGGTGGACGGCAGTGTGCAGAGCGCTGCGACTTATCCGGATCTGGCGGCCTATTTGGGCACGACCTTCAACACCGGGGGCGAGGGCGCGGGGAACTTCCGGTTGCCGGAGTCGCGAGGGGAGTTTTTGCGGGGTTGGGATCATGGGCGGGGGGTGGATACGGGGCGAACGCTTGGCAGTGGCCAGATGGATGCGTTGCAGAACATCACCGGTACCATGACGGTGTATACGGCGTTTGGGCCTTTAAACTCAGCAACAGGGGCGTTTACTTTAGAGGACGGCGGGGGGCAGGGTGAAAGCGTTGCCTACGCATCAACACGGCCCCGTTTTACATTTGATGCTTCTCGAGTAGCTCGTACAGCTGATGAGACCCGCCCTCGCAACCTGGCGGTTATGTGGTGCATCAAGGCCTGGAACGCGCCGACCAATCAGGGAAGTATCGACGTTGCTGCACTGGTTCCTTTGGCTGCCCAAGCCACTGAAACCAATCGAGGTACAGCATTGATAGCCAGTCAAACGGACGTGAACGCTGGAAGCAGTACCTCGAAAATTGTGACACCGAGACAATTGCGTCTTGGATTCTCTATTAGCCTCGCTGCAAATGGCTATGTGGCTTTTCCCTCTTGGCTAGGAGGTGTAATTGTCCAATGGGGCAATACTCTTCCCTTGAGTGCAGGTGGGCAAACAACTACTTATCCACTTGCATTCCCCAATGCATGTTTTGTCGTTGTCCCTAGTGTCGCCTCCGGCATCGCGATGAATGAGTATGGGTTGACCGTTACCGCAAAAACCCAATCCTCATTTACAGCAGTTTGTAAGGTTTTTAACGGGATATCGGCGAATCAGTCTGCAAACTATATTGCCATCGGCTTCTGACAGGAGGTGTAAGTGAAACGTTTATACAGTCCTAGTACCGGGACAACCTATCTGGTTGGGGTGCACTCGGTGCTCCCAGCAGATGTAGTTGAAATATCAGAAGAGTTGTATCTCTCCGTGATCGGTAATCCAGAGCCTGGAAAAATTCGAGTTCACAACGATAGCGGGTTGCCTTATTTGGTAGATGCACCCGAACCAAGCGTTGATCTCCCTTCACAGGAGCGGAGTTGGCGTAATGCTCAGCTATCGGCTGTCATGTGGCTTCGAGAACGGCATCGTGATCAAGCCGAAGCCGGTGTGGTGGCAACTCTCAACAATGAGGAATTTAAGGAGTTGATTAGCTATATCCAATTGCTGCGCGATTGGCCGCAGTCTCCCAACTTTCCCGATAGCCAATATCGCCCAGTTGCACCACCGTGGATCACTGAACAGACCCAATAGACGCCCCGTTTCAATGGGGCGTTTTCTTTTCTGATTGAAGATTGTGTATGCCAATCACCGAACAACAACTGCAACAAATCATGCCTAACGCCCGCCGCCAAGCGGGCGTTTTTGTTTCTCCACTCAACACCGCCATGGCCCATCGGCAGATCGATACGCCGAAGCGTCAGGCGGCTTTTCTGGCTCAGATCGGTCACGAATCCGGGCAACTGCAATACGTGCGCGAGCTGGGCAGTGATCAATACCTGAGCAAGTACGACACCGGCACGCTCGCCGCACGCCTGGGCAACACCCCAGAAGCCGACGGCGATGGCCAGCGGTATCGCGGGCGTGGGCTGATCCAGATCACCGGGCGCAGCAACTATCGCCAGTGCAGCCTCGGGCTGTTTGGCGATGAGCGTCTGCTGGAGTTGCCGGAACTGCTGGAGCAGCCGCAATGGGCCGCCGAGTCGGCGGCCTGGTTCTGGGAGCGCGGCGGGCTCAATGCCCTGGCCGATCGCGATGAGTTCAACAGCATTACCCGCCGCATCAACGGCGGTTTGAACGGCTTGCAGGATCGTCTGCAACTCTGGGCCAGGGCGCGGGCGGTTTTGTGCCTGCCCGTGGTCTGAGTTCATGCGGAGGCGGGCAGCTTTTTTAGCCGCTGCCGTCGGCTGCGATTGGACCTGGAGGGAAGGTCCTGCGGACCTTTTCGCAGCCTGCGGCAGCGGCTACAGGGATTTTTGCAGGTCGCTTGATGCATTTCATATCGGTCAAGGGAGGGCGTGATGAATATCCGCAGTTGGCTGGCCATCGCGGTCGTGGCTGGGTTGCTCTATGCACTTGGCTTCGTCAGCGGTGCCGGTAGCGAACGCAGTAAGCAGCAGCGCCTGGACGAGGCACGACTGCAGCAATCCTTCGAGCAGGGTCAGGCGTTGGGCCGGGTCAAGGAGAAGGTGGTGGTCGAGTATGTCGATCGTGTCGTCAAGGTCTATCAGGCGGGCGCCACTATCACCAATGAGGTTCCGATCCATGTTTCGAAAGCGGCTGATAACGCCTGCGTTGTACCTGCTGGTTTTGTCCGGGTGCACGACGCCGGCGCCGCCAACCTGCCCGTGGCCGCAGGCCCCAGCGTCGCTGATGACGCCGCCTCGGGCCTTGCACTCTCTACCGTCGCCGCCAGCGTCGTCGACAACTACAGCCAATGCCACGCCAACGCCGAGCAATTGAGGGCGTTGCAGCAGTGGGTGCGGGAGTCTCAGGCGTTGTTGCAAGGTGCTCCGGCAATCCGCTGAGGGCCTTGAGGCTCACGTGAAAGTGGATCGTTGCCGGGGTTGCGGGCGGTTGAATTCAAATGGACTTGTCGATGTTAAAAGAATGCAGATGCGGGCAGTGCAAACGACTTCTCGCCCGTGTGGGCGAGTTTACCGAGCTCCAGATCAAATGTTCCCGCTGTGGAACCTTGAATCATGTGAAGGCCTCGAGCCTTGGGCCATCGCCTTTGAGCGACATGAAAACGGCACTTTCAGTGACCGACCATTCCATTCAAAGGTGAACAATATGAACGCAGTAACCATGGGCAAGCACGTCATTAGCAGCGTCAGCTTGGTGGCTGGCGCTGTTCCTGGTGCATTGATGGACTGTTCGCGGCCAGAACCTCTGAAGCCTTGTTCCAGAGCCGTTGGTTTTCCTGACGGCTTGTCACTTGCAAGCCTTCTTTCCTGGTGTACGGTAAGCACACGCCAGCCCCATCAGGAGAGGACTGTGAAAGAAATTACCCAGCTTGCCGCTGAACTCGGCCGGCGTCTGCAGGTTCTGAATGCCCATGTCACCACCGCGGAGTCCTGCACCGGCGGCGGGATTGCCGAGGCGATCACGCGGATTCCGGGCAGTTCTGCCTGGTTCGAGGCCGGTTATGTGACCTATTCCAACCGCCAGAAGACCCTGCAATTGAATGTACCGGCCGGGTTGTTTGACTCGGTTGGTGCGGTCAGTCGTGAAGTAGTCGAGGCGATGGTTCGCGGGGCGCAGGCCAAGAGCCATGCGCGTTTCGCCGTGGCGGTCAGTGGTATCGCCGGGCCGGATGGCGGTTCTGCACAGAAGCCTGTGGGGACCGTGTGGCTGGCCTGGGGTGCGGGAGAGACGCTGACCTGCGAGTGCCGGCACTTCCCCGGGAATCGCGATGAGGTCCGCCGACAAACGGTGAAGGCCGCGCTAGAGGGGCTGCTGCAACACGCCGCAGCAGAAATCGCAAATCAGGGGTAGGCGATCCTTGAGCGCTGTGGAATAATACTGGCTACTTATACAGGTGTTGGCCGTCAGGCCTTATTGATTACGTGAGGACTTTAATGGACGACAACAAGAAGAAAGCCTTGGCTGCGGCCCTGGGTCAGATCGAACGTCAATTCGGCAAGGGTGCCGTAATGCGTATGGGCGATCATGACCGTCAGGCGATCCCGGCCATTTCTACCGGCTCTCTGGGTCTGGACATCGCTCTGGGCATTGGCGGTCTGCCAAAAGGCCGTATCGTTGAAATCTACGGTCCTGAGTCGTCCGGTAAGACCACCCTGACCCTGTCGGTCATCGCCCAGGCGCAGAAAGCCGGTGCCACTTGTGCCTTCGTCGATGCCGAGCACGCGCTGGATCCGGAATACGCCGGCAAGCTGGGTGTGAACGTTGATGACCTGCTGGTTTCCCAGCCGGATACCGGTGAGCAGGCCCTGGAAATCACCGACATGCTGGTGCGTTCCAACGCGGTTGACGTGATCATCGTCGACTCCGTGGCCGCCCTGGTGCCCAAGGCTGAAATCGAAGGCGAAATGGGCGACATGCACGTGGGCCTGCAAGCCCGCCTGATGTCCCAGGCACTGCGTAAAATCACCGGTAACATCAAGAACGCCAACTGCCTGGTGATCTTCATCAACCAGATCCGCATGAAGATCGGTGTGATGTTCGGCAGCCCGGAAACCACCACCGGTGGTAACGCGCTGAAGTTCTACGCTTCGGTCCGTCTGGACATCCGCCGTACCGGCGCGGTGAAGGAAGGCGACGAAGTGGTGGGCAGCGAAACCCGAGTCAAGATCGTCAAGAACAAGGTGGCTCCGCCCTTCCGTCAGGCCGAGTTCCAGATTCTTTACGGCAAGGGCATCTACCTCAACGGCGAGATCATCGATCTGGGCGTGCTGCACGGTTTCCTGGAGAAGTCCGGTGCCTGGTACAGCTACCAGGGCAACAAGATCGGTCAGGGCAAGGCCAACTCGGCCAAGTTCCTGCAGGACAACCCGGAAATCGGCAACGCGCTTGAGAAGCAGATTCGCGAGAAGCTGCTGACGGCCTCGCCAGACGTCAAAGCCAATCCGGTCAAAGAGACCGAAGACGATATGGCCGACGCTGATATCTGATTGATCCAATGACCGCCGTACTCGATACCCTCGTCGCGGTGCGGCGAACCGCAATGGACCTGCTCGCGCGACGCGAGCACGGTCGAGTCGAGCTGACGCGTAAACTGCGTCAGCGCGGCGCCCCTCCTGAAATGATCGAAGCTGCCCTTGACCGTCTGACGGAAGAGGGGCTGCTGTCCGAATCCCGTTATCTCGAAAGCTTTGTTTCCTACCGTGCCCGCTCGGGTTACGGGCCGATGCGTATTCGCGAAGAGCTCAGTCAGCGCGGCTTGCAGCGAGGTGATATCGATCTTGCATTGCGTGAGTGCGGCATCGATTGGCAAGCGCAATTGCGCGACGTCTGGCAGCGCAAGTTTGCCGGGCAGTTTCCTGCGGATGCTCGGGAACGGGCCAAGCAAGGGCGCTTTCTGAGTTATCGCGGCTACTCCATGGACATGATCGGCCGCCTGTTGAGCGGCCGCGGGCAGGATGACTGAGGCTGCACCCGCTGCGTGATGCCGCGGGCGCTGCTGTTGATCAGTCGGCGTTGCTGGTTTCTCTTGCGTTTTGGTGGGCCTTGGGCGGCTGTCTGGCCCAGTGCTGCGGCAGGTTGATGAAGTCGATCAGTTCCCGCAGGCGGCCGTTATCACGAGCGTTGAAAGTGAACGACAGCCGTGTCAAATGGCTGAACTGCGCTTCGTCGTGCTCCTCTCCACGGTAGGCATGTTGCTGAAACCCGCCACTGAGGCACAGGTCGGAGAATTCCGTCTGCATCTGGGCCAGTGCCTGTTCATTGAGGTTGTGGTGCATGCGAATGACGAATTCCTGCTTCAGCCAGCGGCTGGAGTGGAAGTTGGCGTAGAACTGCTGGATTTCCTTAACGGCGTCTTCGGTGCTGTGCACCAGGCGTACTAGCTTCAGGTCGCTGGGCAGGATGTAGCGATTGGCTTCCAGCTGGTTGCGGATGAAGTCCAGGGCGCCTTGCCAGAATTGCCCGCCAGGTACGTCCAAGAGCACCACCGGCACCAAGGGGCTTTTGCCGGTCTGGATCAGGGTCAGGACTTCCAGTGCTTCATCCAGGGTGCCGAATCCGCCGGGGCAGAGCACCAGGGCATCGGCCTCCTTGACGAAGAACAGCTTGCGAGTGAAGAAGAAGTGGAATGACAGCAGGTTCTCCGTACCGCCGACAGTCGGGTTGGCATGTTGTTCGAAGGGCAGGGTGATGTTGAATCCCAGGCTGTGCTCCAGGCCCGCGCCATCATGGGCGGCGGCCATGATGCCGCCTCCGGCGCCGGTGATGACCATCAGGTCCGAGCGGGCCAGGGCAGCGCCCAGTTCCTTGGCCATGGCGTACAGCGGATGTTCGCTGGGGGTTCGCGCCGAGCCGAACACTGTCACCTTGCGCCGGCCCTTGAACTGTTCCAGGACTCTGAAGGCATGTTCCAGTTCACGCAGGGCTTGCAGGGTGATCTTGGCATTCCAGCGATTGAGGTCGTCCTCGGCCATGCGCAGGACAGTGAGAACCATGTCGCGATAAAGAGGGATGTTCGGGCTGTTGGGGGCAATCTGGTTGAGTTGCGCTTCGACCTGGCTCGTGAGGTCGGCGCCCTTGCTTTGAAAATGACGGGTTAACAGGTCATTCGATTGGTAAGGCATTCAGCTTCTCCTTCTGCACAGAACCTTGCGCACGCTCGAGGTATTCGAATGTGCCACGACACTGCCTGTGTCGCTGCCTGCTCAGCCCAGCGTGCGAGCAACGCTCCTGACCCGATGGCTGCTGACCGTCGCTGGGAGGCAATCGAAATATCCACAGAGGTTCTGCTTTCCTTTATTGAGAAAACAATGGCACTGCAAGACGCACCGGGACGGCCTCCTGAACCGTCCTCAAAGCATTGATGGAAACCTTCGGACATGACTTGATCATGTGCCCATAAAGTCTTGGCTGGCAATCGCTTCTTGATGGACTGACCGGCTTGTGCACCATTGGTCGGGCGCGGCGGCAGGGGGCTGTGTCCCTGATTTACTAAGTTACAGCGCTGGGGCCAGGAAGGGGCCGCGGGCGTTCATTCGTGCCAGCCAAGGGCAAGGAGGCAAGGGGTGACCACTGTTGTGCTGGAAATCGATCCGCGGTTGTACCAGCGGTTGCAAGCTGCGGCGGCGGCCCATGATGTGAGCCTTGAGGAAGAGTGCCGGCGGCGCCTGGCAGGTGAGGAGCCGCACTCGCGATACCTGCAGGCCCTGGTGGCGGAGTTGCGCGCCGATGATTTGCAGCGACGCGCGGCCCGCTCCTGATTACTTCTTCTTGGGAGTGTTCTGGGAGGGGCAGTCCGATTCCTGGAAGCGTGCCGAGGCCACCGGGCGATTGGTGCGGTTCTCGGTAAATTCGTAGCGCATGATTGCGCCTTTGGCCATCAGCTTGCGGTAGTTGGGGTTGCGGCAGACGCTGGCACCCAGTTGCAGGTAGACCGCCTTGGGATTGGCGCGCATCTGGGCGGCGTGGCCGGCCTGGACGCTGAGGTGGTTGATCAGCTCTTTGCCTTCAACGGTATAACCCTGATCGAGGATGTTTTCGTTGATTTCCCGGGGAGTGCCGACGTTGCTTTCCGCAGCGACCTTCTCCAGCATTTTGCTCAGTTCGAACTCTTGCAAAGACGCAGCCTGGACTCCCAGAGGCAAGGCCAGCAGAAGGGCGACGGTAGGAATGGTAAAGCGCAACATGAAACTCTCCTGGTGCAATGACTGAAGCTTCGACCAGTCACTCGACTGTGCGTTCAGTGGCGACGAATTATAGGGGGAGAGCCAGGAAGGCGGTACAGGTTTGAACAGATAGCTCTGATAAACTTGTCCGACTTTTTTCCGCTTTGAG
This sequence comes from Pseudomonas protegens, assembly GCF_013407925.2. NCBI lineage: Bacteria > Pseudomonadati > Pseudomonadota > Gammaproteobacteria > Pseudomonadales > Pseudomonadaceae > Pseudomonas > Pseudomonas protegens. The sequence goes on along the minus strand of NZ_CP060201.1, from coordinate 1,795,706 downwards.
TTTTTCACGTGTTGATTCCTGCCCTCTTCCGGTGTGGCCCGCAATGAGCCATGCGGTATCTCGCCTACGTGATCTACGTATGGCCCGTGCGGTCAAACCCTTTTTCGCCCGAGGCTCACGAGCCGAGCGCTGCCCGCGCTGCCGCGTGATTCCCAGTCATTGCCTATGCGCCTGGCGGCCAACGGTCAGCGCCCAATCGGCCATGTGCTTGGTGATGCACGATGTGGAACCGCTCAAGCCGAGCAATACCGGGTGGTTGATCGCCGATGTGATTGCCGACACCTGGGCGTTTCACTGGTCCCGTACCGAGGTCGATCCACAGTTGCTGGCCTTGCTGGCGGATCCGCAGTGGCAGCCGTATATCGTATTCCCCGGCGAGTTCGTGGCCCCCGAGCGGGTGGTCAGTGAGGTCCGGCGGCAAGAAGGCAAGCGCCCGCTGTTCATTCTGTTGGATGCCACCTGGAGCGAAGCGCGCAAGATGTTTCGCAAGAGCCCGTATCTTGAGCACCTGCCGGTTTTGAGCCTGTCGTCGGAGAAGCTCTCGCGCTACAAACTGCGCCGCTCCAAGCGCGACGACCACTTCTGTACCGCCGAGGTTGCCGCGTTGTGCCTGGAGCTGGCGGGGGATGAACAGGTTAGTCAGGTGCTGGATGCCTACCTTGATGTGTTCAGCACCCATTACCTGTCGGCGAAGTTCCAGAAGGCCATCGATCCCCTGGATGAAGTGCACTCCCGGCTCAAGCCCTTTGTGTAGTGGCGGTGCTGGTCTGGTTTTTTTGCGGCCATAGCTGGGCGACCAGCATGCCGCCGAGCATCAGGGCGCAGCCGAAATAGCCACGCATCTGCAGCGACTCATCCAGCAGCCAGGCCCCGGCGATGGCGGCGAACACGGCTTCGAGGGAGAGGATGATCGCGGCGTGGGAGGCAATCGCATCCTTTTGGGCGATCACCTGCAGGGTGTAACCGACGCCGACCGCAATCACACCGCCATAAAGAATGGCTGGACCGGCAGCGACAATCGCGCTCCAGTGAATCGGCTCCAGGCACAGCGCCAGGATCAGGCTCACCACTGAACAGGTGGCAAATTGCAGGAATGCCAGGCGAATCGGGTCGTGGCGGCTGGCGAATACACCTACCAGAATCACGTGCCCACCCCAGACAAAGGCACCGATCAATTGCAGCCAGTCGCCGGCGGCCACCTGAAAGCCGTCACCGACGCTCAACAGGAACATCCCCACCACGGCCAGCACCGCGCCGAGCCAGGTCCCCAGGCCGGTCTTGTGGCCAATCAGCAATCCCAGCAGCGGAACTACAATGACGTAGAGCCCAGTGATGAACCCCGCATTGGTGACGCTGGTAAACATCAGACCGACCTGCTGCAGGTTGATCCCCAGGGCAAGGGCCAGTCCCATGAGCATGCCGCCCAGCAACAGGCCGCGATTGAGCAGTGGTTCGGCAGGGCGATCGGTGGCCGTCCTGCGCAGGACCAGCGGTAGCAGGCAGAGTGAACCCAGAGCGAAGCGCAGTCCGGAATAAAGGAAGGGACCAATATGATCCATGCCGGAGGTTTGGGCGACAAACGCCGATCCCCAGATGACGGCGGTGATCAGCATCAGGACATCGGCACGCAAGGCTTGGCTTCGCATGAGGGCTCTCTTATTAGTTAGCCGGCTAAGATGCCGCAAAGCTTCACGCTTGACCACCCCGGCTGCGCTGGGCATGCTTGGCGCCGATTAGGGCGCCAGCGCTGTTTGAACCACCGTTTTGCTCAGGCTTTTCGCGGTGTTCGTGCTCTTTGGGTGTCGCACTCTGGCGAGCACTCGTGTTGCCTGGATGAGGGCTGAATGCATCAGTCCTGCCATGAAAAACAGGATCATTTGAAAAATGGCCACATACGAAATCCTGATTGCCGATGACCACCCGCTGTTTCGCAGTGCGCTGCATCAAGCCGTCACCCTGGGCCTGGGGCCTGATGTGCGTCTGGTGGAAGTGGCGAGCATCGCCGAACTGGAAACCCGCCTTACCGAAAAAGCCGACTGGGACCTGGTCCTGCTGGATCTGAACATGCCCGGCGCCTACGGCTTTTCCGGCCTGGTGCTGTTGCGCGGGCAATACCCGCAGATTCCGGTGGTGATGGTCTCGGCCCAGGAAGAAGCCTCCGTCATGGTCCGTTCCCGCGAGTTTGGGGCCAGCGGTTTCATTCCCAAGTCCAGTTCCCTGGAAGTCATTCAAGAGGCGGTGCGCAGTGTGCTGGACGGTGATGTCTGGTGGCCGCCGCAAGCGTTTGAAGAAGTCAGTGTTTCCGCGGAAGCCAAGGCCGCCAGCGAAGGCCTGGCCAGCCTGACGCCCCAGCAGTTCCGGGTCTTGACCATGGTCTGTGAAGGTTTGCTGAACAAGCAGATCGCCTATGAACTGAGTGTGTCGGAAGCGACGATCAAGGCTCACGTGACGGCAATTTTCCGCAAACTCGGGGTTCGCACCCGCACCCAGGCGGCTTTGCTCTTGCAACAACTTGAGTCAATTTCCAGCCATTAACCGGCCGTTGGTTCACGCTTTTTTGACTTTGGTTGAACTAGCTTCCCCACTCCTTTTTCTTCAGTTGCCCTGCTTATGTCGCCTTTCAAAGGTCAAACCGGTCTTAAACGCATCCTTAACGCCGCCGGCTATTCGTTCGATGGCTTGCGCGCCGCCTTCACCGGCGAGGCAGCCTTTCGTCAACTGGTGCTGCTCAACGTGATCCTGATTCCCTTGAGCTTTCTGCTCCATGTCAGCCGGGTCGAGCGCGCGCTGCTGATTGCCGTGTGCCTGCTGGCGCTGATTGTCGAGCTGCTCAATTCGGCTGTTGAGGCGGCGATCGATCGCATTTCCCTGGATCGCCACCCACTGTCCAAGAACGCCAAGGACATGGGCAGTGCCGCGCAGTTTGTCGCCTTGAGCATGATCACTATCGTCTGGGCGGTGATCCTGATCTAAGGAATGCTCGGCAGGACGATCTCGTCGCTGCGCTGTACCCCGGCGGTAAAGGCACGGCACAGTTCGAGAAATTCGCGCATGGCCGAGGTCTGGTACTTCTGCTTGTGCCAGATGAAGTAGAACTGCCGGGCCAGATCCAGGCCCGGCGTTTCCACCGGCACCAGGCTGCCGCGGCGAAACGCATCGCGCAGCGCCAGGCGGGAGATGCAGCCAATTCCCAATCCCGACTCCACCGCGCGCTTGATCGCCTCGGTGTGCTCCAGTTCCAGACGGATGTTCAGCGCGCTGCGATGATGACGCATGGCCTGGTCGAAGGTCAGGCGGGTGCCTGAGCCCTGTTCGCGGAGAATCCAGGCTTCGTGAGTCAACTCCTCCATGCTGGCGTGACCGCGTTTGGCCAGTGGATGCTGGGGCGCGCAGAACACCACCAGCTCATCCTCGACCCAGGTCTGTACCTCGATATCCGGGTGGCTGCAGTCGCCTTCGATTAGACCCAGATCAATTTCGTAGTGGGCCACCTGTTGCACGATATGCGCGGTGTTCTGCACATGGAGCTTCACCTGGCTCTCCGGGTGCACCTGCATGAAGCTGCCGATCAGCAGGGTGGCCAGGTAGTTGCCAATGGTCAGGGTTGCGCCCACCGACAGCGAGCCGAAGCCGGACTTGCCGTTGAGCAGGTCCTCGATCTCCTTGGCCTGGTCCAGCAGCGCCACCGCTTGTGGCAAGAGCTGTTTGCCCAGGGCGTTGAGGCTCAGGCGCTTGCCGGCACGGTCGAACAGCTGGCAACTGGATTGGCGTTCGAGTTCGGTGATTGAGGTGCTCGCCGCGGATTGCGATAGGGACAGCAGCCCCGCAGCACGAGAAACACTCTCTTGCTGGGCGACGGCGACGAAGACTTGCAGTTGACGGAGAGTAAATCGCATATCGATATAACCGATAACCCTTATCTTAATAATCCAGTTAACAGATATTGTCGCCGCCATTAGAATGCTGTGCAATTGCGCTCATGGTCAGCGCAGGCAATTTCTAGGAGCCCCCGTACATGAGCAACATGAACCACGAGCGTGTCCTCAGTGTTCATCACTGGAATGACACTCTGTTCAGCTTCAAGTGCACCCGCGACCCGGGTCTGCGCTTCGAGAACGGTCAGTTCGTGATGATCGGCCTGCAACAGCCCAATGGCCGTCCGCTTATGCGTGCCTACTCCATTGCCAGCCCGAACTGGGAAGAGCATCTCGAATTCTTCAGCATCAAGGTTCCAGACGGTCCGTTGACTTCCCAGTTGCAGCATCTGAAGGAAGGCGACGAGATCATCATCAGCAAGAAGCCTACCGGCACCCTGGTGCTGGATGACTTGAAGCCGGGCAAACACCTGTATCTGCTCAGCACCGGCACCGGCCTGGCGCCGTTTATGAGCGTGATCCAGGATCCGGAAACCTACGAGCGTTTCGAAAAAGTGATCCTGTGCCACGGCGTTCGCTACGTCAACGAAGTCGCCTACCGCGAGTTCATCACCGAGCATCTGCCACAGAACGAGTTCTTCGGCGAAGCACTGCGTGAGAAGTTGATCTACTACCCCACCGTCACCCGCGAGCCGTTCGAGAACGAAGGCCGTCTCACCGACCTGATGCGCAGCGGCAAGCTGTTCCGCGACATCGGTCTGCCACCGATCAACCCGCAGGACGACCGCGCCATGCTGTGCGGCAGCCCGAGCATGCTGGAAGAAACCAGCGAAGTGCTCAACAGCTTCGGCCTGACCGTTTCGCCGCGCATGCGCGAACCGGGCGACTACCTGATCGAACGCGCCTTCGTCGAAAAGTAGCAGCGAGCTTGCTCGCGAAGATCGCCCAAGCAGCGCATTGGTGCTGATTGGGCGCGATCTCCCGAATACAGAAAAGCCCGCGTTGCCTGGAAAGGCAACGCGGGCTTTTTCGTTTCCGCGGTTCAGCCCGCCGGGACCACTTCCAGCACCCGGATCAGCCCCGGCTCGGGGTAATGCCAGCGCACATCAAGGTCCCAGAACTGCGCGCCGTATTCCCGCTCGGCAGTAGGCACCTGATAGGCCGGACGCGGGTCCTGGGCCAGGCACTGTTCGATCAGTTCCACTAGGGGCTCCTGGAGCCGCTGAGCGTGGATCTGAGCCTGTTGCCGGGCATTGTCCTGCCACTGCACCGGAATAATCTGCGGTGCGGCGCTGGCGATCTCATTGCTCGCTGCGGGAATGATGTCGGCGTAAGGCACGTAGGGCTTGATATCGAGGATCGGCGTGCCGTCCAGCAGGTCGATGCCGGAGATCCATAGGCGATTGGCCTCGACCTTGTCCAGCTTCACCACCGACTGGCCGATGCCATTGGGGCGGTGGGTGGCGCGGGTGGCAAAGACCCCCATGGACTTGTTGCCCCCCAGGCGCGGCGGGCGCACCTTGAGCCGCGGCTTGTCTTCCAGGGCCTGGTGAAACAGGAACAGCAGCCAGACATGGCTGACCTGCTCCAGCCCTTGCACCGCATCGCCCTGATCGAAGGGCGCCACCAGTTCCAATACGCCGCGAGCGGCCGGCGCCAGTTGCGGCTGGCGCGGGATGGCGAACTTCTCCTTGAAGCAGGAGCGCACGAAGCCGATGGGGGAAACGCTGTAGGTCATTTGGCAAGCCTCAAGCTTTGAGCCACAAGCCGCAAGCTACAAGCGTTGAACGGGCAGCTTGAAGCTTGCAGCTGTCTTAAGCTCTAACCCGCAGGGTCAGGCCCTTGAGGAAGTTGCGCAGCAACTGGTCGCCGCAGGGGCGGTAGTTGGTGTGGCCGAACTTGCGAAACAGCGCGCTCAGCTCGGGCTTGGACACCGGGAAGTCGGCGGCCTTGAGCACCGCGTGCATGTCCTCTTCCTTGAGTTCGAAGGCCACCCGCAGCTTCTTCAGGATGATGTTGTTGGTCACCGGCAGTTCGATCGGCAGTGGCGGACGGCTTTCGTCCTTGCCGCGCTTGAAGATCACCAGGCCATCGAGGAAGTGCGCCATGACTTCGTCCGGGCAGTGCACGAAGCCTTCTTCCTCGTCCTTCTTCAGGTAGCTGACGATGTCGTTCAGGCTGACCTTGAAGCCGGTGAGCTTGATGATGTCCACGACCTTCTTGTCGCTGATGTCGAGCATGTAGCGCACGCTGCGCAGTACATCGTTATGAATCATGGTTACAGTCCTGATCAATGCGCGTGGAGCGCCGTGCCAGGGCACGGCGTCTGAATGGGGGCGGCTTTAGAACTTCTCTTTGGCCGACAGGTAGCGCCACTGGCCCAGCGGCACCTTGCCGATGGACACGCCGCCGATCCGGATGCGGCGAATGGCGACGACCTTGAGGCCGACGGCCTGGCAAAACAGCGCGATCACCCCCGGCTGCGGGTTCTTCAGAGCGAAGCGCAGGCGGTTTTCGTTCTGCCAGCTGGCTTTGACCGGCGGCAGCTCGCGACCCTTGTAGGTCAGGCCGTGGTTCAGGCGGTTGAGGCCGTGGTCGATCATCTCGCCTTCGACCTCGACCACGTATTCCTGCTCGATCTTGGCCGCGTCCGCGGTCAGCTTGCGCAGCACCTTCCAGTCCTGGGTGAACACCAGCAGGCCGCTGGCGTTGGGCTGCAGGTCTTCACTGGCGGTCAGGCGCAGGAAGTGCCCGCGCAGCGGACGTTTGCCGTAGCGGTGCTCGTCCGACAGGCTGTCGGCGCTGATGGATTGCAGGGCGCTGTCCAGGTCCTGGCCAGCGGGTACGTTGAGCAGGATGGTCACCGGCTCCGGTGCGGTGGCCTTGGCCTCGGGGTCGAGCACGACGGTTTGCGCGCCGACCTTGAACTGCGGTTCGTCGATGACTTCGCCGTCTACGGTGACCCAGCCGCCCTCGATGAACAGCTCAGCCTCCCGGCGGGAGCAGCCGACCAGTTCGATGAGGCGTTTGGAGAGACGAATCGGGTCAGTCATGTCAGGGGCCGTATCAAAAGAGGGCGGCTATTGTACCTGCCTGGCGCCGGTTAATCGCGGGTCCATTTGCCGGCTGTGGCTTTTAGCCGCGCAAGGCCTGTCGCTGCGGCTGTTTCAGGCGCATGTGCAGCAGCGGGTAGGGCTGGCCCAGGCCGTCCTGTTCCGAGCGGCCGACCACTTCGAACCCCTGCTTGAAGTAGAAACCCAAGGCCTGGGGATTCTGTTCGTTGACGTCCAACTGATAGGCGTTCAAGTGCTCCACCGCGTAGTGCAGCAATTGTCGGCCCAGGCCCTGGCCACGATGGGCCGGGTCGATGAACAGCATCTCGATCTTGCCCGCCGCCACGCCAGCAAAACCGGTGATGCGCTGGCGCTGATCCCGGGTACAGATCAACATCACCGCGTCCAGGTAGCGGGTCAGCACCAGGTTCCTCAGCTGCTCTATATAGCTGTCCGGAAGAAAGTCGTGGGTGGCGCGCACCGAGGCTTCCCAGACGCGCACCAGTTCCGGGTAGTCGCTGAGTTTGGGGGTGTGGATGACCGAGTGGTGGCGCATGCGGTGTGCCCCTGAGGTGATTGGCAAGGGCTAACGATAGACCGAAAAAAGCCCCGCATCTCGTGACGAGAGCGGGGCTTGGCAGTTTTTTTACGCCTTACAGGGTTTCGGCCCAGAGGTCGTATTCGTCGGCGTCGGTGACCCGGCACCAAACCTTGTCGCCCGGCTTCAGGTCGCCCGCGCCGTCGATGAACACATTGCCGTCGATCTCCGGGGCATCGAAGAAGCAGCGGCCCACGGCGCCATTCTCATCCACTTCGTCGATCAGCACTTCGATCTCTTTGCCGATGCGCTGTTGCAGGCGCGCCGAGCTGATTTCCTGCTGGTGCGCCATGAAGCGCTCCCAACGGTCCTGCTTGACCTCGTCCGGGACCACTTCCAGGTCCAGGTCGTTGGCCGGAGCGCCTTCCACCGGCGAGTACTGGAAGCAACCAACACGGTCCAGCTGGGCTTCAGTCAGCCAGTTGAGCAGGTACTGGAAGTCTTCCTCGGTTTCGCCGGGGAAGCCGACGATAAAGGTCGAACGGATGATCAGCTCCGGGCAGATCTCGCGCCAGGCCTTGATCCGCGCCAGGGTCTTGTCTTCGAAGGCCGGACGCTTCATGGCCTTGAGCACTTTCGGGCTGGCGTGCTGGAACGGGATGTCCAGGTACGGCAGGATCTTGCCGGCGGCCATCAGCGGAATCAGCTCGTCCACGTGCGGGTACGGGTACACGTAGTGCAGACGTACCCAGACCCCCAGGGTGCTCAGGGCTTCGCAGAGCTCGGTCATGCGGGTCTTCACCGGCGCGCCGTTCCAGAAGCCGGTGCGGTACTTGACGTCGACGCCGTAGGCGCTGGTGTCCTGGGAGATCACCAGCAGTTCCTTGACCCCGGACTTGACCAGGCGCTGGGCCTCGTCGAGCACATCGCCCACCGGGCGGCTGACCAGCTTGCCGCGCATCGACGGGATGATGCAGAAGCTGCAGCTGTGGTTGCAGCCTTCGGAAATCTTCAGGTAGGCGTAGTGGCGCGGGGTCAGCTTGATGCCTTGCGGCGGCACCAGGTCGATCAGCGGGTTGTGGTCCTGTTTCGGCGGCACCACTTCGTGCACGGCATTGACCACCTGCTCGTACTGCTGCGGACCGGTCACGGCCAGCACGCTGGGGTGCACGTCACGGATATTGCCTTCTTCGACGCCCATGCAGCCGGTGACGATGACCTTGCCGTTTTCCTTGATGGCTTCGCCGATCACTTCCAGGGATTCGGCCTTGGCCGAGTCGATGAAACCGCAGGTGTTGACCACCACGACATCGGCGTCCTGGTAGGTGGACACCACGTCATAGCCTTCCATGCGCAGTTGAGTGAGGATGCGCTCGGAGTCGACCAGAGCTTTTGGGCAACCCAGGGATACGAAGCCGACTTTCGGGTTGGCCGGCGCGGAGGGGGTGGACATGTCTAACCTCGGTATTGGGTGTCGAGCCACTTGGGGGGCAAGTGCGACAGTTGGGCGCTGGCTGCGCCTCTGATCAAAAAGTGCGCAATTCTAGCGATGGTCGACGCGCTTGACCAGCTTTATGCAGGGGAAATACGACGAGCGCTGGACTATGCTTCCTCGCGTTATGCCCGGTGGTTTTCATGCGGCGTAAGTTAGGCACTCAGTGGTAATAAAAATCTGCAAGTGACCTGTAAAACTGCACAAGTTTAGAGAATAGGCCTTGTATAACCTTACGCTTTCTATATAAGAAGCCCCGGTCTTGGTAGTAGGAGTCATTGATGGGTCAGGCAAATGGTCAGGCGGTGAGTGGCGAGCACTCCGGGGCTAAGCCTCTGGGGATGCTGGTGGCGGCGGTCGGGGTGGTGTACGGCGATATTGGCACCAGCCCGCTCTATACCCTCAAAGAGGTGTTTTCCGGCAGTTATGGCGTTCAGGTCAACCACGATGGGGTGTTTGGCATCCTGGCGCTGATTTTCTGGTCGTTGATCTGGGTCGTTTCGATCAAGTACGTGCTGTTCATCCTGCGCGCCGACAACCAGGGCGAGGGCGGCATCATGGCCCTGACGGCACTGGCCCGGCGTGCGGCCGGCTCCTATCCACGCCTGCGTTCGGTGCTGGTGATTCTCGGCTTGATCGGCGCCGCCTTGTTCTACGGCGACAGCATGATCACCCCGGCGATCTCGGTATTGTCGGCGGTGGAAGGGCTGGAACTGGCGTTCAGCGGCCTGGAGCACTGGGTGGTGCCCATGGCGCTGGTGGTGCTGGTGGCGCTGTTTCTGATCCAGAAACACGGCACCGACCGCATCGGCAAGCTGTTTGGCCCGGTGATGGTGGCCTGGTTCCTGGTGCTGGGCGGCTTGGGGGTCAACGGCATTCTCCAGCATCCGGAAGTGCTGCAGGCACTGAACCCGGTGTGGGGCGTGCGCTTCTTCATCGTCCATCCCGGCATGGGCGTGGCCATTCTCGGCGCCGTGGTGCTGGCGCTGACTGGCGCTGAGGCCCTGTACGCCGACATGGGCCACTTTGGTCGCAAGCCGATTGCCCGGGCCTGGTTCGCCCTGGTGCTGCCGGCCCTGGTGCTGAACTACTTCGGCCAGGGCGCGTTGCTGCTGGAGAACCCCGACGCAGCGCGCAACCCGTTCTACCTGCTGGCGCCGGGCTGGGCCCTGATTCCGCTGGTGGTGCTGGCGACCCTGGCCACGGTGATCGCCTCCCAGGCGGTGATTTCCGGGGCCTTCTCCCTGACCCGTCAGGCGATCCAACTGGGCTACATCCCGCGCATGTACATTCAGCACACCTCCAGTGCCGAGCAGGGGCAGATCTACATCGGCGCGGTCAACTGGTCGCTGATGGTGGGCGTGATCCTGCTGGTGCTCGGTTTCGAGTCCTCCGGCGCCCTGGCCTCGGCCTACGGCGTGGCGGTGACCGGGACCATGCTGATCACCAGCATCCTGGTGTCGGCGGTGATGCTGCTGCTGTGGAAATGGCCGCCGGTGCTGACCGTGCCGATTTTGGTGGGCTTCCTGCTGGTGGACGGGCTGTTCTTCGCCGCCAACGTGCCGAAGATCGTCCAGGGCGGTGCCTTCCCGGTACTGGCGGGGATCGTGCTGTTCATCCTCATGACCACCTGGAAACGCGGCAAGGAGCTGCTGGTGGACCGCCTGGACGAAGGCGGGCTGCCGCTGCCGATCTTCATCGGCAGCATCCGCGTGCAGCCGCCGCATCGGGTCCAGGGCACCGCAGTGTTCCTCACCGCGCGTCCGGACGCCGTGCCCCACGCCTTGCTGCACAACCTGCTGCACAACCAGGTGCTGCATGAGCAAGTGGTGCTGTTGACCGTGGTCTACGAGGACATTCCCCGGGTCCCTGCGCAGCGGCGTTTCGAGGTGGATTCCTACGGCGAAGGCTTCTTCCGGGTGATCCTGCATTTTGGTTTCACCGACGAGCCGGACGTACCGGAAGCCCTCAAGCTGTGCCACCTGGATGAACTGGACTTCAGCCCGATGCGCACCACCTACTTCCTCAGCCGCGAGACGGTGATCGCCTCCAAGCTCGAAGGCATGGCCCGCTGGCGCGAGGCGCTGTTCGCCTTCATGTTGAAGAACGCCAACGGCAACCTGCGCTTCTTCAAACTGCCGGTGAACCGGGTGATCGAACTGGGCACCCAGGTCGAGATATAAACCCGAGCCCCTAAAAGCCCCCGTTGCCTGCCGGCAGCGGGGGCTTTTTCGTTTCACGGACCCTGTAGGAGCGAGCTTGCTCGCGATAACGGCCCGACAGCCAACATCAATGCCGATAACAGAACGCTTTCGCGAGACCGCCCCTCGCGCGTTACGCGGCGAGCGCCTGCACCACATCGTCCACCACCGCCTTGCCCATGGCGGTCAGGTAGTGCGCGGCCCAGGCGTGACGGTCGCTGTCCTTGCTGTAGGCGGCGTCCTCGGCGAAGGCCTTGGCCAGGGACAGCAGATCGGAGGCTTGGGCCAGGGCGTCGCCGATGGGCAGGCCGGGGCAGACCTGGAACAGCGGGCGTTCCGAGCAGTAAAGGAAAGTGCTTAAGCCGACTGTTTTAAGATTTGAAAGTTGAGGCGGGTTTGTATTGTTCATGGTTCAACTCCAAGGTTTGAGGAGCTACCACGTTCGTTTCCAAGCGAATGGGTGGCAGCTATGCGCAGGTTGGAAAACCGGAAACCAAGGAAACCGGCAGACCCGAAGGTCTCCCACGCACAGCCGCCATAACAGATGGATTGCAGGCGCAAAATTTATCTGCAATCAAGCGGGGCGCTAGTTGCCAAGGTTCTTCGGGTTTCCAAGCCCGGTCACTGAATGCTCAGCGACTCCCGGAGCCTAGCCCGTCGAAGCCAAGGCCAACAAGGCAGCAAAGTGCCCAAAACGCACCCCTTACGCAACTCTCGGAGTTTGCCTACAAGCTGCGCGGTAGTCATCCGCAATTAAGCCGTCTTCAACGGGGCAGCTGATGTAAAAAAGCCCCCGCAGCTTCAAGGCTGCGGGGGCTTTTATGGAGCGAGGCTCAGCTCATTCTTGAGCAGTAGCCTGATCCTTGACCTGACGCTTCTCGATGGCATCCACCAGGCGCTTGGCCAGTGCCGGGTAGTTCTCATCGAAGTGATGGCCCCCTGGCAGCTTCATGGCTTCACCCACGGCGGTCTTGTCGGTACAACCGCTTTCGTCGACCTCTTCCACGCCATAGATGCACACCACCTTGGCCGCAGGCAGCTTGGCCATTTCCGGGCCGGTGGCGGCTTCCTTGCCGGCGTTGCCCAGCCAGCCTTCGACTTCGATCTCGAAGCTGCCGGTGCGGGCGAAGGCCAGCAGGATAATGGCGTCGATGCGCTGTTGCTCGGCTTCCGGCAGGCGGTTGTAGATGGCCGGCAGCACGTCGGCGCCGAAGGAGTAGCCGGTCAGCACGAAGCGTTTGGTGCCCCACTTCTGCCGGTAGTGCTGCATCAGCTCGGTGAGGTCGATGGCGCTCTGTTCCGGGGTCTTGTGCTGCCAGTAGTAGCGCAGGGTGTCGATGCCCACCACCGGGTAGCCGATCTTGGCCATCTCGCCGGCCACGTCGCGGTCCAGGTCGCGCCAGCCGCCGTCGCCGGAGAGGAACAGGGTCACGGTGTCCTTGGCCTGGCCGGCCGGGACTTCCACCACGGGGATGCTCAGGCCGCCGTTTTCCGAACCCACCAGCAGCTTGCGCAGCTCGTTGTTCAGCACCTGGGGCAGGTGGATGTCGTAGTCGCTGATGCTGGTGGTGGCGTTGGGGGTGTCACGCACGAAGCCGGCGCTTTCGTCATCCGGGTTGTCGTTCCAGGCCACCAGCCAGTGGCCGTGGGCCAGGGTCTTGGGCAGTGGATCGGTGCAGCCGGGGGCCGGGTTGATGGTGAAGCCTACCGACACCGCCTGGGCCTTGTCGTCGTTCTGGGTCGCGATCCAGCGCCAGGCCAGGGCCGCGCCCGGGCCGATGCCGCTGACCAGGGTGGCCGGGCCACTGAGCTGGGGCAGGGCGTCTTGCAGGGCTTGTTCCTGCAGCTTGCAGTCGTCCTTGGGCAGGACCACCTGGACAATCTGCGCCGCGCCGCTGCGGCTCAGGGCCAGCAGTTGCTTGTCGGTCAGGGTGGCGTCAGGCAGCACCGCCACCACCACCCGGGCCTTGGCCTTGGTGCCCGGGGTCACACGGGTCAGGGTCGAGCCGTCGGCCTGGGTCAGTTGTTCCAGGGTCGGTTCAGGGGCGGGGCGGTTCCACCACCAGTAGCCGCCACCCGCCATCACAGCCAGCACCACCAGTGTGGCCAGCAGATACCGCCAAGAGCGTTGAATCATCAGCGTTTCACCAATCCAGTCAGGCCGCCTGCGATCAGGGCGGCGGTGTCGGCCAGTGCTACCAGCGGGTCAAGCCCGGCCGGCACAGCCATGTAACGGGGTTCCCAGTCGGGCTGGAACTTGTCTTTGAAGCGGCGCAAACCTTGGAAGTTATACAGTTGCTCGCCACGGCGGAAGACCATCGAGCCCAGACGCTGGGTCAACGGCGCGCCACGCCGGGGTTGCAGGCCGGACAGCGGCACCATGCCCAGGCTGAAACGGGCGTATCCATGATTTTTATAATGCTGGATCAGGCCGACCATCATGAATTCCATGGTCAGCTTCGGCGCGTCCGGGTGCGCGCGCATCAGGTCGAGGCTGGCCAGGTCGTGGCTGTAGGTTTCGAGCAGGTTGGCGAAGGCCACCGGGCGTCCTTCGAAACGAATGATGGCGATGCGGAAGTACTTGAGGTAGTCGTCGCTGAAGCGGCCCAGGGAGAAGCCTTTCTCGCGGACGTTCTTGCCGGTCAGCCAGGCGTCGGAGATGACCTTCAGCTCGTCCATCGGCGCTTGCCCGGGTTCGTGGATCTCCAGCGACAGGCCGTCGCGGGTGCCGCGGTTCCAGGTGTAGCGCAGGTCTTTCATCTCCTTGCCCTTGGCTTCGAGATCAAAGCGCTTGAGATCGACCCGGGCTTCTTCGCCGAGTTTGATCGCGGTCAGGCCGATGTCCATGTAGTAGGGCAGGTTTTCCGCCCGGACCTGGTAGAACACCGGGCGCGCATGGTGCACGTCGCACAGGTCGCGGAACTGCCAGATCATTTCCGCGCGCTGCTGGGTCGGGCCGATGGGGTCGTACAGCGCCACCAGGCTGCGGCCGCGACGGGCGTACATCAGGAAGGCGTCGTCGTTGGGGTGGAACAGCAGCGCCTTGTCGCCGGTCAGGGCCAGGCCACCGTCGGGCTGGGACGAGGCCATGAGGATCTGCGCCGCCTTGTCCAGCTCCTCGCGGGTGGGCAGGTGGATCACCGGGCGCGCGGTGCGCAGCAGCCAGGTCAGGGACACCACCAGCAGCAGCACCGCGGCGCCCAGCAGCGAGCGCAGGCCACGAGGGGCGTCGGCGTCGAGGGTGAACTGCCACCACAGTTGATGGCTGTAAGGAACGTCCTGATAGGCGAACAGCAGCAGCCAGATGGAGGCGCCGAGCACGCAGACACTGGCCACCAGGTACAGCGGCGAGAAGGGCAGTTCAGTCAGGCGGCTGGGACGATAGAACGAGCGCCGGAACACCGCCAGCAGACTGGCGGTGAGGGTCATCAGGCAGGCTTCTTCCCAGTCGAACCCCTTGAGCAACGAAAGCACGGCGCCCACCAGCAATAGAATGGTGGTGAGCATCCAGGCCGCCGACAGGCGCCGACGCAGGCCCTGGGCCAGCAGCAGGCAGAGCACGCCGATCAGGCTGGCGCCGAAGTGCGAAGCGTCCACCAGGCGATGGGGAATGAGAAAGCCGATGTGTTGCAGGCGGGTATCGATTTCCGGGGTGGCGCCGGAGAACAGCAGGACCACGCCGGACAGGAACACCAGCACCGCCAGAATTGGCGCTGCCAGGCCGGACGCTACCCGCAGCGATTGCCGGGTCTGGAACAGGCGCTGGGCTTCGTTGATCAGCAGCAGGATGCAGGCCGCCAGCATTGGCAGCACCACGTAGATCAGGCGGTACAGCAGTAGCGCGGCGGCCAGCGGCGCGGCACCGAGCTTGTCGGCGAAGGCCGCCAGCAGGATCGCTTCGAACACCCCGACGCCACCTGGCACGTGGCTGAGCACGCCCGCGGCCAGGGCCAGCAGGTAGACCAGCAGGAAGGCGCCGAAGGGCGGTGCTTCCGGCAGCAGCAGGTAGAGCACGGTGGCGGCTGCGGCGACGTCCAGGGCGGTGATGATCAGTTGCAGGAAGGTCAGGCGGCGTCCTGGCAGGCGCAGGGTGCGGCGTCCGACCCGGACCAGCAGGTTATCGCGCAGGGGCTGCTCCGGCAGGCGTCGGCGATAGATGCCGACAGCCAGTACCGCGCCCAGCAGCAGGATGGCCAGGGCGATACCGGCCAACAGGCTCTCGGGCAGGCGCAGGGCCGCCGACGCGGCCGGCAGGTTGCTCAGGGTGGCCAGGGCCGCCAGCGGTGGCAAGGCGCAGCCCAGGGAGAGGCTGGCGAACAGGGTCATGTGGGCGACATCGGAGGCCCCCAGCCCGTGGCGCGCGTACAGGCGATAACGCACCGAGCCGCCGGACAGCAGCGACAGGCCGATGGCGTTGCCGATGGCGAAGGCGGTGAAGCCGCCCAGGGCCAGGGTGCGACCGGGCAGGCTGACGCCGGCATAGCGGCTGGCGGACCACTCGTAGCCCAGCAGAATGATAAAGCCGACGATGGTCGCGCCCAGGGCGCCGAGCAGGGCCGGCTTGGGCACCTCGAGGATCGAGTCGTGCAGCGCGTAGAAGTCCAGTTCGCTGAGCAAATGACGGCAAGCGATCAGGGCAATGGCGAACAGCAACAGGGTAACGGCCAGGCCCAGTGGCTGGCGGTATTTGCTCAACAGGTCCAGCCAGCGCAAGCGAGTGGCTGTCACAGGTTGAGTGGCGGTAGCGGTGGTATCGCTGTCTTGTGAATCAGACATGTTGGCGCGCATCAATCACCTCGTGGATTGTGCGCGACAGGATGGGGGTATCCAGCCAAGTTACCAATCCCTGTAGGAAAAATAGTTTCAGATATTAACGCGTCTCACCGTGGCCCGGCGACCCTGGGCGCTTGCCGCCGGGTGGTTGCTCGAGACAGAGCATAGCTCGCATCTTGAAGGGTCGAAGCACCGCTTACGGTTCGCAACACTTTCTCAGGCCATTGTTGCGAAAGGACTTTTTCAACAGATACAAAAAAGGCCACTCTTTCGAGCAGCCTTTTTTGATGTTTGGTTGCGGGAGCCGGATTTGAACCGACGACCTTCGGGTTATGAGCCCGACGAGCTACCAGACTGCTCCATCCCGCGTCTGTGTGGCGGCATTCTACAGACGATCGAGTGAGTGTCAACCGTTAATGGTCCAAGAGGTCAAATTAACGTCGAAATACCCGTTGGCCGGCTTAAGTCATGGACAGGCAAGGAGTTTTGCAGGGGGGGAAGGGTCGAGCAGAAAACTCACGCGCACAAAAAAGGCCACTTTTTCAAGTGGCCTTCTTCGATGTTTGGTTGCGGGAGCCGGATTTGAACCGACGACCTTCGGGTTATGAGCCCGACGAGCTACCAGGCTGCTCCATCCCGCGTCTGATAGTGCCGAATTCTACAGAACGGTCAGATTCTGTCAACCATTAAATTTTGAAAACTGCTTCCGGTTCAATCGCTTAGCGTCCTGCGGCGGGCTTTTAAGGTGGCTTGGGGCTAGATAGAACGGGGCTTGCAGCTCTATTGGAGGTTTTGCGGCCATTGCGCAAATAAATTGCGCCGGAGGCTGTGTGAAGGAGTGCGAAGATGCAAGGTACTGGTGCTATATACAGGTGTCGGTAGATACTTGCGTCCTGCCTTCATTGCGACGTTCGCCTTCCATGATCTCTGCCTTTATATGATGCAGCGCAAAATCATCCACATTGACTGTGATTGCTTCTACGCCGCCATCGAAATGCGCGATGACCCGCAGCTGGCCGGCAAGCCGCTGGCCGTGGGCGGCTCCGCGGATCGACGGGGGGTGATTGCCACCTGCAACTATGAGGCGCGGGCCTATGGCGTGCGCTCGGCCATGTCGTCGCGGCACGCGTTGACCCTGTGCCCGGACCTGGTGATCGTCAAACCGCGCATGGATGCCTATCGCGAGGCGTCGAAAGAGATTCATACGATCTTTCGTGATTACACCGACCTGATCGAGCCCTTGTCCCTGGACGAGGCCTACCTGGACGTTTCCGACAGCCCGAACTTCGCCGGCAGTGCCACGCGCATCGCCCAGGACATTCGTCGGCGGGTTTCCAATCAGCTGCATATCACGGTCTCGGCCGGGGTCGCGCCCAACAAGTTTCTGGCCAAGATCGCCAGCGACTGGAAAAAGCCCAACGGCCTGTTCGTGATCACTCCGGATCGGGTGGAGGATTTTGTCTCCGAATTGCCGGTGAGCAAGTTGCATGGGGTGGGCAAGGTCACGGCGGACAAACTGGGTCGCCTGGGGATTGTCGACTGCCTGCAGTTGCGCGACTGGAGCAAGCTGGCGCTGGTGCGCGAATTCGGCAGTTTCGGCGAGCGCCTGTGGAGTCTGGCCAGGGGGATCGACGAGCGGCCGGTGCAGAATGACAGTCGGCGCCAGTCCATCAGCGTGGAAAACACCTATGACGTGGATCTGCCGGATCTGGACAGCTGCCTGCAGAAGCTACCGGAGTTGATGGAGACGCTGGCCGGGCGCATGACCCGGATCGACGCCAGCTACCGCCCGGGCAAGCCGTTCGTCAAAGTGAAGTTCCATGACTTTACCCAGACCACCCTGGAGCAGGCGGGGGCGGGGCGGGATCTGGAGAGTTATCGGCAGTTGCTGACCCAGGCCTTCAAGCGCGGTGGCAAGCCGGTGCGTTTGCTGGGCATTGGGGTGCGTTTGCAGGATCTGCGTGGCGCTCATGAGCAGCTGGAGCTGTTCCGAGGCATGTTGTAGGGGCCGGCGGTTGCGATCCATCTGCTGCATCGCTTTCGCCGACAAGCCGGCTCCTACAGGGGGTGTCAGTTGTTGCCGGGGTCGGCGACCAGGCGGCCGGCGTTCTTGGTCAGGGACTTGAGAAACTCGCTCTGCAGTTCCGGATCGTTGCGGGTCAGCTCGATCAGGCTTTGCTCCAGTTCGCTGGCTTCTTCTTCCAGGCCCAGTTCCGACAGGCGCTTGACTCGGTGCACCCATTGGCTCACTTCGTCATCTTCCAGGTCGTCGTAGATCAGTGCATGAGCTTCCACCAGCTTGCCGCGCAGGCTGCTGCTCAGGCTCAGGGAGGAGTCGGAATGCACTTCGTCCTGGGCGTCTTCGACACTGATCTGCAATTTGCCGATGTGGTTCAGGTCCTGTTCGGAGAACGGCGCGTCCAGCAGGTTCAAGCGCAGCACGCCATTGCGATCGGTGCTCATGTCGTAGGTCTGCTTGCCGGCCTTGACCTGTACCGGGCGTTCGCTCCAGGGCAGGCTCGAATACTCCAGGCGTTTGTCACGCTGGACTTCATCGATGGCCGCCAGGTTCTGCTGGGCACGACCGTGGGACGGCATGTTCATGAACGGGTTGAGCCCGGACACGCCGTAGCTGACCCAGTCCTTGGTGACACTGTCGGGCAGGTTGCCCAGAGCGAACACGTTGACCACATTGGCACCGACGCCGGCCACCAGGGCTACCGCGCCCAGCGGGATCTCGTAGATTTCCCGCCAGGGTTGATAGGGCGTATAGCGATCGTAGCGGCGAGTGACCTCGAATTCGGTGACTTCGAAGGTCTTCTGCTCGTGGATGCGTACCCGGCGTTGCGGCAGCTCAAGCACCTTTGGCTCACCGACATCGATCTGCAGGCTGTGGTCGAGCAATTTGCGCTCGATCCGTTCCTCGTGCTCGCTGCGTTGCGACATCTGATTGGCGCAGCCGCTGACCAGCAGGGCGCCGCACAAGGCGGCGCCCCCGAGGCTTAAGGTATTTCGCTTGAACATGACTTCTCTATCTGGTTTCAGCGACGGATACGGGCTTGGAGGAAGGACAATACGTCGGCCACGGGCAGCGCTTGCGCCTGGGCTTCGGTACGGCTCTTGTATTCCAGGTTGCCTTCGGCAAGACCGCGGTCACTGACCACGATCCGGTGAGGAATGCCGATCAGCTCCATGTCCGCGAACTTGATGCCCGGGCTGGTTTTCTTGTCGCGGTCGTCCAGCAGCACTTCAAAGCCGGCGGCAGTCAGTTCTGCGTAGAGTTTGTCGGTGGCTTCGCGAACCTGCTCGGTTTCGTAGCGCAGCGGTACCAGGGCGATCTGGAACGGTGCCAGGGTGTCGCTCCAGATGATGCCGTTTTCATCGTTGTTCTGTTCGATGGCGGCAGCCACCACGCGGGACACGCCAATGCCGTAGCAGCCCATTTCCAGGGTCACCGGCTTGCCGTTCTCGCCCAGCACTTCGCACTTCATCGCCTTGCTGTACTTGTTGCCCAGCTGGAAGATGTGCCCGACTTCGATGCCGCGCTTGATTTCCAGGGTGCCCTTGCCATCAGGGCTCGGGTCGCCGGCCACTACGTTGCGCAGGTCGGCCACGGTTGGAACCGGCAGGTCGCGCTCCCAGTTGACGCCGAAGTAGTGCTTGTCGTCGATGTTGGCACCGACGCCGAAGTCGCTCATCAGCGCCACCGAACGGTCGATGATGATCGGCAGTGGCAGGTTCACCGGGCCCAGGGAACCGGCGCCAGCGCCAATGGCGGCACGCAGTTCGGCTTCGGAGGCCATGACCAGCGGACTGGCGACGCCAGGCTGGTTGGCGGCCTTGATTTCGTTCAGTTCGTGGTCGCCACGGATGATCAGGGCGATCAGCTTGCCGGCTTCCTCGGCGTGCACCACCAGGGTCTTGACGGTCTTCTCGATTGGCAGGTTGTAGCCTTCCACCAGCTGGGCGATGGTTTTCGCGTCTGGGGTGTCAACCAGGCGCATCTCTTCGGTCGGCGCCGGGCGCGAGGTTTCGCGCGGCACGGCTTCGGCCTTCTCGATGTTCGCGGCGTAGTCGGAGCCGTTGCTGAAGACGATATCGTCTTCGCCGGACTCGGCCAGTACGTGGAATTCGTGGGAGCCGGCGCCGCCGATGGAGCCGTTGTCTGCTTCAACCGGGCGGAACTTCAGGCCCAGGCGGGTGAAGACGTTGCAATAAGCCTGGTGCATGCGGTCGTAGGTGATCTGCAGGGACGCCTGGTCGGCGTGGAAGGAGTAGGCGTCCTTCATGATGAACTCGCGGCCGCGCATCAAGCCGAAGCGTGGGCGGATTTCATCGCGGAATTTGGTCTGGATCTGGTACAGGTTCAGCGGCAGCTGCTTGTAGCTGCTCAGCTCGTTGCGCGCCAGATCGGTGATCACTTCTTCGTGGGTCGGGCCGGCGCAGAAATCGCGACCGTGACGGTCTTTGAAGCGCAGCAGCTCCGGGCCGTACTCTTCCCAGCGACCGGATTCCTGCCACAGCTCAGCCGGCTGAGTGCTCGGCATCAACACTTCAAGCGCGCCCGCGGCGTTCATTTCTTCGCGAACGATGGCTTCAACCTTGCGCATCACCCGCAAGCCCATCGGCAGCCAGGTGTACAGGCCGGAAGCCAGTTTACGGATCATGCCGGCGCGCAGCATCAGCTGGTGGCTGATCACGACCGCGTCGGAAGGCGTTTCTTTCTGTGTGGCGAGCAAATATTGACTGGTACGCATGGTAGGCCGTTGTCGGTTGCTGAAGACTGGAAGTGACGGAGCATTGTACGGGCGAGTTCCGCTGGCGTACAGGATTGCGCTTGGAAGGGGCGGGAGCGACGGAAAGCGGCTCGTAACTCCCGGGATTTTCTACGATTCTTCGCCGACGGCGGTGCTGTTGGCGGGGCTTTCCGGCTCGGGTTTGGGCCCGGCACGGCGGCTCTCCTGGAACCAGTGAATGGCGATCAGGATCAGCGTCGGCACCCCGAGTATCGCGGTGATAAGGAAGAAGTCGTGGTAGCCGAACTTTTCCACCATGACTCCGGAATAGCCGCCGATCAGGCGCGGCAGCAACAGCATGATCGAGCTGAGCAGGGCGTACTGGGTGGCGGAGAACTTGAGGTTGGTCAGGCTCGACAGGTAGGCGACGAAGGCTGAAGTGGCCATGCCTGAACTGAAGTTGTCCAGGGAAATGGTGACAACCAGCATTTCCAGGTTCGGGCCCATGCCGGCGAGCATGAGGAACAGCAGGTTGGTGGCGGCGGAGGCGGCGCCGCCAATAAACAGGATCGGCAGGATGCCGAAGCGCACGATCAGCAGGCCGCCCATGCCAGCCCCGAGCAGGGTCATGATCAGGCCGAAGATCTTGCTGACCCCGGCAATCTGGTCCTTGGTGAAGCCCTGGTCGATGTAGAACACGTTGGCCATGACGCCCATGACCGTGTCCGACATGCGATAGGTGGCAATCAGTCCCAGCAGCAGGAAGGCTTGCCAGCGATAGCGCAGGATGAAGTCGTTGACCGGTGTCAGCACTGGCGCCAGCCCCCGGCGGCCCATGGCCGACAGGCACAGGGTGGTGAGGGTGATATAGAGGATTGCCCGCAGGAAGGCGCGGTCTTCCAGCAGCAGGTCCAGCAGGCTCATGCCATCGAAGATCACGCTGGCGAAGTCGGTGTTGTAGAGCTGGGTGAAGGTCGCGGGCACCGACACCAGCAGCACGATCAGGACGAATACCGAGATCAACTGGTGAGCGAAGCTGTAGCGCCCTGCCGACAGTTGAGTGCGCAATGGCACTGCTGGTTCACGCATCAGCAGGGTGGTGATCAGCGCGGGGATCATCAGCACGCCGAACAGCACGTAGGTGCCGGTCCAGGCTGAATGCTTGTAGCTGAAGCCGGTGGAGCCGAAGCCTTCGGCGAAGAACAGCGCGCCGGCAGTGGCCAGCAGTACCGCGACCCGATAGCCGGACATGTAGCTGGCGGCCAGGGCGGCCTGGCGGCTGTCGTCGGCGATTTCCAGGCGGTAGGCGTCGATGGCGATGTCCTGGGTCGCCGAGGCAAAGGCCACGATCACGGCAATGGCGATCAGCCAGGACAGGTGCTTTTGCGGGTCACAGAAGCCCATGCCGATCAGGCCGAGAATCACCAGGGTCTGGGCCAGTACCAGCCAGGAGCGGCGCCGCCCGAGCTTGCCCAGTATGGGCAGGCGCCATTGGTCAAGCAGCGGGGACCACACCCATTTAAAGGCATAGGCCAAACCGATCAGGCTGGCATAACCGATGGTTTCGCGGGCCACACCGGCCTCGCGCAACCACACCGAAAGAGTCGAGAACACCAGCATGTAAGGCATGCCGGCAGCGAAACCAAGCAGCAACAGCACGAGCGTCGAGGGGCTGGCATAGGCGGCAAGTGCGGCGCGCCAGGTTTTACGGGGCATGGGCTGAAGTCTGCCTCAGGTTACGGAAACAAAGCGCGCACTCTAACCGCTGTGCTCTACCGGGCGCCAGCCATGGCGCTGAATATCCACGCGATTATTCCGGATAGTGACGCCTTCATCGCGCAGTCTGGCGCGCTGCTCGTCGCCTGATGGGCTGCCGACCGGCAGGCTGATGCGGCCGCCGGCGCCCAATACCCGGTGCCACGGCAGGCGGGTGTCGGCCGGCAACTGGCTGAGGGTGCGGCCAACCCAGCGCGCGGCGCGGCCCAGGCCAGCCATTTCTGCCAGCTGGCCGTAGCTCACCACTTTGCCTGTGGGAACCTGGGCCAGGGTCAGGTACAGCGCCGTGCGTCGGATTTGCGCCGGGTCCTGCGGGGCTTCGCCGTGTTCGGTCACATTCGCGGTTCCAGATTAATGAAGGGCCGTGGATCGGTTCAGAGGATAAGGACTGACTGCATATTGAACTCATTCTCAATACCCGGGTCAGTCCTGACTAAGGCGTGTTCAGCAGGAATAATGCCGTTTTTTTTCGCAAGATCGAGCCCTGTATTACCTATGTTGCCTAGAACGTTGTTGTGTTTCGCGGTGCTCAGCGCCTCCATGCCTGTCCTGGCTGATACCGTCTGGTTGAAGAACGGTGACCGCCTGAGCGGCAAGATCAAGGTTTTCGATGGCGGCAAGCTATTGCTCCAGACCGACTATGGCGGCGCCATTTCCATCGACTGGAAACAGGTCAAGACCCTGGAAAGCGATCAGGAACTGCTGGTCAAGCAGGATGCCTACATCGGGGAGAAGGCCAAGTCGCTGCAGGCGGCGGAGGAGGGCAAGGTCATTCTTGCCAATGGTGAAGCGCCCAAGACTGTGGAGCTGGCGAGTATCCAGCAGATCATGAAGCCCAGGCCGCTGGTCGAGGACATGGTGTGGAAGGGCAATATCGACGTGGCGATGGACTACAAGCGCGCCGAGAAGGATACCGATGACTACGACATCGACTTCAAGACGTCGGCGCGCCATGGCGCTTGGCGCCACAATGCGCAGGGTGAGTACAACCGTGAGTTCCAGAATCACGTGGTGACCACCGACAACTGGAGTGCCGAATATGCCCTGGACCGTTTCATCACTGAAAAATGGTTCTGGGAAGGACGCCTGACCTACAAGCGTGACAAGGTCGAGGAGTTGTCGCGACAGCGGGTGGTGGGTACCGGCCCTGGCTACCAGTTCTGGGATGATGAATTGGGGGCGTTCTCCCTGGGCTCGCTGCTTAACCGTACAGATTACGAATACGCCGATGGCGGCAAGGACAACTTCTATTCCCTGGCGATGAAGTGGGATTACAACCGCTATCTGATCGGCAAACGGGTAGAGTTCTTCACCAATGGCGAAATCGGGCGACCGCTTTCCGGGGTGGCCGACTATGCGTTGGATGCCGAGATGGGGCTGCGCTACAAGGTTACCGACTGGGCGTCGTTGAACCTGAAGGCGGAAAAGGACCTGATTCGCGGCACCGAAGACAGCGATCTGGACAAGACCCGCTATACCGTGGGCTTTGGCGTGACCTGGTAACCCTGGGTGGCCCGGGCGCCTTTCTCGTGAGGGTGCCGACAAAAAAACACCGGGCACAAAAAAGCCCCGCTGTTGAGGGCGGGGCTTTTTACTGGATCAGTACAAGTTAGATAACTTGTACTTCTTCAGCTTGCATGCCTTTCTGACCGCGGGTAGCGATGAAAGAAACCTGTTGGCCTTCTTTCAGGCTTTTGAAGCCGTCGGATTGGATAGCTTTGAAGTGTACGAACAGGTCGTCACCGGATTGTGGAGTGATGAAGCCGAAGCCTTTTTCATCGTTGAACCACTTAACGGTACCGGTTTGGCGATTAGACATGGTGTATCTCCTTGGACAAAGTTAACTGCGACTCAGGAAAAGCCCTGGCCGAGACTGAGTGCAAAGAGCAGGAAAAATTCTTGGAGATGGTTGGATCGAAATTCAACATCGTGTAGAGATTCTCAGTGACACAAGCAGCACAGTGGCGCCACCTTAACCCTTTTTCCTGAACGTGCCAATGGCTAGAGCCAAGGTTTCTCGGTTTTCGTGACTGACGGCCCGTCGTTCGTCGCCGAACCCTTGAAAAACCTGGTGTCAGGCGAGAAAAACGCCCCGGACTTTGAACCCGACCCCGCGCCCCGGTAAGATGCCTGACCGTTTTTTTCACCTCGCTATTTCAGGACACCCGCCATGAGCATCAAATCGGACAAGTGGATTCGCCGCATGGCGCAAGAGCACGGCATGATCGAGCCCTTCGTAGAGCGCCAGATGCGTGGCGAAGGCCCGGATCGGCTGATCTCCTTCGGGGTGTCGAGCTACGGCTACGACGTGCGTTGCGCCGATGAATTCAAGGTGTTCACCAACATCAATTCGGCCACCGTCGATCCGAAGAACTTCGATGAAAAGAGCTTCGTCGACATCAAGAGCGACGTCTGCATCATCCCGCCGAACTCCTTTGCCCTGGCCCGCACCGTCGAGTACTTCCGCATTCCGCGCAACGTACTGACCATCTGCCTGGGCAAGAGCACCTATGCCCGGTGCGGCATCATCGTCAACGTGACCCCGCTGGAACCCGAGTGGGAAGGCCACGTGACCCTGGAATTCTCCAACACCACCACCTTGCCGGCGAAGATCTACGCCAACGAAGGCGTGGCGCAGATGCTGTTCCTGGAGTCGGACGAAGAGTGCGAAGTGTCCTACAAGGACCGCGGTGGCAAGTACCAGGGCCAGCGTGGCGTAACCCTGCCGCGCACCTGAGTGCGTCCGTCTGACAAATAGCGGGAATTCCTGAGCGGACCCACACTCTATTGGGTGTATTTCCGGTATGCGCGAGGCATGCCGGGCCCCGCTCAGGAGTGCCCCATGAAGATAGATCCGCGAATCAGCGCCACCTTGGCCAAGCTGGAACCCAATCAGGTCGGGCTCTTGGCCTGGACCCTGCTGGCTCATCCCAGCGTCGAGATGGCGGGTGGCATTCCCGGTCAGCCCGACCCGGATACCCCGCAACCCCTCGAACCCCAGGAACCAGGCGAGCCGACCTTGCCCGACGAGCCGCCACCCGCGCCCGTGGCCTGAACCTTCCCGTCGCCGCTCGACGCCCCGCCCGCGGCACATCGGTGCGGACGGGGGCATTATGGGTGTTCGCTACTTCAGGTTGCCGCTGAGAAACTGCTGCAGGCGCTCGCTTTTCGGGTGACCCAGCACCTCCTCCGGGGCGCCTTCCTCTTCCACCAGGCCCTTGTGCAGAAACAGCACCTGGCTCGACACCTTGCGTGCAAAGCTCATCTCGTGGGTGACCATGATCATGGTCCGGCCTTCTTCGGCCAGGCCCTGGATCACCTTGAGCACCTCGCCCACCAGCTCCGGGTCCAGGGCCGAGGTCGGTTCGTCGAACAGCATGACCTCCGGTTCCATGGCCAATGCCCGGGCGATGGCCACCCGCTGTTGCTGGCCGCCGGACAGGAAGGCCGGGTACTGGCCGGCGACCCGGGCCGGCAGGCCGACCTTGTCCAGATAGCGCCGGGCGCGCTCCTCGGCCTCCTTGGTACTGACCCCCAGCACCCGGCGCGGGGCCATGGTGATGTTTTCCAGCACGGTCATGTGGCTCCACAGGTTGAAATGCTGGAACACCATCGCCAGGCGCGTGCGGATCCGCTGCAGCTCGGCCGGGTCGGCCACGTGCATGCCGTGACGATCGCTGACCATGCGGATCGGCTGGCCATCCAGGCTCATGGCGCCGTCGTCCGGGGTTTCGAGAAAGTTGATGCAGCGCAGGAAGGTGCTTTTACCCGAGCCGCTGGCGCCGATCAGGCTGATCACGTCGCCGGTCTTGGCCTTCAGAGACACACCTTTGAGCACTTCATTGTCGCCATAGCATTTGTGCAGGCCTTCAACGGTCAATTTGTACATGGTGGCTTGCATCCTCAAGGCGAAAGTAGATAGCCGCTGCGATAGGCTTCGCGGCCGGCGACATGGGCGATCACCATGCCGGCGGTGGCCATGCGCCGCAGCGAGCGGGCGTACAGGAGCCCGGCGTTGTTGCAATGGATAGGGGTGACCCGGTCGTGGATCGGGTCGATGATTTCAGCCACCTGCTGTCCGGCTTGCAGGTATTGCCCCGGCAGTGCGGTGAACACCAGCAGCCCGCCCACCGGCGTTGCTAGCGGTTCCACTCCCGCCAGCGGCGTGGCCGGGAAGGGCAGCTCAGGCAAGGGCGGCGCCTCGGCGGCGATGGCGCCGACATGGGTCAGGTAATCCAGCATGGCCTGGCAGTCGAGACGGGCCAGGTCATGATTGACGTCGCCTTGGCCGCGCAGTTCGACGGTGACCGCAAAGCTGCCCGTGGGAATGGCAAAGCGTTCGCCGAAGCGCTGTTGCAGTTGCCACCACAGCAGACTGAAGCATTCATCGAACGACCAGGCCGCCGAGTCGGTGGCCAGCAGGCAGGCTTGGGCGCCGATGTAGCGGGCCAGGGGCTCGACCTGTGGCCAGGCTTGGGGGGTGGTGTACAGGTGCGCCACGGCTTCGAAGTCGCAGTGCAGGTCCAGCACCATGTCGGCGTCGCAGGCCAGCCGTTGCAGGGTCAGGCGCAGGGATTGCAGTTGCGTCTCGGGTCGTTGCCGGGCCAGGGCGTCGGCCAGGTGCCGGCGCACCAGACCGAGGTTGTGCTGGGGATCGTGATTGAGCAGTCCTTCGACGGCGTTGCCCACCTCTTCGCTGAGATCGACGAAGCCGCGATTGAAGTTCTGCCCGCTCTCCAACTGATAGCGACCCAGGGGCACGTCCATCAGTATCTGTTCCAGGCCTACCGGGTTGGCCACCGGCACCAGAGCGATTGCATGCCGCAGGCGACCTTCGGCTTCCAGTTCCGTCAGGCGCTGCTTGAGGTGCCAGGCCACCAGCATGCCGGGCAGTTCATCGGCATGCAGGGAGGACTGGATGTAGATCTTGCCCGGGGCCTGGGCGGGGCCGAAATGAAAGCTGTGGACCTGGCGCGCGGTGCCCGGCAGGGGGGCGATCAGGTCGTGGATCTCGTGGCGCATTGACGGTTTTTCCTGCTGCAAGTCCTAGTGGGTCGGTCCGAGAAAGGCCAGCCAGCGGCGCTCGGCGAGACGGAACAGACCCACCAGGGTGAAGGTCACGCACAGGTAGATGAGGGCGGCAATACCGAACGACTGAAAGGTCAGGAAGGTCGCCGAGTTGGCGTCCCGGGCGATTTTCAGAATGTCGGGAATGGTCGCGGTGAAGGCCACCGTGGTGGAGTGCAGCATCAGGATCACTTCGTTGCTGTAGTAAGGCAGCGAGCGGCGCAGGGCCGAGGGCATGATCACGTAGGCATACAGCTTCCAGCCGCTCAGGCCGTAGGCCTTGGCCGCTTCGACTTCGCCGTGGGCCATGCTGCGGATCGCCCCGGCGAAAATTTCCGTGGTGTAGGCACAGGTGTTCAGGGCGAAGGCGAGGATGGTGCAGTTCATCGCGTCGCGAAAGAACGCATCCAGCAGCGGTTGCGCGCGGATCGCGGCGATGCTGTAGATCCCGGTGTAGCAGATCAGCAACTGGATATAGAGCGGCGTGCCGCGAAACAGGTAGGTGTAGAACTGCACCGGCCAGCGGATGTAGCGCTTGGGTGAAACCCGGGCGATGGACAGCGGGATCGACACCAGAAAGCCAATGCAGATCGACGCTGTGAGCAGCCACATGGTCATGGCCAGCCCGGTCATGTGGTAACCGTCGCTGTAAAGGAAGGGACGCCAGTATTCCTGCAGGAGTTCGATCATCGCACGGCCTCCCGGGCGCCGGCGGCGTAACGCCGTTCAAGCTTGCGCAGGACAACGTTGGAGGCGCTGGTGATCAACAGGTAGATCAGCGCCGCCAGGACCAGAAAGTAGAACAGCTGATAGGTGCTCTTGCCGGCGTCCTGGGCGGCCTTGACCAGGTCGGCCAGGCCGATGATCGACACCAGGGCCGTGGCCTTGAGCATCACCATCCAGTTGTTGCCGATGCCCGGCAGGGCGAAGCGCATCATCTGCGGGAAGACCACGAAGCGAAAGCGCTGGCCGCGTTTGAGGCCATAGGCGGTGGCCGCTTCCACCTGGCCCCGGGGCACCGCCAGGATCGCCCCGCGAAAGGTTTCGGTGAAGTAGGCGCCATAGATGAAGCCCAGGGTGATCACCCCGGCGCTGAAGGGGTTGATCTCGATGTATTCCCACTCCATGAAATCGGTGAAGGAGGTCAGCCAGGTCTGCAGGCTGTAGAAAATCAGCAGCATCAGCACCAGGTCCGGCACGCCGCGGATCAGGGTGGTGTAGAGCTGGGCCGGAACCCGCAGCAAGGCCAGGCTGGAGAGTTTGGCGCTGGCGCCGATCAGGCCGAGCAGGACGCTGACCAGGAGCGACAACACCGACAATTTGATGGTCATCCAGGTGCCTTCCAGCAGCAGGGGGCCGAAACCCTTCAGGCTGAAGGCGGAAAGCCCCAGGTTTTTTAGAAGTTCTTCGAGCATCGATCAGTGACCCGTCGCGATAAAAAAGGCGCCCATCGAAGATGGGCGCCGACCGGTTATTTACCGCTGTAGAGGTTCAGGTCACCGAAGTGTTTTTTCTGGATGGTGGCGTAGGTGCCATCATCGTGTAACGCTTTGATACCTTTATCCAGGAGCGCTTTCAGCTCTTTGTTACCTTTCGAGATACCGACGGCGGTCTTGGCCGGCAGCAGGGGGTCTTCCACCGGCTTGCTGACTTCGTAGTCCGCGCCCTGTGGCGATTTGAGGAAGCCCAGCTCGGCTTGCAGCATGTCCTGGATCGAGGCGTCGAGGCGCCCGGAAGTCAGGTCGGCGTAGACCTGGTCCTGGTTCTGATAGGCCTGGGTCTTGACCCCGGCCTTGTCCAGTACGGCCTTGGCATAGGCTTCCTGAATGGTGCCCTGCTCATAGCCCACGGTCTTGCCCTTGAGCGAGGCGGTGTCTGCGCTCAGGCCCGAGCCCTTCTTGAACACGAACGAGGTGGGACCGGAGAACAGCTCGCTGGAGAAATCGATGACTTTTTCGCGGGCCGGGGTCACGGTCATGGAAGAGATCACACCGTCGAACTTGTTGGCTTTGAGGCCGGGAATCATGCCGTCGAAGTCACTTTCGACCCATTTGCACTTGACCTTCAGCTCAGCGCAGATGGCATTGCCCAGGTCGATGTCGAAGCCCACCAGGCTGCCGTCGGCGGCCTTGGATTCGAAGGGTGCATAGGACGGGTCGACGCCAAAGCGCAGTTCCTTGTATTCCTTGGCCAGCGCGGAGCCGGCGGCCATGCAGAGAGCCAGTGCGGAAAGGGTCAGCAATGCTTTTTTCATTATTCAATCCCTAAGAACCAATATGAGCGCTTGTGGCGCATGAGTACTGTTACTGGAACGCATAAGACATATTGAAAGTAGCAATTTCCGAACCAGAGTCCCGAACAAGTGTTTTAAAACCCTTGGGGTGCCGGCTTCAGGGCTGGCGCGCGCTGAAATGGGGCGTGTTTTGGCGCGGGCGCCAATAGGGTGCAAGGTGCACAGTCGATCGCCGGAGGCGCTGGCTTGGGGATCACGCTGGGGCGTAGCGCAGGCGGCGGGGGCGGGTTGTTCGTTTTGGGGCAGGCCCGCTTGCACCGGATGGGCAAGCGGGTGGCAGAGTGTCGGGCGCTTACTTGCCCGGAACCAGGGTCAGGCGGGTCTTGCCGTAGCTGCGCTCGAAGTTCTGCGGCTGCATCGGCAGGCTCAGGTATTGGGCCTTGAGCCAGCCGTCGATGCCATTGGCGTAGTTCGGGCTTGCCGGGTTGCCGGACTGGCCGCTGCTGTTGAGGCCCATCAAGGGTTCGCTGAGGCCGAAATCCACGATCAAGCGCAGGGCCGGGGTGTCGCGGATGACGAAGTCCTGCCCCCAATGGTAAGCGGCGCTGTTGAGGGTGTTGTGATCGCCTCCGGCCTGCATCGGGGCGCGGATCTGCCGGCCACTGCTGCTGGTCCATGAGTAGCTGTGCAGCTTGCCCCATTGCCAGGCCTTGCGGTCGGCTCCCAGCAGTTGCTCGCCGGCATTGATGGCTGCCACCAGGCTGCGGGCGAGGATCGCCGGTTTGTCTTCCTTTTGCGCGCTGCGCGAATCGTCCCAGAACGGGCTGTCTTCCTGACCCAGCAGGTGGTCGGCCTGGGCTGAGTAGGACAGGTTGCCGTTGGCGACGAAGGCCTGCCAGGCGCTGCCGGATTCCGGGCCCAGTTTGTCGAGGAAGATCTGCTTGGCGCTTTCCTGCAGGAACAATTCGTACAGCGCCGCGTCGGCTGAGCCGGCAGTGACCTTGCCATCGAACGCCAGCAGGCGGCTGTAGGCCTCCCGGGCCTTGGCGCGGTCGGCATCGGGCAATGCCTCGATGGCCTTCTTCAGTGATTGAGCCATGCCCGGGGCTTCGAACATCTTCTTCAGCTTGGCGGCGAACAGGGTGCTCTGGTCGTATTGCAGGGCGATCAGGCTGCGGTTGTCCTGCTTGCCGCTGGAGGCCAGTTCGGCCATGCGCTCGGCCCGTTCCGGGGCCTGCCAGGAGTTGGACAACTGCATGCCGTAGCCGCGGGAAATCACCCGCTGGTTGGCGGTGGCGATCCAGCCCTGGGGCGGGTCCTGGTCATAGGGGTGGAGCATCGGGTCGGCGTAGCCGTCCCAGTCGTAGCGGCCGTCCCAGCCCGGGGAAGGCAGCAGGCCTTCGCCTTCGCGACGGTTGGGGAAGCGCCCGGTGACCTGCCAGCCGATGTTGCTGGCATCGGCGAACACCATGTTCAGGGCGATGGCGCGGATTTCCCGGCTGGCGTCCGAGGCTTTCTCGACGTTCTGCGCCCGGGACAGGTCGAAGAAGGCGTCCAGGGTCTTGTCGTCCTTGAGCTCCGGCGTTTGCAGGGCCAGGCCGAAACCGCTGCCCGAAGCCGCGCCCAGGGCGCTGTTGAGCAACGGGCCGTGGCGGGTTTCATACACCGCTTCGCGAATCGGCCGCTGGCCTTTGACGAAATAGGTTTCGTTGCGCACGGCCACCGGCTGCCATTTACCGTTGTTCTGGTAGTACAGGGCGTTGCCCTGGCGTTTGAGTTTCTCCAGGAACAGGTCCTGGTTGTCGCCTTCCACCGAACTCAGGCTCCAGGCCACCTTGCCGTTGAAGCCCTGGAGAATCGCTGGCAAACCGGCGATGGAGGCACCGGCGGCCTGGTACTTCGGTGCGCGGATCTGCGCGTAGTACCAGGCGGGCAGGTGGCTGTCGACGGCCAGCAGGCTGCGGCCGGTGCGGCTGCGCTGCGGGGCGATGGCCAGGTTGCTGCCGCCGCGCACGCCCAGGCTGTTGAGCTGGGCCATGCGGTTGGCGGCACGGCTGACTTCGTTCAGCCCGGGAATGGTGAGGTTCAGCCCCTTGAGTTTGTCGGCCTCGGCCAGCGGCAAGGGTTCATCGGGGTAGCTCGGCGTCAGCCACGGCAGCTTGTCGCTGCCGACCTTTTGCGCCAGGACCAGGGCGTTGATCTCTTCCAGCAGGTTGGCGGACTGGCCGAAATTCAGCAGGCAGAAGATCAGCGCCGAGTCCTCGGCCTTCCAGTACTCGGGGGTATAGCCAGTCGCCGCCAGATCCGGCGGCAGCTTGTCGCGATAGCGGAACAGGTAGGCGTTGACCCCCCGGGCGTAGACTTCGAAGAAGCGCTTGATCCGTGGCGACGAGGCCTTGTATAGCTCGTCGGCGCTTTTCTTCAGATTCACCGCGCGCATCAGGCGGTCGACATCCAGCACCTCGGCGCCGTACATCTCGGCCAGGCGGCCCTGGGCCAGCAGGCGCAGGGTGACCATTTCGCCGATGCGGTCGCTGGCGTGCACGTAGCCCAGGGTGAACAGCGCGTCATGGAAGCTGCTGCTTTCGATCAGCGGCACGCCCACCGCGTTGCGGCGCACCGAGACGTTCTGCGCCAGGCCCTTGAGAGGCTGCACGCCAGACGTCGGGGGCAGGCTGCTCTGTGAGTTCCAGGACTGGCAACCGGCCAGGCTCAAGGCACCGGCCACAGCCGCGGCAACGCCGAGCCGGGGAAGAAAATGTGAAAGGGCTGGCGAGGCCATGGTCAAGCTCCTGCGGGGGGGTAACGTCGATAAAGGCGCTACGTTAGTGAGCGGGCGAGTGCCGCGCAAGCGGGGGCAGGAGGTATTTCTTGATGGTGCTGCAAATAGCCAGCGCCGGTACGTCGACAGTGGCCAGAGCGCGTAGGAGCCGGCTTGCCGGCGAACAGGTTTTATCGGCTTGCACCGTCCTGGCAAGCCGGCTCCTGCAGAGTGATGCTCAGGTGGCAGGATTGACCTGCTCGACCAGGGTACAGACCCGTTCCGTGGCCGGTCGGGCCCGCACTGCCGAGGAGGTGCATGCCATGTCGCTGGCCAATCTGCAGGGCGAGTACGCCACCGTCCTGAGCCAGGAACAGCTCCTGGCCGCAGAGATCGGGCCGCGCTGCCGCTGACGGCGTAGCGCCCTGGCAGTCTGGTCCGGGCTCAGATCAAGCGCCGTGGCACTTCTTGAACTTCTTGCTGCTGCCGCAAGGGCAAGGGTCGTTGCGGCCAACGTCCTTCAGCGCGTTGCGCACCGGCTCCTGGTGCGCGTGGTTGCAGTGCGGGCCGTGAACATGGCCATGGTCGTGATCGTGGTGGTCATGATCGTGGTTGCAGTCAGGGCCATGGACATGAGGTTGCTGGGTCATTGCGGGTTACTCCGGAATAAAATCGCCGGGAATTATCACGCCATTGCGCTTCAGGTGCACGTCCTTGCCGATGAATAATCCGATTTCCAGTTCGCCCTCCAGGCGATAGGGAATGGGGCGTTCCGGCTTGCGCAGCAGTTTCACCACGTCGCGGATCTGCGGCCACAGGTTGGTGCGTACCGGCACCTTGAAGAAGCGGCTGCTGTGGGGCGTGACGGTGAACCAGTGCTCGTGCTCGCCCTCGCTGAGCAGGAAGCGCTCCAGGTAGACCCGGTAAGTCAGGCGGCGCACGGTCAGGTCGCTGTCGTTGGGGTTGTCCACCCGCAGGTGCAGGGTGAAGCGCTGTTCCAGCAGGTTGGCTTTCACCACCTCGACTTTCACCAGATGCACCGCGGGATCCTGTTCCTCAGCGGTGAACCAGGACACGCACCCCGACAGGCTCAACAGTCCGAGCAGGCAGAGGCTTCGAAGGATGCGTAGTTCAACGATCATGGCAGGACTCCCTTTGAATTCCCCGGGCCCGTCCTGGGCCTCTGGACATTCCTGGTTCAGCGGGTGAAGTAGCTGGCGCAGCACTTCTTGAATTTTTGCCCGCTGCCACAAGGGCAGGCGTCGTTGCGTCCGGCCTTGAGAGGGACCGTCGGATCGATGAAGTACCAGCGTCCCTGGTTCTGCACGAAGGACGAGCGCTCACGGTGGCTGTGCTCGCCCTGGCTGTCGTGCCAGCGAGCGGTGAAGGTGACGAAGGCGTGCTCCGGCTGGCCACCGAAGACCTCCGAGCTTTCCACTTGCAGTCCCAGCCAGGTGCTTTGCGCGCTCCAGTCGCTGATGGACTGGCGATCCAGCCCGGCCTGCTGCGCCGGCAGGGTAGTGGCCAGCAGGTAATCCACCTGGCCCAGCACGTAGGCGCTGTAGCGCGAACGCATCAAGGCCTCGGCGCAGGGCGCGGGATGGCCGGCATGGTAGTGGCCGCAGCAGGCATCCAGCAGGTTGCCGCTGCCGCAGGGACAAATCGAGGCGCTCATCGTCTTACCACCAATACTTTCCAAAGTTTTCCGGGTTCGCCCAGAAGCGTGAATTGAGCCAGTCGGGCACCTGTTTGTATTCAAGCAGATCATAGGTAAACAGGGTCAGTACCTGCTGTTCCCGCTGGAAGCGTTCGCTGGCCTGCAGGGCCAGGGAGAAAAAGTCGGTTTCCTGCCAGCCGCAGGCGGACAGGTCGGCCAGTACCGCGATCCGACTGGCATTGAGGTTGCGGATGCCCCCCAGCAGGTTCAGGCCGTCGCGCTTGGGCAAATGCTCCAGGCAGTCCACCGCCAGGGCCAGGTCGAAACGCCGGGCCGCCAGCTCCGCGGGCAGGGGGCCAGGCGCCGCCTGAGCGACCTGAGTACCGGGGTGGGCGTCCTTGAAGGCCGTCAGGGCCGGGAAGTCGCTGGCGCCGATCAGCAGCAGCTGTTGCGGTGCATAGCGATCCAGCAGGGCCGCCAGGGCCTGCTGGGGTGTGCGAGTAGAAATGCCGGCGCTCATCTTAGCTCCTCGATCAGAACGCCCAAGACTAGCGTGCCGCCACCCTCGGGCCTAGAGCGGTTCACCACTTATTACGCGACGCCCCCGTGTTTACGGGGTGAAACCGGCGATGGCCCGGTGCTGGCGCAGATCATTGCCGGGGTCTTTACTCCGTGAATCGGCCTTGAGCCGATCCCTCAGGAGAAATCAGATGAGCATCATTCGGACGGCAGTACCCTTGGTTCTGTTAACCAGTGTGTTGACTGGTTGTGCAGGTTTGCAGAAAACCGACTGGCCGATCTGTGCCGCGGTGGGCGGTGTCACGGGCGCGGCGCTGGGCGCCACCGAAAGCTCCTCGTGGGCGGGCGGTGGCGCGTTGCTGGTCGGTGGCCTGGCCGGCGCCTATTGCTGGGTAAAAGGTGATGGCGACGAGGACGGCGATGGTGTGCCGGACAGCCGTGACAAGTGCCCGCATACCCCAAGGGGCGTGAAGGTCGATGCCAACGGCTGCCCACCACCGCCACCGGTGGTGGAAGAGGTGGTCGTGGTCAAGGAAGAAACCATCGTCATTCGCGACGTGTACTTCCATTTCGACTCGGCCAAGCTGACCGACGCCGACAAGTCCAAGCTCAATACCATCGTCACCCGCCTGAAACAGGAGGCGCCGAGCGCGCAACTGCGAGTGACCGGCCACACCGACAGCGTCGGCAGCGACGCCTACAACCAGAAGCTCTCGGAAAAACGGGCCCACTCGGTGGTGGAGTACCTGATCAGCAACGGCATTCCACGCAACAGCTTCGTCTCGGTGACCGGCGCTGGTGAAAGCAAGCCGGTGGCGGACAACAAGACCGCCGAAGGCCGAGCCATGAACCGTCGCACGGAGATTCAGATCAACCGCTGAAACCCATGACCTGCGCGGCGCCACTGCCGCGCAGGGTCGTTTCGGCTCCCGGCGCTGGGCATGGGTGTCCAGGTCGGCGCCTGTCTTCCCGGTGTTCTTCATCTCTCCGCCGAGTTCGGCCGTGGCGAGTGATCCTCGTCGATCGAGCGGCTAAACAGAGGCTTGGGCAAGAATTTTCATCCTCCTCTGGCGTCCCCCCGGGATAAATCGTTACTGTGCGCGCAAAGAATAATTCACGAGGGGAGCGTATGAAGTTCTTGTGGGGGATGGGTAAATGTCTGACCTTGGTTTTTTGGCTGGTGGTGCTGATCAATCTGGCCAAGCCATTGATCAATCCATTGCACCTGCTGGTCAATCTGGCGGGCAGTCTGTTGCTGTTGACCCATCTGCTGGAACTGCTGCTGTTCAATGGCAGCCTCAAGGACCGTCCGC
Organism: Pseudomonas protegens; assembly: GCF_013407925.2. Lineage (NCBI taxonomy): Bacteria > Pseudomonadati > Pseudomonadota > Gammaproteobacteria > Pseudomonadales > Pseudomonadaceae > Pseudomonas > Pseudomonas protegens. The sequence continues at coordinate 1,759,712 of NZ_CP060201.1, read as the reverse complement.
ATCCCTGGCGTGATCGTTGGCAAATCCTGCTCGTGGGCATCTTCCACCTGCAAACCCTTCCCGCTGCTGCTCCTGCTGTCGAGACCGATCATGCGTAAGCTCTGCCTGCTGGCCCTGTTCTGCAGTCCCCTGGCCGTGGCCCAGGTGGTGCAGGTCGAAAGCAACTCCTTCATGCGCCTGCCCAATACCGCCAGCACCCTGCAGTTGGAGCGCCTCGACGTGGCCGACTACGGCACCTTGCTGATTCCGGCCAATGTCACCGAGCTCAAGGTCGATGAGCTGCACCTGGGGCGCGAGGCGCGGATCGCCATCGTGCCCACCGGGCCAAGCCTGCAATTGATTGTCCGGCGTGCAGAGCTGGACAGCGGCAGCCAGATCAGCTCCCGCGGCGCGCCGGGCACCTATGAAAAGGCGCCCAAGCCGGGGCGCAATCTGAACCTGCGGTTCGAATCCCTGAAGGCCGAGACCTTGTCGGTGGACGCTCGAGGCGGTGCCGGTGTTCCCGGCTATGTCGGCCTCGACGGCGCCAATGGCGAGGAGCCGGGGTGCACCTGGGGCCAGGCCGGTCGCGGCGCCGATGGTGACAACGGCGGCAACGGACGACCAGGGGCGGCGGGCGCCCAGGTCCGGCTTGAGTTGCCCCGCGACTTCCCCGGCGAGCAGATCAAGGTGCTGGTCGATGGCGGTGCCGGTGGCCTGGCCGGTGCCGGCGGCAAGCCGGGGGCCGGGGGCAAGTCCAAGGGCTGCCTGGTGTATCGCACCGACGGCGGCAAGAGTGGACGTCCCGGCGCTCAAGGCCAGCCAGGGCCCGCGGGAGAAGCGGGCTCGTTGACGGTCCAGCGTTTGTAACAGGCGGCTTGAGGCCGCGGTTTACCAGGCGCCCGCTCATGTAGCGGGCGCTTGCATTCAGAAGGTCGGTCGGGCCGCGGCCAGGGCCACCAGCACCAGGCCGATGATCAGGTTGCTGCCCACCAGCCGGCGGATCTTGCCCAGCGCCGCGGCGCCGGCCGGCCAGTCCTGCGCCGCCACGGCCTTGCGCAGTTCCGGCAGTTGCAGGGACTGGATGCGGATGAACAGGGCGGTCATCACCAGATACAGCCCCATCATGATCTGCACATACTTGGGCGCGGTTTCAAAGCCGCTGAAGCGCAAATGCAGCAGGCCGATACCGCTGATCGGCAACAGCACCACCGCCGCCCAGACCCAGACGAAAAAACGCGGAAACACTTGCGTCCAGAGCTGCAGTCGAGCCGGTCCCTCAAGGGCCGCCACGGCCGCGGGGCGCAGGACCATCCAGGCGAAAAACATGCCGCCGACCCAAACCAGGGCGGCCAGCACATGCAGGGTGTAGGCAAGGGCGAAAGCGGTCATTCGGGTACTCCGTTCTGCGCGACATGAATTAGCGGGGTATGATAGCGGCCGATTCGAACCACTGAAAATTTATCCAGCGTTTTGTGCGCCCGAAAAACCATGATCAGCAACGAACTCAAAACCACGATCCAGGGCGCCTATTCGCGTTTTCTCGAAGCCAAGAGCCTCAAGCCGCGTTATGGCCAGCGCCTGATGATCGCCGAAGTGGCCAAGGTCCTGGGTGATATCGACACCGACGACGAAGGCCGGCGCAGTGGCGACCCGGCGGTGGTCGCGGTGGAAGCCGGCACCGGCACCGGCAAGACCGTGGCCTACAGCCTGGCGGCGATTCCCACGGCCAAGGCCGCCGGCAAGCGCCTGGTGATCGCCACCGCCACCGTCGCCCTGCAGGAACAGATCGTCTACAAGGACCTGCCGGACCTGATGCGCAACAGCGGGCTGAACTTCAGCTTTTCCCTGGCCAAGGGCCGGGGGCGCTACATGTGCCTGTCCAAGCTCGACATGCTGCTTCAGGAAGGCCACGCGCAGACCGCCACGGCCCAGCTGTTCGAGGAAGAAGGCTTCAAGATCGAAGTGGATGAGGCCAGCCAGAAGCTGTTCACCAGCATGATCGAGAAGCTCGCCGGGAATAAATGGGACGGTGACCGCGACAGCTGGCCCACGGCCTTGGAAGACGCTGACTGGGCGCGCCTGACCACCGATCACAGCCAGTGCACCAACCGCCATTGCCCGAACTTTGGCCAGTGCGCCTTCTACAAGGCCCGCGAAGGCATGGGCAAGGTCGACGTGATTGTCACCAACCACGACATGGTCCTGGCCGACCTGGCCCTGGGCGGCGGCGCCGTGCTGCCGGACCCGCGCGACACCCTTTATGTGTTCGACGAAGGCCACCACTTGCCGGACAAGGCCATCGGCCACTTTGCCCATTACACCCGGCTGCGCTCCACCGCCGACTGGCTGGAGCAGACCGCCAAGAACCTCACCAAGCTGCTGGCCCAGCACCCGCTGCCGGGCGACCTGGGGCGCCTGATCGAGCAAGTGCCGGAGCTGGCGCGGGAGATCAAGACCCAGCAGCAGTTCATGTTCAGCGCTTGCGAGCAGATCGCCGACTTCAAGACCGGCGAAGACATGGAAGGCCGCGAACGGCCGCGTCATCGCTTCGTCGGCGGGCTGATTCCCGAGCACATGCGCGAGATGGGCATCGAGCTGAAAAAAGGCTTCTCCCGTCTCACCGACCTGTTCACCCGTCTCACCGAGCTGCTCAAGGAAGGCATGGATGGCGAGGTCAATATCGGCATCGCCAGCAACCAGGCCGAAGAGTGGTACCCGCTGTTCGGCAGCCTGCTGGCCCGGGCCTCGGGCAACTGGGAGCTGTGGACCGCGTTCACCGTCGAGGACCCGGAAGACAACCCGCCCATGGCCCGCTGGCTGACCCTGGCCGAGAGCGGCTCGCTGTTCGACATCGAGGTCAACGCCAGCCCGATCCTCGCGGCGGAGATGCTCCGGCGCAATCTGTGGAACGTGGCCTACGGCGCCCTGGTGACGTCGGCGACCCTGACCGCCCTGGGCACCTTCGACCGTTTCCGCATGCGCGCCGGGCTGCCGAAGAAAGCCGTGACCGCCGTGGTGCCCAGCCCGTTCCACCACGCCGATGCCGGGGTGCTGCGGGTGCCCGACCTGCGGGCCGACCCGCGGGATGCGCCAGCGCATACCGCGGCGATCATCCGCGACCTGCCGGAGCTGGTGGAGGGCTCCCGCGGCACCCTGGTGCTGTTCTCCTCGCGCAAGCAGATGCAGGACGTGTTCGACGGCCTGGATCGCGACTGGCGCAAGCAGGTGTTCATCCAGGGCAACCTGTCCAAGCAGGAAACCCTGAACAAGCACAAGGCCCGGGTCGACGGTGGTGACTCCAGCGTCTTGTTCGGTCTGGCGAGCTTTGCCGAAGGGGTGGACCTGCCCGGTGCCTACTGTGAGCACGTGGTGATCGCCAAGATCCCGTTCTCGGTGCCGGACGATCCAGTGGAAGCGGCGCTGGCGGAGTGGATCGAGGCCCGGGGCGGCAATCCGTTCATGGAGATCTCGGTGCCGGATGCGTCTCTCAAGCTGGTCCAGGCCTGCGGTCGCCTGCTGCGCACCGAACAGGACCGCGGCACCATCACCCTGCTGGACCGCCGCCTGGTCACCCAGCGCTATGGCAAGGCTATCCTCAATGCCTTGCCGCCATTTCGCCGAGAAATATCCTGAGCACGGCGCGCACCTTTGCGCGCCGTGCTGTCTATTTCACGTCACCGCTTCAGCACCGGCCGTTCATCGGCCTTTAGGGAGAGCCAGGTTCATATGATTCGCCGTTCGTTGCCCACTGTATTTGCCCTGTTGTTTGCCGCGCCGGTACTGGCGGCCCCAGCCGGACAACAGACGCTGTTCAACTTTGTCCGACCTGCCGCCGTGGTGCAGGTGGCGACACAAGATGCCAGCCTGCCGCAGTCCAATGCGGAGCAGACGGCCGAGGGCGAAGTGCTGCGGCGGATCACCTTCAACCCCACCGCCAAGCCGAGCCTGAGCCTGACGCCGCAGAGCGGCGCCTGGGACTGGTCGCAGTCGGGGATGATGGCCTTGCGCATCCAGAGTGCGATGAACTGGGCCCTGACCCTCTACGTGACCATCCAGAGCAACGACGGCAAGACCCTGGTCAGCCGCGTCGACCTGCCGGCCGGTCCGGCGCAGACCCTGCTGGTGCCCCTGGAGGCCAGCGGTCCCCTGAGCCAGGGCATGAAGGCCGCGCCGCCGATGCCGATGACCGTGGACGGCCAGCGCATTCTGCTGGCCAGTAGCGAAGGGCAACTGGACCGCAGTCAGGTGGTGTCGGTCACCCTGTCCCTGGATAACCCCAAGGCGACCCAGAGCATCCTTCTCGAGCGCTTCGGCGTGCTGGACGGTGAGGGCGTGGTCAAGGCGGTCTACGGCTCGCTGGTGGATGGCTACGGTCAGTCGACCCGGGCCCGTTGGCCGGAAAAAGTCAGCAGCGACGATCAGCTCAAGGCGGCCGATGCCAAGGAGCAGCAACAGCTCAAGGGCTGGCTCGGTGAACGGGAGAAGGCCCCGCTGGACAAGTTCGGTGGCTGGAACCAGGGGCTGAGCTTCAAGGCCAGCGGCTTCTTCCGCACCGAAAAGCGCGATGGCCGCTGGTTCCTGGTGACTCCGCAGGGGCATCCGTTCTACTCCCTGGGGGTCAATACCGTGGCCCCGGACAACAGCCAGACCTATGTCGCCGGGCGCGAGTGGATGTTCAGCGCCTTGCCCAAGGACGGCGAGCCCCTGGCCGCCTATTACGGCGAGGGCGACAACCGCGGTGGCAACGGTGCCGACCAGGGGCGTGGCTATAACGCCGGCCGTTGGTACGACTTCTACCGGGCCAACCTGCAGCGCACGTATGGCAAGCCCTGCTCCCACGACGACCCGGCGGCGGACGGGGCGTCCGCCAACCAAGCCCAGCCTGCGGCTTCGGAAGCGGTCGTTCCGTGCGCGCCGCCGGCGTTTGACGAGAAGCGCTGGGTCGAGCACGCCCTGGATCGTCTGCAGGCCTGGGGGTTCAACACCATCGGCAACTGGAGCGCGCCGGCCCTGGGGCTGGCTGACCGTGTGCCCTACACCCTGCCGCTGTCCATCGTCGGCGACTACGCCAGTATCAGCACCGGCAGCGACTGGTGGGGCGGCATGCCCGATCCCTTCGACCCGCGCTTTGCCATGGCCACCGAGCGCGCGGTGGCCATTGCCGCCCGCGATCATCGCGACGATCCCTGGCTGATCGGCTACTTTGCCGACAACGAACTGGCCTGGGCCGGTCCGGGGGACGATCCGAAAGCCCGCTATGCCCTGGCCTACGGCACGTTGCGCCTGACCACCGACGTCCCGGCCAAGCGCGCCTTCCTCAAGCAACTGCGGGACAAGTACCGCAATCAGGCGGGCCTGTCGAAAGCCTGGGGCATCGATCTGCCGGCCTGGGAACTGATGGAAGACCCGGGCTTCGTGCCGCCGTTGCCGAGCCCCGAACACCCGGAAATCGAGGCTGACTTCAAGTATTTCCAGAAGGTGTTTGCCGAGACTTATTTCAAGACCATCGCCGACTCGCTGAAGTGGCATGCCCCCAATCACCTGCTGCTGGGCGGTCGTTTTGCCGTCAGCAACCCCGAAGCGGTGGCGGCCTGTGCCCAGTATTGCGATGTGCTGAGTTTCAACCTCTACACCCTCAAGCCCCAGGATGGTCAGGACTTCGCCTATCTGCGCAGCCTGGACAAGCCGGTACTGGTGACCGAATTCAACTTCGGCTCGCGGGATCGCGGTCCGTTCTGGGGCGGTGTCACCGAACTGGCCCGGGAAGAGGACCGTGGCCCGGCCTACGCCAACTTCCTCAAGCAGGCGCTGAGCGAGTCGTCGATTGTCGGTGTGCATTGGTTCCAGTACCTCGACCAGCCCGTGACCGGGCGCTTGCTGGACGGTGAGAACGGGCATTTCGGCCTGGTGGGCATTACCGATGTGCCGTTCCAGGGTTTTGTCGACACTGTGCGCAAGAGCAACCTGCAGGCGCTTGAGCAACTGGCCAGGGACGCACAGAAGGCCCAGGTTCAGGCGCAACAGGCCGGCGCCGCCGCCCATGACGCTGCTGATGGCGGCAAGGGGCACGACGCCAAGGACACCGGCGGGCATGCCGGAGGGCACTCCGCTAACGGTCACTGATCGGCCGGGGGCCCTGGCGTCATGAGCGCAGCCCCGTCGGCTGTTCCCAAATCCGTTACGGGCTGGAACAATGCGCGCCTCGTTGTCGAGCAAATGTGCTGGGGGAGTCAGGGTGCAGATTCAGGGTCATTACGAACTTAAATTCGAGGCGGTACGCGAGGCCTTCGCGGCATTGTTCGAGGATCCCCAGGAGCGCGGCGCGGCGTTGTGCATCCAGATCGGTGGAGAAACCGTCATCGACCTCTGGGCCGGCACCGCCGACAAGGATGGCGCCGAGGCCTGGCACAGCGACACCATCGCCAACCTGTTTTCCTGCACCAAGACCTTCACCGCAGTCACCGCGCTGCAGTTGGTGGCCGAAGGCAAACTCAAGCTGGATGCGCCAGTGGCCGATTACTGGCCGGCGTTCGCCGCCTCGGGCAAGGCCGCGATTACCCTGCGTCAGTTGCTCTGCCACCAGGCCGGGCTGCCGGCCCTGCGTGAGTTGCTGCCCCCCGAAGCCCTGTACGACTGGCAAACCATGGTGGATGCCCTGGCGGCGGAGCAGCCCTGGTGGACGCCGGGTGACGGGCACGGTTACGCCGCCATCACCTATGGCTGGTTGGTGGGGGAACTGATCCGGCGGGCCGACGGCCGTGGCCCGGGGGAGTCGATCGTGGCCCGGGTGGCCAAGCCTTTGGGGCTGGATTTTCATGTGGGGCTGGCTGACGAGGAGTTTCATCGGGTCGCGCATATCGCCCGTGGCAAGGGCAATGTCGGCGATGCCGCGGCCCAGCGCCTGTTGCAAGTGACCATGCGCGAGCCCACGGCGATGACCACCCGGGCCTTTACCAATCCGCCGTCTATCATGACCAGCACCAATAAACCCGAGTGGCGGCGCATGCAGCAGCCGGCGGCCAATGGCCATGGCAATGCCCGCAGCCTTGCCGGTTTCTATAGCGGCTTGCTGGACGGCAGTTTGCTGGAGGCCGACATGCTCGAAGAGCTGACCCGTGAGCACAGCCTGGGCATGGACAAGACCTTGCTGACCCAGACCCGGTTCGGCCTGGGATGCATGCTCGACCAGCCCCAGGTCGCCAATGCCACTTTCGGCCTGGGCGCCCGGGCATTCGGGCATCCGGGAGCGGGCGGTTCCATCGGATTTGCTGACCCGGAACATGACGTGGCCTTCGGTTTTGTGACAAACACCCTGGGGCCTTATGTCTTGATGGATCCACGGGCACAGAAGCTGGTGCGGGTTTTGTCGGATTGTCTGTAAAAAGGTTGCTGTTAAGAACTTTTTTGCTTAAACATGCTGGAAAAGCTGCAGGCATCAACCCTGTGGCTTTTATAATTTCCAAGCGTCTGTTTGTAGCGGTTATTTAGACCGAATTTTTTATCTCATTTTGTGGATATCCCATGTCGTCAAACAAGTCTCTAGCCTTGGCCATCTGCCTGACCGTCACCGGTTGTGCACAAACCCCACAAAATGAAGCGGATGGCGGCCATTGGTGGTCGTTCGGGTCCGACAAGAGCAGCAGCAATCAAGCCCCGCAAGCGGCCGAGAAACCGGCCGCAGCCGAAGCGGCGCCTGCCGCTCCTGCGGGCAAACCGGCGGTAGCGGCCAAAGCCGCTGCGCCGGCGCCTGCCGCCAAAGCCACCGCTTCTGCCAAACCTGCAGCGCCAGCCGGCAAAGCTGCGGCGGCCGCCAAGCCCGCCGTTGCGGCTGCCGAACCGGCGCCCGCGCCCGCTCCTGTGGCCGCAGCCCCAGCCGCGCCCGCCGCGAAGGCCGAGAGCAGCAGCTGGTGGTGGCCGTTCTCCTCCAAGGACTCCGCCGACAAGCCGGTCGCCGAAGCCAAGAAAGCCGAGCCGGCTCCCGCTCCTGCAGTGGCCAAGGCCGCGGATTCCGAGACTCACTGGTGGTGGCCGTTTGCCAAGAGCGAGCCCAAGCCTCTGAGCAAAGTGAATGTGGCGGACGTGCCGATGCCCGATCCGAAAATCACCCAGGCCTGGCTGGACGACTACGAGCCACGCCTGCGTGAAGCGGTGAAGGACAGCAAGCTGCAAGTGGAACGTCGTGAAAACGTGCTGGTGGTCACGGCACTGGTCGACGCCTCCTTCAACCCGGATCGTCCGGCCATGCTGCTGCCTGTGACCCTGGGCCCGTTCACCCGCGTAGCCAAGGCGGTTGAAGGCGATCCCAAGACGGCCGTGCTGATCCTCGGTCATGCCGATGCCACCGGTCCGACCCTGGCCAACCAGAAACTGAGCCGCGATCGGGCACAGTCCGTTGCCGCCATCTTCAGCCTCAGCGGCTTGAAGCAGGACCGCCTGATGCTGCGTGGCATGGGCGCCGTGATGCCGCGCGCCGCCAACGACAGCCCCCAGGGCCGTTCGCTGAACCGTCGCGTGGAAATCATGCTGACCCAGCGCAGCACGCTGTTGGGCCTGCTGAGCAAGTACAACCAGCCGACGCCATCCGAGACCGAAATGGTCGCCGTGCAGGACGCCAAGCCGCCTGTGCCTGCTGCAACCGGCAAAAAGGCCGCAGCGCCAGCGAAGAAGTCCACCGTTGCCAAAAAGCCCGCCGCCAAGAAGGCTCCGGCGAAAAAGGCAGCAGCTCCGGCGAAGAAAGTCGCGTCCACCGCGCAAGCTAACAACTGATTCTCAAGGAAAAGGAAGCAGGCATGACTCAGTCCCTGGCTGATATGCGCCGCGATTACACCCGCGATGGTTTGTCCGAGGCCCAGGCCCCGGACGAACCCTTTGCGCTGTTCCACCAGTGGTTTGCCGAAGCGGTGAAAACCGAGCAGCCCCCGGTAGAGGCCAATGCCATGACCCTGGCGACCGTCGATACCGAGGGTCGGCCCCATTGCCGCATCCTGTTGCTCAAGGGGTTGGATGAACAAGGTTTTACCTTCTTCACCAACTACGAGAGTGCCAAGGGGCAGCAACTGGCTGCGCGGCCCTTTGCCGCCATGACCTTCTTCTGGCCAACCCTGGAGCGTCAGGTGCGGATTGAGGGGCGGGTGGCCAAGGTCACGCCCGAGGAGTCCGATGCCTATTACCAGGTTCGTCCTCTGGGTAGCCGCCTGGGGGCCTGGGCGTCACCGCAAAGCCGGGTGATCGCCGATCGCGACGAGTTGCAGGAACTGCTCAAGGCCACCGAGGCGCGCTTCAGCGACAGTCAGCCCGATTGCCCGGAACACTGGGGTGGTTATCGTTTGCTGCCCGAACGCATCGAATTCTGGCAGGGGCGTCCCAGTCGCCTGCATGATCGTTTGAACTATCGCCTGCTGGGCGAGCAGTGGGTCCGCGAACGTCTGGCTCCCTGAGGACTGTGGGTTACTCGCCGGGATAACCGGCCGCAGCGGCTTCGAGCCATTGCGGCAGGTCCCGGCGTTTTACTTTCTGGCGTTGCGCCTCAGCCAGTTGTTGCAGCATGAATTGCTTCTTCTGTTCATCGCTTCTGGCCATGGACAGTGCCAGGTCCCGGTCTGTCCAGCGCTTGATGCGTACATACAGCCACCAGTGGAAGTACAGACCGGCGACGGTGGTTACGATGATGATGAAGTAATCCATGGAAAATCCTTTGTTCGGTGGCGTTCTGCGGGAAACTGGCGTCACCGTATTGAGAAGGTTTAGCGTTCATACAGTCTGTACTTCGGCTGAATGAAACCAATTTTATCCGGGCTGCGCCGTGACAGGCGTCAAGCTGCGGAGTCTAATGACCATCTGTCCTTTGGAGTTGATCCTATGCGTAAGTCTGTTTTGCTGGTTGCGTCTTTCACCGCGATGGCAACGTTGCTCGGCGGTTGTGCCTCTAACCTGACCGGTGATTCCTACTCCCGTGACGAAGCACGTCGTGTGCAAACCGTGCGTATGGGCACCATCGAATCCCTGCGTCCGGTGAAAATCGAAGGCACCAAGACCCCGATCGGCGGCGCTGCTGGCGCTGTGATCGGCGGTGTGGGTGGCAGCGCTATCGGCGGCGGTCGTGGCAGCATCGTCACCGCGGTGATCGGTGCGGTAGCCGGCGGTCTGCTGGGCTCGGCCACTGAAGAAGGCCTGACCCGTACCCAGGGCGTTGAAATCACCGTGCGTGAAGACGACGGCAGCATGCGTGCCTATGTGCAGCAGGTGCAGGAAAACGAAGTGTTCCGGGTTGGTGATCGTGTGCGCATCATGACCGTCAACGGTACCAGCCGCGTTACCCGCTGATACCTGTGCTGCAAAACAAAACCCCGGCCAGGCAACTGGTCGGGGTTTTGTGTTTTCAGGCGGCTGGATCCTGTTTGATCAGGAGCTCAGCGCCGTGTTCTTGCGACTGGCAGCCGCGGTGACGGCGTAACCGATCAGTGCCGCGAGCAGCGAGCCGGTGAGAATTCCCATGCGATCCATGCCTGCGTAGTCGCTGCTGCCGGGCTCAAAGGCCAGGGAGCCGACGAACAGGCTCATGGTGAAGCCGATACCGCAGAGAATCGCCACCCCGAGGATCTGCCCCCAGTTGGCGCCGGCCGGCAAGGCCGTAAGTCCGGCTTTGACTGCCAGCCAGCTGAGGCCGAACACGCCGATGGTCTTGCCCAGCAACAGGCCGATGGCGATGCCCATGGGGACATGGTGGGTGAAGCTCTCCAGGGTTACGCCGCTCAGCGACAGACCAGCGTTGGCGAAGGCGAACAGTGGCAGGATGCCGAACGCCACCCAGGGGTGCAGCGCATGTTCCAGGGCCTGTGAGGGCGAGGGCTCGGCATTGCGGGTGCGCAGGGGAATGCAGAAGGCCAGGGTCACGCCGGCCAGGGTGGCATGGACGCCACTCTTGAGTACGCAAACCCAGAGAATCAGGCCGATGATCATGTACGGCCCGAGTTTCACCACCCCCATGCGGTTCATTGCCACCAGGGCGGCGATGCAGGCGGCCGCCAGCAGCAGCGACAGGGTCGACAGGGCGCCGGAGTAGAAGATCGCGATGATCACGATGGCCCCCAGGTCATCGATGATCGCCAGGGTCATGAGGAACAGCTTCAGCGAGGTTGGCACCCGCTTGCCCAGCAGGGCCAGGACCCCCAGGGCGAAGGCGATGTCGGTGGCGGTGGGAATCGCCCAGCCATTGAGCGCTGCCGGATTGTCGCGGTTGAGAAACCAGTAGATCAGCGCCGGGACCAGCATCCCGCCAATGGCCGCCATGCCCGGCAGGACGATCTGCGAAGGCTTGGACAGCTGGCCTTCCAGGACCTCGCGCTTGACCTCAAGGCCGATCAGCAGGAAGAACAGCGCCATCAGGCCATCGTTGATCCACAGCAACAGCGGTTTGGCGATCTTCAAGGCGCCGATCTGGACCACCACCGGGGTTTCCAGCAAGCCGTTGTACAGCCAGGACAGCGGTGAGTTGTTGATGATGAGAGCCAGGATGGCAGCGGCGATCAATAACAGACCGCTGGCAGCTTCCATGGCAAAGAAACGAGTGAAAGTGCTACGCAGAGGCAAGGTCGCTCTCCATCTAAATCTAAAAATAGGTGGCACACCCTAACCCGTGCAGTTAGTTGTTAAAACAAAAATTATATTCTTTTTTGTTATATGCAGAGGCTAAAGGGCCTGCTTAAAAATGCTCGTTTGCAGTTGTGTTTCCAATTGCTTCTCAGCTGTACCTGTAAGCCCTGAAAGTTATTTCATAACATGTCTGATTCGGGGCGTTGCGGGCCGTTTTTCCTGGGGAAAGCGCCTGTCAGCCCCGACTTCCCGGATTATCCAGGCCGGGTGCATTTCATCTTCTTGCGCCGGTACGGCGTTCGATCTGACGAGAATAGAACATGAGCGACAATCGCCAGTGGGCCCGTGAGGCCATCCGCATCATCGAAGCCGACTTCCAGCGCAGCGCCGACACCCATCTGATCCCATTGCCGCTGCCGGGGCAGCCGGGCATCGAGCTGTATTTCAAGGATGAATCCAGCCATCCCACCGGCAGTCTCAAGCATCGCCTGGCTCGCTCGCTGTTTCTCTATGCCCTGTGCAACGGCTGGCTCAAACCCGGTGCGCCGGTGATCGAAGCGTCCAGCGGCTCGACGGCGATTTCCGAAGCCTATTTCGCCCGTCTCCTGGGCCTGCCGTTCATTGCCGTGATGCCCGCCAGCACGTCCCAGGAAAAGATCGCCCAGATCGCTTTCTACGGCGGCAAGAGCCATTTGGTACAGGACCCGACGCAGATCTATGCCGAGTCCGAACGCCTGGCCCGGGAAAGTGGCGGCCACTTCATGGATCAGTTCACCTACGCCGAGCGCGCCACCGACTGGCGAGCCAACAACAACATTGCCGAGTCGATCTTCCAGCAGCTGCGTTTCGAGCGGTATCCGGAGCCCAGCTGGCTGATCTCCAGCCCGGGCACCGGTGGCACCACCGCGACCCTGGGCCGCTACGTGCGTTATCGCCAGCACAGCACCCGGGTGCTGTGTGCCGATGCCGAGCGTTCGGTGTTCTTCGACTACTACCAGAGCGGTGATGCCAGCCTGCGCCTGGATTGCGGTTCGCGGATCGAAGGCATTGGTCGGCCACGGGTCGAGGCTTCATTCCTGCCCAAGGTGATCGACGCCATGGTCAAGGTGCCGGATGCCCTGTCCCTGGCCGCCATGCACTACCTGGCCCAGCGCCTGGGGCGGCGGGTTGGTGGTTCCAGCGGCACCAACCTGATCGGCGCCCTGATGGCCGCCCAGCAGATGGCCGCGGCCGGCGAGACGGGTTCGATCGTGGCGATTCTCTGTGACGGTGGCGAGCGTTATGCGACCACCTACTACGATGAGCAGTGGCTGGCGGAGCAGGGGTATGAACTGGCGGCGTTGATCGATGCGGTGGCGGCCAGCGTCGAGCGTGGCGAAGCACTCCCGGCCAGCGTATTGCGCGCCGGCATTTGAACTTGTCGTAGGAGCCGGCTTGCCGGCGAAGAGGCCCTTGAGCCTTGCGTTGTTCTGGACGACGCCTTCGCTGGCAAGCCAGCTCCTACGGTAGGCGGTAGGAGCCGGCTTGCCGGCGAAAGGGCCGTTGCGTCAGGCCTGAATACCGAGGATGTCGCGGGCCACCGCTTCGGCAATGCGAATCCCGTCGACCCCGGCGGAGAGAATACCCCCGGCATAACCGGCGCCTTCACCGGCCGGGTACAGCCCCTTCACATTCAAGCTCTGCATCGAGGCGTCGCGAGTAATGCGCAGCGGCGATGAGGTGCGGGTCTCGATGCCGGTCAGCACCGCGTCGTGCAGCGAGTAGCCCTTGATCTGCCGTTCAAAAGCCGGCAGCGCCTCACGAATCGCCTCGATGGCGAAGTCCGGCAAGGCCAGGGCCAGGTCACCCAGGCTCACCCCCGGCTTGTAGGACGGCTCGACGCTGCCCAGGGCGGTAGTCGGCTTGCCGGCAATGAAATCGCCCACCAGCTGCGCCGGGGCCTGGTAGTTGCTGCCGCCCAGGACGAAGGCGTGGGACTCCAGGCGCTCCTGCAGCTCGATACCCGCCAGCGGGCCGCCCGGGTAATCCACTTCCGGGGTGATGCCCACGACGATGCCGGAGTTGGCGTTGCGCTCGTTGCGCGAGTACTGGCTCATGCCGTTGGTCACCACCCGGTTCGGCTCGGAGGTGGCCGCGACCACGGTGCCGCCGGGGCACATGCAGAAGCTGTAGACCGAACGACCGTTCTTGGCGTGGTGCACCAGCTTGTAGTCGGCGGCGCCGAGTTTCGGGTGGCCGGCGTACTTGCCCAGGCGCGCGCTGTCGATCAGCGATTGCGGGTGTTCTATGCGGAAACCCACCGAGAACGGCTTGGCTTCCATGTACACGCCACGGCTGTGGAGCATGCGGAAGGTGTCGCGGGCACTGTGGCCCAGGGCCAGGATTACATGCTTGGAATGCAGCTGTTCGCCGCTGGCCAGTTCCACGCCCTGCAGTTGGCCGTCTTCGATCAGCACATCGGTAACCCGCTGCTCGAAGCGCACTTCACCGCCCAGGGCGATGATCTGCTGGCGCATGTTTTCCACCACGCCGGTCAGGCGGAAGGTGCCGATGTGCGGCTTGCTGACGTAGAGAATCTCGTCCGGCGCGCCGGCCTTGACGAACTCGTGGAGCACCTTGCGACCGTGGTGCTGCGGGTCCTTGATCTGGCTGTAGAGCTTGCCGTCGGAGAAGGTTCCGGCACCGCCTTCGCCGAACTGCACGTTGGACTCGGGGTTGAGCACGCTCTTGCGCCACAGGCCCCAGGTGTCCTTGGTGCGCTGGCGTACTTCCTTGCCGCGCTCGAGGATGATCGGCTTGAAGCCCATCTGCGCCAGCAACAGGCCGGCAAAGATCCCGCAAGGGCCGAAACCCACCACGATCGGCCGCTCATTCAGCTCTGCCGGGGCCTGGCCCACCACCTTGTAGCTGACATCCGGCGCCGGGTTGACGTTACGGTCGTCGGCGAACTTGAGCAGCAACGGCGCTTCGTCGCGCACATTGAGGTCGATGGTGTAGATGAAGCACAGCTCGGAAGACTTCTTGCGCGCATCGTAGCTGCGTTTGAACAAGGTGAAATCGAGCAGGTCATCGCTGGCGATCCCCAGGCGCTGCACGATGGCGGCGCGCAGGTCTTCATCGGGATGGTCGATCGGCAACTTGAGTTCGGTGATTCGTAACATGACAGGGTCCGGGTAGGCGGTGCGCAACAGTGCGCCGGCTTGCTTTGCACAAACCGGCGATTATAAGCCGCAATCTTCCCTGGCCGTGAGGCTAAAACCGCTGCTCGTCGAATCAGTCGTTGCGCGAGCCGCCGAAATAGCCGCAACCGCGCTGCACCTGACCGTCCACCCGCAGCTCGGCACTGAGGTGCTGGACGCTGCCGGTCACCGGGTCGACGCAGCGCTGCGGCGCCACCCAGAGCTCCACGCGCTGGTGATTGGCTTCGCTGGTGAGGTTGAAACGGCCGTCGCCCAGCTGTTCTTCCAGATAGGGCAGGGCCAGGGTCGGCTGGCCGGCGCGTTCGATCATCATGCCCTTGGCGCTGACATCGACGTTCCAGGCCGGGTTCTTGCTGCCGGCCCGCAGGATCAGACGCTGGAAGTTCGGGTCGCCGCAGGCGCTGGCGGAACGCTCGACGCGGTACAGCTGGCGCAGGTCCAGTTGGCCGTCGCTGCTGCCACTGGCGGAGAACTTGCCCCGCAGGTCGGCGAACAGCTTGCCCTGCTTCTCCGCCAGGGTAGCGGCCTCTTGCAGCACGCTGGTGCCGCCGCCGTCACTGACCGCATAGCGGCGATCTTCAGTGCAGGGCTTGAACAGCAACTTGCCGTCCGCCGCACTGAGTTCACCCTGCATCCGGGTCAGCCCGGCCATGGACGGCGCCTGGGGTTGTGGGTTGAACATCGGCAGCATCTGGCAGCCGGCAAACAGCGGCAACAGGGCGAAACAAAGCAGTGAACGGGCAGCGCGCATCATCGGGCCTCCAAGCGGAAGCCGACACGTTACGCAGCCCGCCCGATCACCACAACCCCGGACTGAACGCAGCAGCGCCATCAACCGTAGGAGCCGGCTTGCCGGCGAAGAGGCCCTGGAGTCTGGTGTGGTTCGGGAGGACGCCTTCGCTGGCAAGCCAGCTCCTACACAAGCCAGCCCCACTCAAGCAGGATCAGCCGACGCGATAGGTCTGGCCAGTCTGCAGGCCTTCCACGCTCTTGGCGTAGGCCAGGGCCACGTCGGCCGCCGGCACCGGCTTGAAGCCACGAAAGTACGGGGCGTAGCTGTCCATGGCTTCCACCAGCACGTTGGGGCTGATCGAGTTGACCCGCAGGCCCCGCGGCAGTTCGATGGCGGCGGCGCGCACGAAGCTGTCGAGGGCGCCATTGACCAGGGCCGCCGAGGCCCCGCTGCGGATCGGGTCGTGGCTCAAGATGCCGGTGGTGAAGGTGAACGAGGCGCCGTCGTTGGCGTACTCGCGGCCGATCAGCAGCAGGTTGACCTGGCCCATCAGCTTGTCCTTGAGGCCCAGGCTGAAGTGCTCGGCGGTCATGTCCGCCAGGGGCGCGAAGGTCACGTTGCCGGCGGCGCAGACCAGCGCATCGAAGCGCCCGGTCTTCTCGAACAGGGCGCGAATCGACTGGGCATCACTGATGTCCACCTGAAAGTCGCCGCTGCTACGGCCAATCCGGATCACCTCGTGACGCTGGGACAGTTCCCGGTCAACCGCCGAACCAATGGTGCCGTTGGCACCGATCAAGAGAATCTTCATGGGCTGTTCCTCGAAAAGGGGGGAAGAGATTGCAGTCTAGAGTGGTTTTTTCCATGGATTAACGCGCTAATAGGCAACCTTTGGTTTTCAAATGGAAACAATCCATGAGCGAGATGGATGACCTGGCGGCGTTTGCCGTGCTGGTGGAGGCGGGCAGCTTTACCCTGGCGGCCCAGCGCCTGGGGTGCAGCAAGGGCCAGTTGTCCAAGCGCCTCAGCGCCCTGGAGGCGCGCTACGCCGTGGTGCTGTTGCAACGCACCACCCGGCGCCTGGACCTGACCGCTGCCGGCGCGGCCTTGCTGCCCCAGGCCCAGGCGCTGGTGGCTCAAGTCGAACGCGCGCATCAGGCCCTGGCGCGGCTCAAGGACGACATGGCCGGGCCGGTGCGCCTGACGGTGCCGGTGTCCCTGGGCGAAACCTTTTTCGACGGCCTGCTGCTGGAGTTCTCCCGGCACTATCCCCAGGTGCAGATCGAGCTGGACCTGAACAACAGCTACCGCGACCTGAACCGGGAAGGGTTTGACCTGGCCGTGCGTTCCGAGGTGGCCAGTGACCAGCGCCTGGTGGCCCGGCCGCTGCTGGCCTGGCATGAAATGACCTGCGCCAGCCCGGCCTATCTGGAGCAATACGGTGAGCCGCAGACCCCCGCGGAGCTGGCCGAGCACCGCTGCCTGCTCAACAGCCACTACAGCGGGCGCGAGGAATGGCTGTATCACCAGCGCCATGAGCTGCTGCGGGTGCGGGTTTCCGGGCCTTTTGCCAGCAATCACTACAACCTGCTGAAGAAGGCCGCCCTGGTAGGGGCGGGAATCGCCCGGCTGCCGTCCTACGTGCTGCACAGCGAGTTGGCCGATGGCCGCTTGCGCTGGCTGTTGCGGGACTACCAGACCCGCAGCATGCCGATGTACCTGGTGCATCCCTATCAGGGCGGCCTGCCCAGGCGTACCCAGGTGCTGGCCGATTACCTGATGGACTGGTTCCGCCGCAGCGGTGAGGCGCTGGATCGCCTGTAGTCGCGGCCAATGGGTTGCGAACTTGAATCGGTTAGAGGGCCTATGGCCCTGTTCGCAGCCTGCGGCAGCGGCTACAGAGGGCGGTGTTGAAAATGCCGGGCCAGCAGGTGGTCGAGGGAAAACACGCCCGGGCCACGGGCCATCAACAGCAGCAGGATCGCCGCCCAGGTGCCGTGGGTCGGGTAGGCGTCGGGGTAGACGAAGAGCTGGATGGTCAGGGTCATCCCCAGCAGCGCCAGGGCGGAAAAGCGCGTGGCCAGTCCCAGCAGGATCAGTACCGGGAAAAAGTGTTCGGCGAAGGCCGCCAGGTGCGCCGCCACTTCCGGGCTCAGCAGTGGCACGTGGTATTCGCTCTGGAACAGGGGAATGGTGGAGTCCGCCAGACGTGGCCAGCCCAGTTGGAAGGTGCCGCCGAACAGGTCGATGGCCAGCCCCTCGACCTTGGTCTGGCCGGATTTCCAGAACACCGCGGCGATGGAAAAACGCGCAATAAAGGCGATCAGGCTGTAGGGAATGCGCTCGAACCCTTGAATGATTTGAGTCAGCAATCCGCTAATGGGCGTTTTTGTCTGGGTGTTCATGGTCAAGCCTTCTGGTGAGGTTGCAGATCGATAAGGGCACCGTGGGCCAGCAGCAGGCCCAGGCACTGGCCCAGGTCGAAGCTGGCCTGGGCATCCAGGGCATAGGCCGCCGCGACTTCCAGCGGCCAGTGATTGCGCAGAGCGTCGATAAAGGTCATGGCGCCCAGGTCCACGGCAATCACCTCGACGTCCAAAGCGTTGCGCAGCACCAGGGCGTGCTGGCCCTGGTGCAGGTCGAACGCTGGCCAGGCGGCGTCGCTCTGGTGAGCGGCCCACAGGCTGACGACGGCGAACGCCGAGTGCAGGGTGCGCAGTGACGGATGCAGCCGCAGGCAGAGCTGGCCGAGGCGATCGGGCTGGTTCATTGCCGCCAGCAACCGGGCCGGTGGCAGAGGTTCGGCGTCGGCGGCGTGATAAGCCTCGACCCGCAGCCGTTCCAGGCGCGCCATATCGGCCAGATAAGGCAGGGCCGCCGCCGGAGCGAAGCCCTGGATGAAGTCCGCCAGGTCCTGGCCGTAGTCGTTGAGCAACGGGCTGTGCGGGGGGAAATCCTGCACGTACAGACGGGCCATGGCGTTGAAGAATGTCTGTCCCACCAGTTGCGCCACCACCGGATAGGCCTCGGCGAGGGCGTTGATCAGCGAGCCTTGCACGTTGTTGCGATAGACCGCGAAGCGGCTGGCCGGATTGGCGCCGTTACTGCTGCAAAGCCCCGCCGGGCAGGTGGATTCGGCGCTCAGTAGCGCCTGGGCAAAACAGGCGTGGTTACTCATGGCTGCACCTGCGCCTGGTGCAACAGCGCCTGTGCCTGAGCGGCCTCCCCCAGCAGGGTGGTCAGGCTCGGCACCTGATTGTCTCGTTCGATCAGGGTGGCCATGGGGCCGATCCGTTCCAACACCTGCTGGTACAGGGCCCAGACTTCCCGGTCCACCGGGGCGCCGTGATCGTCGATCAACAGACGGTCGCCGAGGCTGTCCTGGTCTTCGGCGAACCCGGCCAGGTGAATCTCGCCCACCGCGTGCAGCGGCAGTGCCTGCAGATAGGCCTGGGGATCGCGCTGGTGGTTGATGCAGGAAACGTAGAGGTTGTTGACGTCCAGCAGCAGGCCGCAACCGCTGCGCTGGATCACCTCGCGGATGAAGTCCGTCTCGTCCAGGGTCGAGCGTTGGAACTGCAGGTAGGTAGCGGGGTTTTCCAGCAGCATGGTGCGCCCCAGGTGATTCTGCAGTTGGTCGATATGTTCGCAGACCCGCTGCAGGGTCGGCACATCGTAGGCCAGGGGCAGCAAGTCGTTGAGAAACACCGGGCCATGGCTGGACCAGGCCAGGTGTTCGGAAAAGGACTGGGGTTGATAGCGCTCGATCAAGACCGCCAGGCGCC
The DNA here is from genome assembly GCF_013407925.2 of Pseudomonas protegens. NCBI lineage: Bacteria > Pseudomonadati > Pseudomonadota > Gammaproteobacteria > Pseudomonadales > Pseudomonadaceae > Pseudomonas > Pseudomonas protegens. Next base: position 1,740,420 of record NZ_CP060201.1, on the reverse strand, counting down.
GCAGGTGCTCGCTGTCCAGGGGGCCTTCGCCACCGATGGACAGGCCGACGCCGTGCAGCGACAGCGAATAGTCTGCGCGGATCAACCCCAGATAATGATGGAAGGGCCCGCCCGCCACCATGTAGTTCTCGGCATGCACCTCGAAAAAGCCGATATCGGGCCGCTGTTCGAGGACGTCCTTGAAGTGTTCGCTCTTGAGCCCCAGGCCTGCGCGGGGCGGCAGGCTCGGGGCGCACGCCTGAATGTCGTGGCGGGTGTTGTGGATCAGGGCGCTGTTCATCTTCGACACTCAGGCTAATGCGGGATCAGGACTTGGCTTTGAAGGCTTCGAGCTGGCCGAAGCCGGTGGGCGAGGTGCTGCTGGCGGTTTTTTCGCAAGTGCCCTTGGGCACCAGTTTCCAGGCATTGGCCTGATCGTTGACCTTGGAGGTCCCGGCGCAGGTGGTGCCGGCGCCCGCGGCGCAATCGTTCTTGCCTTTCATGGCCACGCCGAAGCACTTCTCCATGTCGTCGGCGGCATGGGCAGTGGTGGACACCGCAGCGATGCTCAGGGCGGAGCCCAGGGCCAGGACCAGGGCGGTGGCGGACAGGGTGCGAGTGGTGCTCATGGTGTTTCTCCGGATCGGGGTGGGTTTAAGAAAGCGTGTGTGCTTGCTTATCCCTGTAGAGAAGGCACCTGGGGATTTGTTACAGCCCGGGGCGGAGTTTTTTATTGCGCCATGAAAAAAACGGCCCCGAAGGGCCGTTTTCATTGACGCGAGTGCTTAGCCGCCCAGATAGGCTTCGCGCACCTTCGGATCGGTCAGCAGCGCCTCGCCGGTGCCTTGCATCACCACCCGGCCGTTTTCCAGCACGTAGGCGCGGTCGGCGATCTTCAGCGCCTGGTTGGCGTTCTGCTCCACCAGGAACACCGTCACGCCGTCGCGGCGCAGCTGTTCGATGATGTCGAAGATCTGCTGGATGATGATCGGCGCCAGGCCCAGGGACGGTTCGTCCAGCAGCAACAGCTTGGGCTTGCTCATCAGCGCCCGGCCGATGGCGAGCATCTGCTGTTCGCCGCCGGACATGGTGCCGCCGCGCTGGGTGAAGCGTTCCTTGAGCCGTGGGAACAACCCCAGGACCTTGTCCATCTGCTCCTGGTAGTCGCCCTTGTCGGTGAAGAAACCGCCCATGGCGAGGTTTTCTTCCACGGTCAGGCGGGCGAATACCCGGCGGCCTTCGGGGACCACGGCAATGCTCTTGCGCATGATCTGCGCCGAGCTTTGCCCCACCAGCTCTTCACCCAGGTAGCGGATGCTGCCGCTGTGGGCCTGGGGCGAGCCGCAGAGGGTCATCAGCAGGGTGGATTTGCCGGCACCGTTGGCGCCGATCAGGGTGACGATTTCGCCCTGGCGGATCTCGACGTTGACGCTGTGCAACGCCTGGATCTTGCCGTAGAAGGTGGAAACGTTTTCGAACTGCAGCATTTACGCTTCCCCCAGGTAGGCTTTGATCACTTCGGGATTGTCGCGGATCTGTTCCGGCGTGCCGTCGGCCAGGGGCGTGCCCTGGTTGATCACCACGATATGGTCGGAAATGCTCATGACCAGCTTCATGTCGTGTTCGATCAGCAGCACGGTGACGTTGTGCTCCTCGCGCAGCACGCTGATCAGCGCTTTGAGGTCCTCGGTTTCCTTGGGGTTGAGGCCGGCGGCCGGCTCGTCGAGCATGAGGATCCGCGGACGGGTCATCATGCAGCGGGCGATTTCCAGACGGCGTTGCTGACCGTAGGCCAGGGTCCCGGCGGGGCGGTTGGCGAACTCCCGCAGGTTGACCTTGTCCAGCCAGTAGCCGGCGTATTCCATGGCCTCGCGCTCGCTCTTGCGGAACGCCGGGGTCTTGAACAGACCGGCCAGGAAGTTGGTGTTCAGGTGCCGGTGCTGGGCGATCAACAGGTTCTCGACCGCGGTCATGTCCTTGAACAGGCGCACGTTCTGGAAGGTCCGCACCACGCCCTTGCGGGCGATCTGATGGCCCGGCAGGCCTTCGATCGGCTCGCCGTCCAGCAGGATGCTGCCGGCGCTGGGCTGGTAGAAACCGGTGAGGCAGTTGAACACCGTGGTCTTGCCGGCGCCGTTCGGGCCGATCAGCGCCACCACTTGTTTTTCCTTGACGGTCAGGGCCACGCCATTGACCGCCAGCAGGCCGCCGAAACGCATCGACAGGCCGGTTACTTTGAGGATCTCGCGGCTCATTTGCGCAGCTCCATGTGAGGACGTTGCATGGGCAGCAGACCTTGAGGACGCCAGATCATCATCAGCACCATCATGGCGCCGAACATCAACATCCGGTATTCGCTGAATTCACGCATCAGTTCAGGCAAGAGGATCATCACGATCGCCGCCAGGATCACCCCCAGCTGCGAGCCCATGCCACCCAGCACGACGATGGCGAGAATGATCGCCGACTCGATGAAGGTGAAGGACTCCGGGGTCACCAGGCCTTGGCGCGCGGCGAAGAAGCTGCCGGCAAAACCGGCGAACGCGGCGCCCAGGGTGAAGGCCGAGAGCTTGATCACGGTGGGGTTCAGGCCCAGGGCGCGGCAGGCGATCTCGTCTTCACGCAAGGCTTCCCAGGCGCGGCCAATCGGCATGCGCAACAGGCGGTTGATGACGAACAGCGCGCCCAGCGCCAGCAGCAGGGCCACCAGGTAGAGGAAGATCACCTTGTTGATCGAGTTGTATTCCAGACCGAAGAACTCGTGGAAGGTCTGCAGGCCTTCCGCCGCCTTGCGTTCGAAGGTCAGGCCGAAGAAGGTCGGCTTCTCGATGTTGCTGATGCCGTTCGGGCCGCCGGTGAGATCGGTCATGTTGCGCAGCAACAGACGGATGATCTCGCCAAAGCCCAGGGTCACGATGGCCAGGTAGTCGCCGCGCAGGCGCAGCACCGGGAACCCCAGCAGGAAGCCGAAGGTGGCCGCCATCATCCCGGCGATCGGCAGGCAGATCCAGAAGCTCAGGCCGAAGTAGTGCGACAGCAGCGCGTAGCTGTAGGCGCCGACGGCGTAGAAGCCCACGTAGCCCAGGTCCAGCAGGCCGGCCAGACCCACCACGATGTTCAGGCCCAGGCCCAGCATCACGTAGATCAGGATCAGCGTGGCAATGTCCACCGCGCCGCGGGAGCCGAAGAACGGCCAGACCAGGGCGCCGAGGATCAACGCCAGGATGATCCAGCGCTGAGTGCTGGGCAGGGTCAGGAAGTTGCTGGCCTTGGCCGGGATCAAAGGCAGGCTGGGAGAAGACCTCCAGGCGGCGCTGATCTGGCTGTGGAACAGCACCCGCAGGAACATCAGCACCGAGCACACCGCGATGGTGGCGAGAATCGCCGGGCTGGTGTCGTGGACTTCCAGGTTGATGCCGACGATGGTCAGTTTCAGGCCCAGCACCGGGTAGGCGACGGCCCAGACCAACAGGGCGCTGAACAGCGCCGATTTAAGATTCCTAGTCATACTTTCTCAACCTCCGGACGGCCCAGAATGCCGGTCGGACGGAACAACAGCACCAGAACCAACAGGCCGAACGCCACGACGTCCTTGTACTGGTCGCCGAACACGTCGGCACCAAAGGCTTCGGCCACCCCCAGCACCAGCCCGCCGAGCATCGCGCCCGGAATGCTGCCGATGCCGCCCAAGACCGCTGCGGTGAAGGCCTTGAGGCCCACCAGGAAACCGGCGTTGGGGTTGATCACACCGTATTGCATGCTCAGCAGCACGGCGGCGATGGCGGCCAGTGCGGCGCCGATCACGAAGGTCAGGGCGATGATGTTGTTGGTATTGATCCCCAGGAGGTTGGCCATCTTGATGTCCTCGGCGCAGGCGCGGCAGGCGCGTCCCAGGCGAGAACGGGAGATGAACAGCGTCAGGCCGAGCATGGCGATGAGGGTCACCACGAATACCACGATCTGCATGTAGGAAATCAGCACTTCATGTGCGCCGCCTGGCCCGATGGAGAAGTTGCCCGGGATCAGGTTGGGAATGGATTTGTCCTTGGAGTCCTGCGCCAACAGAACGGTGTTCTGCAGGAAGATCGACATGCCGATGGCCGAAATCAGCGGAATCAAACGGTTGCTGCCACGCAAGGGGCGGTAGGCGATCCGTTCGATGCTGTAGCCGTAGGCACTGGTAACGACGATGCTCGCGATGAAGGCTGCGGTCATCAACAGCGGGACACTGTCGAGTCCCATCATGGCCAGCCCGGCGATGGCGATGAACGCCACGTAGGAGCCGATCATGTACACCTCGCCGTGGGCGAAGTTGATCATTCCAATGATGCCGTAGACCATCGTATAGCCGATGGCGATCAGGGCATACGTGCTGCCAACGGTCAGACCGTTAACCAGCTGTTGGAAAAAGTGATAGATGTCAGGCATTACAACGCTCCTAAAAACCTGATACGCATTTCACTGGTGGAGTCATTTTCCCGCCCAGGCCCCGTGGATCTGCACCCACTTCGGGCTGGGTTTTGCCAGCGAACCGCTGATGACGGTTTTGAGATTTTCAGGTGGGCGGGATTCCGGATCACGGAACACAGGCCCATACATTCGTAAAACAAAGCCCACGGCGAGCCGTGGGCTTTATTGGCAGTCAGTCAGGGCGCGCCTTACTGAGGAGAAACTTCGGTTTTAGGCTTGCCGAAGTGCCACTCGTAGACCACGAATTTGAAGTCTTTCAAGTCGCCCTTGGCGTCGAAGCTCAGGTCGCCAGTGGGGGTCTTGAAGGTGCCGGCGTGGATGGCTTCAGCCACCTTGGCCGCGTCTTCGCTCTTGGCGTTGGTGATGGCGCCAGCGATGACTTCAACGGCGGAGTAGGAAGGGAATACGAAAGGACCGCTCGGGTCTTCTTTCTTGGCCTTGAACGCGTCAGCCAGGGCGACGTTGGCCGGGTCCTGGTCGAAGGATTTCGGCAGGGTCACCAGCAGGCCTTCGGATGCGTCCTTGGCGATCTGCGAAATGGAGTCGTTACCCACGCCTTCCGGACCCATGAACTTGGCCTTCAGGCCCTTTTCCTGGGATTGACGCAGGATCAGGCCCAGCTCCGGGTGGTAGCCGCCGTAGTAGACGAAGTCGACGTTGGCTTGCTTGAGCTTGGCGATCAGCGAAGAGAAGTCCTTGTCGCCGGCGTTGATGCCTTCGAACACGGCAACCTTGGTGCCTTTCTTCTCCAGGGTCTGCTTCACGGCGGTGGCGATGCCTTCACCGTACTGCTGTTTGTCGTGGAGCACGGCGACGATCTTCGGCTTCACGTGGTCGGCGATGTAGTTGCCGGCGGCCGGGCCCTGGGCGCTGTCCAGGCCGATGGTGCGGAACACCATCTTGTAACCACGGGCGGTGATGTCCGGACTGGTGGCGGCGGGGGTGATCATCACCACGCCTTCGTCTTCGTAGATGTCGGAAGCGGGTTGAGTGGAGCTGGAGCAGAGGTGGCCGACCACGAACTTGACGCCATCGTTGACCACTTTGTTGGCCACCGCCACGGCTTGTTTTGGATCACAGGCGTCGTCGTATTCAACGGCTTCGAGCTTCTTGCCGTTGACGCCGCCCTTGGCGTTGATCTGTTCGATGGCCATTTTGGCGCCACTGAACTGCATGTCGCCGTACTGGGCTACCGGGCCGGTCTTGGGGCCGGCGATACCGATCTTGATGGTGTCAGCTGCGAACGAATGGCTGGCAACACCGGCCAGGACCATAGCGGCAAACAGTTTGGAAATCTGCTTAGTAGCCTTATTCATAGTGCTCCACTCTTACTGTTGTAATTTTTATAGTTCCGGCGGCCTTGGGTCGCAGAACCGAATCAGATATATCGCGAATATCCGTCGGAAATGCCCCTGGCAACTGTACCGGTACAGTGTAGAGCGCCGGTTGTTCGCTTGAAAAGCTGGCGGCTGGGGGCAAAAACGCGGAGTGTCGCTTAATTGAAAGAAAAAGACAGATTTGCGGCGTGGCTTGCGCCCGGTTCGGCGTCAGTCCCTGGCGCTTCTGAGCTTCTCGATCGGTGACGCGTTTGCTTCTGGGTTTTTCTGCCAGAGCACCGACGTTATGATTGCGCCGATTTCATTTCTGGACAGTCCCATGACTCAAGAACCTAGCACCCTCTATGCCAAGCTGCTTGGTGAGACCGCATCTATCAGCTGGAAGGAACTGGAGCCGTTCTTCGCCAAGGGTGCCCTATTGTGGGTCGACGCCGACCTGGATCTGATCGAGGCGGCCCAGGCGGTGGCGCAGAACGAGGCGCAAAAAGTCGCGGCCTGGCTGGCCGAGGGGAAGGTTGAAAAGCTGTCTGCAACGCGGGCGTCCGATCTGTTGGAACGTGATCCGCAGCTGTGGGCGGTGGTGGTTTCGCCCTGGATTCTGACCCAGGAAAGAGCAGCGCGCTGACGGCGTGCGCCGATTTGGTGCGGCATTTTGTCGGACAAAAGTGTGTAGCCGAGTAACCGTGAATTCAGTGATGGCACCTTGCCGTGGAGAAAGGCCCCACAAGGTTTCCAGCCAGGGTGACGTTCACGGAAGGGGCACAGTTTCAAGCCCATCCGACGAGCTGTTTAATTGTTTCGCGGTGTGAGCCAATAACCCATTCGCCGGCAAGCTGGCCCTACGCCCTGTAGGAGCCGGCTTGCCGCGCAGCCCTTCTTAATAGGCGGTCTTGCCGGTGTGGCTGTTGAGCGAGATGACCCGGGTCTTGCCGATGCGGTGGCGGTAGATCTCGCGCAGGTACTTGATGGCCTTCTTCACGCAATCCCGGGACAGGCGGATGTCGTTGATCGAGACGAACTTGTCCTTGTCGTTGATCAGCTCGCGGTATTTCTTCTCGTACATCGGCTTGATCGCGTACCAGTTGGTGTCGAGGATCTTCGCCGGGTTCTCGAATTCGTTGAGCAGATCGTCGATGCGGTCTTCGTCGAAGTGCTCGCTGACGATGAAATCCAGTACCGAATTGTCCAGGGTGTCGTCGAAGCGGTACGGATTACGCGCAAAGCAACGCTTGATAAAGGCCACGATCAGGGTCAGGAAGTCGTCCGACAGGCACGGGCTCTTGGCGATCAGGGTGGTCAGCGAGAGGTTGGCCGAGGCACCGATCACCAGCGCGTAGCGCTTGAGGGTGGTGTTGGGGAACAGGCTGTTGAGGTGGGTCTTGAGCCGGTTCAGGTCCATGTACGACAGCTTGTAGTCCTTGGGCAGGGAGACGATCGACACCACCGACGAGCAGTTCTTGAAGAAGTGCAGGTCGTGCAGCGCCGCCGCGTCATAACCCGAGGCCTTGTACTGCTCCAGGGCCGCGCGATAGCGCTTGGACTCGATCGGCAGCAGGCTGATGCCCTCGATGGCCTGGGTCACTTTGTTGAAGTGCGGCAGGTCGATGGAGCGGAAGAACAGGTCGTCGATGTTCAGGCGCTGTGGCTCTTTCTCGAACACCTTGAACTTGTCGCCGGTGGGCACCGGCTGCTCCGGCACCACGGATTCGGCGTAGGCGATCGCCACCGGGCCGGCCAGGCTCATGAACAGGTCGTTGGCGTCCAGGCGAATAGTCTCGCCGATGTCGATGCCGGCACGCCGGAAGTAGTTCTGGTCGTAGTCGGTGGTCACCGCCTGGGCGGTGAGGATGTTGAAGATCTGCTGGGAGATGTACTGGTTGGCGTGCTTCTCCATGGCGTTGACGTCGATGTTCTGGATGTTGCCGTCATCGCTTTCTTCGGCGTAACGCATGATGTCGTTGGAGATCAGCATCATCGCGTTCCACGGACGGATCCGCCCCATGACGCTGGCTTCGCTGCTGTCTTCATTGTCGAAGTTGTAGGAGAAGTCCCACTCTTCCGAAAGGTATTTGCACAGCAGGCGGCCGGCGTTGATGTGCAGCGCCTCGGACATTTCGCTGCGATGGTCCGAAATGTTCGGCAGTACGCAGATGCCGCTGGTGAAGATCGGCTCGAAGACGAAGGAGTGCCCGCTCTTGCTGTCGTGCTCGTCCATCGGCTTGGTGTCGAAGGTCTTGTTCATGTACGAGTACTGCTGGGCCAGGCCGAACTCCGAGGCCATGCCCGAACCGGTACCGCCGCCGGCGCTGAAGATCGAGAAGTACAGGCGCGACTGGTTGGCCTTGATCCCGCAGGAATCGATCAGGTACGAGTGGATCATTTTCCAGTCAGGGCTGGAGAAGCGCTGGGTGTCCTTGTTGAGGATGATCTTGGCCAGGTACTGGCCGAGGATCGGTGCGTTACCGGCACCACCGGCGTGGACTTCCGAGAGGTCCATGATCTTCATCTTGCTGTAGTCGCGGATAAAGCCGCTCTTCTCGCCCTTGCGCGAGAAGCGGATGCGCCCGGCGATGTCCTTGTCCAGGTCACCGAGCATCACCAGCGGCTCCACCAGGAACACCGGCTTGCTGGCCTTGCTCTGGCCCAGGCGCAGGTTCTGGCGGATCCACTGCGCGGGGCTGTAGCCGCCTTCGTAGGCCTTGTCTTCGTTATTGAATTCGTTGAGGTAGAACTTGCGGGCGTTGTACACCAGCTCCGCCACGTCCAGGGCGATGTTGGAGCCGCAGCGGCCCAGGCCGATCAGGCACACCGACGGGAACTCCTGGTCGCGGCGGTTTTCCTGCTCGTCTTCCAGGTGCGGTGGGCGCGGGAACACCGAATCGCGCAGGCCATCGAGGTTGTCGAGGATGCGATCGGTATTGGTTTCGGTGAAATACAGGTACTGCTGGGTCGACAGGGGGCGTGAACTGGACAATGGCTTCGTATCTGAGGGGCTTGATGTGGGGGAGGTCAGCGTCATCTCGGAGACTGCGTTGGCAGGATTGTTTTTAGAAGTCATTGTGCGCCATATGCCTGGTCTGGTTGGCTCGGGGACGAGGTGTCAGCGAGCCATCACGGAATGGGACCTCGTCGCTGCGTGGAGCGCGAATTTTGCCCAAGGCGTCAGGGTATTTACTGAGCGTCGCTCGGGGGAATCCTTTCCTGAATCATGATGAATCGGCCAGTATTCGACGATCTTTAATCAAATGGGGGCAATATGATGTCAGCGTTACCTTCACTCGGGTTTGCCGGGATCGGCCTGATGGGGCTGCCCATGTGCCGCCGCCTGCTGGCGGCGGGCTATCCGCTGACGGTATGGAACCGCAATCCGCAGAAATGCGCGCCCCTGGTGGCCGCCGGGGCGCGACAAGTGGCCACACCGGCGCAACTGTGTGAACACGCCGATCTGGTGCTGCTGTGCCTGGCCAATACCGAGGTGGTGCGCGAGGTGGTGTTTGGTGTCGATGGCGTCGCCCAGGGCGCCCGGGCCGGGCAACTGCTGCTGGACCTGTCCAGCCTGGAGCCCAGCGCCACCCGGGACATGGCTGCGGCCCTGGCTCGAGACACCGGCATGGCCTGGGTCGACGCCCCGGTTTCCGGCGGTACCCCGGGCGCCGAGGCCGGCAGCCTGGCGATCATGGTTGGTGGTGAGGCGGCAGATGTTGAGCGGGTACGCCCGGTGTTGCTGGCATTGGGGCAGCGGGTTACGCACATGGGCGCGGTGGGCGCCGGTCAGGTGACCAAGGCCTGCAACCAGATGATCGTCGCCTGCAACGCCCTGGTGATCGCCGAAGTGGTGGCCCTGGCCGAGCGTTCGGGCGTGGATGCCAGACTCATCGCCGAGGCCCTGGCCGGTGGCTTTGCCGACTCGAAACCCTTGCAGATTCTCGCTCCGCAAATGGCCGAGAGCCGTTTCGAGCCGGTGAAGTGGCATGTGCGGACCTTGCTCAAGGACCTGGATGGCGCGGTGAAGTTGTCCCGGGAGCAGGGTTCGGCGACCCCCATCAGCGGATTAGCTGCACAGTTGATGCGCCTGCATGGAGCACAGGGCTACCTGGAGCAGGATCCGGCGACCCTGATCCGCCTGTACCGGGATCCGGCAGCGGTGGATTGAGCCGGTCCAGTTCATCCAGCACCCGGTGCAGATCCGCCAGCGGCACCGGGCGGCTGAGCAGATAGCCCTGCAGGTAGTCGCAGCCGTAGCATTCCAGGAAACGCTGTTGCTCCAGGGTCTCGACCCCCTCGGTGACCACCTGCAGGTGCAGGGTGTGGGCCATCACGATGATCGCCTGCACGATCTCCATGTCCTGGGTTGAATAGGGGATGTCCTGAATGAACGAGCGATCGATCTTCAGGGTGTTGAGCGGCAGGCGCTTGAGGTAGGCCAGGGACGAATAGCCCGTGCCGAAGTCGTCGATCGACAGCGATACACCCAGGTCGCGGATCTGCTGGAGCAGCGCCAGGGTGCTGGCGATGTTGCCCATCAGGGCGTTTTCCGTGACCTCCAGCTCCAGGCGCTGCGGCGCCACCCGGGCATCGCGCAGGGCGCTTTCGATTTCCGTGGCCAGGGCCTCGCGCGTCAGGTTCAGGGCCGAGCAGTTGACCGCGATCTTCAGCTCGCCGCGCCCCTGTTGCGAGAGCTGGCTCAGGTCCTGGCAGGCCTTGCGCAGCACCCAGTTGTCCAGTTCGGCGATCATGCCGTTGGCTTCGGCGATGTTGATGAAGCGATCCGGGCTCAGCAGCCCGTGCTGCGGGTGTTGCCAGCGGATCAGGGCTTCGAGCTTGGTGACCCTGGCGCGCTTGAGGTCGTAGATCGGCTGGTAGTACAGCTGCAGCCCTTGATCATCGCGCAGGGCGTTGCGCAGTTCCTCTTCCAGCTGCAGCTCCAGGGTGGCCCGGGTCTTGAGGCTGGTATTGAAGAAATGCAGGGTATTGCGCCCGGAGTCTTTGGATTGATAGAGCGCCAGGTCGGCGTTTTTCAGCAGTTCCTCGCAGGTCTTGCCGTCATCGGGGAAGACGCTGATGCCGATGCTGGTGGTCATGACCATGCGCCGGCCGCCGAGCTCGATCGGCTCCTTCATCCTGTGCATGATGCGCTGGGCCATGTGCCGCGCCTCATCGCGCTCATTCAGACTGATGAGAATGCAGAACTCGTCGCCGCCGAGGCGGGCTACCACGTCTTCATGGCTGCGGGTGGAACTCTTGATATGCCGGGCGATGACCTTGAGCAACTCGTCGCCGGCGTCGTGGCCCAGGCTGTCGTTGATGCGCTTGAAATGGTCGATGTCGAGGAACATCACCGCCAGCATGCCGCCGTATCGGGTCTTCTCCATGAGTCTTTCCGCGAACAGCTGGTTGAAGCCGCGGCGGTTGATCAGGTTGGTCAGGGCGTCGTAGTGGGCCACCTGCTGCAGGGACATCCGCGCCTGGTCCAGTTGCGAGAGCAAGGCGTTGACCCGGCGCAGGTCGCGTTCCTTGTGCTGCAGTTTCTTGTCCGCCAGGGCCGCGCTGATGCCGCTGCCGATGATCAGCAGGATGATCACGCTGAGGGTCAGGCCCAGTTGCAGGTGCTCGTTGGGAATCGCCGTGACCACCGGGCTGCCGGCGGGCAACACCAGGGTCATGGACCACATGCCGGTGAAGTGCATCAGCACGATGCCGCCGCCCAGCAACAGGCTGCTGGCGTACTTGAGCAGTTGATGGAACATCCCGCTGCCCTCGCGCAGGTGCCGGGACAGCAGCAGCGCCGCCAGGCTGCAGGCGATCGCCAGCAGCAGCGACAGGCCCATGAGCAGCGGCTGGTAATACAGGCTGGCGCTGGAGCGCATGGCCGAGACGCCGACGTAGTGCATGCCGCTGATGCCCAGGCCGATCCAGATCGCGGCAATAGCGCAGCGCCACAAAGGCAACTGCTTATGGCTCAGGGTGTTCATCGCCAGCCAGGCGGCAATCAGGGCGATGAGCAGGGACAACAGGGTCGCTGGCAGGGCGTAGTGAATCTTCAGCGGCGCTTCGAACGCCAGCATGCCGATGAAGTGCATGCTCCAGATACCGCCGGCCAGGCAGCAGGCGCCGACCCAGCGCCACAGGCGTTGACTGGAAGGTTGCTCGACGTGACTGACGCGTTCGGCCATGTCCAGGGTCGCGAAGCTGGCGGCGCAGGCCACCAGGTAGGCCAATAGCACCAGGACCGGGTTATGAGTGCAGTGCAGGACCACCTGCCCACTGTCTGGAAGCTCGCTGATGAAATGCAGACCCAGCCAGTCCATAGCATGCCCATCTCTGAGTCATAGAATGTCGGCGGACCCGCGCGCCAACGAGTGCTTGGAGTATAGAAGGCACCCGGTGGCTGCAATGGGAGGTGGCATGTGGGTGCCAATGATTTGCTTATGGGCGCTATCGCCAATGGTGCTAAGCGCTTTTCTCGAACCAGGGTTCGTGATCGATGGGGTCCAGTGGCGCGAGGCCGAAGGCCGCGCGAGCAGCGTCGCAATCACTGTTGTGCTGGCCGTCGGCCCAGGAGGCTTCGAACTCCCGGCACGGGCTGGAGCGCTGTTCATAAATTGAACAGCTCACACGCTGGCCGACCTCGCCTTCAAGGGCGATGCAGCGCGGCGACTTGCAGTCGGTGCCGAGCATGGCCACCCGCGTGGGATTGATGCTCTGCACCAGATCATCGGGGACCGTGCCACCGGATGAGGCGCATTCGCCCCAGAAAAAAGACACACGAAAGTATGAACAGCAGGCACCGCAATTCAGACACGGACTGGCTTCGGACATGGGCGTATTCAAAGGGAAAGAGAAGGGTAAAGGGGGCAGGCAGGCGGCTATTCTAGGCTTCCCAACGGCCATGGGAAGGGGGGGCGCGAGGTATTTTTTCAGCCTCGGCCAAACCCTTGAAAAGACTGGGAAACGCCCGGGTAACGGGGGCTGTGGCGGATTTGCCGATGCCGGGGGCGGCGCCTTGGGGCCGGGCCCGGACGCCTGGCTGCGATGGGTCCATATCAGGCTGGCGAATGATCACAGACAGTTGCCCCGGGCCTGACTAGATTGCAGCTTCCAGGCTCGCTTGTGTCTGGCCGAATAACAATAAAGAGATCGACTCATGGATAACTCGACTCAAGCGGCAAATGCCTGGCGCATTCTGTTCCTGTTGTTTTTGGCAAACCTGTTCAACTTCTTCGATCGCACCATCCCCGCCATCATCATCGAGCCGATCCGCATGGAATGGCACTTGAGCGATTTTCAGCTGGGGATCATCGGCACCGCCTTCACCCTCGTCTACGCCATCGCCGGCTTGCCCCTGGGGCGCCTGGCCGACACCGGCTCGCGCAGCAAACTGATGGGCTGGGGGCTGGCGGTGTGGAGCGGACTCACCGCAGTGAACGGCATGGTCGGCAGTTTCTGGAGCTTCCTGCTGGTGCGCATGGGGGTCGGCATCGGCGAAGCCAGCTATGCGCCGGCGGCCAACTCGCTGATTGGCGATCTGTTTCCAGCCCATCGCCGGGCTCGGGCCATGGGGATCTTCATGCTCGGCCTGCCCCTGGGGCTGGTGCTGGCGTTCTTCACCATCGGAGCCATGGTCAAGGCCTTCGACAGCTGGCGAGCGCCGTTCTTCATTGCCGCGGTGCCGGGGCTGGTGCTGGCGGTGTTCATGTTCTTCATCAAGGAGCCCAAGCGCGGCGCCGCGGAAACGGTGAAGGTGGCGCAGGTACCCATCGACCGACCGATCCGCCGGGTGCTGGCGATTCCGACCTTTCTCTGGCTGACCCTGGCCGGGCTGACCTTCAACTTCGCCACCTACGCCTGCAACTCGTTCCTGGTGCCGATGCTCCAGCGTTACTTCCTCATGCCCTTGCAGGAGGCAGCGATGGCCACCGGGCTGATTGTCGGGGTCACCGGGCTGGTGGGGCTGACCCTGGGCGGCTGGTTCGCCGACAAGATCCATCAGCGGATTGCCAACGGTCGCCTGCTGTTCGCCGCCTGCAGCCTGATCATCTCGACCCTGGCCACCGCCTGGGCGCTGCATGCCGGGCGCGTCGAGATCGGGGTGTTCGTTGCGGTATTCAGTATCGGCTGGCTGTTTGCCTACAACTTCTACACCTGCGTCTACACCGCCCTGCAGGATGTGGTCGAACCGCGCTTGCGGGCCACCGCCATGGCCTTGTTCTTCGCCGGCCTGTACTTGCTGGGCGGCGGCCTGGGACCGGTGGTGGTCGGCGCGCTATCGGACCATTTCGCCCACTCGGCGATGTACGCCGCCGGTGCCGAGCTGATGACCGAGGAGTTCAAGGCCATCGGCCTGCACGACGCCATGTACCTGATTCCGGTGGCGCTGTTCCTGACCCTGCTGTTTCTGTTTCAGGCCGCCCGTTGCTTTGTCGATGACTCCCAGCGCATGAAAGACGGTTTGGCGCTGGCCGCGCCGGGGGCGGGTGCGCTGGCGGTCTGAGCTTAAAAAAAAGGCCCGCACGATGCGGGCCTTTTGTCGAGCCAGTGGAGCCGGGCAATCAGCCCGCCACCAGCACCCGGATCGCTTCCAGACGCAGGGCGGCTTTATCCAGCATCGCCAGACCCTGTTCCCGTTGCTTGCGCAAGGCCACCAGCTCGCTGTCACGCACGGTCGGGTTGACCGCTTGCAAGGCGGTCAGGCGCGCCAGCTCTTCATCGGTATCGGCGGCCAGGCGACGTTTCGCTTCAGCCACACGCTCGGCGTGGCGTGGCGCAACCTTGGCTTCACCGGCGTTGATCTTCGGCGCCAGCTGGTCGCGCTGGGCCTGGATGAACTTGTTGGCGCTGGCCTTGGGCACGCTTTCGAGCTGGTCGTTGAGGGTTTCGAAGGCCACCCGTGGCGACAGGTCGTTGCCGTTGGCATCCAGCAGGCAGCGCAGGGCGGCCGGCGGCAGGTAGCGACCCAGTTGCAACGAGCGTGGAGCGACCACCTCGCTGACGTACAGCAGCTCAAGCAGCACGGTGCCGGGTTTGAGCGCCTTGTTCTTGATCAGCGCCACGGCGGTGTTGCCCATGGAGCCGGACAGCACCAGGTCCATGCCGCCCTGGACCATCGGGTGCTCCCAGGTGATGAACTGCATGTCCTCGCGGGACAGCGCCTGATTGCGGTCGTAGGTGATGGTCACGCCTTCGTCGTCGCCCAGGGGGAAGCTGGCATCGAGCATCTTCTCGCTGGGCTTGAGGATCAGGGCGTTTTCCGAGTGGTCTTCGCTGTCGATGCCGAAGGCGTCGAACAGGGTTTCCATGTAGATCGGCAGGGCGAACTGGTCGTCCTGCTCAAGGATGGCTTCCACCAGCACATCGCCTTCGCCGGCGCCGCCGGAGTTGAGCTCCAGCAGGCGGTCGCGGCCGGTGTGCAGCTCGGCTTCCAGGCGTTCACGCTCGCCACGGGCTTCGTCGATCAGCGCTTGCCATTCGCCGTCGTCGGCGTTTTCCAGCAGCGGCAGCAGGCGCGGGCCAAACTGGTGCTGCAAGGCGTTGCCGGTCGGGCAGGTGTTGAGGAAGGCGTTCAGGGCTTCGTGGTACCACTGGAACAGGCGCTCTTGCGGGCTGGTTTCCAGGTACGGCACGTGCAGTTCGATCACGTGTTTCTGGCCGATCCGGTCGAGACGGCCGATCCGCTGCTCCAGCAGGTCCGGGTGCGACGGCAGATCGAACAGCACCAGGTGGTGGGCGAACTGGAAGTTGCGGCCTTCACTGCCGATTTCCGAGCAGATCAGCACCTGGGCGCCGAACTCTTCGTCGGCGAAGTAGGCGGCGGCGCGGTCGCGTTCGAGGATGTTCATGCCCTCATGGAACACCGTGGCCGGGATCCCGGAACGCACGCGCAGGGCGTCTTCCAGGTCCATGGCGGTTTCCGCGTGGGCGCAGATCACCAGGACCTTGGTGCGCTTGAGCATCTTCAGCTGGTCGATCAGCCACTCGACCCGCGGGTCGAATTTCCACCAGCGCTGTTCTTCGTCGCTGGCTTCAGGCTGGGCCTGGAAGCTGACTTCCGGGTACAGCTCGGCGTGTTCGCCCAGGGGCAGTTCCAGGTATTCGTCCGGGCACGGCAGCGGGTAGGCGTGCAGCTTGCGCTCCGGGAAGCCCTGCACCGCGGCGCGGGTGTTGCGGAACAGCACGCGGCCGGTGCCGTGGCGGTCCAGCAGCTCGCGCACCAGGCGTGCGCTGGCTTCGCTGTCGCCGTCGTTGACCGCGGCCAGCAGGGCTTCGCCTTCATTGCCGAGGAAGCCGTGGATGGTCTGGTGCGCTTCGGCGGACAGGCGGCCTTTATCCAGCAGCTCCTGCACCGCTTCGGCCACCGGGCGGTAGTTTTCGCTCTCGGCGCGGAAGGCCGCGAGGTCGTGGAAACGGTTCGGGTCCAGCAGGCGCAAGCGGGCGAAGTGGCTGTCCTGGCCCAGTTGTTCCGGGGTCGCGGTCAGCAGCAGCACGCCAGGGATGGTTTCGGCCAGCTGTTCCACCAGGGCGTATTCCGGGCTGACCTGATCTTCGTGCCACACCAGGTGGTGGGCTTCGTCGACGACCATCAGGTCCCAACCGGCGGCGAACAGCGCGTCCTGGGCCTTTTCGTCGTCCACCAGCCATTCCAGGGCCACCAGGGCCAGCTGGGTGTCTTCGAACGGGTTGCTGGCATCGCTTTCGATAAAGCGCTCTTCGTCGAACAGTGCCACTTGCAGGTTGAAGCGCCGGCGCATTTCTACCAGCCATTGGTGCTGGAGGTTTTCCGGAACCAGGATCAGCACCCGGTTGGCACGGCCCGAGAGCAGTTGGCGATGGATCACCAGGCCGGCTTCGATGGTCTTGCCCAGGCCCACTTCGTCCGCCAGCAGGACCCGCGGCGCTATGCGGTCGGCGACTTCACGGGCAATGTGCAACTGGTGGGCGATGGGTTGGGCACGCACGCCACCCAGGCCCCAGAGCGAGGATTGCAGCTGGCGGCTGGTGTGTTCCAGGGTGTGGTAGCGCAGGGAGAACCAGGCCAGCGGGTCGATCTGCCCGGCGAACAGACGGTCGCTGGCCAGACGGAACTGAATGAAGTTCGACAGTTGGGTTTCCGGCAGGGTGACGGCTTCGTTCTGCCCGTTGAGGCCGTGGTAGACCAGCAGGCCATCGACGTCGTCGACTTCCTGAACGGTCATTTTCCAGCCTTCGAAGTGGGTGATGCTGTCCCCTGGAGAGAACCTCACACGAGTGAGGGGCGCATTCCGTAGCGCATACTGGCGGGTGTCGCCAGTGGCCGGATAGAGCACGGTCAGCAAGCGACCGTCCTGTGCCAGAACGGTGCCTAAACCCAGCTCGGCTTCGCTGTCACTAATCCAGCGTTGCCCCGGTTGATACTGCTGCGCCATGCTGCCTGACTCCCGCTTTGAAAAAGCCGACTATCTTAACGGAACGACGCTTCCAGTCCAAAGAACTCTGATAAAAACCCCTGGATTAAAAGGTAGCGTACAGCGTGCGTTCGTCGGGGCGCCGGGCACTATTGGCTGACGACTGGGTCACAGTTTTGCGACCGATGGCTCAAGTCGCCCATGCCGCAGCCGACAGCCTGCCGACAGGAGACCAATAACATGCTGCCACCGATGCTCCCCTTGAGTGCCGTGCCCATCACCTCCCAGCAGGATCCGGTCCGGCAGCGTCCGGACATTCCGCCGGTGGTGCCGGTGCAGGAAAGCTCCAATGAAAGCACCATCGACCTGCAAAAGCGCGACGCCGAGCAGTCGGCCCTGCTCTTGCGCGAAGAGCAGCAGCGCCAGCAGGAAAAACAGCGGCGCAAGCGTGAGGCCGATGATGATCCCGAGCAGCACCTGGCCGTGCCGGGGGACGAGTTGAACGCCGACAACACCGTGCCGGTGGCACCGCTGATCGAAGATGCCCCGCGCCAGGGCTTGTGGGTGGACGTGCAGGTCTAGCCTGTAGGGCCGCGTCCGGCCAGTTCGGTCAGCGCCTCCAGCAGGCGCTGGATTTCCGCTTCTGTATTCAAGTGGCTCAAGGCGATCCGGGCAATCTGGGTCAGGCCCCGGGCCTGCATGTCCAGCGGGGTGTAGGCCACACCGTTGGCGCCGATAGTGATGCCCCTGCGAGCCAACGCTTCCTTTAACGCAAAACAGTCCCAGCCCTTGAGGGTGAAGGCAATCAGGCCTGACTGCTGCCCGGCGACGCCCAGGTCATGGCGCTGCAGGCCGGGCAGGCGGTCGAGCTCGCGGCGCAGCCTGTCGCTCAGGGTCTGGATTCGCTGGTGAATGGCTTCGATGCCGATGCCGTTGAGTTCCTCCAGGGCATTGGCCAGCCCCGCCAACAGCACCAGCGAAACTTCGCTGGTTTCAAAGCGCCGCGCATCATCTCGCAAGCTGAAGCCCTGGCCGTTCCAGGGGGCTGACAAGACATCCCGCGGCAATGGCTGTAACTGTTCCAGGAAACCCGGCCTGACGTAGAGCAGGGCCGTGCCTCGTGGCCCGCGCAGGTATTTGCGTCCTGCGCCTTTGAGCACGTCGCACCCCAGCGCCTGTACATCGCAGGGCAGTTGCCCCAGGGCCTGGCCGGCGTCGATGAAATAGGGAATGCGCCAATTTCGCGCCAGTTGGCCGACGGCGGCGGCCGGATTGATCAAGCCGCCGTTGGCCGGCAGCCAGGTCAGGGCGATCAGGCGCACGCGGGAGTCGAGCATGGATTCCAGGGCCTGCACCGAAACCGCGCCATGGCGGTCGCAGGGGATGACTTCCAGCTGGGCGCCGGCGCTTGCGGCCTGGGCCAGGCAGGCCAGGTTGCCACCCCATTCGTGGCGTCCCAGCAGAATCCGGTCGCCCGCTTGCCACGACGGCAGGGCGCTGAAGGCCATGCCCCAGGCTGCCGAGCCGCTGCTGGCAAAGGCGATTGCGGCGGGACTGGTATTGAGCAGCCGGGCCGCGGCCTCACGGGCCTGTTCCTGCAGCTGTGCGCCAGTGATGGCGGCCTCCATCGGCCCTTGATTGGCTTCCCGTTGCAGTTGCCCGAGCATGGCGTCCAGGGTGCCCTGGCTGGGCAATGAAGCCCCCGCGTGGTTGAAGTGGCAGACCTGGGCGCAGCCGGGTGTGGCAAGGCGCAGACGGGCGAGGTGCGCTGGGTCCAGGGGGCTCATGGCTTGAGTTCGAAGATCGCGTCGACCTCCACGGCGACCCCGGCGGGCAGGCTGGCCACGCCCACTGCAGTGCGTGCATGCCGGCCTTTCTCGCCCAGGACGTTGACCAGCAGGTTGGAGGCGCCATTGGCCACGATGCCATGGCTCTGGAAATCGGCGCTGGCGGCAATGAATACACCGAGCCGGCTGATGCGCTGCAGCCGCGACAGGTCGTCGTCCAGGGCCGCGCTCAACTGGGCCAGCAAGGCCAGGGCCGCGAGTTCGGCGGCCTGGGTGCCTTGCTCCACCGTCAGGTTCTCGCCGAGACGGCCCTGCAGGGTCGGTTGGCCCTGTAGCAAGGGAATCTGTCCGGAGATGAACAGCAGGTTCTGGCTGCGTACATGGTTGACGTAGTTGGCGATCGGCTGGCTGGGGGCGGGCAGTTCAAGCCCCAGTTGCTGTACGCGGTGTTTCAGGGAGTCGCTCATGGGAAGTCCTCGGATGCAAGGCCTGCAGCATCAGCGTTCAGTCCAGGAGCGACAAACGGATAGATCTAATCCGACGTATCTGAATTTCTCATGGGTCGAGCCCTTGCTCCAGCAGCCACTGAACAAAGCAGTCAAGTGCAGGATTCGACTGTCCTTCAGCGGTCACCAGCCAGTAGCCGATCTGGCTGCACAAGGGCGGCAGGTCGAAGGCATCCACCAGGCTGCCCTGGGCCAGGTGACGTTGGATCAACTGGCGGCGCCCCATGGCGATGCCCTGGCCGGCCACGGCGGCCTCCACCACGATGTTGTAGTCGTGCAGCATCACGCTGGGGTGGGAGGACAGGTCCATAGCCTGTTGCCTGCTCCAGTCATCCCATTCGAAGGGTTGATGGGAGCGAGCCATCAGCAAGGGGCCGTTGGCCAGGGCAGTGGCTTTGAAGCCAGGGCTGCAGACTGGTGACAACTGCTCGGCGAGAAAACGCCTGGCCCGGACCTTCGGCCAGTTGCCCTTGCCGTAGCGAATGGCCAGGTCGACCTCGGCGCCGGCGACATCCGCCAGGTCGATGGCCGGTTGCAATTCCAACTGGATCTGCGGATGACGGCGGCTGAAGTCCGCCAGGCGAGGCGCCAGCCACAAGGTGGCGAAGGACGCCAGCAGACCAATGCGCAGCACTGGCTGCCGAGGTGGGGCAAGCAGCGCCTGGGTGGCTTGGGCGATCTGCTCCAGGGCTGGGCGAATCTGTCGGTAGTAGCTGTCGCCGGTGGCAGTCAGGTCGATGGCACGAGTGCGACGTATGAACAGGCGTTGCCCCAGGTGCTGTTCGAGTTTCTGCACTTGATGGCTGACCGCGCTCTGGCTCACGCACAGCTCCCGAGCCGCCTTGATAAAGCTCAGGTGGCGGGCCACGGCCTCGAATGCGCGCAGGGCCAATAGCGGCGGCAGGTGCTTGGGCATTTCCACATCAGGCTCCGTGGGGCGGTTCGCAAAGGGCCATTGTGCGGATAAAAACTCTTCGCGGCAGCGACTTTATTGCCTCTGTGCCGGTCTGATCACTGGTCAGGTGCGGCGTCACGCCGCATTATTGGCACATCCGCCAGGGCCGCTCTGCATCCTGTCGCAGTGCGGTTGATATTGACCTCCAGTGATGCCAGCCAAACCATGAATCAAGACGACAAGCTGATCGACCTGAACGCCGAGCGCGCCAAGCGCGTACATGATCTGAATGAAAAGCGCCTGAACGAAGTGCGCCAGGCATTCGAACAGGCCATGCCGCTGGGCAAAGCCAAGAAAAAACCGAAAAACAAACCGAAAAAGCGCTGAACAGGGCGCTTTTTTGTTGATACAGGTCAGTTATTCCCCCTTCCTTGCGCCTACCCATGGGCGACATTGACCCCGGTCAATTTTCCCCGCCGCCTGTTTGGTTAACTTAGCCCCATCGCAACAGGGCAAGAGCAGGAGGCCAGTCATGTTTTTCGACAATGTGGTGATCGCCGGAGTGCTGACTGTCGGCCTCATGGTTCTGTTTTTCGCAGGGTTTGGATTCTTTATCTGGAAAGACGCGAATAAGCGTAAAAAACCTTAAGTCTCTCCAGAGCAACGAGCACGCAAGGCATTTTGGGCAACTTCGGTTGCCCTTTTTTTTGCCTGTCGAAAAGTTTGCGGCATAAAAAAAGGTGCGTCCCGGGGGGCGCACCTTTTTTGTTGTCGAGCGGCTGGATCAGCTGCCGAGGACCTTCGAGGCCGCCCAGAACAGGCCGGCCGACAAGGCCACCGTGGCCGGCAGGGTGAGCACCCAGGCCAGGAGGATGGTCTTCACCGTACCGCCTTGCAGGCCGCTCTTGTTGGCGACCATGGTCCCGGCCACGCCGGAGGAGAGCACGTGGGTGGTGGACACCGGCAGGCTGAAGATGTTCGCCAGGCCGATCAGGCCCGCGGCGGTGATCTGCGCCGACATGCCCTGGGCGTAGGTCATGCCCTGCTTGCCGATCTTCTCGCCAATGGTCAGTACCACGCGCTTCCAGCCGATCATGGTGCCCAGGCCCAGTGCCAGGGCCACCGCCAGGATCACCCAGAACGGTGCGTACTCGGTGGTGGCGGTCAGGTCCTTGCGCAGCTTGTCCAGGTCAGCCTTTTCACGGGCAGCCAGGTCCGGCAGTTTGCCCACCTTCTTCGCCGTGTCATCCAGGCACAGCAGGTAGCGACGCACTTCGATGCGGCTTTCCGGCGACAGCGAGTGGTAATCGGCGACACCCTTGAGGCTGCTCAGCAGGGCGGCAATGGTCGGCTCGGTTTGTTGCGGATTGCAGCGGAACTTGCCCGGCAGGTCGTCTTTCACGCTCTTGCCCAGGGCCAGGAATTCGCCCAGGGAGTCGTGGTTGCGCTCGTAGAACTGGCTCAGGTGCAGGGTCGCGTCACGGGTCCGCTCGATCTGGTAGGTGGTGCTGTTGAGGTCCAGCACGAACTGCGCGGGGACGATACCGATCAGCACCAGCATGATCAGGCCAATACCTTTCTGACCGTCGTTGGAACCGTGGACGAAGCTCACGGCCATGGCCGAGATCACCAGTACCAGGCGGTTCCAGAATGGTGGGTGCTTCTTGTCATCGACCTTGCGCCGCTGTTCCGGGGTCTTGTGCATCTTGGAGATCGGCCGCCACCATTTCAGGCCGATCAGCACCAGGGCGGCAATCAGGAAGCCGGCCATTGGCGAGAACACCAGGGAAGCGCCGATATCGATCGCTTTCTGCCAGTTCACGCCGTCGCCCAGGGGAATGTCGTTGAGCAGGGCGTTGGCCAGGCCGACACCGAGGATCGAGCCGATCAGGGTGTGGGAACTGGAGGCCGGGATGCCGAAATACCAGGTGCCCAGGTTCCAGGCGATGGCCGCCGCCAGCAGCGAGAAGACCATGGCCAGACCGTGGCCGGTGTTGACATTGATCAGCAGTTCCACCGGCAGCAGGTGGACGATGGCATAGGCCACGCCGACGCCGCCCAGCAGTACACCGAGAAAATTGAATACACCGGAAAAGAATACGGCCAGATGCGGCGGCATGGCTTTGGTGTAGATAACAGTGGCAACCGCATTAGCGGTGTCATGAAAGCCGTTGATGAACTCGTAGGCGAGGACAAAAGCCAGGGCGAGCAAGAGGCTCACAAGCACCCAAGCATCCAGTCCGCTGAATAAATCGATCATGAAGGTTTTCTGACCCGGTCATAAGGGGGCGCGATTATGCCAGAAAACCCTGGTAATCAATGCACAAGGTGCTCACCGGTAACATTCTTCAACGAAAAAACTGACCCAGAGCAGAGTTTTTGTCGATTCTCGTCGGGTCTGGCAAACCATTGAATTTATTGGGCTTGAGCACGATGAGCGCGGGCTCGACCGGCGTGACACAAAGGTTCAAACGGTCGTAAGAAATTTCAGCGAAAGGGCCTGCCGGGGCCAATTCTGGTCCTGATGGGACAAGGTGGCGCAGGGCCCGGGGTGGCGAGCATCAAGGGTCTGCCAGGCCGCCGAGATCATCGTGCGGACCAGCGAGCAAGCCCTATGAGAGTCAGGCCGTCAGCATCATGGCTGTTCGGCCTTGAGCTCTTTTTCCATCTTTTGCAGTTCTTGAGTGAACGCCTGATCGCGAATAGTTGCGCGTTTGCGCCAAGGTTTGCGTTCCGGTTCTGGCTGGGCGGCATAGCGGGTGATCTCGCCGCCGTAAACTTCCTTGTAACGTTGTTCCTGGCGCTCAAGTTCCGCGCGCAGTTCGTCTTTCGTCACAGTGTTACCTAATTGAGTAAAGGTCCATTCCGGTGCAACGCATTGCCTGTGGGCGACTGTAAGAATCGGAATCGAGCCTGTAGGACTGCCGATTCCTGATCCGTTCTAGCGTGCCTTTTGTTGCATGCGGCCACGTCACCGGATGAGAACAACTGTCGTAGCAACAGTGTTGTTTGTTGCAAGCGGATTGGCCGAATCCGGTTTGAGGTCAAGCGCTTGCGGCAGGTGATCGATTACCGCCTGGAGTCACCTGGGCGAAGTGGGAGCGGGACGCACTCCGTGTTCCTCGCTCGTGGAGTATAGCCGTGGCGAAGAATAACTCTATGGGCGGCAAGTTTAAAATAGCCAACTTCATTGTGAGTATTTTGTGACACGGAAGTTCTAAACACTTCCTACACGACGCTTCCTATTTTCGTACTCCACCAATGGAACTCTAGATGGGGCGCCGCCGCTCTTTATACAAGTGGCGAATGCAAAAAGCATTGCACAAGGCAACCTTCGGCTCGCGATTATTACTATGAGTTTTTGCAATAAAAGAGTGGCGATGGAGGATAGCGCCTCTAAGCGCGGCAGATTGCGATTATCGGTCGCCGGTTCGATAATCGCCCAATGTTGCTGGTGGCAGCTTGTGCTGTCTCTCCAATACGGCTTGTAATACGGCCGAATTTTGTCGCAGGGAACCTGAAATGAACGATCAGATGCGTAATTCCTTTACCTCAGTGGCGCCGCCGATCGTGGCTTCGGCGGCGAAGAGGATTCAGGCATTGACCGGTGACCCGGATTTCATGACTTCTCTGGCCCGCGGCCTGGCAGTGGTGCAGGCCTTCCAGGAGCGCAAGCGCCACCTGACCATCGCCCAGATCAGCCACCGCACGGAAATTCCCCGGGCCGCCGTGCGTCGTTGCCTGCACACCCTGATCAAGCTGGGCTATGCCACCACGGATGGGCGCACCTATTCGCTGCTGCCCAAGGTGCTGACCCTGGGGCACGCCTACCTGTCGTCGACGCCCCTGGCGGTTTCCGCGCAACCCTACCTGGACCGCATGAGCGAGCAGCTCCACGAAGCCTGCAACATGGCCACTCTGGAAGGTGACGACATTCTTTACATCGCCCGTTCCGCCACCACCCAGCGCCTGATTTCCGTGGACTTGTCGGTAGGAGGGCGCTTGCCGGCCTATTGCACGTCCATGGGGCGCATCCTGCTGGCGGCCCTGGACGACTCTTCGCTGCATGAGTACCTGGAGCACGCCGACCTGCAGGCCAAGACCAGCCGTACCCTGCATACCCCCGAAGCCTTGCTGGAGTGCTTGCAACAAGTGCGTCAGCAAGGCTGGTGCATCGTCGACCAGGAGCTGGAGCAGGGGCTGCGCTCCATCGCGGTGCCAGTGTACGACGCCTCGGGCCAGGTGCTGGCAGCATTGAACGTCAGCACCCACGCCGGCCGGGTCAGCCGCGCCGAGTTGGAACAGCGCTTTCTGCCCGGCCTGCTGAGCGCCAGCCGCGATCTGAGCGCCCAGCTGTTTGCCTAAGCTGTTCGATAAACGCACAGATCCGCCTTTGACGAATTGACGCTGTTTCCCCTGGCTCATTAATGTCGCGGCAGCGTCATCGGCGGCCAGCCGGCATTGCCGGTCTGCGGCCGATGACCCGTCCAATAATAATGAAGAGGCCAACTCATGAGCATGCTTTCCCTGCGTCGTTGCCGTGACCGTTCCTGCCGTCCCGCCCGAATCGCCTGATTGACTCCACCCTTTCTACGTGACCTGTTCAGCCTTTGGCGGCCTTTGTTCGCCTGCGTTTTAGTGTGGAAATAACAACAATGAATCAACCTCAATCCGCTGTAGGTAACTGCCTCGATGTGCAGTCCTTCATCAATGCCCAGCCGCTGTCCCGTTATCAGTGGCGCGTGGTGATCCTGTGTTTCCTGATTGTCTTCCTCGATGGCCTGGACACCGCCGCCATGGGCTTCATCGCCCCGGCGCTGTCCCAGGACTGGGGCATCGACCGCGCCAGCCTCGGCCCGGTGATGAGCGCCGCGTTGATCGGCATGGTTTTCGGCGCCCTGGGTTCGGGGCCCCTGGCCGACCGTTTCGGGCGCAAGGTGGTGCTGGTAGGGGCGGTGCTGTTGTTCGGCGCCTTCAGCCTGGCATCGGCCTATAGCAGCAATGTCGATCAGTTGCTGGTCCTGCGCTTTCTCACCGGCCTGGGCCTGGGGGCGGGCATGCCCAACGCCACCACGCTGCTGTCGGAATACACCCCCGAGCGCCACAAGTCGCTGCTGGTGACCAGCATGTTCTGCGGTTTCAACCTGGGCATGGCCGGCGGCGGCTTCATTTCCGCCAAGCTGATCCCGGCCTTTGGCTGGCACAGCCTGCTGCTGATTGGCGGAATCCTGCCGTTGATCCTGGCCCTGGTGCTGGTGGTCTGGTTGCCGGAGTCGGCGCGTTACCTGGTGGTGCGCAATCGCGGCACCGACAGGGTGCGCAAGACGCTGATGCCGATAGCTCCGGCCATCGTCGGCGAGGCCGGCAGTTTCAGCGTGCCCGAGCAGAAGACGGTGAAGGCGCGCAACGTCTTTGCGGTGATCTTCTCCGGCACTTACAGCGTGGGCACCTTGCTGCTGTGGCTGACCTATTTCATGGGCCTGGTGATCGTCTACCTGCTGACCAGCTGGCTGCCGACCCTGATGCGCGACAGCGGCGCTAGCATGGAGCAGGCAGCCTTTATCGGCGCCCTGTTCCAGTTCGGCGGGGTGCTCAGCGCGGTCGCCGTGGGCTGGGCCATGGACCGTTTCAATCCGCACAAGGTGATCGGCTGTTTCTACCTGCTGGCCGGGGTCTTTGCCTACGCGGTGGGTCAGAGCCTGGGTAATATCACCTTGCTTGCCACCCTGGTGCTGATCGCCGGCATGTGCGTCAACGGCGCGCAATCGGCGATGCCATCCCTGGCGGCGCGTTTCTACCCGACCCAGGGGCGGGCCACCGGGGTGTCCTGGATGCTCGGCATCGGCCGTTTCGGTGCCATCCTCGGCGCCTGGATGGGGGCGACCCTGCTGGGCCTGGGCTGGAACTTCGAACAGGTACTGACCGCCCTGGTGATTCCGGCGGCCCTGGCCACCACCGCCGTGGTGATCAAGGGCATGGTCAGCCACGCGGACGCGACCTGACGGCATCTCGCCCTGTAGCCGCTGCCGCTGGCTGCGACCGGGCCCGTAGGGCCCGCTGCTCCTGAAGGCCCATCGCAAGATGCCGCGAAGCGCATTGCAGCTTGCGGTGGCGGCCACAGCCGGCCCGCAAGGCTGTTTCGGGGCGCAGGAGCAGTAATCGATAGCCATGCAACAATGCGTTCGATAATCGAACACTCAGTCGATTATCGGATTGTTTGGGGTCTGCCTCCCGCTTAATCTTCAGTCACTGCGGCGCGCCCAGAGCGCCTTTTTCTCCAGTCGCTGAATAACAATCGGGAGACCCCATCCATGGCTGAAATCCTTTCGCTGCACGACGCGGTGAAGCAATTCGTCAACGACGGTGACACCGTCGCGCTCGAAGGCTTCACCCACCTGATTCCTACGGCCGCAGGTCATGAAATCATCCGCCAAGGCAAGAAAGACCTGACCCTGGTGCGCATGACCCCTGACTTGATCTACGACCAGTTGATCGGTGCCGGTTGCGCTCGCAAGCTGATTTTTTCCTGGGGCGGCAACCCGGGCGTGGGCTCCCTGCATCGCCTGCGCGATGCTGTGGAAAAACAGTGGCCACAGCCGCTGGAAATCGAAGAGCACAGCCATGCCGACCTGGCCAACGCCTATGTGGCCGGTGCCTCGGGCCTGCCATTCGCGGTGCTGCGCGCCTACGCCGGCTCCGACCTGCCCAAGGTCAACCCGCTGATCAAGACCGTGACCTGCCCCTTCACCGGTGAAGTGCTGGCGGCGGTGCCTTCGGTACGCCCCGATGTCACGGTGATCCACGCGCAGAAAGCCGACCGCAAGGGCAACGTGCTGTTGTGGGGGATCCTGGGTGTGCAGAAGGAAGCCGCCCTGGCCGCCAAGCGCTGCATCGTCACCGTCGAGGAAATCGTCGATGACCTGAACGCCCCGATGAACGCCTGCGTACTGCCGACCTGGGCCCTGAGCGCGGTCTGCCATGTGCCGGGCGGTGCCCATCCGTCCTACGCCCACGGTTATTCCGAGCGCGACAACCGCTTCTACCAGGCCTGGGATCCGATCGCCCGCGACCGTGAGACCTTCACCGCCTGGATCAACGAATACATCCGCGGCAGTGCCGACTTCAGCGAATTCCAGGCCAAGCTGGCCGCAGCTTCGGAGGCCCAGTAATGACCTACTCCACCAATGAAATGATGACCGTGGCCGCGGCCCGTCGCCTGCAGAACGGCTCGGTGTGCTTCGTCGGCATCGGCCTGCCGTCCAAGGCCGCTAACCTCGCGCGCCTGACTTCTTCGCCGGATGTGGTGCTGATCTACGAGTCCGGCCCGATCGGCGCCAAGCCCAGCGTGCTGCCACTGTCCATCGGTGACGGCGAGCTGGCGGAAACCGCCGACACCGTGGTGCCGACCGGCGAGATCTTCCGCTACTGGCTGCAGGGCGGGCGCATCGACGTGGGTTTCCTCGGTGCGGCCCAGGTCGACCGTTTCGGCAACATCAACACCACCGTGGTCGGTGATTACCACCGGCCCAAGGTGCGCCTGCCGGGCGCCGGCGGTGCTCCGGAAATCGCCGGCTCGGCGAAAAGCGTGCTGATCATCCTCAAGCAGTCCTCGCGCTCCTTCGTCGACAAGCTGGACTTCATCACCTCCGTCGGTCACGGCGAGGGCGGCGATTCGCGCAAGCGCCTGGGCCTGCCCGGTGCCGGTCCGGTGGGGATCATCACCGACCTGTGCATCATGGAGCCGGAAGCCGGCACCCACGAATTCATCGTCACCTCGCTGCACCCGGGCGTGACCCGCGAGCAGGTGGTGGCCGCCACCGGTTGGCCGATCCGTTTCGCCGAGCACGTGGCCGAGACGGCTGCGCCTACCGAAGTCGAACTGACCGCCCTGCGTGACCTGGAAGCGCGCACCGCCGCGGCCCACGGCCAAGCACCTGGAGAAGCCTGATGCGCGACGTCTTTATCTGTGATGCCATTCGTACCCCCATCGGCCGTTTCGGCGGCGGCCTCTCGGCCGTGCGTGCCGACGACCTGGCGGCGGTGCCGATCAAGGCCTTGATGGAACGCAACCCGAGCGTGGACTGGAGCGCCGTGGACGAGGTGTTCCTCGGCTGCGCCAACCAGGCCGGCGAGGACAACCGCAACGTGGCGCGCATGGCGCTGCTGCTGGCGGGCCTGCCGGACAGCGTGCCCGGCGTTACCCTCAACCGTCTCTGCGCCTCGGGCATGGACGCCATCGGCACCGCGTTCCGCGCCATTGCCAGCGGCGAGATGGAACTGGCAATCGCCGGCGGCGTCGAGTCCATGTCCCGCGCGCCCTTTGTCATGGGCAAGGCCGATGCTGCCTTCTCGCGCAACATGAAGCTGGAAGACACCACCATCGGCTGGCGTTTCATCAACCCGCTGATGAAAGCCCAGTACGGCGTGGACGCCATGCCGCAGACCGCGGACAACGTGGCGGACGACTATAAGGTGTCCCGCGCCGACCAGGACGCCTTTGCCCTGCGCAGCCAGCAGCGCACCGCCGCGGCCCAGGCCGCCGGGTTCTTCGCCGAGGAAATCGTCCCGGTGCGCATCGCCCACAAGAAGGGCGAGACAGTGGTTGAGCAGGACGAGCATCCGCGCGCCGACACCACCCTGGAAGCCCTGGGCAAACTCAAGCCGGTCAACGGGCCGGACAAGACCGTCACCGCCGGCAACGCCTCCGGGGTCAACGACGGCGCCGCGGCGCTGATCCTGGCATCGGCCGAAGCGGTCAAGAAGCATGGCCTGACCCCGCGCGCGCGGGTGCTGGGCATGGCCAGCGCCGGAGTGGCGCCACGGGTGATGGGCATTGGCCCGGTGCCGGCGGTGCGCAAGTTGATCGAGCGCCTGGGCGTGGCGGTCAGCGATTTCGACGTGATCGAACTCAACGAAGCCTTCGCCAGCCAGGGCCTGGCGGTGCTGCGCGAACTCGGCCTGGCCGACGACGCGCCACAGGTCAACCCCAATGGCGGCGCCATTGCCCTGGGCCATCCACTGGGCATGAGCGGTGCGCGCCTGGTGCTGACGGCCCTGCATCAATTGGAAAAGAGCGGCGGTAAAAAAGGCCTGGCGACCATGTGCGTGGGTGTCGGCCAAGGGCTGGCGCTGGCCATCGAGCGCGTCTGACTGCCTGCCTTATATAAGAAGAGAACGAGGAACCACCATGAGTGACAAGCCCGGTTACCGGCGCCCGCAAGCGGGCACTCAGCCTGATTATCTGCACCCGGCCTACCAGTCGACCAACACCCGCTCGCCGTCCAAGCCGCTGGTGTTCCTGCCCCATTCGCTGTCGGAAATCACCGGCCCGAGCATCGGCGCCGAGTCGATCCAGGAGCGTGACAACGACCTGACAGCCCAGCACCAAGGCCAGCCCCAGGGCGAGCGGATCATCATCCACGGCCGCGTGCTGGACGAAAACGGCCTGCCGGTGCCGGGCATCCTGGTGGAGATCTGGCAGGCCAACGCCGCCGGTCGCTATAACCACGACCGCGACCTGCACGATGCGCCGCTGGATCCGAATTTCACCGGCACCGGGCGTACCGTGACCGATGCCGACGGCTGGTATCAGTTCCAGACCATCAAGCCCGGCGCCTACCCCTGGGGCAACCACCACAATGCCTGGCGTCCGGCGCATATCCATTTCTCGCTGTTCGGCCCAAGCATCCTCACCCGTCTGGTGACCCAGATGTATTTCCCCGGCGACCCGCTGCTGGAATATGACCCGATCTACAACTGCGTGCCGGACACCCGTGCCAAGGAACGCCTGATCGCCAGCTTCGACCTGGAGAAAACCATCCCTTCCTATGCCCTCGGTTACCGCTGGGACATCGTCCTGCGCGGCCGCGATGCCACGCCGATGGAGAAATGACATGACCCTGACCGCGACTACCTCCCATACCGTCGGCCCCTACTACCACATCGGCCTGACCTGGCTGAACCGCGAGGACCTGACCGAAGCAGGCACCCTGGGCGAGCGAGTGGCAATCACCGGCCAGGTGGTGGACGGCAACGGCCACTTCGTCAACGACGCGATGCTGGAAGTCTGGCAAGCCAACGCCGCGGGCAAGTACCGCCATGGCGAGGACGAGCAGGACAAACCCCTGGATCCGCACTTCCAGGGTTTTGGCCGGGTGCCAGTGGACGCCGAAGGGCGCTTTCGCTTCACCACCATCAAGCCGGGCACCGTGCCGGGCCTCAAGGGCACGACCCAGGCACCGCACCTGGTGGTGCTGGTGTTCGCCCGTGGCCTGGTCAAGCACCTGCTGACCCGGATCTACTTCGACGGCGAGCCGGCCAACGCCGGCGACCCGCTGCTGGCCTGCGTACCCGAGGAACGCCGCGGCACCTTGCTGGCCAAGGCCGATGCCGAGGGCCGCTATCAGTGGAACGTGATCCTCCAGGGCACCGACGCCGAAACCGTGTTCTTCGACTACTGAGCCCGAGCACGGTGTAGCCGCTGCCGCAGGCTGCGAACGGCCCGAAGGGACGCGGGGTTCTGAGGTCGCAGCGAGCTTGGCGAGAGAGGGCCAAGCAAGGCTCTTCGGGCCTTTTCGCAGCCTCGCCGTGGCTCGGCAGCGGCTACAGCCGTTACAGGTTGACAGGGTCGATTGACCCCTGCCCGGGAGCGGGCAGGGCGCTATCCACGGGGAACGGGAATGTTGCCAAGTGTGTCTAGACTCACACTGTCCCCCACGAGTGAAAAACCATGACTACAACGACAAGTCACTACACCGCCGAGGAGCGCAGCAAAAGGATCTTTGCCATTGTCGGCGCCTCCTCCGGCAACCTGGTGGAATGGTTCGACTTCTACGTCTATGCCTTTTGCGCCATCTACTTCGCCCCGGCCTTTTTCCCTTCCGACGATCCCACGGTGCAGTTGCTCAACACCGCCGGGGTGTTCGCCGCCGGCTTTTTGATGCGACCCATCGGCGGCTGGCTGTTCGGCCGGGTCGCCGATCGCCACGGGCGCAAGAACTCGATGATGATCTCGGTGCTGATGATGTGCGCCGGTTCCCTGGTCATCGCCTTTCTGCCGACCTACGCCAGCATCGGTGCCTGGGCGCCGTTCCTGCTGCTGGTGGCGCGGCTGTTCCAGGGCCTGTCGGTGGGTGGGGAATACGGCACCACCGCCACCTACATGAGCGAGGTGGCGCTCAAGGGCCAGCGCGGTTTCTTCGCGTCCTTCCAGTACGTGACCCTGATCGGTGGGCAACTGCTGGCGGTGTCGGTGGTGGTGATCCTCCAGCAGTTCCTCGACGAGAGCGAACTCAAGGCCTGGGGCTGGCGCGTTCCGTTCGTGATCGGCGCCATCGCGGCGGTCATCTCGTTGCTGCTGCGGCGTTCGCTGAAGGAAACCACCAGCAAGGAAATGCGCGAGAACAAGGACGCCGGCAGCATCGCCGCGTTGTTCAAGAACCACTCGGCGGCCTTTATCACCGTGCTGGGCTACACCGCCGGCGGCTCGCTGATTTTCTACACCTTCACCACCTACATGCAGAAGTACCTGGTGAACACCGCCGGCATGCACGCCAAGACCGCCAGCTACATCATGACCGGCGCGCTGTTCCTCTACATGTGCATGCAGCCGCTGTTCGGCATGCTCGCGGACAAGATCGGCCGGCGGAACTCCATGCTCTGGTTCGGCGCCCTGGGCACCCTGTTCACGGTGCCGATCCTGCTGACCCTGAAGACCGTCACCAGTCCGTTCCTGGCCTTTGTGCTGATCACCCTGGCCCTGGCCATCGTCAGTTTCTACACCTCCATCAGCGGCCTGGTGAAGGCCGAGATGTTCCCGCCGCAAGTGCGCGCGCTGGGGGTGGGCTTGGCTTATGCGGTGGCCAATGCGATCTTCGGTGGCTCGGCGGAATGGGTGGCCCTGAACTTCAAGAACATGGGCATGGAAAACACCTTCTACTGGTACGTCACGGCGATGATGGCGATCGCCTTCCTGTTCAGCCTGCGCCTGCCGAAACAGGCGGCCTACCTGCACCACGATCTTTGACCTGTGTGCCTGCGCCCGGCTCGGGCGCAGGCTTGCTAAGGACTGTTTATGACCCTGACTGCGAGCAACCAGTTGTTCGATGCCTACTTTACTGCCCGGGAAATGCGCGGCGTGTTCTGCGACCAGGGGCGGGTCCAGGCCATGCTCGACTTCGAGGCGGCCCTGGCGCGGGCCGAGGCGCGGATCGGGCTGATTCCGCAGCGCGCCGTGGCGCCTATCGAGGCGGCCTGCCAGGCGCAATTCTATGATTTCCAGGCCCTGGGCGAGGCGATTGCCACGGCCGGCAACTCGGCGATTCCCCTGGTCAAGGCCCTGGGCAAGCAGATCGCCCAGGGCGATGCCGAGGCCGAACGCTATGTGCACCTGGGCGCCACCAGCCAGGACGTGATGGACAGCGGGCTGGTGCTGCAACTGCGCCGCGCCATGCAGTTGCTGGAGCAGGATCTGCATCGCCTGGGGGACCTGTTGGCGGCCCAGGCCCAGCGCTATGCCGACACACCCCTGGCCGGCCGGACCTGGCTGCAACATGCCACGCCGGTGACCCTGGGGATGAAGATCGCCGGTTGGCTGGGGGCCGTGACCCGCAGCCGCGAACGCCTGCAACAACTCAAGCCGCGCCTGCTGGTGCTGCAGTTTGGCGGAGCTTCCGGAACCCTGGCGGCCCTGGGCGAGCAGGCCCTGCCGATTGCCCGGGCCCTGGCCGAGGAGCTGCAGCTCCGCCTGCCGGAGCAGCCCTGGCACACCCAGCGCGACCGCCTGGTGGAGTTCGCTTCGGTGCTGGGCCTGCTGGCCGGCAGCCTGGGCAAGCTGGGGCGCGATATCAGCCTGCTGATGCAGACCGAGGCGGCGGAAGTCTTCGAGCCTTCGGCACCGGGCAAGGGCGGTTCGTCCACCATGCCGCACAAGCGCAACCCGGTGGGCGCGGCGGTACTGATCAGCGCCGCGACCCGGGTTCCGGGCCTCTTGGCGACGATGTTCGCCGCCATGCCCCAGGAGCACGAGCGCAGCCTCGGCCTGTGGCACGCCGAATGGGAAACCCTGCCGGAGATCTGCTGCCTGGTGTCCGGGGCGCTGCAACAAGCCTTGCTGGTGGCCGAAGGGCTGCAGGTCGACAGCGCCCGCATGGCGCGCAACCTCGACCTGACCCAGGGCCTGGTCCTGGCGGAAGCGGTGAGCATTGAACTGGCCCAGCGCCTGGGCCGGGAAACCGCCCATCACCTGTTGGAACAATGCTGCAAGCGCGCAGTGGCCGAACAACGCCATCTGCGCGAGGTATTGGCGGACGATGCCCGGGTCAGCGCCGAGCTGTCGGCGCCAGAGCTGGATCGTCTGATGGACCCGGCGCATTACCTCGGTCAGGCCCAGGCCTGGGTCGAGCGCGCCGTGGCTGAACATTTTGCCTTGAAGGCCTGAAGGAGACTGCTGTGGGATTCGTGAAACTCGCCGAGGGCGATCTGCACTATCAACTCGAAGGACCAGAGGGCGCGCCGGTACTGGTGCTGTCCAACTCCCTGGGCACCGATCTGCACATGTGGGACAAGCAGATGGCGGCCTTTACCCGGCACTTCCGGGTGCTGCGCATGGACACCCGCGGCCATGGCCGTTCGCTGGTGAGCGAGGGTCCCTACAGCATCGAGCAACTGGGCCGGGATGTACTGGCGTTGCTCGATGCCCTGGATATCCAGCGTGCGCATTTCTGCGGCCTGTCCATGGGCGGCCTGATCGGCCAGTGGCTGGGGATCAATGCCGGCGAGCGTTTGCACAAGCTGGTGGTGTGCAATACCGCCGCCAAGATCGGCGAGCCCTCGGTGTGGAACCCGCGGATCGAAACCGTGCTGCGGGACGGCCCGGCGGCCATGGTGGCACTGCGTGATGCCTCCATCGCCCGCTGGTTCACCGCCGACTTTGCCGAGGCCCATCCCGACCAGGCCAAGCTGATCACTGACATGCTCGCCGCCACGTCGCCGCAAGGCTATGCCGCCAACTGTGCGGCGGTGCGCGATGCGGATTTCCGCGAGCAGCTGGGCGCGATCAAGGTGCCGACCCTGGTGATTGCCGGCAGTGACGACGCCGTGACACCGCCTTCCGGCAGTCACTTCATCCAGCAGCACGTGGCCGGCGCCGAGTACGCCGAGTTCTATGCCGCGCACCTGTCCAACGTCCAGGCCGGCGACGCGTTCAGCGCCCGGGTCGTGGAATTCCTGCTGGCCTGAGCCTCGATTCAAGGAGCCCTTTGTGGACGAGAAACAACGTTATGACGAAGGCATGCAGGTGCGCCGCGCGGTGTTGGGCGATGCCCATGTCGACCGCAGCCTTAATGCCCTGAACGAGTTCAACTCGGAATTCCAGGAAATGATCACCCGCCACGCCTGGGGTGATATCTGGACCCGTCCGGGCCTGCCGCGGCACACCCGCAGCCTGATCACCATCGCCATGCTGATCGGCATGAACCGCAACGAAGAACTCAAGCTGCACCTGCGGGCCGCCGCCAACAACGGCGTGAGCCGTGGCGAGATCAAGGAAGTGATCATGCAGAGCGCGATCTACTGCGGCATCCCGGCGGCCAATGCGACCTTCCACCTGGCCGAATCGGTGTGGGACGAACTGGGCACCGAGTCGCGCCTGTAATCCGTTCCATGGCCCAGCAAAAAGGCCAGCCCGATCACCGGGCTGGCCTTTTTTGTTGGCCGTTGCGTCGTTACAGCAGGCTCAACGGATAGCTGACGATCAGGCGGTTTTCGTCGAACTCGTTGTTGCTGAAATCCCGGCGCATGGTGGAGTTGCGCCATTTCAGGTTGAGGTTCTTCAACGTGCCGCTCTGCACCGTGTAGCCCAGCTCGCTTTCCCGGCCCCATTCCTTGCCGTCGCTGACCGTGGCGGTGTGCACGTTGCTGCCGCTGATGTAGCGGTTCATCAGGGTCAATCCAGGCACGCCGAGGGCGGCGAAGTTGTAGTCATGGCGCAGTTGCCAGGATTTTTCCTGGGCGTTGTCGTAGCTGGCGTTGAAGCTGTCGTTGGCCAGGGTGCCGCCGCTGGTGCCGTTGACCCGCATCCAGGCGCTGGGGCCAGTGAGTTTCTGCAGGCCGACATAGAAGGTGTTGCCGCCGTACTTGGCCGAGAACAGGCCGGACCAGGTGCGGTTTTCCAGATCGCCGGCGCGGGCGCTGCCGTCTTCCTGGCCGTAGAAGAAGCCCAGGTTGGCGCCCAGGGTCCAGTCGCCCAGCGGCTGGGTATGGATCAGGTTGACGAACTGCTGGCGGTAGATGTCCTTGAGCTGGGCATTCCACAGTGCGACCTGGGTGCGCTTGTCGTTGAAGGCGTACTCGGCGCCCTGGAAGTTGAAGCGGTCCGAAGTGAAGGCCGCTTTGCCGA
Organism: Pseudomonas protegens; assembly: GCF_013407925.2. NCBI lineage: Bacteria > Pseudomonadati > Pseudomonadota > Gammaproteobacteria > Pseudomonadales > Pseudomonadaceae > Pseudomonas > Pseudomonas protegens. The sequence continues at coordinate 1,704,671 of NZ_CP060201.1, read as the reverse complement.
ACATCGTCATGTCGCTCATGCTGCTGTCGTCGCGCGGGCTGTTGCCACGGAACTGGCCGCCATAGAGGGTCAGGCCGGCGATTTCCTTCGAGGTGATCTGGCCGCCGCGGAAGGTTTGCGGCAGCGAGCGACCGTCATCGGAGCGCAGGATCGGCAGCACCGGCATCCACTCACCGACCTTGACCTCGGTCTGCGACAACCGGGCCTTGAAGGCCACTCCCAGGCGCCCGAAGTTGTCCGCCGGGCGGCCGTCGTGGTCCAGGGGCAGCAACTGGGTGCCACCGGTGCCCTTGCCACCGTCGAGCTTCACCGAGTACAGGCCCAAGACGTCCATGCCAAAGCCCACGGTGCCCTGGGTGAAGCCGGACTTGGCGTCGAGGATGAAGCTCTGGGTCCACTCTTCGGCCTTGCCCTGGGCCTTGGTCGGGTTGGTGAAGTTGCGGTTGATGTAGAAGTTGCGCAGGTTGAGGTTGGCCTGGGCGTCTTCGAAAAAGCCCGATTCTTCGGCCATTGCCGGCAGGGCGAGGCTGGTCAACGCCAGGGCCAGAAGGCTGGGCACAAGGTGTTGTGGCGGGGTGATTGGCTTCATGTGTCGGTCTCTCTAATTGTTAGGGGTGCAGCAACGCACTGCCGGCAAGAATCTGCGGACAGCGTGCAATACCTTGAGGGTGCAGCGGGTGGGATCAGCCGGAGCGTGCAGGGCGTGGGGGCATGACATCGAACCTGTTGTTATTGGTGTGTTCGGTTGCCGGGAATGGTGCGTTGCCCCCCAGGGGCGATCAATTGGCGAATGGCGGTTTTGGGCGATTAACGAACACTTATCGAGTCCGGTTCAGGGGCTCGGACAACCCCAGGATTCCTGTTGAATCCTGGGGTTGTCCGCGCTGTTCAATCAGGCGTGGTCCTTGTGCTGTATCCCTGGCGCGCCGCAGATTCACTACAAGTGTTTATTGCTTTGGTTGTAAGCCATTGTCCTCAAGTGGCGTACTTATATAAAAGATATAGGAGTAATCGCCAGTTAAACTTTAAATTCGGTATTATCTATTATCGTAAAAAGGTTTAAGCGAAAACTTTGCGTGTGCTGGAAATGCAGACTCGTCTTGCTATATTGAAAACCTCAGGGCGGATAGGGATAAGTTGTAAGTTTCGTCAGGAGAAAAGTTGTTATCGTGCTTTCAATATATAAGGAGAGATACCATGAGTACGAAAGTCAATCAGGAGCGCCTTGCATCAGTAGTCGGCCGTGCACTTCTGGATAAGGACTTTGCGGCACAGTTGCATCAGGATCCTGAAGCGGCCGCCAAAGGCATCGGCGTGCACCTGAGCGCCACCGAAGTGGGCGCCGTGAAAAGTATCGATACGGCAAAACTGACCAGTGCCGGGTCGGCCATTCGCGACAAGATCGGTGTCGCGGCGATCTTTGACACTCAACAGCAACAGGCGCGAATGGACTGAGTGGGGCGTGTGCAGCCCGGTGTGTCGCCCTTCGGTCCGTATGAAGGCGGCACACCGGAATCGGGATTCAAGTTCACAGTGGAGTGCCCGTCCGTGTCCATCAGCCTGGTGTCGATGCAGGAAGCCGACTTCGAGCGTTTCGCCCGGCGAGCCCTGCAGGAGTATGCCGCCGGCATGGTGGCCGCCGGTGAATGGCCGCCGGAGCAGGCATCGTTCCAGGCGGCGGAGGTGTTCCGCCAGTTGCTACCGCAGGGCCGCCTGAGTCCGCACAACCACCTGTGGCGGGCGCTGTATGCAGGGCGGGCAGTGGGTGAGCTGTGGATCGCCGAACGTCAGGCCGGGTCCCGACGGATTGCCTTCATCCTCGATCTCTACATCGAACCGATCGAACGTCGCCGGGGTTACGCCAGGCAGACGCTGCTGGCCGGTGAGTCGCTGGCGCGCGAATGGGGCTGTGATGAAATGCGTTTGCATGTCTTCGGTCGCAACCTTGGGGCGCGTCGTCTTTATGAACTGCTGGGCTATGAAGTCGCCAGCCTGACGATGAGCAAGCCCTTGCCGTGAACTTTAGGGAAGGTTGAACCATGGACAGCGAAAACAGCAAACAAGCGGAACTTTCCATCGACGAGCTGTTTAAGGGCACTACTTTTCTTCCGGACAGCGAACCGCAACGCTTTCTCCAGTTGCAGGAAAAAGTCGCGAAGAATCGCTATACGATGTTCGTCGCGTTATATGCGGAACTGTCAAAGTTGTTTGTTGCGGATTCTGCGTTGCGACTGTTTTTCAAACAGGCGCTGGATATTATTCTGTCGCCGGAAAGTGTCCGTAATCCACTTGTCGCGCATCCGGTATTTCAGATCTGGAGTGTGCTGACGTTTCGTGATGTTAACTATCTATTGACTGGAAAGACCCTGGATGACTGCGACGTTAAAGCCAGGCTGCTGGAGTTTCCCCAAGTGCTGCAACGGATTGAAACTGCGCAGCAGGCACGGCTCGATGAACAGTGCCCGCCGGTGTATCGCTTCGATGTCGATCCGCTGATCACTCAGGTCACGCCCCCCAGTTATGACTACCCGCCAGACGACACGACCCGGCGTCAGCTGGAGCGCGCGGGGTATTCCAAAGAGTTTTTTCGGGATGTCCTGCAACTTGCCCTGCAGCGGATCAAACACACCTGGCCGGCCTGTCATGAACAGTGGCAGGTGCTGGTCAAGGCCGTGTGCTACTTGCCCGACGGCAGTTTTCGCAGCTGCTCCGCGTCCCGCTATACCGGGGTGATCCTGCTGTCGAGCCGGGACAACTCGATACTCGATCTGGAGGAGTCGCTGGTGCATGAGGCGACCCACCAGTTGCTGTACAACGTGGTCGAAGTTGCCGCGGTGGTTGAGCCCCAGGCGTCGCGGGAGGCCCAGTACACCCTGCCCTGGTCGGGGCAGCAACGGGACTTGTACGGCTATTTCCATGCTTTTTACGTCTATATCGCCCTGGTCAAGTACCTGGAACGGGTCCGCGACCGTCCAGCGCAGGAGATGCGCCGGGCCGAGCAGCGCCTGCTGTTCATCCTGCGGGGCTTGAGCAAGGCGCAGGCGGATTTCGCCAGCGCCCCGGGTTTTACCGCGCAGGGGCGGGAACTGCTGGGCAATCTGCTACAGGAGGTGCATCGCCTGGAGCGTCGCCATGCCGGATCGCTGAGTCGGGGCGAGGGCGCCAGCGCCGTTGCCTTGGCCCGGCACGTGACGGCCTGAGCCGGGGAGGCGGACATGCAAGACTTCGATGCTTCGCGTTTCCCCGACGCCGGGGTGGGCCTGGAATACCATTTGCCGCCTGGCGCCGGGAGCGGCGCGGTCGGGCTCGATCCCAGCCTCGAGCGGATTCAGGCCGAAGGGCTGCCGTACTTCGATTACCTGGAGTTTCAACCGACCCACTGCATCCTGCAGCCGCGCTTGAACGAGCTGGGCGGGCAGGTGCCGGTGCTGCTGCACTCGTCGAGCCTGTCCCTGGGCAGCGTCGGCATCGAGATGGACCGGGAATTTCTGCACATGACCCGTCGCCTGTGCCAGCGGACCGCCTCGCCGTGGCTGGCGGAGCACATTTCCTGGTCACGCTTTCAGGGCGGCGATACCCAGCATTTCATCCTGCCAAGCCTGGCCCGGGAAGTGGCCGATACGGTGGTGGCCAATGCCCTCGAGCTGCAGGCCTTCACCGGCACCCCGCTGGTGCTGGAGAACGCGCCCCGGCTGTTTGCCATGGACATCGGCCAGGAGCTGTCCGAAGGCGGATTCATTTGCAGCGTGGTTGAGCGCAGCCACAGCGGTTTTCTCCTGGATCTGGACAGCGCCATCTGCACCGCCCGGGCCTTGGGCTACGACTTGCGCGAGTACCTGCGATCGCTGCCGCTCAAGCGCCTGATCGAGGTGCATGTCGGCGATCCGCGCCGGGACTGGGACATCCTGCGGCAGTTGTTCGGCCATGCACCGCTCAAGGCGGTCACCATCGAGTGGGACATCGCCGATCGCGCCGGCGATCCTGAGCTGGCGGCGCTGATTCGGGAGATCAGGGCGCTGCGGCCCGAGCCGCTGTTCTGGCAGGCAGGCACTCTGGCCGAGCCTCCGGCAACGGCGGCAAGCCCGCTGGATGGCCAGACCCTGTTGCAATTGCGCGCGGGCACCTGGCTGGGGATCGACCGGGAGCGTTTTACCCTGCGCGATCGACAGCGGGCCCTGGACCTGGAGTTGGCGATGCAGTTTCTGCCGCTGGTCCGGCATTTTCTCTGTCCGCGGACCCTGGACAGCGCGCTGCTGCTTCCCGGCGCACTGGAAAATCCCAGCCTGGCGCTGCTCCAGGACCTGATCGACCGGGGGCTGTTGCAGCCCGTGGACGGGCAGGGTACGGGGCCCTCCGAGCCCGAGGCGGCCGGTGATATCTGGAGTCACTGGCAGGTCGCGCTGGATTTCTACCTGGGGACGCGCACGCAAACCGCCACGTCCTACATCAGCGTGGCGCAGATGGAGGAGCAACTGGCCGGCAAGGCGCTGCAGCAGCGCCAGCCGTCGGCGTTCAAGGACTACTTTTCCCATCCGTTCCAGGCCCTGGACAATCCCTTGCTGGCACCGCCTTCGCTGTTTGAGCAGCCACAACTGCTGGAGGTTCTGGCCCGTCGCCAGACCTGCCGGAGCTTCGACGGGGGCCCCATTAGCGCCCTGCAGCTATCGGCGCTGCTGTATTACACCTGGGGAGCGAGTCAGATGCGGCGTAACCCCATGGGGGATTTCTTCCTGAAGAAAACCTCGGCGTCCGGGGGCTCCCTGCATGCCATCGAGGTTTATCCGATCCTGCTCAACGTGCAGGGCCTGGAGACCGGCCTGTATCACTATTCGGTGCGGCGGCACGGGCTTGAACTGCTGTCGCGCGAGGACCCCAGGTCCTGGATCGGTGCGGCGTGCGGCGATCAGCGCTGGATCGAACAGGCCTCGGTGCTGTTCCTGTCCACTGCGTGTCTGCAGCGTCTGGCCTGGAAGTATCCGGGCAGCCGGGCCTTGCGGGTGGCCTTGATGGACTGCGGTCATCTGAGCCAGAGCTTTGCCCTAGTGGCGACCGCCCTGGGGCTCAGGAGTTGCACCACGGCAGCCCTGCGCGACGAGACTTTTGAAACCCGCCTGGGCCTGGACTATCTGCGTGAGCCGGTGTTCTTGCTCAACGGGGTGGGGGGCTGAGGGGCGGAGACATAAAAAAACCCACCATGAGGTGGGTTTTTTCATACAGCCAGAGGCGACATCAGAACAGGTGCAGGGCCGGGGCTTTTTCAGCCAGGGGCTGGTTCTTCCCGGTCTGTTCGCTCCAGCCGCCACCGAGGGCCTTGTACAGGTTGACCTCGCTGGTCAGTTGGGCCAGGCGATCGCTGATCAGCGCCTGCTGGGCACTGAACAGTGAGCGCTGGGCGTCGAGGAAGGTCAGGTTGCTGTCGACCCCGATGCGATAGCGGCGTTCGGCCAGACGGTAGTAGTCCTGGTTGGCGTTGACGAAATCACGCTGGGCCTGCAACTGCTGGTTGTAGGTCTGGCGTGCGGCCAAGCCATCGGAGACTTCCTGGAAGGCGGTCTGGATGGATTTTTCGTACTGGGCCACGCTGATGTCTTTCTGGATCTTCGAGTAGTCCAGGCTGGCGCGCAGGCTGCCGGCGTTGAAGATCGGCAGATTGATCTGCGGCTGGAACAGCCAGGTCCCCGAGCCGCCCTTGAACAGACCCGAGAGGTCCGGGCTCAGGGTGCCGGCGTTGGCGGTCAGGCTGATGCTCGGGAAGAACGCCGCCCGCGCCGCGCCGATATTGGCGTTCGCCGCTTTCAGCTTGTACTCGGCTTCGAGGATGTCCGGACGCCGTTGCAGCAGTTCCGACGGCAGGCCGGCCGGCAGCTCGCTCAACAGATTGGCCGACAGCGGCTGGGCCGCCGGCAGGTTGCTCGGAATCGCCGTGCCCAGCAGCAGGGTCAGGCTGTTTTCATCCTGGGCCACCTGGCGGGTGTAGCGGGCCAGTTGGACCCGGGCGTTTTCCACCGAGGTCCGCGCCTGACTCAGGTCCAGGGCCGAGGCCACGCCCACTTCGTTGCTGCGCGAAGTCAGGCGGTAGCTTTCCTCGTAGGCAGCCAGGGTTTCCTGGGTCAGCTTGAGCAGCTCCTTGTCGGCCTGCCAGGTCATGTAGGCATTGGCCACGCTGGCCACCAGGCTGATTTGCGTGCTGCGCCGGGCCTCTTCGCTGGAGAAGTAGGTTTGCAGGGCTTGCTCGCTCAGGCTGCGAACCCGGCCGAACAGGTCCAGTTCATAAGCGCTGACCCCCACGGTGGCGGAGTACTGGCTGGTGATCCCGGCTTCGCCGGTCTGCGACATGCGTGCCGGCGTGCGCTGGCGGCTGCCGCTGCCGTTGGCCGAAACCGCGGGGAACAGGTCCGCACGCTGGATCTGGTACTGCGCGGCATAGGCGTCGATGTTCAGCGCCGCGACCTTGAGGTCGCGGTTGTTTTCCAGAGCGGTCTGGATCAGCTGTTGCAGCGCCGGGTCGTGGAAGAACTGCCGCCAGCCCTGTTCGGCGGCCGCCACGTTGGCGGCCTCCTTGGGCGAGTAGGCGGGGCCTTGGGGGAATTGCGCCGCCACCGGCGCTTCCGGGCGCTGATAATCGGGTATCAGCGAGCAACCACTTAGCGCGATGGCGGTGATTGCCAGGGAGAGTAGCGACTTGCTCATTGGCCAACCTCATTAGCAGTTGCAGTGGTTTCTGACAGGTCCGCTTTGCGACGACCCATGGACGATACGGTGACGAAGAACAGCGGCACCCAGAAGATCGCCAGGATCGTCGCGGTGAGCATACCGCCGATCACCCCGGTCCCGATCGCATGCTGGCTGCCGGAGCCGGCGCCGGTGGAGATGGCCAGCGGCACCACCCCGAGGACGAAGGCCAGGGAGGTCATGATGATCGGCCGCAGACGCATGCGGCAGGCTTCCACCGCGGCGTCCACCAGGGAGCGTCCCTGTTCGTGCAGTTCCTTGGCGAATTCGACGATCAGAATGGCGTTTTTCGCCGCCAGGCCGATGGTCACCAACAGCCCCACCTGGAAGTACACGTCGTTGGACAGGCCGCGCAGGCTGGTGGCCATCAGCGCACCGATGATCCCCAGCGGCACCACCAGCATGACCGCGATCGGAATCGACCAGCTTTCATACAGCGCTGCCAGACACAGGAAGACCATCAGCAGGGACAAGGCGTACAGCGCAGGTGCCTGGGAGCCCGACAGACGTTCCTCATAGGACAGGCCGGTCCAGGAGATGCCCACGCCCGGCGGCAGCTTGGCGGCCAGCGCTTCGACTTCGGCCATGGCCTCACCGGTACTGTAGCCAGGGGCTGGAGCACCGAGGACTTCCATGGCTTCCACGCCGTTGTAACGGGCCAGTTTCGGCGAACCGTAGATCCACTCGCCCTTGGCGAAGGAGGAGAACGGCACCATGGTCCCGGCGCTGTTGCGCACGTACCACTTCTTCAGGTCTTCGGGGCTCATGCGCGCACCGGCCTGACCCTGGATGTACACCTTCTTCACCCGACCACGGTCGATGAAGTCGTTGACGTAGCTACTGCCCAGGGCAATCGACAAGGTGTTGTTGATGTCGGTGAGGGTCACGCCCAGGGCACTGGCGCGTTCGTCATCGATGCTTAACTGGTACTGCGGCTCATCGTTCAGGCCGTTCGGACGCACCTGGGACAGCACCTTGCTCTGGGCCGCCATGCCGAGGAACTGGTTGCGTGCCGCCATCAGTTTCTCGTGGCCGATACCGGCGCGGTCCTGGAGGAACACGTCGAAACCGGTGGCGTTACCCAACTCCAGTACCGCCGGAGGGGCGAAGGCGAACACCATCGCGTCACGGAAGCTGAAGAAGTGCTGCTGGGCGCGGGCCGCCAGGTTGAACACGCTGTTTTCCGCAGAACGCTCGCCCCACGGCTTGAGCATGATGAAGGCCATGCCCGAGCTCTGGCCGCGACCGGCGAAGTTGAAGCCGTTCACGGTGAACACCGAGGCCACGGTGTCCTTTTCCTGGTCCAGCAGGTAGGCGCGCATTTCATCGACCACCACCTGGGTCCGCTCGGCACTGGAGCCGGCCGGGGTCTGCACCTGGGCGAACAGTACGCCCTGATCTTCTTCGGGCAGGAACGCGGTCGGGATGCGGGTGAACAGCCAGATCATGCCCACGACGATCAAGACGTAGGCCAGCAGGTATGGAGCCTTGTTGCGCAGGATGTTGCCGACCCCGCGCTCGTAGCTTTTTACGCTGCGGTCGAAGGTGCGGTTGAACCAGCCGAAGAAGCCGCGCTTCTCGACCGCGTGCTCGCCCTTGGGGACGGCCTTGAGCATGGTGGCGCACAGCGCCGGGGTGAAGATCAGGGCCACCAGCACCGACAGGGCCATGGCCGACACCACGGTGATCGAGAACTGCTTGTAGATCACCCCCGTGGAGCCGCTGAAGAACGCCATCGGCAGCAGTACCGCGGACAGCACCAGGGCGATACCCACCAGGGCGCCCTGGATCTGGCCCATGGATTTCTTCGTCGCCTCTTTGGGTGACAGGCCTTCCTCGTGCATCACCCGTTCGACGTTTTCCACCACGACGATGGCGTCGTCCACCAGCAAGCCGATGGCCAGCACCATGCCGAACATGGTCAGGGTGTTGATGCTGAAACCGGCCGCCGCGAGGATGCCGAAGGTCCCCAGCAGCACCACCGGCACCGTCATGGTGGTGATCACCGTGGCGCGGAAGTTCTGCAGGAACAGGAACATCACCAGGAACACCAGGACGATCGCTTCCACCAGGGTTTCAACCACACCCTTGATGGATTCGGTGACCACTGGCGTGGTGTCGTAGGGGAATACCACCTTCATGCCTTGCGGGAAGAAGGGTTCCAGGTCGCTGATGGTCTTGCGCAGCGCCTTGGCGGTGTCCAGGGCGTTGGCGCCGTTGGCCAGTTTGACCGCCAGACCGGAAGCCGGCTTGCCGTTGAACTGGGCGCTGATGGCGTAGTTCTCGCCGCCAAGCGCAACGTCGGCAACGTCACCCAGACGCACTTGCGAACCGTCCTTGTTGACCTTCAGCAGGATTGCCTTGAACTGCTCGGCGGTCTGCAGGCGGGTCTTGCCGATGATGGTGGCGTTCAGCTGCTGGCCGGGCAGGGCGGGCAGGCCGCCGAGCTGGCCGGACGACACCTGGACGTTCTGCGCGGCAACCGCGGTCTTCACGTCCACCGGGGTCAGGTTGAAGTTGTTCAGCTTGGCCGGGTCGAGCCAGATCCGCATGGCGTACTGGGCACCGAACACCTGGAAGTCACCGACGCCCGCGGTCCGCGAGATCGGGTCCTGCATGTTCGACACGATGTAGTTCGACAGGTCGTCCTTGGACATGCTGCCGTCTTCGGACACTACGCCAATCACCAGCAGGAAGTTCTTCACCGCCTTGGTCACGCGGATACCCTGCTGCTGCACTTCTTGCGGCAGCAGCGGGGTGGCCAGGTTGAGCTTGTTCTGTACCTGGACCTGCGCGGTGTCCGAGTTGGTGCCCTGCTCGAAGGTGGCGGTGATGGTCATGCTGCCGTCGGAGTTACTTTCCGAGGATACGTAACGCAGGTTGTCGATACCGTTGAGCTGCTGCTCGATCACCTGGACCACGGTGTCCTGCACGGTCTGTGCAGAAGCGCCCGGGTAGGTCACGGAGATCGCAATCGCCGGTGGGGCGATGCTCGGGTACTGGTTGATCGGCAGTTTGAGGATCGATAGAGCCCCGACCAACATGATCACCAGGGCGATTACCCAGGCGAAGATCGGACGGTCGATAAAAAATTTCGACATGGTTTACTCCCCTTTGCCGCCTGCAGCTTTGTCAGTTGCCTGTGCAGGGGCCGGGTTTTTCGCGGCTACGTTGGTGGCTTCGCTGGCCTTGACCTCAATGCCCGGCTTGACGAACTGCAGGCCTTCGGTGATCAGCCGGTCGCCGGCTTTCAGGCCGTCTTCCACCAGCCACTGGCTGCCGACGGTGCGGCTGGCCTTGAGCTGGCGCAGCTCGACCTTGTTGTCCGGGCCAACCACCAGGGCGGTCGGGGTGCCTTTCAAGTCACGGGTCACGCCTTGTTGTGGGGCCAGGATCGCCGCACTGTTGACCCCGGCTTGCAGCTGGGCGTGAACGAACATGCCCGGCAGCAGGGTGTGCTGAGGGTTGGGGAACACGGCGCGCAGGGTCACCGAGCCGGTGGTTTCGTCCACCGAGACTTCGGAGAACTCCAGTTTGCCGTCGAGCTTGTACTGGCTGCCGTCTTCCAGGGTCAGTTTGACCTTGGCGGCGTTGTCGCCGACTTTCTGCAGGCGTCCGCTTTCCAGCTCCCGGCGCAGTTCCAGCAGTTCCACCGAAGACTGGGTGACGTCGACGTAGATCGGGTCCAACTGCTGGATCACCGCCATGGCATCGGCCTGGCCATTGCTCACCAGGGCGCCCTCGGTCACCGAGGAGCGGCCGATGCGACCGGTCAGCGGCGCCAGCACCTTGGTGAACCGCAGGTTGATCTGAGCGCTTTGCAGGGCGGCTTCCGACTGCAGGCGGTTGGCCACGGCGGTGTCGTATTCCTGGCGGCTCACGGCCTGTTCGTTGACCAATTGCTTGTAGCGATCGGAAATCGACTTGGTCGATTGCAGATTGGCCTCGGCACTCTTCAGCGTTGCCTCATAGACCGATGGATCGATCTGATAAAGCTGCTGACCTTCCTTAACATCCCCGCCTTCTTTGAACAGGCGCTTCAGAATGATCCCATTCACCTGCGGGCGAACTTCGGCGATGCGGAACGCTGTGGTCCGGCCCGGTAGTTCTGATGTCAGGGTAAAGGCTTGTGGTTGCAGGGTGACGACGCCGACCTGAGGGGCTTGAGGGGCGGGTGCCGCCTCTTCCTTTTTACATCCGCTGAGCAGCGATGCCAGGGCGACGGCAGTGACCAGAGCGGTAACAGCTGGCTTGAGTTGCATGAAGATCCTCGGGTCAGGCACGCAAGATGCGCACAAGAAAAGTGGAAGGTTAAAAAGAGTTGGCTGAGTGGATTAGTAGCTTGCTAAGGAATATACTTACGTTCACGGTTGTTTGTAAATACCCTGGCGGCGTACCCATCCGGTTACACAAGCCCCTGTAGGTGTTGAATTGTAGGCTGGGCAAACGGCACCCGAGATGCCGTTGCATATTTATTCAGAAGGTCTTCACGCATCGCTGAAAGATCCTGATCGAGGTTTTACTGCCATGGTCCGTCGTACCAAAGAGGAAGCTCAAGAAACTCGCAGCCAGATACTCGAGGCCGCCGAAAAGGCCTTTTACGAGCGTGGCGTGGCGCGTACTACCCTGGCCGATATTGCGGCGCTGGCGGGGGTGACGCGGGGTGCCATCTATTGGCATTTCAGCAATAAGGCCGATCTGGTGCAGGCCATGCTCGACAGCCTGCGTGAACCTTTGGATGAGATGGCTGCCGCCAGTGAGAATGTAGATGAAGTGGATCCGTTGGGCTGGATGCGCAAGTTGCTGATTCATTTGTTTCATCAAGTTGCCCTGGACCCGAAAACCCGACGCATTAATGAAATTCTGTTTCATAAGTGCGAATTCACCGATGAAATGTGCGACCTGCGGCGCCAGCGTCGCACCGCCAGCCTGGAGTGCAACGTGCGTATCGAGCTGGCGCTGACCAATGCAGTCAATCGCGGGCAATTGCCCGAAAATCTTGATACGCAACGGGCGGCTATCAGCATGCGCGCTTTTATCGATGGCATCCTTTACCAATGGCTGCTGGCCCCTGAGAGCTTCGCCCTGCACACCGAGGCAGAACGCTGGATTGACATCGGGCTGGATATGTTGCGCCTGAGCCCGAACTTGCGTCATTAAGACAACATGCGTAATTGAATCCAGTTGTGTCAAGATTTACCGCGACGGATATCCATTCCCGCACTCGCCACCGCGATGGGGTGCTTTTATATACGGGCTGGCCGCATCTTGATAGATAGCCAGCTACGTATTTTGTAGGGATTTTGTTGTGGGTGTGTGAATGAGTGTGAACCCTTCACCGTTCAAAGGCGCAGAACAGCCGATCAAGGGGATTGCCCTGATCTGTCTGGCGGTTCTGCTCTTTGCCAGCCACGACACGCTGTCCAAATACCTCTCGGCTTTTTATCCCATCGTCATGGTGGTCTGGGCCCGTTACGTGGTTCACACCCTGCTGATGCTGGTGGTGTTCGTTCCTCGTAGCGGTTTTTCCGCAGTCGTGCGTACCAAACGCCCCGGTCTGCAACTGCTTCGGGCCCTGTGCCTGATCGGCACCAGCCTGCTGTTCACCACCGGCCTGCGTTACATCCCCCTGGCGGAAGCCACGGCGGTCAACTTCCTCGCGCCCTTGCTGGTCACCGCCTTGTCGGTGCCGTTTCTGGGCGAGCGGGTCAGTCGGGCGCAATGGCTGGCGGTGCTCGCCGGGTTCGTCGGGGTGCTGATCGTGGTGCGGCCCGGCGGCGCGCTGTTTACCCCGGCGATCCTGCTGCCCTTGGGTTCGGCGCTGTGTTTCGGCTTCTATCAGTTGCTGACTCGCAAGCTCAGCGGTATCGACAGCCCGACCACCAGTAACTTTCTGACGGGGATCCTCAACAGCCTGATCATGAGCGCGCTGCTGCCGTTTTTCTGGAGCACGCCGACATTTGTCCATGGTTTGTTCATGATCGGCCTCGGCACCTGCGGCATGCTCGGCCATATGCTGCTGACCCAGGCGTTCCGTCATGCCGCACCGGCGATGCTGGCGCCGTTCAGCTACGGGCAGATTCTGTTCGCCGGTCTGTACGGCTACCTGATCTTCGGGCATGCCCCGGACAGCTACGGCCTGATCGGCATCACGGTGATCTGTCTCAGTGGCCTGGCGGTGGCCTGGACCCAACGCAGGCGCTGATCCCGGCGCGCATAAAAAAGCCCCGGCTCGCGAGAGTCGGGGCTTTTGGGTTGACCGGGTTCGGCTTACAGCGTCGGGTAGTCGATGTAGCCCACCGGACCTTTGCCGTAGAAGGTTTCCGGATGCGCCTCGTTCAACGGCGCGTCGGCCTTCAAGCGCGCCGGCAGATCCGGGTTGGCGATGAAGGGCACACCGAAGGCCACGGCGTCAGCCTTGCCGGCGGCCAGCCAGGCGTTGGCGCTGTCCTTGGTGAAGCGTTCGTTGGCGATGTACGGGCCGCCGAAGGCTTCCTTGAGTTGCGGGCCCAGGCTGTCGGCGCCTTCTTTCTCACGGGAGCAGATAAAGGCGATGCCACGTTTGCCCAGCTCGCGAGCGACGTAGGTGAAGGTTTCCGCCAGGTTGGCGTCGCCCATGTCATGGGAGTCGGCGCGAGGCGCCAGGTGCACGCCCACACGACCCGCGCCCCAGACCTCGATGGCCGCGTCGGTGACTTCCAGCAGCAGGCGGGCACGGTTCTCCAGGGAGCCGCCGTACTGGTCGGTGCGCTGGTTGGTGCTGCTTTGCAGGAACTGATCCAGCAGGTAACCGTTGGCGCCGTGGATTTCCACGCCATCGAAACCGGCGGCCTTGGCGTTTTCCGCGCCAACCCGGTAAGCCTCGACGATGTCGGCGATCTCAGCGGTTTCCAGGGCCCGCGGGGTCGGGTAGTCGGCCAGTGGACGCACCAGGCTGACATGGCCCTTGGGCTGGATGGCGCTCGGGGCCACCGGAGTCTCGCCGTCCAGGTAGGACGGGTGGGAAATCCGCCCCACGTGCCACAGTTGCAGGAAGATCTTGCCGCCGGCGCCATGCACCGCCTTGGTCACGTTGGCCCAGCCACGCACCTGGTCGTTGGACCAGATGCCTGGGGTGTCCGGGTAGCCCACGCCCATTGGGGTGACCGAGGTGGCCTCACTGAGGATCAGGCCCGCGGAAGCCCGTTGCACGTAGTACTCGGCCATCAGCGCATTGGGCACGCGGCCGGCGTCGGCGCGGCAGCGGGTCAGCGGCGCCATGATGATGCGGTTGGACAGCTCAAGGTCGCCGATCTTGATCGGGTCAAAGATAGTCGTCATGGAATGCAGCCTTCTATATAGGAAACAAAGGGTTCAGTGGGTTGCAGCAGCCAGTTCGGCATTGCCGCCCTGGCGGAAGGTAATCAGCGTCACCAGCAGGGCCAGGATCGCCAGGACCGCGGCCGCCAGCGGCACGCTGGTGAGGCCGAAACCGTGGGCGATGACGCTGCCGCCGACCCAGGCGCCCAGGGCGTTGCCGATGTTGAAAGCGCCGATGTTCAGGGTCGACACCAGGTTCGGCGCGGCCTTGCCGAAGGTCACCACATTGACCTGCAAGGCCGGCACCGCGGCAAACGAAGCGGTGGCCCAGAGGAACAGAGTGATCTCGGTGGGAATCAACGCCACGCTGGTCCAGGTCAGCACGGTGGAAACCACCGCCATGGCCGCGAACACGCCGATCAGGGTGGCGCCCAGGCGCTTGTCCGCCAGCTTGCCGCCGATGATGTTGCCCAGGGTCAGGCCCAGGCCGATCAGCAGCAGGGTCCAGGTCACGCCCCGGGGCGAGACGCCGGTGACGTCGCCCAGCAGCGGTGCGACATAAGTGAAGAGGGTGAACATCGACGCGGCGAACAGCGCGGTCATGCTGAGGGACAGCCAGATTCCGGCCCCCTTGAGGGCTGCCAGTTCCGAACGCATGTCGAGTTTTTCCTCATCGCGCCTGGCCGGCAAAAAGCGCAGCAGGCCGATCAGCGCGATCACGCCGATCACCGTCACCGCCCAGAAGGTCGAGCGCCAGCCGGCCGACTGGCCCAAGGCGGTGCCCAGCGGGACGCCGAGGACGTTGGCCAGGGTCAGGCCGGTAAACATCAGGGCCACGGCCGAGGCGCGCTTGTTGGCGGGCACCAGGCCGGCGGCCACCACTGAACCGATACCGAAGAAGGCACCGTGGCACAGCGCCGTGATCACCCGGGCGAACATCAGCACGTTGTAATCACTGGCCAGTGCGCACAGCAGGTTGCCGACAATGAAGATGCCCATCAGCGCCACCAGGGCTGCCTTGCGCGGCAGGCGCGCGGTGGCCAGGGCCATGAACGGCGCACCGATGGCCACGCCCAGGGCGTAGCCGGTGACCAGCCAGCCAGCGCCGGGAATCGACACCCCGAGGTCCGCCGCCACATCGGGCAAAAGCCCCATGATGACGAACTCGGTGGTGCCGATGGCGAAGGCACTCAAGGCCAGGATGATGAGTGAAAGGGGCATTGTCGGGTCCTTGTCAGATCAGAGCTGTTGGCTCATTTGCGTGAGGAACTGCTGGATGACTTCCTCATTGCGTTTGAAAAAATGCCATTGGCCGACTTTCCGGCTGCTGATCAGGCCTGCGCGCTGCAGGGTGGCGAGGTGGGCGGACACGGTCGACTGCGACAGGCCGCAGCGTTGATCGATCTGTCCGGCACAGACGCCGTGCTCATTGCTGTGAGCCTGATCGGGGAATTCGACTGTCGGGTCTTTCAGCCAGTGCAGGATTTCCCTGCGAACCGGATGTGCCAGGGCTTTTATTATTTCGTCGAGGTCGAGGGACATGGCGGTGCTCGTTTTCCATAAAACGTTGTATCGCGATGAGGCGAAATTTAAATCGTTATTTCGCGATATACCAATATGATTTTGATCTTAAATCATCGCTTATCGGTATATCGGGTTATAACGATGCGTTGAGCGCGGTGCTAAGCTGCGCGAATGAATTATCTCGCACATCTACACCTTGGCGGCCAGCGTCCGGGTCAATTACTCGGCAGCCTGTATGGCGATTTCGTCAAAGGCCGCCTGCAAGGGCAGTTTGCCCCCGAGGTCGAGGCAGCGATCCAGCTGCATCGGCGCATCGACACCTACACCGACAGCCACCCGCGGGTGAGTGCGGCGCTGTCGCGTTTCTCCCTGACCCGGCGGCGCTATGCCGGCATCGTCATCGACGTGTTCTTCGACCACTGCCTGGCCCGGGACTGGGCCCAGTACGCCGATCGTCCCTTGCAACATTTCACCGCCGACGTGTATCGGGTGCTGGCGGCCGAGCCGCAGTTGCCCGGGCGCCTGGCGCAGATCGCGCCCTACATGGCGGCGGATGACTGGTTGGGTTCCTACCGGGATTTCCAGGTGCTGGAGCAGGTGTTGCGCGGGATTGCCCGGCGCTTGTCGCAACCGGAGGAGCTGACGGCGGCGATGGGGGAGCTGGAGCGGCTGTATCAGCCGTTGAGCGAGGATTTCCGCGATTTTTATCCGCAATTGCAGGCGTTCGCCGTGCAGCACATCCAGTTACCCTGACGAACGTCCCCTCGGTAGGAGCCGGCTTGCCAGCGAAAGCGCCTTTAGCATCTTCGCCGGCAAGCCGGCTCCTACGGAGTGGTTCAGGCGGCGACCAGTTCGCCGCTGCGACGTGGTTCGGCGGGTTGGACAACGTCGCCAAATAGCGCTTTTTGCACCGCTTGCTGGGCCTGAAAGGCCAGTGCCGCACGTTCCTGGCCCTGACAGGCAATCGGCTTGAGCAGATGAATCTCCACCTGGCCCCGGTCGTTGGCGAACAGCCGCATCAAGTGCGAGAGCAGGTCGTCGTCGCCAATGAAGGGCGCCAGGCTGTCGATCTGGCCATTGCGCAAATAGCGGATCGCCACCGGTTGCAGCGCCACGCCGGCGTCGATGGCACTGGCCAGCAGGCGTCCGTGGAAGGTCCGCAGGCCATGGCCGTCGGTGGTGGTGCCTTCGGGGAACAGCAGCAATGGATGCTGCTCCTGCAGGTGACGGGTCATCTGCTTGCGGATCAGTTGGCTGTCGCCGGCCCCGCGGCGGATGAACAGGCTGCCGGCCTTGGCCGCCAGCCAGCCGGCCACCGGCCAGGTACGCACTTCGGCCTTGGACAGGAAGGACAGCGGCGTGAGCATGCCCAGCAGCGGAATGTCGGTCCAGGACACATGGTTGCTGACCCAGAGCATCGGCTGCCTGGGCAACTGGCCATGCACCGAGACCTGGAAGGGCAAGGCATTGCTCAAGCGCGCCATGAAGAAGCGCGACCAGCGCTGGCGCCGGACCATGGAATTGGCCACGCCCAGGCGCTCCAGCAGACCAAAGACACTGGCCATGCTCAGGCCCAGCGCCACCACCAGCAGCACCCGGGCGATGCGCCCGTAGACCCGCAGCCGGCGCATCAGACCGCCGCCTTGAAGTGCCGGGCGTAGCGCGGGCACAACTCGTCACGCTTGAGCAGGATAAATACGTCGGCGACCTGGAAGTCTTCGTCCCAGCACGGCTCGCCGCAGATCTTCGCGCCCAGGCGCATGTAGGCCTTGAGCAGCGGTGGCATCTCGGCAATCACATTGGACGGAATGTCCAGGCTGGGCAGCGGGTTCTTCGGCTCGGCTCGCAGGTGTTCGGTGCTCAGGTAGCGCTCCCGCAACCGTTGCATGATCGCCTGGGCCTGGATGCCGCCGTCCTGCATGGGGATGCTGGCGCAGCCCATCAGGTAGCTGTAGCCGCCCTGGTTGAGCACTTCCGCCAGCTCGCCCCAGAGCACGGCAATGGTGCCGCCGTTGCGGTAGGCCGGGTCGACGCAGGTGCGACCGATTTCGAGAATCGGGCCCTTGAGCTGCGTCAGGCCGTGCAGGCTGAATTCCTCTTCGCTGTAGAAACGCCCCAGGCTGCTGGCGGCCTGGTGGTCCAGCAGGCGGGTGGTGGCCACCAGGCGACCGGTGTTCAGGTCGCGCACACCGATGTGGCTGCAGTGAACGTCATAGTCATCCATGTCCAGACCCCATTCCGCGCCCTTGAGCTTGGCGTTGAACTCGCCGCTGAAGACGTTGAAGCGCAAGGCCTGGGCTTCCTGCAGGGCTTGGGCGCCGATCAGGCGTTCGGCCTGCAGGCGGCGTTCAATGCCGGTGTCGCTGATGCGGGCGATCTGAGTCATCGTGAATCTCCGTGCGGGCCACTGACCCGCCTTGGGTTGCAGCCAATCGACTTTGTTGTGCAAAGTCAGGCTATGTAGCCCCGGTGTCATCACCATGAAGCTTTGGTGATGCTTGTATGACAGCCCCTGAGGACCTTCGAATGCCCTGGCAAGCCCTGCTCGAGAGCCATGAACGACTGCCCGCCAACCCTGATCTGGCCGAGGGTTACGGGGCTTTGCTGACCCATCTGGGCGCGGTCACGCCCTTTGAGCTGGCGGTGCGCGGCGGGCGTCTGATGAGCGCCCCCGGGCTGGCCTTTCTGGTGGGTTACCAGGCGGCATTGCGCATGTTGTGGCCCAGCGCGCCGCTCAGCCTGGGGGCTTTGTGCGCGACCGAAGGTCACAGCCTGCGCCCGGCCGACATGCAGACCCGGCTTGAGGATTTGCGTCTGTGCGGACGCAAGGATTTTGTCACCGCCGGCGATGCGGCGGATTGGCTGCTGGTGGCGGCCCGCAGCGAGGCGCCGGGGGAGCGGGCGGCCTTGCGCCTGACCGTGGTCTACGCCGGGGAGCCTGGGGTCAAGGTCCAGACCCTGCCGGCCATCGGCCTGATGCCGGAGATCAGTCATGGCTGCCTGCTGCTGGACAACGCCGCTTGCGAACTGCTCGCCGGCGACGGCTGGGATGCCTATGTCAAACCCTTCCGCACCCTGGAAGACATCTATGTCCTGAGTGCCATGCTCGCCTGGCTGTATGGCGTGGGGCAGGACAGTGATTGGCCGCAGTCTTTGCAACTGCAGCTCCTGGCGCTGCTGGCAGGGTGTGCCGAAGCCAGTCGGCAAAACCCTTGCTTGAGCAGCGGGCACATTCTGTTGGGTGGTGTGTTCGCCCAGTTCCAGGCATTGCGGCCTGAGATCGACGCCGCATTCGCCAATGGCCCCGAGGGTTGGCGCAGCCAATGGTCCCGGGACCAGGCGCTGTTGGACCTGGCCGCCGGCGCCCGGGCACAACGCCTGGCCAAAGCCCTGGCCTCGTTTCAGCAACAACGCCCCCTTGCGTAGGAGCCGGCTCGCCGGCGAAAGGGCCCGAGAGTGTTGCACAGGGCTCGAAGCCAGCTTGAACAAACGAAGGCACTTGCAGTGAAACTGTCATCCGCCTGGACTAGGCTCGGCCACTGACGTCATTCGAGTGTCATCCATGGTCAAAGGTCCGATCCTGCTGGCGTTGCTGGTATGCCTGAACTGGCCGGCCCGGGCCGAGGAGTGGCCGGGGGCGCAATGGAGCCGGGGCCCGAGCGTCGCAGGTCCGGCGCTCCAGGCGCTGGAGGACTACGCCTTCGAGCCCAGGGACGATTCGTCCCGACAAGGTATTCGCACCGACGCCTTGCTGGTGATCCGCGATGGCCAGCTGCTTTACGAGCGCTATGCCGGCGCCACCGGACCGCAGACGCCCCAT
Source organism: Pseudomonas protegens (assembly GCF_013407925.2). Classification (NCBI taxonomy): domain Bacteria; kingdom Pseudomonadati; phylum Pseudomonadota; class Gammaproteobacteria; order Pseudomonadales; family Pseudomonadaceae; genus Pseudomonas; species Pseudomonas protegens. The sequence continues at coordinate 1,685,296 of NZ_CP060201.1, read as the reverse complement.
CTCATCTGGTCTGCCAGCAAGAGTCTGCTGGCGGTGGTGTTGGGCGTCGCCTTCGCTGAAGGTCGCTTTCAGCTGCAGGACCCTGCCGCGCAGTATTACCCGGCGCTGCAGCGGCATCCGCGCATTACCCTGGCCGACTTGCTGCACTGGGGCTCGGGCCTGGATTGGCAGGAAGACTACGAATACGCACCGCTCCACTCCTCGGTGGTGGCCATGCTCTACACCCGGGGCCATCGGGACATGGCCGCATTCGCCGCGCAGCAGGCGGCCGCCGCGCCGGCGGGGCAGGTGTTTCGCTACTCCAGTGGCGACAGCAACCTGCTGGCGGCCAGTCTGCGGGGGATGGTGGGGGCCGAGCAGTATGCGGACTACCCCTGGCACGCGCTGTTAGACCCCCTGGGAATCACCCAGGCGGTGTGGGAGCGCGACGCGGCCGGCACCTTCGTCGCTTCGTCCTACCTGTACCTGACCGCTCGGGATCTGGCGCGGGTCGGCCTGTTGATGCAGCGCGATGGCCGCTGGCGTGACCGGCAATTGTTGCCCCGGGCCTGGGTCGAGTTCTGCCGCACTCCCTTTGCCGGTTACCGGGCCAACCAGGACGTGGCCGTGGCGGGCGGGCACTGGTGGCTCAATCGCGCGGTGGACGGTGCGCCCCGGCCCTGGCCGGATGCACCGGCGGACACGTATGCGGCGCTGGGACACTGGGGCCAGGCGCTGTACATCCTGCCCGCCGAGCGCCTGGTGATCGTGCGCTATGGCGACGATCGCGATGGCAGCTATCGGCACAACGAGCTGCTCAAGCGGGTCCTGGCGGCTTTTCCCGAGTCGAGTCCGCCATGAAGCGCCAGACCTGGATGCGACGTCATCCGCTGCTCAGCCTGTTGCTGCTGGCGCTGCTCCTGCTGCTGGGCTGGGGCTGGCAGCAGCGGGTGGCCTTGCAGGCCTTTCCCGACATCCTCGGAGCCTACACCGCCAAGGAATACTGCTCCTGCCGTTACGTGATGCAACAACCTGCCGAAGACTGCCGCGCCTACGTGCGCCAGTACCTGCCCATCAGCGGCTTCAACGATGAGCCCCAGGCCCGGCGAGTCACCGCCAGCGCCCTGGGGCGGACCCACAGCGCTTCCTGGCTGGGGCCCCGCGAAGGCTGCCGCCTCGATCCCTGATCCTCGATCAAGCCGCACCGCCGATGATGTGTTCCATGCAGTGGAACCACATTTGATTGTCCTGTGCCGCGCCGCGCGGTTATCTGACGCAGCGCTTCGAGCAGGTCCGGCCCCTCGTGCAGCGCTCCGACAACAAGAACGGGAAGCCACCCGGCCCAGAGGAGATACGCCATGACCCGACACCAGCACATCCTTGCCTGGCTCAACGACATTGCCAGCGACCTGCGGGCCATCCGCCATGACATTCATGCCCACCCGGAACTGGGTTTCGAAGAACAGCGCACCTCGGCGCTGGTGGCGCGCTGCTTGGAAGAGTGGGGCTATGAAGTGCATACCGGTGTTGGCCGAACCGGTGTCGTGGGCGTCCTGCGCAACGGCACGGGCACGCGCACCCTGGGCCTGCGGGCCGACATGGACGCCTTGCCGATCATCGAGAACACCGGGGTTCCCTACAGCAGTCGCCATGGCGGTTGCATGCACGCCTGCGGGCATGACGGCCACACCACCATCCTGCTGGGGGCGGCGCGCTACCTGGCGGCGACCCGAGCGTTCGACGGCACCCTGAACCTGATCTTCCAACCCGCCGAAGAGGGCCAGGGCGGCGCCGAGGCGATGCTCGCCGATGGCCTGCTGGAGCGCTTCCCCTGCGATGCGCTGTTTGGCCTGCACAACATGCCGGGACTGCCGGCCGGGCACCTGGGCTTTCGCGAAGGGCCGATGATGGCCTCCCAGGATCTGCTTGAGGTGATAGTCGAAGGCGTCGGCGGCCATGGCTCCATGCCGCACCTGGCGGTGGACCCGCTGGTGGCGGCGGCGAGCATGGTGATGGCCTTGCAGACCGTGGTGGCGCGCAATATCGACGCTCAGGAAGCCGCGGTGGTGACCGTCGGTGCCCTGCAGGCCGGCGAGGCGGCCAACGTGATTCCTCAGCAGGCGCTGTTGCGCCTGAGCCTGCGGGCCCTCAACGCACCGGTGCGCGAGCAGATGCTGGAGCGGGTCAAGGCGATCATCCGCACCCAGGCCGAAAGCTTTGGCTGCCGCGCCAGCATCGAGCATCGCCCGGCCTATCCGGTGCTGGTCAACAGCCCGGAAGAAACCGAGTTCGCCCGGCGGGTCGGGGTCGAGCTGGTGGGGGCCGATGCGGTCGACGGCAACACCCCCAAGCTGATGGGCAGCGAGGACTTCGGCTGGATGCTGCAACGCTGTCCCGGCAGCTACCTGTTCATCGGCAACGGTGTGGCGCAGCCGATGGTGCATAACCCGGGTTACGACTTCAACGACGACATCCTGCTCACCGGCGCGGCCTATTGGGGCGCCCTGGCGGAAAGCTGGCTCAAGCCCTCCTGACCCCGGCTGCTCCTGTGTTTCCGAGCGCCGCGGGCGTCCTAGACGCCCGGCACTTTCCCGAGCCCGGCCCAAGGCTCAAAAGTATCCAAGGAACGTCCCATGAGCACTTCGAGCCCCGCTGCTTCCAAGACCCGGCAGGTGGTTGCCGCCGTCGTCGGCAACGCCCTGGAATGGTACGACTTCATCGTCTATGGCTTTCTCGCCAGCTTCGTCGCCCGCCAGTTCTTTCCGGCGCAGGATGAGTACACCTCGCTGTTGATGGCCCTGGCCACCTTCGGCGTGGGCTTTTTCATGCGTCCGGTGGGCGGTGTGCTGCTGGGGATCTATTCCGATCGCAAGGGCCGCAAGGCCGCGATGATGGTGATCATCCAACTGATGACCCTGGCCATCGCGATGATCGTCTTTGCTCCCAGCTACGCCGCCATCGGGCTGGGTGCGCCCTTGCTGATCGTGGTGGCGCGCATGCTCCAGGGGTTCGCCACCGGTGGCGAGTACGCCAGCGCCACGGCCTATCTGGTGGAGAGCGCGCCGCCCCACAAGAAGGGCCTGTACGGTTCCTGGCAACTGGTCGGGCAGTGCCTGGCGGTGTTCAGCGGGGCGGCGATGGTAGCGGCGGTGACCCACTTCTTCTCGCCCCAGACCCTGGATCTGTGGGGCTGGCGCCTGCCGTTCGTGATCGGCTTGCTGATCGGTCCGGTGGGCCTGTGGATCCGCAAGTACATGGAAGAGCCGGAGGCCTTCATCGAGGCGCGCAAGCAGGTACGGGGCAATGGGCCGGGGCTGTGGCAGGTGGTGTCGAGCCAGCGCCGGGCGATTCTGGTGTCCATGGGCCTGTGCAGCGGCAGCACCGTGTCCTTCTACGTGGTCCTGGTGAACATGCCGACCTTTGCCCACGCCAACCTCGGCCTGCCCCTGGATCAGGTGCTGCTGGTGCAGATGTTCGCCGTGGCCCTGATGACCCTGGTGATCCCCTTTGCCGGGGCGTTGTCGGACCGTGTCGGCCGGCGTCCGGTGCTGGCGGCCTTCACCCTGGCGTTTTTCGTCATGGTCTATCCCTTGTATGTGTGGGTCGCCGCCGCGCCGTCCATCGAGCGCCTGCTGGTGATGCAGATCCTGCTGTGTGGCGCCATTGGCGGTTTCTTCGGCCCTGCTCCCACCGCCCTGGCCGAGCAGTTTCCCATCGAGGTGCGTTCCACCGGCGTCTCCGTGGCGTATAACCTGGCGGTGATGCTGTTCGGCGGTTTCGCGCCCTTGATCGTGACCTGGCTGAGCCGGGTCATGGCCACGCCGGTGGCGCCGTCCTTCTATGTCCTGGCGACTTCGATCTTCAGTCTGCTGGGCATCTATTGCATGTACGACGCGGTCCGGGACACCAAGCCCGATGCCCTGACCCTGGGAGGCGAATCTTGATTCAGCACAGCGATGCCGTGGCCGGCGAGGCCATCGTCGAACTGGATGCCCTGGCGCTGTCCAGGGCGATCCATGCGCGCGAGCTGTCCTGCCGCGAGGTGATGCAGGCCTACCTGCAACAGATCGAGCGCTACAACCCGCATTTCAATGCCCTGGTGTCCCTGGTCGATCCGGGCGAGTTGCTGGCCCAGGCCGATGAGCGCGACCGGCAACTGGACCGGGGGCTGTCCATGGGCTGGATGCATGGCATGCCCCAAGCGATCAAGGATCTGGCAGCCACCGCGGGGCTGACCACCAGCCTGGGTTCGCCGCTGTTCGCCGAACAGGTGCCCCAGGAGGACGCCATCAGCGTGGCCCGGGTGCGGGCCAGTGGCGCGATCATCGTCGGCAAGAGCAACGTGCCGGAGTTCGGCCTGGGCTCGCATACCTACAACCAGCTGTTCGGCACCACCGGCAACGCCTACGACAGCAGCCTGAGCGCCGGCGGCAGCAGTGGCGGGGCCGCGGTGGCCCTGGCCCTGCGCATGCTGCCGGTGGCCGATGGCAGCGACATGATGGGCTCGTTGCGTAATCCGGCGGCCTTCAACAACCTGTTCGGCATGCGTCCTTCCCAGGGGCGGGTGCCATTCGGCCCGACTCCCGAGCTGTTCGTGCAGCAACTGGCCACCGAGGGGCCGATGGGCCGCACGGTGGCCGATGTGGCGCGGCTGTTGAGCACTCAGGCCGGTTACGATCCGCGGGTGCCCTTGTCCCTCAAGGAGGATCCGGCGCTGTTGCAGGCGCCTCTGCAACGGGAGGTGCGGGGCCTGCGCCTGGGCTGGTTGGGGGACTACAACGGCTATCTGGCCATGGAGCAGGGGGTACTGAGCCTGTGCGAAAAGGCCCTGGCCGACTTCACAACCCTGGGCTGTGATGTGGAGAACTGCCAGCCGGATTTTTCCCTGGCGCAGTTGTGGGACTGCTGGCTGGTGCACCGGCACTGGCTGGTCCAGGGTTCCCTGGGGCTGTTGCACGGCGATCCGGACAAACGCCGCTGGCTCAAGCCCGAGGCCCGTTGGGAAGTGGAGGGTGCGGCCAACCTGAGCGCCGCGGATGTGTACCGCGCCTCCCAGAGTCGCAGTGATTGGTATCGCGCCTTGCAACGCCTGTTCGAGCGTTACGATTTTCTGCTGTTGCCCACGGCCCAGGTGTTCCCTTTCGATGCACGGCAGGCCTGGCCACGGCAGATCGATGGGCAGGATATGGACACCTATCATCGCTGGATGGAAGTGGTGATCGGTCCGACCCTGGCCGGCCTGCCCAGCATCAGCATTCCGGTGGGATTCAATCTCGCGGGCCTGCCCATGGGCATGCAGATCATCGGTCCGGCCCAGGCCGATCACGCCGTGCTGCAGTTGGCGTACGCCCATGAACAACTGACGCAATGGGTGCGCCAGCACCCCCCGGGTCATTTGCTGTAACCAGACAAGCGTCGCTGATAGGCTCCTGAGGCCCGCATCTTGCTGGGTAACGGCTTTACCCATTCTCAAGTCAGTCAGGGAGTTCGGACCATGGCCAGCAAGGTCGAAAGCGGCAGTGTGCGTTCCGTGGAACGGGCCCTGGCCATTGTCGAGTTACTCGGTCAGCACCAGGCCCTGGGGCTGGAGGAGTTGCACTACCTGACCGGGCTGCCCAAGGCGACGGTGTCACGCATGTTGCTGACCTTGCAGGAGCAGGGCTGGATCTACCGGGGCTTGAGTGACCGGCGCTATCGCTTGAGCGCGCGCAGTCTGTTTGGCGACAGCCGACAACGGTTCAAGCGCCGCCTGGTGGAGCAGGCGGCGCCCTGGCTGCTGGAATTGAGTGCACGCACCGGGCTGGTCAGCGACTTGTCGAGTTTCGACGGCGAGCACCTGGAAGTCCTGGAAAGCGCAGTGCCCCAGGTGCTGCGCAAGCGCTACCCGAGCAACAGCCGGATTGTCGGCCAGCATGCCAGCCTGTTTCATTCGGCCATGGGCAAGGCCTGCCTCGGGGCCCTGGCCAGCGCTGAAGTCCAGCGGCTGGCCGAGCGGGAGCGAGTGCCGGCCGAAGACCAGCAACAGGCCTGTGCCCAGTCCCAGCACCTGGGGTTTGGCCAGCGCACCGAAGGCCATTGGGAATATCCGGTGCGCCTGCCTTTTCTGATCCGCGCCGTGGCCTTGCCGTTGCAGGCCGAAGGCCGGGTGATCGGCAGCATCGCCCTGCATTGGCCGATGGACCTGGCCTGTGTCGAGCAGGTGCGCAGTCGTCATTTGCGATTGCTGGCCGAAACCGTCGAACAGCTGCAGAAAACCCTCGTCTGAGCCACTCCCGAGCGCCGCAGGTTTGTTCCTGAACTAAAGCCGCGGCTTGCCACTCTATCGCAGGGCGCCGCCCGAGCACGGCGTTTGCCAGCCTTACGGCAGCCGGTTAAGGTGGCGCCTTCTGTTCAAGGGAGCTTGCATGCGTACGCCGATCCGCCTACTTCTCAGCCTGCTCGGGGTACTGGCGCTGCCGGTCCAGGCCAACTGGTACCTGGACAACGAGTCATCCCGGGTGTCCTTCGTCACCACCAAGAACGCCAATATTTCCGAAGTCCAGCGCTTCCTGGTGCTGCACGGCAAGGTCGATGGCAAGGGCCAGGCGCAGGTGCAGATCGAGCTGGACTCGGTCAGCAGCGGCATTCCTCTGCGCGATGAACGCATGCGCCAGGAACTGTTCCAGGTGCAGCAGTTCCCCGAGGCGCAGATCACTGCGCAAATCAATCTGCGTCCGATCAACGACCTGGCTCCCGGTGCGCAGATCGAGCTGTTGCTGCCGGTCACCGTGAACCTGCACGGCCAGGAACACACCTACAACGCCGAGCTGCTGGCCACCCGCCTGGATGACCGGCGCTTTCAGGTGGTGACCCTGGAACCCCTGGTGCTCAACGCCGAAGACTTCAACCTGGCCCCGGGCCTGGACAGCCTGCGCAAGCTCGCGGGGCTTTCGGCCATCAGTTTCTCGGTGCCGGTGGGTGCGGTACTGATCTTCACGGCGCGCTGAAATGCGTGGAGCGGTGTTCCCCTGGCGCGAAGGCAACCGCTTCGAGTTGCTGATCGATGGTCCCGAGTTCTTTCCGCGCATGCTGCTGGCCATCGCCCGCGCCCAAGAGCAGGTGGCGCTGGAGCTGTACCTGGTGGAGGCCGGTGCCTGCGCCGAGGCCATGGTCCAGGCCCTGGTGCAGGCCGCCGAGCGCGGGGTGCAGGTGCGTTGCCTGTTCGACGACTACGGCAGTCTGGCCTTCACCCAGCCCCTGCGCCAGCGTCTGACGAACGCCGGTGTCGAGCTGCGCTTCTACAACCGCCTGAAATGGCGCCAGGGCCTGCTCAACCTGTACCGCGACCATCGCAAACTGCTGTTGGTGGACCAGTCCCTGGCGATGGTGGGCGGCACCGGGGTCACCGATGACTTCTGGCAGCCCAGGGACAACAGCTGCGACTGGCATGAAGTGATGGTGGAGATCGCCGGCCCTGCGGTGCGTGACTGGCAGAGTCTGTTTGACCGGCAATGGAGCGCCAACCTGCACCGCGGCGCCTGGAAGCCCAGTGTCGATTTCGGCCTGCCCCATCTGCCCCGCGTACCTGACTCGGGGGAGGGCATGGGCCGGGTGGCCTATGCCGACTCTCGCCAGCATCGCGACATCCTGCATTCGCTGATCCGCGCCCTGCACAGCGGCCAGCGGCGCATCTGGCTGGCGACGCCGTACTTCTTGCCCACCTGGTCGGTGCGGCGCTCGTTGCGCAAGGCCGCGGCCCGGGGGATCGACGTGCGCCTGCTGCTGACCGGGCCGAACACCGACCACCCGGCGGTGCGCTATGCCGGGCACCGTTACTACCCGCGCCTGCTCAAGGCCGGCGTGCGCATCTTCGAATACCAGCCGCGCTTTCTGCATTTGAAGATGGCCCTGGTGGACGACTGGGTCAGTGTGGGTTCGTGCAACTTCGATCACTGGAACCTGCGTTTCAACCTGGAAGCCAACCTCGAAGCCCTGGATCCGTCACTGACCCGCGCGGTGGCGGCGAGTTTCGAGGCGGATTTCGCCCAGAGCGAAGAGATCAACCTGGCGCAGTGGCGCAACCGGCCATTGTGGCGGCGGATCAAGCAGCGGATCTGGGGCTGGGTCGACCGTCTGGTGGTCAACCTGCTGGACCGGCGCGGCTGACCGTCACGGCTGACATGGCTGGCTGTAGCCGCTGCCGCAGGCTGCGAACGAGCGCGAAGCGGTCGCGGCGGTCGTGAGTCCGATGGAGGTTTGGCGGGAGATCGTCGCAGCCTCGCAGGCTCGGCAGCGGCTAAAGATATTGCAGCGATTCTGGGGATTGCGGGGATTGCAGAAGGAGTCGGCCGGCGCAGGTCATGCGCCGGCCGGTGTCGGAGCTCAGAGCAGTTCGAAGCTCTGTTGCTTGACGTCCTGGGAGTCCAGGCCGATCTGCACATTGAAGTCGCCCGGTTCGGCGGCGTACTTGAGCTGAGTGTTGTAGAACTTCAGGTCGTCCTCGGTGATGGTGAAGTGGATGGACTTCTCTTCACCGGCCTTGAGCATGACTTTCTGGAAGTTCTTCAACTCCTTGATCGGGCGGATCATCGAGCCGGCCACGTCCTGGATATACAGCTGCACCACGGTTTCGCCGTCACGCTTGCCGGTGTTCTTCACGGTCACGCTGGCGTCGAGCTTGCCGCTCTTGTTCAGGGTGGTGGAAGACAGGGCCATGTCCGACAGGCTGAACGTGGTGTAGCTCAGGCCGTAGCCGAACGGAAACAGCGGGCCGGTGGTGTCGTCGAAGTACTGCGAGGTGTAGTTGCCCGGCTTGCCCGGGGTGAACGGCCGGCCAATGGTCAGGTGGTTGTAGTAGGTGGGGATCTGCCCCACGGTGCGGGGGAAGGTGATCGGCAACTTGCCCGACGGGTTGTAGTCGCCGAACAGGACGTCGGCGATGGCGTTGCCGCCTTCGGTGCCACTGAACCAGGTTTCCAGGATCGCGTCGGCCTGCTGGTTTTCTTCCAGCAGCGACAATGGCCGGCCATTCATCAGCACCAGCACCAGCGGCTTGCCGGTGGCCTTGAGGGCCTTGATCAGCTCGCGTTGGCTGGCGGGAATCAGCAGGTCGGTGCGGCTCGAGGATTCGTGGGACATGCCCCGGGACTCGCCCACGGCCGCGACGATCACGTCCGCCTGTTTGGCTGCCTGGACCGCTTCGTCGATCATCTGCTGCGCCGGACGCGGGTCGTCCACCACTTCCGGGGCGTCGAAGTTGAGGAAGTTCAGGTAGTCCACCACCTTCTTGTCGGCAGTGATGTTCGAGCCCCGGGCGTACACCAGTTGGGCCTTGTCGCCCAGGACATTGCGCATGCCGTCGTACAAGGTCACCGACTGCGCCGGCACGCCGGCGGCGGCCCAGCTGCCCATCATGTCGATCGGTGCCTTGGCCAGCGGGCCGACCAGGGCGATCTTCGCGGTTTTCTTCAGCGGCAGGGTGTCGTTGTGGTTCTTCAGCAGCACCAGGCTGCGCCGCGCGATGTCCCGGGCGTCGCTGCGGTGCAGGCGGCTTTCGGCGTTGGTGTCGGCCGGATCGTCCTCGGCCTTGCCGATGCGCACGTAAGGGTCCTTGAACAGGCCCATGTCGTACTTGGCCGCCAGCACTTCACGCACCGCGTTGTCGATGTCCTTCTGCTCGATCTCGCCGGACTTGAGTAGCCCCGGCAGCTCCTTGCCGTACAGCGAGTCGTTCATGCTCATGTCGATGCCGGCCTTGATCGCCAGCTTGGCCGCTTCGCGACCGTCCTTGGCCACGCCGTGGCGGATCAGCTCGATGATCGCCCCGTGGTCGCTCACCGCCAGGCCCTTGAAGCCCCATTCCTTGCGCAACAGGTCGTTCATCAGCCAGGTGTTGGAGGTGGCCGGCACGCCGTTGATCGAGTTCAGGGCCACCATCACCCCGCCGGCACCGGCGTCAATGGCTGCGCGATAGGGCGGCAGGTAGTCCTGGTACATCTTCACCGGGCTCATGTCGACGATGTTGTAGTCGCGACCGCCTTCCACCGCGCCATACAGGGCGAAGTGCTTGACGCTGGCCATGATGCTGTCCGGCAGGGCCGGGCTCTGGCCCTGGTAGGCCTTGACCATGACCTTGGCAATGCGCGACACCAGGTAGGTGTCTTCGCCAAAGCCTTCGGAGGTGCGGCCCCAGCGCGGATCGCGGGAGATATCCACCATCGGCGCGAAGGTGATGTCCAGGCTGTCGGCGCTGGCTTCCTTGGCGGCGATGCGCCCGGAGCGGCCGATGGCGTCCATGTCCCAACTGGAGGCCAGGGCCAGGCTGATGGGGAAGATGGTCCGGTGGCCGTGGATCACGTCATAGGCGAAGAACATCGGGATCTTCAGCCGGCTGCGCATGGCCGCGTCCTGCATCGGCCGATTTTCCGGGCGGGTGATGGAGTTGAAAGTGCCGCCGATATTGCCCGCGGCGATTTCCTTGCGGATCAGCTCGCGGGGCATTTCCGGGCCGATGCTGATCAGGCGCAGCTGGCCGATCTTCTCTTCCAGGGTCATGCGCTTGAGCAGATCGTTGATAAAGGCTTCTTTGTTTTCCAGAGGGACCGGGGCCACGTCGGCCAACACCGGGTGACTGGCCAGGCTGACCAGCAGCCCCAGCAAACACAGCTTATTCATGAATATTGTTCTCAAGGGCTCGAGACAGATGCTTTTGGGGACGCATCCGACAGCCAAAATTTAAGGGGCGGCTATTGTTGTTCAGATAATTCCCGCACACTTCAGGCCGTGTGAAAACTGCTGCGTTCGGCAATACGGCGTTAAAAACAGGCTCGGAATGCTCATGTAGGCCCCTACACTCCGCTTCCTCGCCTGTTTTTGCCTTGTCTTGCCTTCACTCGCGACGTTTTCACACCGCCTTATTTCTGAACTCTTTTTCGCGCTGGGCATCTTTTAGCCCATCAGCCCGATGCATTCCAGTGGCGCAGGCAGATTTTGCCCACAGGATGTGTGAAACCGGGCAAAAGCTTCATTTCAATCAGGTTGTGCAAGGAGCCCCACCCATGAACATCACTCAAAGCCTGCGTTCGAGCTGGCCCGTCGCTGCCTTGTTGCTGCTTGCCAGCCTGCTCAGCGGCTGCGGCATCAACAACATTCCGACCCTGGACGAGCAGGTCAAGGCCGACTGGGGCCAGGTGCAGAACCAGTACCAGCGCCGCGCCGACCTGATCCCCAATCTGGTGGAAACCGTCAAGGGCTACGCCAAGCACGAGGAAGAAACCCTGACCGCGGTGATCGAGGCGCGGGCCAAGGCCACCTCGATCCAGGTGGATGCCAAGACCCTGGACAACCCGGAAAAACTCAAGCAGTTCCAGCAGGCCCAGGACCAGTTGAGCGGTGCCCTGAGCCGTCTGATGGTGGTCTCCGAGCGCTACCCGGACCTGAAGGCCAACCAGAACTTCCTGGCCCTGCAATCCCAGCTTGAAGGCACCGAGAACCGCATCGCCGTGGCCCGTCGCGACTTCATCCTGGCGGTGCAGAAGTACAACACCGAGATCCGCACCTTCCCCGGCCGCCTGTGGCACAGCCTGATGTACAGCGACCTGCCGGTGCGTGAATCCTTCGAGGCCACCAGCCCCGACGCCGACAAAGCCCCGCAAGTGAAATTCTGATGAGCCACGGGCGGCGCGTGCTGCAAGGCGCGCTGCTGTGGCTATGGCTGGTGAGTGGCGCCGTGTTGGCGCAACAACCCGGGCCCACACCCACGGATGGGGTGCCGTTGCGTTCGTCGCAACCCGCTGTCCAGGTCGAGCCCGCACCGACCACTGCGACAGCGGCACCGATCGAACGGCTGTTTCCCAAGCTGACCGGGCGGGTGGTGGACACCGCGCAGTTGCTCACGCCGTCGGCGCAGGTCTACCTGGCGCAGATGCTGGAACGGCTCGAGCAGACCACCACCGACCAGGTGGTGGTGGCCACGGTGCCGAGCCTGGGTGGCCACAGCATCGAGGAGTTCGGCCTGCAGCTGGGCCGGCACTGGGGGATTGGCCAGAAGGACAAGAACAACGGCGTCCTGCTGCTGGTGGCCAAGGACGATCGCAAGGTGCGGATCGAGGTCGGTTACGGCCTGGAGGGGCGGCTCAACGACATAGTGGCCCACTTCATCATCGATGGTTCGATCATTCCGTATTTCAAGGACGACCTGTATTCCTCGGGGATCATCGCCGGGGCCACGTCCATCGTGAACGTGCTGTCGTCCACCGACCCGCCGAGGCTGGTGTACCGCTCGGTGGAGAAAAGCTGGTACCAGGACATCGAGTGGATGTGGTGGTTCGAGAGGTTGTTCTACCTGGTGTTCGTCGGTGTACCGTTGTTCGGGTTCCTGACCCAATGGCGCAGCGGCAATGATTCGCCGGTTGTTGCCAGCGACGATTCGGCCAGGCGCGAAACCAGGGCCGAGCGCGACGCAGGTTCGAGCAGCAGTTCGTTCGACTGGTTCGACTCCAGCAGCTCCAGCTCCAGTTCAAGCTCGGACAGCTTCAGCGGGGGTGGCGGCAGTTTTGGCGGTGGCGGGGCGTCCGGCAGTTGGTAGCACACGCGGACAAACATTAAGGATGAGGTGCTGATGCGACTTTATAAAATCGGCCTGGTGCTGTTGCTCTGGGTCTTTGCGGTCACGGCCCAGGCCGAGCTGAGGTTTCCGGCCCTGAGCGGGCGGGTGGTGGACGACGCGCAGATGATCGAGCCGACCATCAGCGCCCTGCTGACTCGGCAACTGCAAGCCCACGAACAGGCCACCGGCGAACAGTTGGTGGTGGTGACCCTGCCGAACCTGCAAGGCGTCAGCATCGAGGAGTTCGGCTACCAGTTGGGGCGCCACTGGGGCATCGGCCAGAAGGACAAGAACAACGGCGCGCTGCTGATCGTCGCCCGGGACGAGCGCAAGCTGCGCATCGAAGTGGGCTACGGCCTGGAGGAGCGCCTGACCGACGCCCAGGCCTCGGTGATCATCAACCAGGTGATCACCCCGGCGTTCAAGACCGGGCAGTTCAGCAAGGGCATCAGCGACGGGGTTTCGGCCATGTTCCTGGTGCTCGGCGGCACGCCGCTGGACCAACCGGACCCGGTGTATGACAGCGTCGAGAGCAGCGACCAGGACGATTTTGTCCAGCGTCACCCGTGGCTGTTCATCTTCATGGTGCTGCTGTTCATCCTGGTGGTGATAGTGGCGCAGGCGCTCGGGTTCATCACCACCACCAGCGGGCGCGGCGGTGACGGAGGCGGTGGCTTCGGTGGTTTTGGTGGTTTTGGTGGTGGGTCCGGCGGCGGTGGCGGCTTCAGCGGTGGCGGTGGCAGCTTTGGCGGCGGCGGTTCCTCCGGCGGCTGGTAACTCAAAATAAGAAGCGGAAATCCAACGACATGGCATTACTCAGTGAATACGAACAACGGCAAGTGGCCGAAGCCATTGCCCGGGTGGAACAGCAGACCGACGCTGAACTGGTGACGGTGCTGGCGGCCCGGGCCGACGACTACGCCTATATCCCGCTGCTCTGGGCCAGCCTGCTGGCGCTGGTGGTGCCGGGGCTGGTGCACTACGCCACCGGCTGGCTGAACATGCACCTGTTGCTGCTGGCGCAGTGGACGACCTTTATCGTCTTGTGCCTGGTGTTCCGCCTGCCGCGGATCACCACCCGGCTGATCCCGCGCTCGGTGCGCCACTGGCGCGCCTCCAACCTGGCCCGGCGCCAGTTCCTCGAACAGAACCTGCACCACACCGTGGGCGGCACCGGGGTGCTGATCTTTGTCAGCGAAGCCGAGCGTTACGTGGAAATCCTCGTGGACGAGGGCATTTCCAGGCGTCTGGATAACAAGCAGTGGAACGGCATCGTGCGCAACTTTACCCAGCAAGTCCGCCAGGGCCAGACCTTGCAGGGCTTCCTCGACTGCATCGAAGCCAGCGGCGAGCTGCTCAAGGCCCATGTGCCCCTGACCCAGGTACGCAACGAATTGCCCAACCGCCTGGTGGTGCTCAACTGAGCCCGCCGCCGGCGAACAGGCCCCGAGTCTTGCACCGCCCTTGAGGGCGCCTTCGCTGGCAAGCCAGCTCCTACGGCGGTGCGATACCGGTGTTGTTCATGCAGGAGCCGGCTGGCCGGCGAATGGCCCCTGAGCCTGGCACCGCCCTCGGGCGAGGATTTTTTACCGTCGGGTGAATAACTTCGTGCCCCGACGCGGCTTGCTCCCTAAAATACCCGCCACTCCCTGATTCACACCCCGCATCGCCCGAGGCACCTGCCCCCATGTCTGTGACCGCACCTTCCGCCCGCCCCGCGCCGGATCATCACGCCCAGTTCCTGCAATTGCTCGACACCAGCCTTGCGCAAAACGCCTTTATCAAGCTGGTACTGGCCAAGCACGTGGGCCCGGAGGCGGAGTTGCAACGCCTGATCATCAAGCAGCTGACGGTCAAGGAGCAGCCGTGCCTGTCCTTCGTCTATCGCTACAAGACCCGTGATATCACCAAGAACTTCCCCCTGGACGAGGGCATCGCCGCCATCGCCGAGTTGCTGCCGGCTGCGTTCAAGAACGCCCACCTGCTGACCCTGACCGACGAAGTGCAGCTCGAATACAGCAAGAAGGGCAAGAGTTCGCTGTTCAAGGGCAAGCCGCAAACCCAGCGCGATGTGCCGTCGGCCGAGCACAACCGGGAGAAGAACCGTTTCCTCGACCTCAGCCGGCCGTTTCTCGCCGACCTGGGGGTGACCAACCAGCAGCACGAACTGATTCCGGCGATGTCGCGCAAGTGGAAGCAGATCAACAAGTTCATCGAGGTCTTCAGCCACGCCCTGGGCAGCTCGCCGATTAAGCTCGACCAGCCAGTGCGAGTGGCGGACTTCGGTTCCGGCAAGGGCTACCTGACCTTTGCCATCCATGACTACCTGCGCAACACCCTCAAGGCTGAGGGCGAAGTCACCGGCGTCGAGTTGCGCGAGGACATGGTGACCCTGTGCAACGCCGCCGCGCAGCGCCTGGAACACCCGGGCCTGGTGTTCAAGTGCGGTGACGTGCGCAGCGTGGCCCCCAGCCAGCTGGAGGTGATGATCGCCCTGCATGCCTGCGACATCGCCACCGACTACGCGATCCACACCGGCATCCGCTCCGGCGCGGCGATCATCATGTGCTCGCCGTGCTGCCACAAGCAGATCCGCCAGCAGATCCAGAGCCCGGCGCTGCTCAAGCCGATGCTGCAGTACGGCCTGCACCTGGGGCAGCAGGCGGAAATGGTCACCGACAGCCTGCGAGCGCTGTTCCTCGAAGCCTGCGGCTATGAAACCAAGGTCTTCGAATTCATCTCCCTGGAGCACACCAACAAGAACAAGATGATCCTCGCGGTCAAGCGCGCCGAACCGGTAGACCCGACCCAACTGCTGGCCAGGATCGAAGAACTCAAGGCCTTCTACCAGATCAGCGAGCACTGCCTGGAAACCCTGCTCAAGGCAGACCAGCAGCTGTAAGCGACATGCGGCCAGCCGCAAGCGAGAAACCTGCATCCAGCCACTTGCAGCTATCCACTTGCCGCTTGCCGCTTGCCGCTGTAGTAAGCGGCTATTACCCGGACTGGCGCAATGGGACTACCTTGAGTACTTCTTCCGCCCACGTCTTGCCCTGATAGGAGTCCACTCCATGGCCGCGAAAAAGATCCTCATGCTGGTTGGCGATTACGTCGAAGACTACGAAGTGATGGTGCCGTTCCAGGCGCTGCTGATGGTCGGCCACACGGTGCACGCCGTGTGCCCCGACAAGCGCGCCGGGCAGACCGTGCGCACGGCGATCCACGACTTCGAGGGCGACCAGACCTACAGCGAGAAACCGGGGCACCTGTTTGCCCTCAACTTCGACTTCGCCCAGGTCAGCTGCGCTGATTACGACGCGCTGCTGATCCCCGGCGGACGTGCTCCGGAATACCTGCGGCTGAACGCCAAGGTGCTGCAACTGGTCAAGGAATTCGACCAGGCCGGCAAGCCGATCGCCGCGGTGTGCCATGGCGCGCAACTGCTGGCCGCGGCCGGCATCCTCGAAGGCCGCGAGTGCAGCGCCTACCCGGCCTGTGCCCCGGAAGTGCGGCTGGCCGGCGGCACCTACATCGATATCCCGGTGACCGAAGGCCACGTCCAGGGCAACCTGGCCACCGCCCCGGCCTGGCCGGCGCACCCTAGCTGGCTTGCCGGTTTCCTGGGCCTGCTGGGCACCCAGATCACCCTGTAAGCGAGGACCACGCCATGTGCGAGCTGTACGTCAAGGCCGACCCGATTCTCTACGAGTCCCGTTCCCGCTCGCTGCGCATCTGTGGCGTGGTCACCACCTTGCGCCTGGAAAACCAGTTCTGGGACATCCTCAGCGAGATCGCCGAAGCTGACGGCATGACCACCAACCAGCTGATTGCCAAGCTGTATGAAGAGGTCATGGATTACCGCGGCGAAGTGGTGAATTTCGCCTCCTTCCTGCGGGTCAGCTGCACCCGCTACCTGAGCCAGCGCCGCACCGCCGCCCCTGACCTCAGCCTGGTACGGCGCAACGCTTTATAGGGCCTCGCGTCATGTCTCGCGCGTGGCGGCGCCTTCGCTGGCAAGCCATCTCCTGCGAGGTTTACAGCATTACACCTGGTAGGAGCCGGCTTGCCGGCGAAGAGGCAGGCCATTGTTGCGTGCCTTCACCGGCGCCGGAGGAGTTGCCGCAGGCGGGCTGAGCGGCTAAAGGCCCAGGCGCGCCATCTCGCGCAGGTCGGCGATTGCCGCCGGGTTGCCGCCTTCGAGCACATCCAGGCGCATCTGCGCGATCAGCGATTTGAGCAGTTCGGTCTGGGTCATCCGGGTCGCCTGCAGCAGGCGCGCGAGATCCTCGGCCACATAATGGTTGACCTTCAGCGACAGGCGTTTCATTGAATGGACCGCCGGCAACTGGCGGGCTTCGGCCTGTTCGGCCAGGTAGGCGGTGAAAGCGCTATGCGCCCGCTCCAGGCACGGGGCGACCCGGGCGTTGAAGTAGTAGCTGAGGAATAGTTTGCGCATCTGCACCCCGGCATCCTCGATCACCGAATGCATGGCGGCGTCCAGAACGTCGAGATAGACCGCGGGCAGCCGCGCCTCGATGGAGGTCAGCGGTTGCTGGCGCGCTTCCTTGATCGCTGGTGTCGACTGAGGCGGAATGGCCACGGTGGTGGCGCACTGGTCGCAGACTCCCACCAGGATGTCCCGGGCCAGGCCATGGCCGTCGCTGAAAGGGACGTCGCGCCGCAGGTAGGTAATGCCGACGACCTGTTGGCAATGCTCGCAGAGCGCCTTGCCCCGGTCGCCTTGCAGAAAGAGTTTCATGGGTTGCCCTCATCGGTGAACGCTGATGAACCACACATCTGGCTCGATAAAGTAGAACTTGATGTACCAGCCGGCCTTTTTCAGCACGTGGACCGCGATGCCCGGCACGCTGTGGTGGGCGCTGCAACTGTGGTCCTGGCCCTTGCAGGCGCCGATGACCTCGATCAGGTGGCCAGCCGAGACTTCGCCGGTGGCTAGCAGGTTCTTGACCTCGATCGAGCCGCGCGCGGCATGCAGATAGTTGCCGTCCTGTAGTGCATTGATCAGGTCCCGCCTGACCTTCCTGAAGCCTCTGTCCATGATGTCTTCTCGGTTGTACGACAACCGTCGTACATAATCAATGGGAAGTTGACTGAAAGCGCCCAAAGGCATTTCAGCGGTTTTCAGGGGGGCGTCGATCTTAGCCCGGCAGGTGCGGGCGGCAGGGCCGGGCTAACGGCTTGCAATACATCCGTGATGGCCAACGGCTGGCCTGCTGCGGTGCGTTCGCTGCACCGCAGCCCTTTATCGTCAGAAGAAGCGGGTCACGCTGATCTTGGCGTTGCGCCCCAGGCTGGAGGCGTTCTCGCCGCTCAGCGGTGGGCGATAGTCACGGTTGAACATGTTGTCCAGGGTGAAGTTGACTTCGGTGCCCTTGAGGTAAGGCTGCTGGGGTTTCCAGTTGGCGAACAGGCCGTGCACGTTGTAGCGGTCGTTCTTGTACTGGTCCCAATAGGAGTCGCCCAGGGCGCTGCCCGGACCGCCGGCATAGATGTCGCTGGGCACCCGGTCAGTCTGGCGTACCCACTGGCCCTGCCAGCCCACTTGCGCATCCCACTGTGGAATCTTCACCCCCAGGCTGGCCACCCACTTGCGTGGCGGAATGTCCCGGGCCCAGACGTTCGGGCCCCAGGGATTGGTGTAGGCCCCTTCATGCTTGCCGGTGATCCACGAGTAGGACAGCGAGCCGAACAGGTAGGTCGAGTCGTAGAAGCTTTCCACCTCGAAGCCCTTGATGGTCAGGTCGCCGATGTTGCGATAGACCCCGATGGTCGGCTGGTTGCACACCTGGCTGATGCTCTTGCCGCTGCTGAGTTGCTCGGGGCAGCCGATCCCGAGGTTCTTCATGATTTCGTCTTTGATGGTGTTGTGGAACAGCGTGGTGCGCACCTGTACGCGGTCGGCCTGGGTGAACACGTCGGCGAAGCTGGTGATGTTACCGGCGCGCAACGCGGTGATGCGTTCCGGGTCGAGGTCGCGGCTGGTGGCGGAACGGGTGGAGGCGGCCGACTGGACCTCGTACTGCTCGTCGATCACCGGCGCGCGCCAGGTCTTGCTGTAGTCGGCGAACAGTGCGAATTGCGGAGTCACCGTCCAGAACGCCGACAGCCGAGGCGACCAGCCGGTGTAGGTCTTGTCGCTGTAATCGTGGCCCGCCACCGGGTCGGGGCTGTTGTAGATCGGTGCGTCGTTCTTCTGGCCGCGGTTGCGCACATGGTCGTAGCGCAGGGACGGGGTCAGGGTGAAGTCCCCCAGGGTGATGGCGTCCTGGATGTAGAAGGCATTGTTGTCGACCTTGCCGTGGGGCATGAAGCCCGGCTGGTAGTGGCCGTAGTTGTACTTGGGCACTTCATAGGTCTTGCCCGGCATCCACATGTCGACTTCGCGGGTGTGCTTGCGGATCTGGATGCCATTGGTCAGCGCGTGCTCCAGCGGGCCTGTGCTGAAGCGGCTGGTGTTTTTCAGGGCCAGGATCTTGTCGTCATAGCCCACGGTGATCTTGCGGCCACCGGAGGCCGGCTGGAAGAAGGCGTTCGGCCCGCGTTCGTCGGTCTGGTCGGTGGTGGAATCGGAGTACTTGGCCTCGAAGTCGATCCAGGGATTGTCCACGGGGGTGTACTGGTACTTGGCGATCCAGGTGGTGTCGATGGTATTGCGCTGGGCCAGGAAGCGCCGGGTGGCGCCGTCATAACCGTACTTGTTGATGTCGCTCTGGCTCGGCGGCGTCGGGTAGCTCTTGGCCGAGAAGGGCGCCCAGATGTCGCTGTTGGAGCGCATGTAGCTCAAGCCCAGGCGATGCTCGTCAGTCAGTTGCATGTTCAGCTTGAACAGCTCGCCTTGCATGTCCTGGGCGGTGTTGGGCAGGCGCTTGGGGTTGATCGGGTAGGCGTTCTTCGGGTCGGGCTGGGCGCTGGCGATCTTCATGTCGTCGCCGTCGCGCTTGGTCCAGTAGGCCAGGGCATCGAAGCGCTGATCATCGGTGCGGCCGTACACCGCGCCGGTGTAGGCCTGTTCATGGCTGTTGCTGCTGTAGCCGTACTTGACCATGGCGCCGCTGTTGCGCCCGTCTTGCAGCAGGTCCGGGGCATCCTTGGTCTCCATGTGCACGGTGCCGCCGAAACCGCCGTTGCCGGTCTCGGGGGAGTGCGGGCCTTTTTCCACTTCGATGCGCTTGATCAGTTCCGGCTCGATGAACACCGAACCCTGCTGGTAGCGTTCGAAGCCGCTCTTGGTGGCGCCATCGACGCTCATCGGCACGTCTTCGGCATCCCCCAGGCCCCAGATGTTGATGGTCTGGCCGCCGGGTTTGAGCGAGCCGCCCAGGCTCACGCCGGGCAGGGTGTCGATCAGGCTGACCACGTTGGTGGCCTGGTGGCGATCGATTTCCGCCTGGTTCAGGGTCGAGCGGCCAACACTGGCGGCGTCCACCTCGGTGCCGTTGCCGATCACGCTCACGGCCCCCAGTTGCAAGGCCGAACCGCTGCTCAGGTTGGTCTCGGCAGGGCGCACGATGTAGGTGTTGTCGACTTTCATCAGGTTGAACCGGCCGTCCTGCAGCAGGGTGCGGATCGCCTCTTCCGGGCTGTAATCGCCCTGCAGGGCCGGGGCCTTGGCGTTGCGCAGCAGTTGCTCATCGAACAGCAGCTGGATCTTCGCCTGCTGGGCGATCTGGCTCAGGGACGCGGCCAGAGGCTGCGCCGGCAGCTGGAAATGCAGCGGCCCGGCATAGGCTTGCAGGCTGAATGCCAGGCA
Organism: Pseudomonas protegens; assembly: GCF_013407925.2. NCBI lineage: Bacteria > Pseudomonadati > Pseudomonadota > Gammaproteobacteria > Pseudomonadales > Pseudomonadaceae > Pseudomonas > Pseudomonas protegens. The sequence goes on along the minus strand of NZ_CP060201.1, from coordinate 1,664,960 downwards.
AGCGGCGAGCAGGGTCGGGCGGGTACGGACTAACGGAACAGGCAAGAACGCGCGAAACATGACTTCCCCCAGAGCGGCTTAAAGGCCAGAAAGGCGCTGCGCACAGAGCGCAGACAGGAGGAAGACGCGGCAGTGAAAAAATACCTCATATGCGAATGCAAAATATTCTCATATGTCGTTCAGCGGGCTTCGATCCTCAACTGACCGTTGGCCTGAACCCGGGTTTTCACCGGAATCAGGGCAGGCAGGGCCTTGACCAGGGCATCCGGGTCGTTGACGTCGAGGTTGCCGGACACCTTGTAGGCGCCGATGGAGCCCTCGGCCAATTGCACCGGCTGCCGCCGGTAGAGGTTCAGCTCGTCCACCAGGCTGGCCAGGTCGCGGTTGCGAAAGGCCAGGCGCCCGCTGCGCCAATCGGCCACTGCATCGCTGTCCAGGGTCTGCTGGCGCAGGGTGCCTTTTTGCAGGTCGTAAGTGGCTTGCTGGCGAGCGCCGAGCAGGGTCAGCTCGCCGGGCCGGCCATCCGGACTGAAGGCCACCTGGCCGTGGGCCACGCTGACCACCAGTTGGCGCTGACCACGGCGCACATCGAACGCGGTGCCCACCACCCGTACCTTGGCCGTGCCGCTGTGCACCCACAGCGGCCGCTCCTGATCGGCGGCGACCTCCAGGTACAGCTGGCCCTGCTGCAGGTAGATATCCCGTTGCCGGGCGCTGAAATCCACCTTCACCTGAGTATTGGCATTGACGTAGAGGGTGCTGCCGTCCGGCAGCTTGAAGGTTCGCGCGCCCTGTTCCTGTGCCGCGATCTGCTGCCGGTACGGCGCCAGGGGCGTCCCCAGGTTGAGCGCCAGCACCGCGCACACTACGGCAGCTGCCACTGCCAGGGCCGGCCGCCAGGGGGAGGCCTTGCGTTGGGGGAGCGGCATTGGGCGGCTCAGTTGCTGCAACTGCGCCAGATCGACCCACAACTGTTCGAATTCGGCATAGGCCCGGGCGTGGGCCGGCTCACTGACCCAGTTGTCGAACGCCTTGCGCGTGGCCCGATCCGGATCATTGCGGTTACGGGCGAACCAGCTGGCGGCCTGGGCATCGATCTGCTCGCTGTCGAGGTCGTCCTGTGGGCCGGAAAAGCGGGTCATTCAGGCTGCTCCTTGCCATTTTCTCGTTGTAGGTGTTGCTTGCAATGCAGCAGGGCAAAGGCGATGTGCTTCTCCACCATGCTCACGGAAATCCCCATGCGCTCGGCGATCTGCGTCTGGCTCAGCCCCTCGAAGCGGTGCAGCATAAGGGCTTCGCGACGCCGCGGCGAGAGCTGGGCGAGGACTTCCTTCAATTGTTCCAGGCGTTGCAGGCGCTGGGCGGCGGGCAGTGGTTCGTGCTGTTCGTCGGCCAGGGGCTCAGTGTCCAAGGCGGATTCGGCATGGGCCGGGTGATGCACCCTGGAGCGCACCTGCTGGCGCCGCCAGTGATCGCGCAGCAGGTTGCGTGCCATCTGGAACAGGAAGGCCCGGGGCTGTTCGACCTGATCCCGGTCCCGGTAATCGAGCCATTGGGTGAACACGTCCTGGGTCATGTCCGCCGCGTCGCTGGCGTTGTCCGTGCGTTTACGCAGGAAATGCAGGATATCCGCATAGAACCCGCGGACGGAGTCCGCCAGTGCAGAGTCGGGCTTGGAGCGAGACATGGATATCCTTCTTGACGACGCGTTGAGCACAAGGTCGCAAATGATATCGAGAATTATTGCTATTTGTCACTTGAGCCGATTGAGCATCAGCCTTGGCCGTCGGCGCTCCTGAGGGCAGGGCACGATTGGATGGCCAGTTCGCCGGCAAGCCGGCTCCTACGGAGACGGCAACCAGCCCGGGTTGTAGGAGCTGGCTTGCCAGCGAAGGCGTCCCTGAGGGCAAGGCACGACTGGAGGGCCAGTTCGCCGGCAAGCCGGCTCCTACGGAGGTGGCAACCAACCCGGGAGTGTAGGAGCTGGCTTGCCAGCGAAGGCTCAGATCACGAAGAAACCGTGGGTGCCGTCGCGACGCAGTTGTTCCACCAGGCCGAATTCCCAGTCCAGGTAGCCCTGCATGGCCTCCCGGGGGTTGTCGGTGCCCTCGTAGGGCCGGCGGTAGCGGTCGATCCGCGGCGAGGCCAGTTGCTGGCGGCTTTCCTCGACGGGCAGGCCGGCGTCGATCCAGGCCGTGGTGCCGCCGCTGAGCAGGAACACCGGGCGCTGGGTCAGGGCCTGCAACTGGGGCACCACAAAACGCGCCAGCAGGCTGCTGCCGCAGGTCAGCACATAGCGTTCGGGCTGGGGCAACCGGGCCAGGGATTCCTGCAACTGGCTGGGCAGCACCCACCAGGCCCCGGGGATGTGGCGTTGCACGTAGTTGGCGCTGGCGGTGACATCCAGCACCAGGGTGCCGGGTTGCTCCAGCCAGGCGGCCAGGGTCCTGGGGCTGATTTCTTCGGCCGGCGCGGTGTCCGACAGCGGTGCCTGCCAGGGGCCGCGCACGCTGAAGTCGCTGGCGCGCAGGCCGTCGAGCACCGCCACTTGCCAGCCCATCTGGGTCAGCCAGGAGGCGCTCATGTTGGCCCGCACACCGTCGTCGTCCACCAGCACCAGGCGTGCGCCGCGCACGCTGGCGAAGTGATCGGTTTCCTGCACCAGTTGCCCGCCGGGCGTGGAGCGGGCACCGGGCAGGTGGCCGGCGGCGAATTCTTCCGGAGTGCGCACATCGAACAGGTAGTGGGTGCGCTTGGCATCGGCTTGCCAGCGCCGCCACTGGGCCAGGTCGATGCGCGCCACGTCGGCCCGGTCCGCGACCGCCCGCGCCGCCTTTTGCGCTTCGGCCCGCTGCTCCTCGTCGACCGGGCGGAAGCGCCGGTTCTGGCCGTGCTCGAGTTTCTGTCCGGCCAGGGTCCAGCCGATGGTGCCGTTGCGCAGGGCCGCCACCGGATTGGGGATGCCGGCGTTGACCAGGGACTGGGTGCCAATGATGCTGCGGGTGCGTCCGGCACAGTTGACCACCACCCGGGTGCGCGGATCGGGAGCCAGCTCGCGCACCCGCAGCACCAGTTCGGCGCCGGGCACGCTGGTGCTGCCGGGGATGCTCATGGTCTGGTATTCGTCGAAGCGCCGGGCATCCAGTACCACCAGGTCGGCCTGCTGGTCGAGCAGCGCCTGGAGTTCCTCGGCGGCCAGGGACGGAGTGTGGCGCTCGGCTTCCACCAGTTCGCCAAAGGCCTTGCTCGGTACGTTGACGTCCTTGAACAGCTCGCCGCCGGCGGCGCGCCAGCCCTCCAGGCCGCCTTCGAGCAGGGCGATATCGCGGTAGCCCAGTTGCCCCAGGCGGGTCGCGGCGCGCTGGGCCAGCCCTTCGCCCTGGTCATAGAGGGTGATCGGGGTGTCGCGCCGGGGGATGCGCGCATAGACCTCCAGCTCCAGTTTCGACAGTGGGATATTGGCCGCGAACAGCGGGTGGGCTTCGGCGAAGGGCGCCTCTTCGCGGACATCGATCAGCGCCAGCTCCTGGCGCTCGAGCAGGGCCTGACGAATCTGCGCCGGGCTGCGGGTAGGGAAATCGGTCATTGCAGGGGCTCCTTCGACAAGTCCCAGAGGTTAGGCAGCAAGCGGTTGGAATAACCGGAGACAAAGGGCTTCTCGTGACCGTCCGGAGCGTATACGGCACGGCGTACCGCACCGATATTGGCGCCGTACACATGGATGCTGATGGACACCCGGTCGGCGTAGGCGTTGGTCACCTGATGGATGTCGCCAATACGCGGCGACACCGCTTCCACTTGCCCCGGCACCAGGCGAATCGGAGCCCCCGCAGGTTGCAGGCGGCCGTCCGCCAGGCGTTCGAAACCCTGGGAGTCTTCGGCGCCGCGGAGCATGCCGATCAGGCCCCAGACCCGGTGATCGTGGATCGGCGTGCGCTGCCCCGGACCCCAGACAAAGCTGACGATGGAAAAGCGCTGGCGCGAGTCGGCATGCAGCAGGAATTGCTGGTAGCGCTGCGGGTCGGGCTGGGCGAAATCATCGGGCAGCCAGTCGTCCTGGCTCACCAGGCACTGCAGCAGATCGGCGCCGTGCTCCAGTATCCGGGCCTCGTCGGGATGGCTCTCCAGCAGCTCGGCCAGGGCGGCGATAAAGTCCCGCAGGCGGGCCAAGTTGGGTGTATCGATAGCGACTGTTGCGGCGTTGTGGGGCATGGGCTCCCTCCGTGGACACAAGGCAAATGACGCGAACTACACGGGCGAGCTAAAAGGTATTATTCTTCTCGAACATTTTTCCAGTCATTTATTATGCGAAAAAAGAATGAAGATAGATGATCTGAACGCGTTCGTGGCGGTGATCCGCTGCCAGACCATCAGCCAGGCGGCCGATGCCCTGCAATTGACCCAGCCGGCCATCACCCGCCGGGTGCAGAATTTCGAGGAAGCCCTGGGGGTGGAGTTGCTGGACCGCAACACCAAGCCGCTCAAGCCCACCAGCATGGGCTTGCGGGTTTACGGCCAGTGCCTGGAAGTGCTGCGCAGCATCGATGCCCTGAACGAGCTGGTGGCCAATGACGGCGCCCCCAGCGGCGCCTTGCGCATCGGCGTGCCGCAGACCATTGGCGACGTGGTGCTGCTGGATGCCCTGAGCCAGCTGAAGAACCTCTATCCGCAGTTGCAGACCTCGGTGGCTACCGGCTGGGGCAGCCACCTGCTGAGCAAGGTCGAGAACGGTGAGCTGGACGTGGTGGCGGCGCTGTTTCCCGCCGGCAAGGTGTTCCCCGAAGGGGTGGTGGGGCGCTCCCTGGGCAGCATGAACCTGGTGGTGGTGGCGGCCAAGGGCGAGGTGCGCAAGCGCTCCTGCAAGCTGGCCGACTGTTACCAGCGCGGCTGGGTGCTGAACCCCGATGGCTGCGGTTTCCGGGCCGGCCTGCAACGGGCCTTGAGTGCCCAGGGCCTGACCTTGCAGATCAACCTGGAAACCTTCGGCACCGAGCTGCAACTGGGGCTGATCGCCAATGGCCTGGGCTACGGCCTGGTGCCGCTGCCGCTGCTGGAAAACAGCAGCCACCGGGACAAGCTGGAGATAGTGCCGGTCAGCGACTTCAAGCCGGTGATCGACCTGTGGCTGGTGCACCCGCGCTTCCTTGGCAACCTGCAGGAGCCGGTGAGCCTGTTTGGCGAAATGGTCGCTGCTCGCGTCGGCTAGCCGCGGGTGCGGGGCAAATCGGCGCCTGCGGGTTTATCCTTTGTTTGCATATATATCTATTTGCTGAATGCATTTTTTGTATATTAAGTTAGAACCAAAACGAATTTCACGGACGTTTTTTATGTAGTTAGCATGGGGCTCGAACGCGCTGAAATAAGGATGTTGCAATGCCTGCGCAAGCCCCGCTTTCCTTGTATTCCCGCTGGACCGAGCGCCCCGGAGTGAAGTTCCTGGGCAATCTGTCGCTGCGCCTGATCAGCCCGCTGTTGTTGCTGCTGCTCTGGGAGCTGGCCTCCCGCAGCGGGCTGTTGCCGGCGCGGATCATCGCCGCGCCCAGCACCATCGGCGACACCCTGTGGCAGATGCTCGGCAGTGGTGAGTTGGGCGGGCACCTGTGGGTGTCCCTCAAGCGCGCCCTCAGCGGCCTGGCCATCGGTGTCAGCCTGGGCACGCTTCTGGCCCTGCTGGCGGGGTTGTCGCGGCGCGGCGAGATCGCCATCGATTCGCCGATGCAGATGCTGCGTACCCTGCCGTTCCTGGCCATCGTGCCGCTGTTCATTCTCTGGTTCGGCGTGGGCGAGACGCCGAAGATCGCGCTGATCGCCCTGGGCACCACCTTTCCCATCTACCTCACGCTGTTTTCCGGCATCCGCAGCCTGGATCCCAAGCTGCTGGAGGCGGCGACCCTGCTCGGCCTCAAGCGCTGGGAACTGGTTGTCCACGTGATCCTGCCCGGGGCCCTGCCGGCGTTCTTCGTCGGCCTGCGCTACGCCTTCGGCATCAGCTGGCTGGGGCTGGTGGTGGTGGAGCAGATCAACGCCAGCGCCGGTATCGGCTACCTGGTCAACGACGCCCGGGATTTCATGCGGACCGACGTGATCGTCATCTGCCTCTTGGTCTACAGCGTGCTCGGCCTGGGCATCGACGGGCTGGTACGCGGCCTCGAACGTTGCGCCCTGGCCTGGCGCCCGACCTTTATCAGGAACTGACCATGACAGTGTCATTGCCCCAGCCGCGCCTCGTGCGCGCCGCCGTCGAATGCCGCGGAGTGACCCGACGTTTTGCCGGGCAGGCGGTGCTCGACGGCCTGGACCTGGACATTGCCCCGGGGGAGTTCGTCGCCCTGCTGGGCAGCAGCGGTTCGGGCAAGACCACCTTGCTCCGGGCCCTGGCCGGGCTGGAGCCCATCGATGTGGGCCGCTTGCAGGTGCCCGCGGCCATGGCCGCGGTGTTCCAGGAGCCACGGCTGATGCCCTGGAAGCGCGTATGGCGCAACGTTGCCCTGGGCGTGCGCGGGGCTGGAGTTCGCGAGCGGGCCGAGGCGGCGCTGGGCGAGGTCGGGCTGGCCCATCGGTTGGGCGCCTGGCCCGGCACCCTGTCCGGCGGCGAAGCCCAGCGCGTGGCCCTGGCCCGCGCCCTGGTGCGCGAACCGCAGCTGTTGCTGCTGGATGAACCCTTCGCCGCCCTCGACGCCCTGACCCGGATTCGCATGCATCAACTGATCATCCGCCTGTGGCGGGCGCACACCCCGGCGGTGCTGCTGGTGACCCACGACGTCGACGAGGCGCTGCTGCTGGCCGACCGGGTGCTGGTGCTGGCCAACGGGCAAATCGCCGAGCAACTGCCGATCCGCCTGCCGCGTCCGCGTCAGGCCGCCACTCCGGGCTTCCAGCCACTGCGCGCGCGGCTGCTGCACCTGCTCGGAGTCGAAACCGAGGCCGAGCCGGCCGTTGACCTTTCCCACCCCTTGAGCAGGACTGCCAGCCGATGAGCCTTTCCAGTGTGCAACCGTCTCCGTCCGTGTCCCGTCCCCTGCCTGATCCGGATTCCAGCGAGTTCGCCGACCTGCTGCAGCGGTTGAGCGAGGAGTTCGCCGCCACCGCGGCCCATTACGATCGCCACAGCGAGTTTCCCCACGCCAACCTGCAACGCCTGCACCAGCATGGCCTGCTGGCCTTGACCGTGCCCCGGGCCCTGGGCGGCAGCGAGGCGACCCTGGCCCAGGCGCGACGGGTGATCGGCGCCGTGGCCCAGGGCGAGCCCTCCACCGCGCTGGTGCTGGTGATGCAGTACCTGCAGCACACGCGTCTGCAACAGAACACGGCCTGGCCCCTGCACCTGCGCCAGCGCGTGGCCCGCGAGGCGGTGCACGAGGGCGCGCTGATCAATGCCCTGCGGGTCGAACCGGACCTCGGCACCCCGGCCCGGGGCGGCTTGCCGGCGACCCAGGCACGACGGGTCGAGGGTGGCTGGTTGCTCAGTGGGCGCAAGATCTACTCCACCGGCATTCCCGGGCTGACCTGGTTGGCGGTCTGGGCCCGCAGCGATGAGGCCGAGCCGCAGGTGGGCACCTGGCTGGTGCACCGCGACAGCCCCGGCATTCGCGTCGAGGAAACCTGGGACCATCTGGGCATGCGCGCCACCGGCAGCCACGACGTGATCTTCGACGAGGTGTTCGTGCCCCTGGAGCAGGCGGTGGACATCCAGCCGGCCAATGTTCCGCGCCCCTCGGAGCTGGACAGCAAGGGCGTGCTCTGGCTGGCGGTGCTGCTGTCGGCGATCTACGACGGCGTGGCCTGCGCGGCTCGCGACTGGTTGCTGGGCTGGTTGGCCCAGCGCGCTCCGGCCAACCTCGGCGCGCCGTTGTCGAGCCTGCCGCGCTTTCAGGAACTGATCGGCCGCATCGACGCCTTGTTGCTGAACAACCGGGTGCTGCTGGATGCCGCCGCCGAAGGGCGGATCGCCCCGGGCGAGGCGACCCAGATCAAGTACCTGGTGACCAGCAACGCCATCAGCGCCGTGGAGCTGGGCATCGAGGCCATCGGCAATCCCGGGCTGGCCCGGGGCAACCCCATCGAGCGGCATTACCGTGATGTGCTGTGCAGCCGCATCCACACCCCGCAGAACGACGCGATCCTCGGCGCCGTCGGGCGTGCCGCCTTTGCCTTGCCCAGCCGGGGAGCCCAGGTGTGATGCGCATTGCCAGCCAGTTGGATGAAGCCTTCAACCAGCAACTGCGCCAGTGGCTGCCGGGTGTCGAGGTACTGAGCCTGCCCCGGGGTCTGCCCCGTGCGCTGCCGGGAGATGTGCAGGTGCTGCTGGCCGCGCCCCACGCTGATTTTCGTGATGCGCCAGAGCCGCCCGCGGGCTGGCCCTTCGGTTTGGGCTTCGTGCAATTGGTGACCTCGGGCCTGGATTATTTTCCCCGGTGGCTGTTCCAGGATCTGCCGGTGGCCAGCGCCCGGGGTAGCACCGCCGAGAGCATTGCCGAGTTTGCCCTGGCGGCGATCTTCGCCGCCGCCAAGCAACTGCCCCAGGTGTGGATCGAGCACGCCGAACACTGGCAGCAACGGCCGCTGGCCTCGGTGGCCGGCAGCACCCTGGGGCTGTTCGGCTTTGGCAGCATTGCCCGCGAACTGGCGCCCAAGGCCCTGGCCCTGGGCATGCAGGTGCTGGCCCTGCGCCGTTCGGCGCAGCCGTTTGAGGTGCCCGGGGTTCAACCGGTGGCCGACCTGCATCAACTGTTTGCCCGCGCCGATCACCTGCTGCTGGCGGTGCCTCTGACCGAGCACACCCGGCGGATCATCGACACCGATGTCCTGGCGGCGGCCAAGCCCGGGCTGCACCTGATCAATATCGCCCGTGGCGCGCTGATCGATCAGCCGGCGCTGTTGCAGGCCCTGGATAGGGGGCGCATCGGCCTGGCCAGCCTGGACGTGGCCGACCCCGAACCGCTGCCCGCGGGCCACGCGTTCTATCGCCATCCACGGATTCGCCTGTCGCCCCACACCTCGGCCAACTCGCCACGGGTCTACCTGAATATCGCCCGCTTGCTGGGGCGCAATCTGCAGCGCTGGAGCGATGGCTTGCCCCTGGAAAACCCGGTGGAGATCCAGCGTGGCTACTGACACATGGCTCCAGCCTTGGCCTGCAGCGCTTCGTGTAGCCGCTGCCGCAGGCTGCGCAGGAGACGCAGGGGGCTTGAGGTCGCTAAAGGTTCGGCGGGAGATCGCCAAGCAAGGCCCAGCAGGCCTTTTCGCACAGGGTGTTGATGACAACTTCAAGGAGAGCGGACATGACCGCACATTTTCGTCCCGCGGTGTATGACTTGCCCCGCGATGGCCATACGGTGTTTCGCTGGGAGCACCCGCCCCAGCAGGCGACGGTCGAGCTGGAGCGTCGGCAGCGCAAGCAAAGCCTGGCCGCGGCTTTCCGGGTGTTCGCCCGGCTGGGCTTCGACATGGGCGGTGCCGGGCATATCACCGTGCGCGACCCCGGGCGCCCGGACCATTTCTGGGTCAACCCGGTGGGGGTGTATTTCGGCCATGTGCGAGTGTCGGACCTGCTGCTGGTCAATCCCCAAGGGGCGGTGATCGAAGGCGAGGGCGCGCTGAACCTCGCCGCGTTCGCCATTCACGCGGCGTTGCACGAGGCCCATCCCGAGGTGGTGGCCGCGGCCCATGCCCATTCGCTGCATGGCAAGGCCTGGTCGAGCCTGGGCCGTCTGCTGGATCCGCTGACCCAGGACGCCTGCGCTTTCTATGAAAGGCACGGGCTGTTCGACAACTTCTCCGGGGTGGTGCTGGAGGCCAGCGAAGGCGCGCGGATCGCCGCCGCGTTGCAGGGGCACAAGGCGCTGATCCTGCAGAACCACGGCCTGCTGACCGTGGGCGAAACCGTCGAAGCGGCGGTGTGGCGCTTCATCGCCATGGACAACGCCGCCCAGACCCAACTGCTGGCGGAAGCCGCCGGCACCCCGCGACTGATTCCCCACGAGGTGGCGCGCCACACCGCGCGCCAGGTCGGCAGCGAGTTCGGTGGCTGGTTCAGTTTCCAGCCTTACCGCGAGCGGATCGTGCGCGAAGAAGCGGATTTTCTCGATTAAGGATCCTGGCCCATGCAGCGTCGTCACTTTCTCCAACTCTCGGCCCTGGCCGGTCTGGCCGCCGCCTTGCCGCGCCTGGGCCTGGGGGCCGCCGTGGATCTGTCCGGGGTCACCCTGAACGTCGCCACCTACAAGGGCGCGGCGCCGAGCTTCTTTGCCGAGGCGGGCATCGAGCCGCCGCCCTACAAGGTCAGGTACGCCGAGTTCACCGGCGGCAACCTGAGCTTCGAGGCCCTGGTCAGCGGCACCCTGGACATCTCGCCGATGAGCGAGATCCCGCCGATCTTCGGCATCAAGAACCAGGCCCCGGTGAAGCTGATCGCGGTGCTCACCGGCGACGTCAACAACCAGGCCTTCATCGTGCCCAAGGGCTCAGCGGTGCAGTCGGTGGCCGAGCTCAAGGGCAAGCGCATCGGCTATATCCGCTCCACCAGCTCGCACTACTTTCTGCTCAAGGCGCTGAAGGAACAGGGCCTGGGCTTTGCCGACATCGTGCCCATGGCGCTGACCCCGCAAGACGGTTTCGCCGCCTTCCAGAACGGCGCCCTGGATGCCTGGGTCAGCTTCGGCTACTTCATCCAGCTGGCGGAACTGCGGGCCGGGGCCCGGGTGCTGAAGACCGGCCAGGGCTACCTGTCCGGCAACTACGTGATCGCCGCCAACCAGAACAGCATTGCCAACCCGCTCAAGCACGCGGCGATCACCGACTACATCCTGCGCGAGTACCGCGCCTGGCAATGGATCGCCAGCCACCCCGAGGAATGGGCGACCAAGAGCGCGCAGATCCTCGGCATGCCGCGCGAAGTGTTCCTCGCCCAGTACCGCGCCCAAAGCGGCCCGCGATTGCTGCAACCGGTGGACGACGCGGCGGTGAAATCCCAGCAGGACGTTGCCGACCTGTTCTTCGAAGCCGGCGTCCTGCCCCAGCAACTGGATGTTTCCGGCCTGTGGGACCGCAGCTTCCACTGGTCCTGACCCCTTGTAGGAACTGGCTTGCCGGCGAATAGGCCCTTGAGCCTTGCATCGATCTCGGGGCCGCCTTCGCTGGCAAGCCAGCTCCTACGGTCAGGTGGGGCGATTTCTTTGATTGGCCAGGAGGCCCGATGTTTTCTCGAACCTTGCTCTGCCTGGCGCTGGTCAGCCCCTGGGCGCTGGCCGCCAGCCCGGCGCAATCGTTGCACCAGCGCCTGACGGTGCTCGACAGCCACCTCGATACCCCGATGCAACTGGCCCGCCCCGGTTGGGACATCACCCAGCGCCACGACTACCGGGACGATCTGTCCCAGGTCGATCTGCCACGGATGAAAGAGGGCGGCCTGGACGGCGGCTTCTGGGCCATCTTCACCCCCCAGGGGCCGCTCAACGCCGAGGGCCGGACCCTGGCCAGCGAACATGGGCTGGCGGTGCTGGCGCGGATCCGCGACCTGATCGCCGCCCACCCCGATGACTTCGCCCTGGCCCTCAAGGCCAGCGATGTAACGGCCATCGTCGCCCGTGGCCAGCGGGTGGTGTTCATCAGCATGGAAAACGCCGAGCCCCTGGCCGCCGACCCGGCCCGCTTGCACACCTATTACCGCCAGGGCCTGCGCATGCTCGGCCTGGTGCACTCGGCCAACAACGATTTCGCCGACTCGGCCACCGCCCTGCCGCAGTGGCACGGCCTGAGCCCGGCGGGGCGCGAGTTGGTGGCCGAGGCCAATCGCCTGGGCATCCTGCTGGATGTGTCCCATGCCTCGGATCAGGTATTCGACCAGGTCCTGGCGCTGTCCAGGGCGCCGATCATTGCCTCGCACTCCAGCAGCCGGGCGATCACCGCCCATCCGCGCAACCTGGATGACCAGCGCCTGCGCCAGCTGGCGGCCAGGGGCGGAGTGGTGCAGGTCAACAGCTTCCCCAGCGACCTGATCGAGCGCGTGCCCAACCCCGAGCGCGACAAGGCCCTGGGACCGCTGTACCGCGAGTTCCGCCTGGCGGCGAGCCTGAGCCCCGCGCAGGTGGCGGACCTGGCCGAGCGGATTCGTCAGGTCGAGGCGCGTTACCCGCAGCCCAGGGCCAGCCTGGACGACTACATGCGCCACCTGCTGCACATCCTTGACGTGGTGGGGCCGGACCATGTGGGCATCGGTGCCGACTGGGATGGCGGCGGCGGGGTGCAGGGGCTGGAGGATGTGACGCAGCTACCGCAAATCACCGAACGCCTGCTGGCGGCGGGTTACAGCGAAGCGGATCTGGCGAAGATCTGGGGTGGGAATCTGCTGCGGGTGCTGGCTGCGGCGCAGGCCGCTAGCGCTGGTTAGGAGGCTGACTGTTTCAGGCCAGATGAAAGGCTTGTCTGATTCGCCAAATCGTCTGTTGCAGGCTTTCTGTCAGCCCTATGGCGGCAGGATCCACGTCTTGTTCGGCCAGTTGCAGCAGGAACTGCTGCAGATCTTCAGCTATCGGGCCGGGCAGCTGGGTTGAGTGGGGAGCAAGCAGGACCGAGAGGCTCAAGATATCGTTACGGTGTTTGCGAATGTTCTTGCTGTCGATCCGCTCCCCTTTGCCCAGACGCTCGGTCAGGTTCAGCCAGGCATGGGCCTTGAGGGGAATCAGCCGATCCGCCCCGATGTGGGTGATAGCGTCGATCTGCTGCATGCCGGCGAGTAAAAATTCGTAGTACTGGTCGTTGAGCAAGATGGCCGACAGGCTTGAGACGGCTTCGTCGACAGGAATAGGGCTCAAGGTCGCGTCCTCTGCCAGATCGATGCCTTGCGGGCTGCGCGAGAACAGTTCGATCTGTACAGGGAAGCGGGTATCGGCCGGCGCCATGAAACGATAGAAAATCGGCCTTTGGTCATTGCGTTGCTTGATCTGATAACCGCCGGCTCGTATGAACTCCCAGAACCGAGCGACAAACGAAGGGTCCAGCGCTTCGATGATCAGGACGATGTCCAGGTCTCGGGTGGCTCTGAACGCCTGGCCGGCTTCTTCCATGCTCAGGTAGGCGGCCACGCCGCCGATCATCACGTAGCGGTCTGTGTAGTCGGTGAAGTACTCACGGAAGCGATCCAGCCCCCTTACCATTTCAAGCCTCCTTCCACTTGGCTCAAGCCGATCTGGATCCGTTCATCCTTGCTGTCCTGCAAGCTCAGGAGCAGCGAGAAAGGATCGACACAGCCATCCTTTGTCCGAGCATAGACGGTGGGTTCGTAGGACCAGATCTGCAACGCGCAGACAGCGTCCTCGGGGGCAACTTCGTTCAGTGCCGGGGAGTCCTTCAGGAGCGTGGTCAGGGTTTCACTGGAGCAGGCGTAAACCGGCAGCCGGGGTTCCATCAGCAGGCTGTGCTCGTGCAGCGCCGACTCGCCTGCCAACAGCAGTGGCGTGTGATTCAAGTGCGGGATCTGGTTCAGCCACAGGGTCTTTTTCAAGGGGGAGCGCATGTGCTTCCTGGCGTCTTCCCAGAGTTGATGCGACGAAATCTGGATCTCGATATGGGCTTGCCGGTCGTTGTGGACCACGATCAAACCCAGGTCTTTCAGCTCTTTGACGGCGCGGGAAACGGTCATCTTGGAGTACTTGAACGGGTAGCCCAGCGTCGATTGGGACAACTGCAACGAGGGCGGCGAGGGGTTCATCAACAGGTTGATCAGCATGGCCTGGGTGGCCGGACTCATGAGCGTGATTTTTTCCTGCCGGGCGCGGAAGTACTCCCTCAGATCAAGCCCCAGTTCGGGGATGAACAGCTGGTTGCCGGGGACGATGAACTGCACGCCTTTGTCAATCAGGCGCTTGCGCTCATAGGAGGCCAGAGCCTCGGCCACGAAGATCAGGGGGGCCTGGGTCAGTTTGCGCAGCGTATCCATGTGCTTTTTCACCTCCGGCAAGCTGGCCGATTGCTGCGGGTTCTCCAGCAAGACCACGCAGGTTTGTCCGAGCAGGGTCATGTGCAGAAGGTAATAGTGGCTGGTGAGGTAGTAGGGAAGACTGGGGGCCTGATCCCAGGGACTGAAGCTTGGGGTATCGCCGAGCACGGTCTCGATGTAGGAAGCAAGCGCAGGCAGTTGGGGGGCCGCGTGCTGGAGTTCGGAGTTCATGGGTGGTGTCCTTTTTAACATGATTTTTGAACGGTATCATTTGCAGTGTTACCGTTCAATAAATATGTTACGGACGGCTTTTTCCTGTACAGGTTCTCCGACCAAGGTGGATGGTCCTGCGACTGGCTAGTCACTGTCGTTCATGCGTCTTGTGCAATATCTACGCGGCTGAATATGAAACAAAGTAATATTTGCATATGCTTAAAATGTATTTCTCTTATTAAATGAGCGCCCCTAGGATGGCTTCCCATAGACCCAAGTGACTGCATAAGTCCGCGGGCTATAACCGAACGCACTATCCATCCGCAGCAGGGAGCGCTGGCATGCCACTGACCAGAAGACAATTGATCGCCCGTATCGCCGCTGTCGGCGGGGTCCAGGCGGCGAGTGCGGTCATGGGCCTGTTCGGCGGTTCGGGCAAGGCCGAGGCCTTCGAGGAAAACTATGCGTCGCTGCCCGCAGCCGCCGTGGGCAAGGGCGCTTCGGTGGTGGTGATCGGCGCCGGGATCGGTGGCCTGGTCAGTGCCTATGAACTGAACAAGGCCGGGTTCAAGGTCACGCTGCTGGAAGCCCGGGACCGGGTCGGCGGGCGCAACTGGACGGTGCGCGGCGGCGATCGGGTGGAGTACAGCGACGGCAGTGTGCAGGTCGCGGAGTTCGATGACGGCTTCTACCTCAATGCCGGGGCCGGCCGTCTGCCCAGCCACCACCAGTTGATGCTCGGCTACTGCCGCGAACTGGGGGTGGAGCTGGAAGTGCTGGTCAACACCAGTCGCAATGCCCTGGTGCGCCCGGACCTGAACCAGCCGGCGTTGCAGATCCGTCAGGCGGTCAACGACAGCCGCGGGCACTTTTCCGAGTTGCTGGCCAAGGCGGTCAACCGGCATGCCCTGGATCAGGAACTGACGGCGGCCGATCGCAGCAACTTGCTGAGCTTCCTGAAAACCTGGGGCGATCTCTCGGACAAGCTGGAATACCTGGGCTCGGCCCGCTCCGGCTACAAGGTCTGGCCCGGTGCCGGCGACCAGCTGGCGCAGAAGAACGACCCGCTGCCGTTGCAGACCCTGCTCAACCCGGCGCTGACCACGGCGCTGATGATCGATGAATACCCGGAATTCTCGCCCACCATGTTCCAGCCGGTGGGCGGCATGGACCGCATCCCCCAGGCCTTTGCCCGGCGTCTGCAGGGGCAGTTGCGGCTGCACAGCGAGGTGCGTTCGATCACCAATCACAGCGACAGCGTCGAAGTGGTCTACCTGGACCGGCGCAGCGGCCGCACCCAGAGCCTCAAGGCCGACTACGTGATCAGTTCCTTGCCCCTGCCGCTGCTGGCCAAGGTCGAGAACAACTTCAGCGCTCCGGTGCGCCAGGCCATCGGCGCGGTGCAGTTCGGCTACGCCAACAAGGTGGCCTGGCAGTCGCGGCGCTTCTGGGAAAGCCAGTACCAGATCTATGGCGGGCTGTCGTTCATCAACCAGGAAGCCTCCGGGCTGTGGTACCCCAGCGGCGGGTTCAACCAGGCCGAGGGGGTGCTGGTGGCGGCCTACAACAACGGTGAAACCGCGCGCCGCTTCGGGGAGAAAACCCTGGCCCAGCAGATCGAGATTTCCCGTCAGGCGGTGGAGCTGCTGCACCCCGGCCACAGCCATGAACTGCGCAAGCCGCTGGTGATTGCCTGGGGCAAGATCCCCTACAACTTCGGCCCGTGGATCAGCCATGAAGTGGCCGAGCCGGACTACAGCCTGCTCAACCAGCCCCAGGGCCGGGTCTACCTGACCAGCGACGGCTTGGCCCACAGCGGCGTGGGCATCTGGCAGGAAGCCGCCGCCGGCGCCGCGCGGCGGGTGGTGCGGCACCTTTTTCAACGGGCGCAAGGCTCGTCGCTACAGCAAACGGCCTGAAAAAGCCGAGCACTCATAAAACAGCAGTCACCCATTGCCGGGTAGCGGACCTCCGAGGCTGGCAAACACAACCTTGGAGCGTCTTTGCATGTCTTTGAAAAACACCGTCGTAGGGCTGGGGCTGTTGTGCGCCGCCAGCAGCAGTTGGGCCGCGGGCATCCAGCGCGTGCCGTCCAGCTATCCCCATTCGCCGATCCTGCAATCGGTGACCTTGCCCGCCAACAGCGAGGTGACCTACCTCTCCGGCCTGCTGCCGGATCCGCTGGACCCCAAGGCGCCCAAGGAGCAGATCCACGCCGTGGGCAACACCGAGAGCCAGGCCCGCGAGGTGCTGCGCAAGGTGCAAACGATCCTCGCCAGCCAGGGTTTGACCCTGGGGGATGTGGTGCAACTGCGGATCTACCTGGTGGGCGACCCGGCCCTGGGCGGCAAGCTGGATTTCGACGGCCTGCAAGTGGCCTTTCGCGAGTTCTTCGGCACCGAGAAACAGCCGCTCAAACCCGCCCGGACCACGGTGCAAGTGGCGGGGCTGGTACTGCCCGGTGCCCTGATCGAAGTCGAAACCGTCGCCGCCCGAGCGCGCTGAGGCGCCAGTCAAAGGATCTGAAGTCATGAGTATGTCCTTGCATAAAATCGTCCTCGGCGCCGCGCCCCTGAGCCTTGGCCTGCTGAGCCTGGCAACCCCGGTGGAGTTGCTGGCCGCCGATGAAACCCTCGGCACCGTGGTGGTCACCGGCGTGCGCGGCAGCCAGCAGCGCACCGTCACCAACAGCCCGGCGCCGATCGATGTGATCGACAGCGAACAGCTGCGCAGCATCGGTCAGAACGGCCTGAAAGAAATGCTCGGGCGCCTGCTGCCGTCGTTCAACGTCCCCACCATCAACGGCGGCGGCACGGCGTTCCTGGTGCGCGGGGTGAGCATGCGCGGCCTGGGCGGCGATCAGGTGCTGGTGTTGATCAACGGCAAGCGCCGGCACAACTCGGCGCTGATCAACAACGGTGCGCGGGTCGGCAACGCCTCGGTGCCGGTGGACCTGGACCTGATTCCCACCGCCGCCATCGAGCGCATCGAAGTGCTGCGCGACGGCGCCGCCGCGCAGTACGGCTCCGACGCCATCGCCGGGGTGATCAACATCATCCTCAAGCGCAACGCCGAGGGCCTGACCTCGGACACCACCCTTGGCCAGTACTACGACGGTGACGGCACCACCGGCCACGAGGCCTTCAACTGGGGCAACAAGCTGGGGGAGGACGGCGGCTTCTTCAACCTGTCCTGGGACGCCAAGCTCCAGGAACCCTACGAGCGCTCCAGCGCCGCCAGCGGCCAGCTGTACTTCAAACAGGCCGACGGCTCGCCGGACCCGCGAGAAAGCAATCGCCAGGGCTGGGGCACCGAATACGGCCTGGGCCGCGACCGCACCACCAGCCTGGCCTACAACGCCGAGCTGCCCCTGGCCGACGACCTCAAGCTGTATTCGTTTTCGACCCTGAGCTACCGCAACAGCAACAAGAACCTGGGCCACCGCAAGCCCACCGACATCACCAGCCTGGCGGGGGTGCCCAATGCGCCGTACCCCAACGGCGGCCAGGCGCGGCGCGAGATCCGCGAGACCGACTTCCAGGTCGCCGGTGGCGCCAAGGGCCTGGCGGGCGGCTGGGATTGGGACCTGTCGAGCACCTATGGCAAGGACCGCGGGGTGCTGGACACCGCCAACAACCTGAACATTTCCAACGGCCCCTACACTCAGCACGACTTCCACCTGGGCAATCTGGTGTTCGACCAGTGGACCAACAACCTGGACTTCTCCCGGGCCCTGGACATCGGCTGGAGCAGCCCGCTGGAGACTTCGTTCGGGGTCGAATACCGCTGGGAGAAATACGCGCTGGAGGAGGGCGAACCCAACTCCTACAACCAGGGCAGCTACGTCCCGGCCACCGGCCCCTTCGCCGGCGTGGTGCCGGACCCGGGACTGTTCTCGGTCAACGGCACCACCCCGGAAGACGCCTACAGCCTCAAGCGTCACAGCGAAGCCGCCTATGTGGATTTCGGCCTGAACATCACCCCCAACTGGTACGTCGGCGCGGCGGCGCGCTATGAGAAGTACAACCTCGGGGTGGGCGATACCACCAGCGGCAAGCTGACCACGCGCTACGAGTTCCTCCCCGGCTACGCGGTGCGCGCGGCGGTGAGCAACGGCTTCCGCGCGCCGTCCCTGGCCCAGAGCGTGTTCTCCACCACCAGCACCGTGACCCAGTTCGGCGCGGGCGGCACCACCAGCTCGGTGCGCACCAAACAGATGCGCCCCAACTCGCCGGAAGCCATTGCCCTGGGGGCCAAGGACCTGGAGCCGGAAACCTCGCGCAACTACAGCCTGGGCTTCACCGCCGAACCCACCGAGCGCCTGCGTCTGACCGCCGACTTCTACCTGATCGACATCGACAAGCGCATCCTCCAGACCGGCATCCTCAAGGGCCCGGCGGTGTCGCAGATCCTGGTGGAGAACGGCCTGTCGCCGAACCTCGCCGGGCAGTACTACACCAACGCCGCCGATACCCGGACCAAGGGCGTCGACCTGGTGGCCGATTACAGCCAGTCGTTCGGCGAGTACGGCACGGCCAAATGGAGCGTCGCCTACAACCACAACAAGACCAGCATCCGCGACCTGGCGGACACCCCGGCGGCCCTGTCGCGCCTGGGGGCCGGTTATGTGCTGTTCGACCGTCAGCAGCAGATCGACCTGACTAAATCCACGCCCAAGGACAAGTGGATCCTCTCCACTAACTACAAGGTCGGCGACTGGACCACCAACCTGCAGCTGACCCGCTTTGGCGAGTACACCGAAGGCTCGAACATCCCGGCCAACGACCGTACCTACAGCGCCAAGTGGATCACCGACCTGGACGTGGCCTACGACGTGACCCAGAACCTCACCGTGGCCGTGGGCGCCAACAACCTGTTCGACGTGTACCCGGACAAGATCGGCCTCAAGGCCTGGGCGGGGACCTATGAATACGGGATGTTCTCGCCTTATGGACTGGGCGGCGGCTACTACTACAGCCGCGTCAGCCTGGCGTTCTGAACGATGATCAAGCAGGCGAGCGAGCACCCTGTAGCCGCTGCCGCAGGCTGCGATCGGCTGCGCAGCAGACGGCGGCTGGCGATCCTGGCGCTGCTTCTGTTCGGCAGCCATGCCCTGGCGCAGCCGGCGCTGCGGGTGTCCAGCCAGAAGCAGTCGCTGAAGATCCTGCTCGAAGCCGCTGGCGAATTGGAGCAGGTGCCGTACCCCATCGAGTTCGCGTCCTTTGCCGCCGCCGCGCCCACCGCCGAGGCCCTGGCCGCCGGGGCGGTGGATATCGGCAGCCTGGGGGACGCGCCCTTTGTGTTCGCCGCCGCCGCCGGGGCGCCGATCAAGACCGTGGGGGTGATCAAGCTCAAGGTCACGCCCACCGCGGTGGCCATGCTGGTCAAGGACGACTCGCCGCTACGGGGCGCCGCCGACCTCAAGGGCCGGCGCATCACCACCACGCGCGGCTCCATCGGCCATTTCCTGGCCCTGGCCGCCCTGCGTTCGGTGGGCCTGCACGGCGCGGATGCGCAGTTCATCTTTCTCCAGCCGGCCGAGTCCCGCAGTGTGCTGAGCAACGGCCAGGCCGATGCCTGGTCGACCTGGGACCCCTACACCAGCATGGTGCAGATGGAAGGTGGCACCCGGGTGCTGGTCAGTGGCGAGGGGCTGTTCGCCGGGCACATGCTGCTGGTGGCCAATGACCAGGCGATCCGTGACAAACCGGCACAGATCGCCGATTTCCTCCGGCGCCTGGACCGTGCCTATGCCTGGGCCAACCAGCACCAGCGCGAGTTTTCAAAGATCCAGGCCGGTTACAGCGGCCTGCCGTTGGCGGTGCATGAACGCTCCAATCGCTACTCGCTGCCCCGGCGCATCGCCGTGGGCCCGGCCGTGGTCGAGGACGTGCAGCACACCGCTGATCTGTACCGTGAAGAAGGCATCATCCACCAGTCGTTCGATGCGGCGGCTTACATGGATGCTTCATTCAATGAAGTTGAATGAAGTGATGGCGATTTTATTAATTAAGCTCGGGAGGTGTTGAATAAAAAAGAGCAATGATGTGCTTCTTTTAAGTTAACTATCAGCGAATTTAATAATCCTCTGTCGGTACTTGCGAAAGTGTCGGTAATGGCCGCTATTTGCCTGTTTTTCGATACGTTTTTAAGTTTGGAGATTAGAGATAAAGGATATTTCACAAGGCTTTCGCAACTGCCTAAGGTGGCTTTGAAACAAATTATTACCTTCTGCAAAACCGCAACTTCGTCGCTACTTCCAGGGAATTAAGGGAGCTTGCATGTTCACAGTCACTACCGCCGACAAACTTGAAGCGCGGCATATCCTCGATGTCGTGGAAAAACGTTCTTATGGTGTCCAGCTCAAAGGCTTCTGCCCGCCGGACACCTTGCAGGTGGCGCGGGATCATCTGTACCGGCAGGAGCTGCGCAGCGCTTTCAGCCAGCAGCAGGAGTTCGTCCGGGTCGGCAAGGCCTATATCGAGATCCAGGACGAGCAGAGCCGGGCCGAATACCACGCCCTGGCCCTGCCCAACATCCGCAAGATCCGCAACCTGTTCCGGCCCCTGGCCTCGCCCATCGACGAGCTGCGCCTGTTGCTCGACGAGGTCTGGCCCCAGGGCGCGCACCTGCTGCAGATGGACGGGCAGAAGTGCTTTGTCGGCATCGCCCGCTTCCAGGGCTCGGGGGTCGATCTCACGCCCCACACCGACAAGCTCGAACGCAATGCCCCCGAGGGCCACAGCCCGCAGTTGCTGACGCAGCTGTCGACCAACATCTACCTGGAGATTCCCGAGGACGGCGGTGAACTGGAGATCTGGGGCATCGAGCCCGACGAGCAGGAGTACAACCGCCTCAAGGGTGAACGGGCCTACGGCATCGAGCGCCACCTGCTGCCGCCGCCGGACTTCGTGGTCAAGCCCGAGCCCGGCGACCTGATCCTGCTCAACCCGCGGCTGATCCACGCGGTCCGCCCCTCGGCCAGCAGCACCCGGGTCACCCTCGGGGTCTTTATCGGTTACTACGGCGAACACCAGCCTTTGGCCTACTGGAGCTGAACTCATGAGCAAGGTGCAGGAAATCAACCTCAAGGCCTACTTCAACAAGGGCGGCGAGGAGCACGAATTCGACGGCAAGCGCGTGGTCCTGGCGGTCAGCGTCGGCCAGGAATACCACGAGGACCAGAAGCTGCGGTCCACCATCCACCTGATCAACCAGTCCGGCTTCAGCCACGTCAAGGTGGTGGTGGCCGACACCCTGCAACGCCACAACAAGCACGGCAAATCCCCCGGCGAGGCGTTGTCGGCGTCGATCCGCGACGGCGATGCCTGGCTGGCGCGCAACCAGAGCATCCTCGACGGCCTGCGGGTGCCTTACCACATCACCCGCTGGAACCAGGAGCTGGCCAGTGACCGCTATGCCGAACTGCGCCAGCAACTGGACCAGATCTATCAGCAGCGCGAGGAATTGCGCTAGGCCATCGACAGCACCATCAGCGTGTTCACCGAGCGCCTGCGCCTGCGGGATGAGCAGGCGGACATCGAACGGGCGGCGGCCCAGTGCCGGGAATACATCCTGGAAGAGATCCCGATCATCCTGCCGCTGTGGGCCGACGAGGGTTACCACTACGTGCTCTATCCGCAGCAGATGACCACCGCCATGGCCACCAGCCGCGAGCTGCTGATCGAACCCCACAGCCCGGACCGGGTGCGCTGGCTGCCGCTGAAGTTCAAGAAGCGCGGGATTCCGATTCCGTTCACCTTGCCTGGCGCCATCCACCCCAACTGGACCAGCGGCGCCATCGCCATCTGACCCACCGCGCTCAATGTAGGAGCTGGCTTGCCAGCGAAAGCGCCCTGGCCGGCGATGCAGGACTCAAGGGCCTGTTCGCTGGCAAGCGGGCGCCTACAGAGCGGTTTTTTGACTGACAAGGAGTTTCCATGAGCGTTTTTGCGCAACAGCAACGCAAGTGGTGGGCATTGCTCGGTGTGAGCATCGCCAGTTTTCTCGGCTGTGTGGATTTCACCATCGTCAACACCGCGCTCCCGGCGCTACAGGCCGATCTCGGGGCCTCGGTGGACAGCCTGCAGTGGGTGATCAACGGCTTCATCCTGACGCTGTCGAGTTTCATGGTGCTGGTGGGACGCCTGGCCGACCTGCATGGACGCAAGCGGGTGCTGTTCATCGGCCTGAGCGTGTTCGGCCTGGCGTCCCTGGCGGCCGGACTGGCGACGCAGATCGACGCCCTGATCGGCGCGCGGGTGATCCAGGGGCTGGCCTGCGCGGTGCTCTACACCGCCTCCGGGGCGATTGTCTCCAGCACCTTCGACAGCGCCGAACAGGGCAAGGCCTTCGGCGTGCTGTTCGGAGTCAACGGCGTGGGGCTGGCCGTCGGGCCGGTGCTGGGCGGGCTGATCACCAGTGGTTTTGGCTGGCAGTGGATCTTCCTGATCAACGTGCCTTTCGTGCTGCTGAGCCTGGGCATCTGCAGTTTCAGCGTGCAGGAATCGCACTCGGCCGAGGCCGGTGCGCGGCTGGATGGCTGGGGCGCCTTGCTGTTGCTGATCGGCTTGCCGAGCCTGGTGCTGGTGATCGTCCAGGGCGGGGCCTGGGGCTGGGGTTCACGCCTGACCCTGAGCCTGATCGCCCTGGCGCTGCTGGCCCTGGTGGCGTTCCTGGCGGTGGAGCGACGGGTCGCGGCGCCGATCATCGACCTCAAGCTGTTCGCCAACCGGCGCTTTGTCGCCGGGGTCGCGGCCAGTTTCGGCCTGGCGCTGTTCTACTGCGTGGCGTTCTTCGTCATGCCGCTGTACCTGGCGCAGATCCGTGGGGAAACGGTGCAGGCCAGCGGCCTGCTGTTGTTGCCCACCACCTTGGGGGTGGCGTTGCTGTCGCCGCTGGTGGGGCGGTTGGTGGATCGCAAGGGCCCGGCGCTCTTGATCAAGACCGGGTTGCTGCTGTTCGTGCTCTCGGCGCTGTTGCAGGCCGGTTTCGATCGCCAGACTTCACTGCCTTATCTGCTGGGGGCCTTCGTCATCATGGGCCTGGGCTGGGCCAGTATTCTCGGGCCGTCGACGGTGCTGGGGATTTCCTCGGTGCCTCAGGAAGTGGGCTCGGTGGCCATGGGCTCGCTGATGACCCTGCACAACGTTGGCGGTGGCGTCGGGTTGGCGCTGGGGGTGGGCTTGTTCCACCACTTTTCCGCGACGCCGCTGGACGATGCCCAGGGCGCCTTTCTCAACGGTTATCGCGGGGTGATGCTGTTCTTGGCGCTGGCGACGCTGCTGGTGTGGACGGCGGTGAGCCTGTTGCTGCGCGCCGCGCCGCTGCCGGTGGCGGCGGCCGAGGAGGGCGCCAGCCGTGGCTGAGCGCGGCGGGCAGATGGGGCTGGGGGCCTTTCTCTCCGGCTCCGGGGCCCACGGCGGCAGTTGGCGCCATCCCCGGGCGGATGCCGATGCCTCGTTGAATTTCCAGCGCTACCGGCACTACGCGCAAACCCTGGAGCGGGGCTGTTTCGACGCGCTGTTTCTCAACGACAACGTGGCGGTGGGGGACCTTGATCCGCGGGTGCTGGCCCGCAGTTCCCACAGTTTGCGCTGGGACCCGCTGACCCTGCTGCCGGCCCTGGCGGTGGTGACCCGGCACATCGGCCTGATCGCCACCGCCAGCACCACCTACAACGAGCCCTACAATCTGGCGCGCAAGTTCGCCTCGCTGGATCATTTGAGCGAGGGCCGAGCCGGCTGGAACCTGGTGACGGGGCTGATCGGCGGCGAGAACTTCAATCAACCCGAGCCCATGAGCCACGCCCAGCGTTATGCCCGCGCCGAGGAATTCTTCGACGTGGTCAGCGGCCTGTGGGACAGCTGGGCCGATGACGCCTTCCCCCGGGACCAGGCCAGCGGCCAGTGGCTGCGCCCGGAGCGGATGCACTTGTTGCAGCACCGCGGGCGGCACTTTCAGGTGCAGGGGCCATTGAACGCACCCCGGCCGGTGCAGGGCTGGCCGGTGATCGCCCAGGCCGGTTCCTCGGGCCCCGGCACTGAACTGGCGGCGCGCTGCGCCGAGCTGGTGTTCACCGCCCAGGTCGAGCTGGAGCAGGCCAAGGCGTTCTATCGCAAACTCAAGGAACGACTTCCCGCTTACGGGCGGCATGCCGGGCAGTTGAAAATCTTCCCCGGCATCGCCCCCACGGTGGGCCGCACCCTCAACGAAGCCGAGGAAAAGTATCAGCAGTTGCAGGAGTTGCAGGACCCCCAGGCCCAGCTCAAGGCGCTGTCCTACCTGCTGGACCTGGGCATCGACCTGTCGCGCCTGCCGCTGGACGCCCGGGTGCCGCTGTTGGCGGATGCGGCGTCCACCGAACGGCACAAGAGCCGTCGGCAACTGGTGGTGGAGCTGGTCCGCCGCGAGCGACCAACGCTGGCGCAGTTGCTGCGCAGCCTGTCCGCCAGCGGGCACAAGGTGCTGGTGGGCACGCCGGGGCAGATCGTCGACGAGATGGCCAGCTGGTACGAGGAATACGCCGCCGATGGCTTCAATGTGCTGTTCACCCACCTGCCGGGGGCCATCGAGGATTTTGTGCAATGGATCACCCCCGAGCTGCAACGCCGGGGCCTGTTTCGCCAGCGCTACACGGGGCGCAGCCTGCGTGAACACCTGGGGCTGGCACGGGTGGAAAACCGATTTTTCAGCCACCGGGGCAATGGCTGAATCACCGAAAGAGGCTTTACTCCCCAGGCGCAATGCCCATCGAAAACCCCAAGGAGCAACAGCATGTCCGGATGGTATGAGTTGAAGAAAAGCAGCAGCGGCCAGTTTCGTTTCGTGCTCAAGGCGGCCAACGCCGAGATCATTCTCACCAGCGAGCTGTACACTACGCGCGGGGCCGCCGAGAACGGCATTGCCTCGGTGCAGGCCAACAGCCCGCTGGAGGAGCGTTACGAGCGCAAGAGCGCCAAGGACGGCAAGCCCTATTTCAACCTCAAGGCGGCCAATCACCAGATCATCGGCAGCAGTGAAACCTATTCATCGGAGGCGGCCCGGGACAAGGGCATCGCCAGCGTCAAGGCCAACGGCCCGAGCCATAACATCAAGGACCTGACGGGCGTGTAAAACCGGTTCGACAAAGCCTGAGCCGCTCGGCCCGGTCAGGGGCCAGGCGGCGCCGTTATCTGCCCCGCGACAGCGGGACGTGCGCAATGGTGGCGAGCCCAGGTGCGAGTCTCTGGCGCGCCAGCCGATTGGCGACTGAAATATGGCGAAGTGACATTACTTGCTTTATCCTCCGCGCCCGTCACCGGGCGCTCGGCATGCCTGGCACCTTGGGTGACGTTATCGATCATTGTCCAAGGGATCTGCGACCTCATGATTCGCCCTTTCGTTTTACTCGCCGCGCTGCTGGCGCTGAGCGGTTGCTACAGTCTGTCACCCACGAAAATTGCCAAGAACATGAACCCCGACCCGCAGTCGGGGGTGGCTTATGTGGTGGGGGTGGTCGGGATCTGGCCGAAGGCGGTGCACACCGCCAACGAACAGATGCTGCTGATTCGTCCACGAGGCGGTGACGGGTTCGCCTCGGCGCGCTTGTACAACGAGATCTACGGCCGCACGCCACGGGATGTGCGCGAGAGCTGGCACGGCATCGGCAGCCTGTTCGTCATGCCGCTCAAGCCTGGGCGCTACGAGATCTACAACCTGCATTTCGATCGCGGCAACGCCAAGTCCTGGAGCCGCGAGGACTTCTCCATCCCCTTGGAGCTGGAAGCCGGCAAGGCCTATTACGTCGGCGATTTCCGCGCGGCCTGCCTGTCGGCGCTGGGGGCCAAATGCGTGTTTTTGCACAGTGACCATATGGAGCGCGACGCCGCTCTGGTGCGTGCCAAGTACCCGCACGTGCCCAGCCTGCAACGGGTCGACCTGGAGAAGATGGAACAAGCGACGCCGTTGATCGTCAAGGAGCAAGGGCCCAAGGCCTCGATGCTCAAGGCCATGCTCTCGGGAGAATTGTGATGCGGACGCGGTTGTGGGTGTTGCTGGTGTTGATGCTGGGGCTGGGAGGTTGTCAGACCAGCCATAGTCTCAAGCCGGCCGAGGTGGATTATCAGCAGGCGTTGCCGGCGATCAGCGTCAGCGTCATGGGCGCCATTCCCGGGGGCCTGATCCGTGATGAACTGCGCCGCCGCGGCACCTTCGAACAGGTGCAGTCGGGGTTCACTGCCGATGGCTACAACGTGATCGTGATGGCCGACAGTGATTACTTCGGCTGGCAGAACATTCCCATGGGGCTACTCAGTGCGATGACCTTTTTTATCGTGCCGGGCCGTGTCACCTGGGACAGCCAGGTGATGTTCCACGTCAGCCGTGGCGACCAGCCTCTGGCCAAGTACCGGGTCAGCAACCACACCCGTTCCTGGCGCGGTTGGGCCAATCTCGATGGCGGCCAATACCAGCATGTGCAGCGCATCACCGACGAGTTCATTGTGCAGATGCTGCAGGACCCGCAGTTCAAGGCCCAGGCCCCGGTGGCGCTGAACAGCCACTGAGCCACGCGTGAACGCGGCCCATGCCAAAGCCCGGACGGTGTCAGCCGCCCGGGCTTTTTTGTCAGGGCTTCAACCCAGGGTCTGCAGCAGCGTGTGCAACTGTTGGCGACCGCCCTCGTTCAGGGCAAACACTGGCCGGCGCGGCTCGCCGGCGTTCAGCCCGGTCAGTTCCAGCCCGGCCTTGACCGTGGCCGGCAAGCCGCCCTGGAGGATGAAGTCCAGCAGCGGCAACTGGCGGTAGAACAGCGCCCGGGCCCGTTGCAGGTCTTGCTCGAGCACGGCCTGATACAGCTCGAGGTTGAGTTGCGGGATCAGGTTCGCCGCCGCCGTGCACCAGCCGCTGGCGCCGGCGGCGAAGGCTTCCAGGGCCAGTGGGTTGCAGCCGTTGTAGAACGGCACCTGGCCTTCACCCAGCAGGTGCAGCTTGTGCATGCGCTGGATGTCGCCGGTGCTTTCCTTGACCAGGGTGACGTTCTCCACGGCGTGGAAGATCTTCAGGATCAGTTCCACCGACATGTCGGTGCCGCTGGTGGCCGGGTTGTTGTAGAGCATGATCGGCACGCCGATGCTGGCGCCGATGGCCTGGTAGTGGGCGAGGATCTCGGCTTCGCTGAGTTTCCAGTAGGAGGTGGGCAGCACCATCACCACGTCGGCGCCCTGGGCTTCGGCAAAGCGCGCGCGGCGGATGGCCTTGGCGGTGGTCAGGTCGGAAACGCTGACGATGGTCGGCACGCGCTTGGCCACGTGGCGGATGCTGAACTCGGCGACCTGATCCCATTCCGCGTCGCCGAGGTAGGCGCCTTCGCCGGTGCTGCCCAGGGGCGCGATGGCGTGGACGCCGGCGTCGATCATGCGGTCGATGGCGCGCCCGAGGGCGTCCAGGTCCAGGCCTTCGCCGTTAGGGCCGAAGGGGGTGACGGTGTAGCCGATGATGCCGTGGATCTTGGGGGTAGGCATGGTGCAACTCCTGCAAGGCATAAGGGGTGGATCAGTTCAGGCAGTCGGCGTGCTTTTTCAGGTTTTGCCGAGCGTAATAGTTGAAGGCGGCGCTGTGGCGCTTGGGCCTGGAGATCCAGTCGTGGGCTTCGCGGCCCAGCTCCGGAAGGATCGGCTTGATGGTGCCGGCAGCCATGGCCAGCAGTTGCAGCCTGGCCGCGCGCTCGATCAATTGAGCGATCACGCAGGCTTCCTCGATGCTCGCGCCGGTGGACAGCTGGCCGT
Organism: Pseudomonas protegens; assembly: GCF_013407925.2. Taxonomy (NCBI): domain Bacteria; kingdom Pseudomonadati; phylum Pseudomonadota; class Gammaproteobacteria; order Pseudomonadales; family Pseudomonadaceae; genus Pseudomonas; species Pseudomonas protegens. The sequence goes on along the minus strand of NZ_CP060201.1, from coordinate 1,637,045 downwards.
GGTGGGAAAGCAGGATCGCGCGCTTGTCGCCCAGGGCCGCGGCGATGATTTCGCCTTCTTCGTTGCCCACCGGCACCCCCGGCCAGGCTTCGAGAAAGGCGCAGTCCTCGTACAGCGGGCAGAGGTCCATGTGCGACACCTCCAGCGGCACTTCCAGCATCGACAGCGCGGCAACGTGGGTCGGGTGGGTGTGGATGATGCAGTTCACGTCCGGCCGGGCGCGGTACACCCAGCTGTGGAAGCGGTTGGCCGGGTTGGGCATGCCGTGGCCTTCGAGGACTTCCAGGTCTTCGTTGACCAGCAGCAGGTTGCCGGCGCTGATTTCATCGAAGCCCAGGCCCAGTTGCTGGGTGTAGTAGGTGCCCGGTTGCGGGCCGCGGGCGGTGATCTGCCCGGCCAGGCCCGAGTCGTGGCCGTTCTCGAACAGAATGCGGCAGGTCAAGGCCAGCTTTTGCCGGTCGGTCCACGTATTATCCGCCAGGGTGTTTTGCATCTGGGTCAGGGCTTGCTTGACCAGCTGGTCTTTGGGCAGTGCTAATGTCTTGGCCATGTCGAAGGTCCTTTGAGAAGTGCAATGGACGTCGGATCTGCGTTTCACCTGCTGCTTGCGAGGTCGTTGGGTGAGTCGCGATGACACTTAAAAGGCTATATGACACTTTGTGTCATTAGCAAGCGCCAATCGTTGTTTTCTAGATGGATTAACCGTTCCAGATGTCTATCCGTTTGAAATTATTGAGAAAAAAACTTGGCGTGACCCTGGAGGCGCTGGCCGAAAAATCCGGGATGACCAAGAGTTACCTGTCGAAAGTCGAGCGCGGGTTGAACACCCCGTCGATCGCCGCCGCCTTGAAGCTGGCCAAGGCGTTGAACGTCAAGGTCGAGGAGCTGTTCGCCGAGGACAGCATCAGCCTGGACAGCTACAGCCTGGTGCGCAGCGATGAGCGCCAGTCATTGGCAGCCAACGACCAGACGCCGGGCTATGCGGTGCTGGCCCATCAGGTCAGCGAGCGCAACCTGCTGCCGTTCATCATCTACCCGGCCAAAGAGTTCAGTGACAAGACCTTCAAGGAACACCTGGGGGAGGAGTTCCTGTTCGTCCATGAAGGCCAGGTGGAAGTGGACTTCATGAACGAGCGGGTGATTCTCAACCGTGGCGACGCGCTGCACTTCAACGCGCAGAAACCCCACCGCATTCGTTCCCTGGGGGACGAGCAGGCGCAGTTGCTGGTGGTGGTACACAGCAGCGAAGAATGAGCCCTGTAGCCGCTGCCGAAGGCTGCGAACGGGCCGCAGGCCCGCGGCGATCCCAAGGACGCCCGCGCCCGGCGCGGTCAGCGCTCCACAGGCACCGACAGGGCCGGGTTGCCCAGGGCGTGGGTCTTGGCATCGAAGAAGCGCAGGTTCAACTCCAACCCTTCGAACAGCTTGGCGTAGTGGCGCTTCTGGTGCTGGATGAACGCCGCGCTGCGCGGGTAGATGGAGATCGCCAGGGTCGTGACGGCCGACTGGCGGAGCGCCTGCACCAGGTGCTGGTCCTGGGGCCCGAGGTTGTGGCCGAAGAGGCACAGGGCGCCGCTGTGATCCAGCAGTTGCTGGTAGCAGAACGACAGGTAGTCCGAGCTGCGAATGGTCTTGAGCTTGTCCGCCAGCGGCCCTTCGCTGACGAACAGCGGCACGTCGTCCAGGGTCTTGAGGGTGTTGTTGATGGCGAAGCTGCCCAGCAGGGTGCCTTCGGTGGCCGTCAGTTTGCGTGCGCTGCCATCAAGGTTGCGCACCAGGTGCAGGCCACCGTGCAGGTAGAGGATGCGGGTCGCGGCACGGGGTGTGGTGCCCAGTTCGAAGGCCGGATCGGCGCCGTGGAACAGGTCGTCGATGCCTTGGCTGTCATGCTGCACGGCCCAGTAATTGAGCAGGTCGTAATTGCTGGTGAACACCGTGGGGTAGCGCCGCAGTTCCTGGTTGATGGCCGCCAGGCTTTGCGGCTGTACCAGGCGCCAGGGGATGTGCACCGCATGCACGGTATTGATCAGCGCTTCCTTGATCGCGTAGTAGCGGTTGCGCGGCGCCGCCGAGCTGACCGCCAGGGCCTTGTTCACCCGGCTGGTGGTTTTCAGGGCGCTGAGCACCTGTTCGAAGCTGCGGGTCTGCAGGGCTTCGAACACGCTGAGTTCGGATGGGCTCAGGGGCTTTTCTTCCACGGTGCGGGCGTTTTCGAACAGCGAGTCGTAGGCAAAGTCTTCCCACACGGCGCGGCTGGCGCCATTGCCGATCAGCAGGCCGTTGAAGGCCATGCTCGTGCCCAGGGCGTTCCAGTCTTCAAGTTCGGCGTCAAATTCCTGGAAATCCGTCATCGCGGTCATTGGTCTCAAGGCAGAAGGTGATCAGGGCGCCGACTTTATCACGACCGACCCTTGAGCCAGATCAAGATCGCCCGTGACCGATGAGTCGATCCTGTCGGGCATACACCGCATCGACACCCGCATTGGGCCTTCGCCCGGAGACTTCCTCATGAGCAGCACCTTCTTCATTCCCGCCGTCAACATCATGGGTATCAACTGCCTGGACGAAGCCATGGAGGCCATTCGCAACTATGGCTTTCGCAAGGCGCTGATCGTCACCGACGCCGGCCTGGCCAAGGCCGGGGTGGCCGGGATGATCGCCGAGAAGCTGGCCATGCAGGACATCGATTCGGTGATCTTCGATGGCGCCAAGCCCAATCCGAGCATCGCCAACGTCGAGCAGGGACTGGCGCAGTTGCAGCAATCGCAGTGCGATTTCGTCATCTCCCTGGGCGGCGGTTCGCCCCATGACTGCGCCAAGGGTATTGCCCTGTGTGCCACCAACGGCGGACAGATTGGCGACTACGAAGGGGTCGACCGCTCAAGCAAGCCGCAGTTGCCGCTGATCGCCATCAACACCACCGCCGGCACCGCCAGCGAAATGACTCGCTTCTGCATCATTACCGACGAGTCGCGCCACGTGAAAATGGCCATCGTCGACCGTAACGTCACGCCGTTGCTCTCGGTCAACGACCCGGCGCTGATGGTGGCCATGCCCAAGGGCCTGACCGCCGCCACCGGCATGGACGCCCTGACCCATGCCGTGGAGGCCTACGTGTCCACCGCCGCCAACCCGATCACCGACGCCTGCGCGCTCAAGGCCATTAGCATGATCAGCGCCAACCTGCGTCAGGCGGTGCACGACGGCAGCGATCTGCAGGCGCGGGAGAACATGGCCTATGCGCAGTTCCTCGCCGGCATGGCCTTCAACAATGCGTCCCTGGGCTTTGTGCACGCCATGGCCCACCAACTGGGCGGTTTCTACGACTTGCCGCACGGTGTGTGCAACGCCGTGCTGCTGCCCCATGTGCAGAGCTTCAATGCCTCGGTGTGTGCCCAGCGCCTGACCGATGTGGCCCATGCCCTGGGCGCGGACATCCGTGGCTTCAGCCCGGAAGAGGGCGCCCAGGCGGCGATCACGGCGATTCGCGCCTTGGCCCGGGATGTGGAGATTCCTGCCGGTCTGCGTGAGCTGGGGGCCAAGTTGCAGGACATTCCGCTGCTGGCGGCCAACGCCCTGAAAGACGCCTGCGGCCTGACCAACCCGCGTCCGGCGGATCAACGGCAGATCGAGGAGATTTTCCGTAGCGCGTTTTGAGCCAGGGGGAGTTTTGCTCGCGAGCCAGCGCCTACAGTCACAGGTCCTGTAGGAGCCGGCTTGCCGGCGAAGGTTCTACCCGCATGCCCGTCTGATGTGGAAAGCTCGCCGTATCAGCAGCCGCTCCCCCGGCACCTGCCACTCCCAAACGCCCGCTTCCAGCGTTGAAAGCGCCCGCGTGGCAGAGGATAGTGCGACCTGAAATCGCGCTGTATCCGCCTGTCACAAGGAGTCGTGAATGTTCCGTCGTTCTTCCCTGATCCCGCTGCTGGGCAGCCTGGCGTTGCTGGCCAGCGCCACCTCAGTGGCGGCGCAATGCCTGCCGCCACCGCGCAATGCCGAGGTCCCGGGCTTTTCCCTGTGCAAGGACTGGCCGGCGTTTGCCGACCAGAGCATCAGCCTTCTCTCGGAAATGGTTCCCGACCCCAGCGACACCGGCAACGGCGACGGCACCTACAACCTGCAACTGGCCGTGCTGCAGCGCAACAGCGGACAGGTCCTGGCTCGCTATGCGCAGCCTGCGGCCTTTGTTTCCGACGCGGTTCGCCTGGAGAGCGTCAAGCTCGACACCGGGCGCTTTCAATTGACGCCACAGGTGCGGGCGTTCGGGGTCCGGGCCGGGTTCGAGGGCTCGTCCCGGGTCAACCCCTTCAGCCAGGTCTGGCTCAGCCTGTATGTGCGCGAGGGCAGCACCCTGCGCCCGGTGCTGGAGAAGTTCCTGGCTCACTCCTACAACGGCGAATGGGATGGCCAGTGTGCCGGGGAGGGGACGAAAACCACCCGTACCCTGGAGATCGCCAAGACCCGCAGCCACGGTTATGCCGACCTGATCGTGCGTTCGGTCAGCGTCAGTACCCGCAGTGAGCAAGTCGGCGACCAGTGCCAGTCCAAGTCCGTGACCGCCAAGCCGGTGCTCGTCACTCTGCATTACGACGGCCAGCGTTACGTGCTGCCCAATGGCTACAGCGGTATCTGAGGGAGTTTTGATGAAGTGGCTTGAGTCATGCGCCCTGGGCCTGGCCCTTTGTGCCGGGTGGGGGGGCGTTACGGCGGCGCAGGCGGGGTGTGACAACACAACGGATGTCCCCGGAGAGTTCTATGTCTGCAAGCCCTGGCCCGCGGAGCCGGAACTGAGCATCAGTGCCCGGGCGACGCCCATGCCCGAGAGCCAGGCTGGCGACGTCAGCCGCTACAGCCTGGACGTGTCGCTGCAGGACATCGACTCCGGTTGGACCCTGGCCAGCAACTACAAGGATTCCGCTCTGTTCTCCGATGCCGTGGCCCTGCAGGGGCTGCAGATCGACACCGGGCGCTACCGTTTGAATAAAGAGCAGCGGGCCTTTGGCCTGCGGGTTCTCTATCACCACAGCTCCAGTGCCATGCCCTACGAGAAAAGCGTGCTGACCCTGTATCGACGTGAAGACAAGGAAGTCCTGCCGCTTTTGGAAGGATTGGTGATGGATGAGAGCAACGGCGAGTTTGGCTGGGGCGGTGAATGCGAGGGCCGCTCCCGGACCCTGCACCGGACCCTGGAAGTCGGCAGTGGCCAGCGCAACGGTTACGCCGATCTGATCGTGCGTACCCGTGAAGTCAGCACCAGGCATTTCAAGGGCCGTGATGGCTGTGAAAGCCGCGATCTGCCGCCCAGGAACACGCTGGCGACCCTGCATTATGACGGCCAGCGCTATGCACTGAGCAAAGCCCTGAAAGGGCAGTAAGCGATGCTCACCGGTCTCAATCACCTGACCCTGGCGGTCAGCGACTTGCCCCGCAGCCTGGCCTTCTATCACTCGCTGTTGCAACTGCGTCTGGAGGCCACCTGGGATGCAGGAGCCTACCTGTCACTGCCGGGACTGTGGCTGTGCCTGTCCCTGGACCCGCAACGGCAGGCACCGGCGGTTGCCGATTACACCCATTACGCCTTTGGTGTCGGTGCTGCGGATTTTCCATGGCTGGTCCAGCGCCTGCGAGAGGCCCGGGTGCAGGCGTGGCGCGGCAACCGCAGCGAGGGCGCGTCGTTTTATTTTCTCGATCCCGATGGCCATCGACTGGAGGCCCATGTCGGTGACTTGGCCTCGCGATTACGCGCCTGTCGCGAACATCCTTATGCGGGAATGCGCTTTTACCCCAGCGACTGAGGCGCAACTGCCCGTAAGCAGCTGACGAAAGCTGCTGGTGGCAAGGTGCCTTGATCGTGCAGAATCCGCCAGATTCGTTCTGTGCCTGGCGTTCCCGTGAGGTGCATCCGCTCTGGAGTCTTGTCGATGACCTCATCGCTGTTGCTGGCCGTTATCGCCTCGGGTTTCATCTATGCCATCACCCCCGGACCCGGGGTCCTGGCGGTGTTCGGTATCGGTGCGTCCCGAGGCCGCAAGGCCGGCGCCGGGTTTCTTGGCGGGCACATGCTGGGGGATGTGCTCTGGTGCAGCACGGCGCTGATCGCCATTGTCGGCGCCCGGGAAATCGGCAGCGATGCGTTCAATGTCCTCGGCCTGCTCAGTGGCCTGTACCTGCTCTGGCTGGGAATACGTGCGATCCGCGCCCGTCGCGGCAACGGCGATGAACCCCAGGGCGCCGCGCGCCATCCGTTCTGGCACGGCGTGGTCTTCGGACTGACCAACCCCAAGGCTTATCCGGTGGCGGTGGCGACGTTCACCGCCTTGCTGTCCAGCCGCGCCGAACTGCTCACCTGGTCCATGCTGCCCGGCCTGATTGCCCTGAGCTTCCTGGGTGGCCTCGGCGCTTACGCTATTCTCATCGGCGTGGTCGGTGCGCGGCAGGTACGCAGTTGGTATCAGCGTCACGAGCTGGCGATCACCCGGGTCTGCGGGGTGATGTTCATCGGTTTCGCGATCAATGCCCTGCTGCATGCGGTGCCGGGGCTGATCGGCAACAAGGCATAACGCCGCTCGCGGGTTGCGAGGGTGTAAGGCCGGTGCTCGACGCTGGCCGAACAGGCTCAAGGGATGGGTACTCAGCGTATTTTTCATGGGTAGTAGCTTTCTCTGATGGCAACCAACAACTCCGCGCCTCTGGCCAGTTTCATCGACCTGCTCCTGGATGCCGTGTGCGCCGTGGATATCGAGGGTCGCTTCGTCTTCATCAGCGCTGCCTGTGAACGGGTCTTCGGCTACACCGCCGATGAGCTGATCGGGCGGCGGATGATCGAGCTGGTGCACCCGGATGATCGCGAGCGCACCCTGCAGGCCGCCCGGGAAATCATGGGCGGTGTGCCCAAGCCCAACTTCGAGAATCGCTACCTGCGCAAGGATGGGCGGGTGGCGCATATCCTCTGGTCGGCGCGCTGGTCGGAGGTGGACCAGTTGCGCATTGCCGTGGCCCGGGACATCACCGAACGCAAGCTGGCCGAGTCGAAACAGGCGGCGCTGTACGCCATCTCCGAGGCGGCCCACGCCACTGAAGACCTGCTGGGGCTGTTCAAGCGTGTGCACCGGATCATCGGCGAGTGGCTGCCGGCGGTCAATTTCGTCCTGGCGCTGTACGACGAGCGCAGCGACAGCCTGAGCTTTCCCTACCACGTCGACGATTGCGAAAGCAGCCCGGAACGGCCTGGAACCCTGATCGGTCGTTTTTGCGCCCAGGTGCTGCACCACGGCCAGTCCCTGCTGCTGGCGCCCACCTGCCCGTTGAGCCGGGATCTGTGGAACGAGTTCGCGGGCATTCAAGGCCCGCGGTGCTGGCTGGGGGTGCCGCTGAATTCGCAGAAGGGCACCATCGGCGTGCTCATGGTCAAGAGCGCCCCCGGCGCGCAAGGCTACGGTGAGGCGGAGCTGGAACTGCTGCAGTACGTCAGTGCCCAGCTGGCGGCGGCCATCGAACGCGCGCAATTGCATGCGCGCCTGCACTACATGGCCGAGTACGACCAACTGACCCATCTGCCCAACCGCGAGCTGCTGCGCGAGCGCTTGCGTTCGGCCCTGGCCCGGGCCCGGCGCGATTCGGGACGCATGGCCCTGCTGTACGTCGACCTGGACAAGTTCAAGGAGGTCAATGACACCTGCGGGCATGCCGTGGGCGACATGCTGCTGCAAGCGGTGGCCAACCGCCTCAAGGGCTGCGTGCGGGAAACCGACACCGTGGCGCGCATGGGCGGCGATGAATTCGTGGTGCTGCTGGAAAGCGTGCAGCACAGCGACGATGCCCAGCAGGTGGCGGAAAAAATTCGCCATGCGCTGAACGAACCGCTGCGCCTGGATGGCCATTGGCTGAATATCCTGCCGAGCATCGGCATCGGCCTGTACCCCGAACATGGCCTGGAAGAAAAGCAGCTGTTCAAGCATGCCGACGAGGCCATGTATGCGGCCAAGCGCGAGCGCAAGAGCCGCTCCAACGCCTGAGGCCCGCGGCCTGATCCAGCCCCGGGATCACGCCGGGGAGCGTCGCCGTTCGTCGTCTCGGCGCCGCTCCTGGTAAACCTTTGGCGCTCAGGGTTTTCCCAATGCAGGCGGGGGCGCGGGCTCCCGCCGCATTGATTGGCAAGAGGAGAACCCACCCATGAACACGCTGGCCACTGTCCTGGGCCGCGCCGGCCTGGCCCTGTTGCTCGGCCTTGGCGCCGGCCGCGCCCTGGCCCAATCCCCGGCGGCCTTCATCGACGCGGCCTCGGCCCAGGCCATGGCCGATATCGAAGCCAGCCGCCAGGCACATCGGCAGAGCTCATCCAAGGCGCTCAAGGAATACACCATCCAGGTGATCGACGATCGCACCACCGCCAATCAGCACCTGGCGAAAATCGCCAGGCAGCTGGACCTGCCGGTGGCCCCCCGGGAGCAGTTGCTGGAGCAGGCCAAGCGCCTGGTGCGGGCACTTCCCGCAGACGAAGATAGCGACCGCGTCTACGCCACGAACCAGATCAAGGCCACCCAAGCCGCGATCCGGCAGATCCGCCAACAGGCGCAAACCAGCGAGCTTCCCGAGCTCAAGGCGTTCGCCGAGGAAACCCTGCCCAAACTGGAAAACCACCTGCAGATGGCCAGGGCGCTGCGCGCCGGCCGCCCGATCGATCGGCTGGAGGGGTGAGGCGTGAGCGGTTGCTGGCTGCCTGTGGTGGTTGCAGGCAGTCGTCCAGGGCGCCTCAGCCTTGAGGCGGTTTGCTAAAGCGGGTGCGTTTTTCTCTGCCTTGCTGCCGGCGGGTGCCCAGGTGCGCACCCGTTGATGTGGATGTCTGTCTTTGTGACGGTTTGTGACTAGTATCTATGGCGGTCAAAGTGCCAGCACGCTAACTCACGGATCGGAATCAGTCAGAGGTCTCTCATGGAATTTCTCGAAAAACTAACCAATCTTGCTGCCAAGGTGCGTTTGCAAGGTGCAGCCATTCAAACTGAAGAGGCTACGAAGAACGCTTTTGTGATGCCCTTTATCAGTACGGTTTTGGGCTATGACGTTTTCGATCCGATGGAGGTGACCCCGGAATTCGTCTGTGATGTCGGAACCAAGAAAGGCGAGAAGATCGATTACGCGATCATCAAGGACGGCGAGGTGCAGATGCTCATCGAGTGCAAGAAAATCGGTGAGCCACTGCACATCAATCATGCTTCTCAGTTGTTTCGTTATTTTCATGTCACCAGTGCGCGTATCTCCATTCTCACCAACGGTCAGGTGTACAAGTTCTTCACCGATCTGGACGCACCGAACAAGATGGATGAGAAACCTTTCCTTGAGCTCGACCTGCTGGATATTGACGAGTACTCCGTTCCTGAATTGATCAAGTTGACCAAGTCGGCGTTTGACGTCGATTCAGTACTCAGTGCAGCTGGCGAATTGAAGTACGTCAGTCAGATCAAGAAAGTGATTGCCTCCCAGATCAGCAAACCTGATGACGACTTTGTGAAGGTTTTTGCTTCTCGGGTGTATGAGGGGGTGATTACCCAGAAAGTCAGGGAGCAGTTCTCTGAGCTGACACGCAAGGCCATCGGGCAGTTTCTCAATGACCAGATCAATGACCGCCTCAAATCAGCCATGAGTGGCACTAATCAGACGGTCATCACGACGCACTCTGCCCCCATCAACGATGGGCGTGAGGTCGCCGAGGAGGACGGCCCGGATGAAAAGATTTTCACGACGCTGGAGGAGCTTGAGGGTTATCACATCGTGCGAGCGGTGGTGCGTTCGGTGGTCGATGCCAAGCGGATTGTCCAACGTGATACCCAGAGCTATTTCGGTATCTTGCTCGACGACAACAATCGCAAGCCCATTTGCCGTCTGCATTTCAACCGTGCCCAAAAGTACATCGGCATTTTCGACCAGGACAAAGTTGAAACGCGTCATCCGATCAGTTCGGTCGATGAGATCTATGAATATTCGGAACATCTGAAGAAGACCGTGGGTTTTTACGACTAGGCGATTGGCCTCCTGAAGAACAGCCGGCAGTCTGTCGTGATGAGTGAGCCAGGCGTTTCGGCGCCTGCTTACCCCTCAATACTTGGCTTCGCACATAAAACAGCATGGTGCTGGAGCTGCCGGGGCTGCGGGCTTAACGTGGCCCGCAGTCGGCGTCGATCCTGGCGCTGCGAGGCTCAAGGAGGCAGGACATGGCGCTGGCACCGCGTGCTGCGATCAGCGATCTGTACCATCGGGGCGAGGATTATTTCTTCGGGTCCATCTCGCAGTTCCATCGACGCTTTGGCGATGACCTGAACGCCTATTGCACCGGCGTGGCCGCCAGTAGCCTGAACCTGCTGCTGATGCAGGGCAGCGAGCGCGACAACGCCGGGCCTCTGGCCGAGGGCGTGGCCTTTCTCAAGGGCGCCGGCGTGCCGTTCTGTGTGGTGATGCCCCAGGCCCAGGTGGCGCGTTATAGCCCGCAGTTGCTCCAGCAGCAGATGCTGGCGGCGGACCAGACCTGCTGCATGGCGCTCGATCTTGCAACCTGCGTCCCGCGCCAGGTCGCGCCGGGGCTGGGCCAGGTGCGCTGCAGCGATCGGCATCTAGAGGACTGGGCGCGGCCGGTGGCAAGTGCCTTCGAGTCGGGGGACGCGGCCATCGAGCAGTACCTGGCGCGGCATCGGGCGGCGTTGCAGGCCGGCCGGGCCTTGCACCATTTCAGCCTGTATGTCGATCAGCGTCCGGTGAGTGCCTTGACCCTGTCCCTGGGGCCGGAGGTGGCGCGGCTGGACGATATCGGCACGCTGCAGGGCTTCCAGGGGCGCGGCTACGCCACGGCGCTGATCCACGCGGTGCTCGGTTTGGCCCAGGCCCGGGGCGCCAGGTGGTGCGTGCTGGAGGCCTCGCTCGACGGTCTGTCGATCTACCGCAAGGCCGGCTTCAATGCCCTGTTCGACTACCGCACTTTCTGTCAGGCGTGAGCGGGGCCGCGGCGTTCTGCCGGAACTGCCGCGGGCTGAGTCCGGTGAGGGCCTTGAATTGCCGGCTGAAGGCGCTGTGGTCGGTGTAGCCGCATTGCAGTGCCACCTCGGTGATCGGCTCCTGGGTCAGCAGCAGTTGTGAGGCCTGTTCCAGGCGCGCCTTGTGGATCATCTGCCGCGGCGTGAGGTGGAAGATGCGCTTGCAGTAGCGCTCCAGCTGGGCCGCGGACAGCTTGGCGATGCGGGTCAGGTCCTGCAGGCGGATGGCTTCGCTGCAGTGCTCGCGGATATGCCGGTCCACCGCCGCCAGGCGTGCATAGGCCGGATGGGTGTCATGGGCGGCCTGCAGGTCCAGGGAGATCCCGGCCATGCCGATGATCCGGGCGTCGCGGTCATACAGCGGCAGCTTGTGGGTCAGGCACCAGCCCGGTTCGCGGCTGCCGTACAGGTGCAGTTCCAACTGGCCCTTGATGGTCACGCCCTGCTGCAACACGCGTTGGTCCTGCTCGGTGTAGACCGGTCCGAGCACCGCGGGAAAGACCTCGGCGGAGGTCTTGCCCAGCAGCGGGCGGATGCTCTTGAAGCCGCAGCGCTGGGCCAGGGTCAGGTTGGCGATCAGGTAGCGGGCCTGCAAATCCTTGATGAAGAACACCGCGCTGGGGATGCAGTCCAGCAGGGGGGCGAGGGGCGCCATGTTGGCCAGCAGGCTGTCGATGTCCCCGGGGGATTTGGCGGCGATGGCCCTGGGCAAGTGGTGGAGCTGTGCGCTATCGATCATCGTCGGCCTCTCTCTGTGGGGGGCTTGGGGGATGGATCTGTGTCGATAAAGCCAGGGTCTGCAAAGGGCTTGGGTCAGGGGCCGACCAGCGTCGGCGCCGGTTTTCAGTCTGCCGCGTGCGGCGGGCAGGCGTCGAGCATCAAGGTGGCAATTCGGGCCGGCACCAGGGGTGAACGCGGCGCCACTTCGGGCCAGTCGAACAGACGCCGGGCGGCGCTGGCGCAGACCCGGCCCTGGCAGGCGCCCATGCCGCAGCGGCTGTGCAGCTTGGCGCTGTTCCAGTCCGTCGCGCCGGCGACGGCGGCGTAGGGCACATCTTCGCAACGGCAGAACAGGGTATCGGGACGGGCCAGTTGCAGGATCTGCGGTTGCAGTGCGAAGTGCCGTTGCAGCCGTGCGGCGAAGTCCTGCCAGTGCCGGCGCCGGTCGATCAGCGTGGCGGCCCGGGCACTCTGGCCGCTGGCGACGCAGCCGGCAATCTCGCCTTCGATCAAGGCCAGTTCGCTGCCGCCGATGCCGGTGCATTCACCGGCGGCCAGGACCTGGGGCAGGCTGCTGCGTTGCTGCGGGTCGACGACTATGGCCCCCTGTTCCAGGCGACAGCCCAAGTGACTGGCCAGCCGGGTATTGGGCACCAGGCCGAAGCCGCAGGCCAGGTAGTCGCAGGCCAGTTCCGCGAGGTGCCGGCCCTGGCGGATGCGTACCCGTTGCAGTTGTTGGTCGCCCAGGGCCTCCACCACGTGGGCGTTGCAGCGGTAGGCCGGGGTGAGCAGTTGCACCGCCTGGGCCAGCTTGCTCGGCCAGCGCCACAGTTGGCTGGCAAACCCCAGCACCGCCGTGGCGGGCGCCTGTTCCAGCACCCGCAGCAGCCGCGCCCCGGCCTGGCGCGCGGTGGCGGCGGTGGCCAGCAGCAAGGGGCCGCTGCCGGCGATCACCAGGGTTTTGCCGCGCAGGGACAGGCCGTTTTTCAGCAGGGCCTGCAGGCCTCCGGCGCCGGTGACCCCGGGCAGGGTCCAGCCCGGAAAGGGCAGCAGCAGTTCCTGGGCGCCGCAGCACAGGATCAGTTGTTCGAAGTCCAGCTGCCAGGCCTGGCGGGCATCCTCCAGCAACAGGCGGTGCGGGCCCAGGGCGGCGATCACGCGGGTCGCGCCCAGATAGCGCACCGCCGGGTGCTGCACAACCTGGAAGCGTTCGGCGGCGGCCGGCGAGGGTGTCGGACCCTGGCGCCAGATCTGCCCGCCGGGCCGCGGGTTGTCGTCGATGAGCACGATCGAGCGCGCGCAGTGGCTGGCGGCCCGGGCCGCGGCCAGCCCCGCCGGGCCGCTGCCGACAATCAGGATCTGGCAGCTCAGGCGCTGGGCGTTCATTGGCTGCGCTCCACCTGCATGCCGTCCCGGCACAGGGTCTGGCAGGCCAGTTGGCGCAGGCCGTCGATGCTCATCCGGCATTCCTGGCATATGCCCATGCCGCAGAACGGTGCCCGTGGCGCGCCGTTGCAGGCGCTGCGGGTCCGCGGGTCGCCGCTGGCGGCCACGGCGGCGGCGACCGTGAGGCCGGGGCGCACGGCCAGTGCCTGTCGATCCAGGTAGATGATCATGGGGACTCTCCAGTCAGGGGGGCGAAGCGCCCGGGCAGATAAGGTCGCGGATCGAGCGCCGGGCATTCGCCGAACATCTGCTGCACCAGCAGCCGGGCGCTGCCGGGGGCGGTGGTCACCCCCAGGCCTTCGTGGCCGAGCGCCAGCCACAGCCCCGGCTGCTGCGGGTGTTCGCCGAGGATCGGCAGGCCGTCCGGGGTGGCGGCGCGAAAGCCGGTCCAGGCACGGATGCCGTTGAGCTGCGCCAGGGCCGGCAGGTACTCCACCGCGCGCCGCAGCATCGGCGCCAGCACCTGGGGCTCGACCTCGGGCTCCAGGCTGTCGAACTGCCGGGATGAGCCGATCAGCAGTTGCCCGGTGGGCCGTGGCTGAACATTGAACGCCACCGAAGTGCCGTGGCTGGCGTGGGCGCTGGCGGCATAGCCCAGCTCCACCAATTGATGCCTTACCTGCTGCGGGTAGCGGTCGGTGATCAGCAAGTGCCCCTTCTTCGGCCGCAAGGGCAGGGCCGGCAGCAGCTCCCGGGCGCCGTAGCCGTTGGCCAGCAGCACCTTGTGCGCCTGCAACACCCGGCCGTCGTCGAGTTCCAGTCGATTGCCGGCGACGTGGCGCACCCGGGCGCGTTGACAGCGGATCAGCGGCTGGCTGTCGAGCAGCCAGCGGGCGGTGGCCGGGGCGTAGAGGATGCCGTCGCCGGGGACTTGCAGGGCTCCGCCCAGGCCCTGGCGCAGCATCGGTTCCAGGGCCGCCAGTGCCGGGCCATCGAGCAGTTGGCTGGTGACGCCCTGTGCGGCCAGGGTCTGCTGCTTGATCCGGGCCAGATCCATTTCCGCGCGGTCGGCGGCCAGCCACAGGGTGCCGCAGTTGCGGTAGGCGCAGGCTTCGGGCAGGCGGTCGCGCAACTGGCGCCAGAGGCCGATGGAGTAGTGACTCAGGGCCAGTTCCGCCGGGTTGTCGTCCATGGCCACCAGATGCCCCATGCCGGCTGCGGTGGCGCCGCCACGGGCGTCGTCCAGTACCTGCACCCGCAGGCCGCGGCTGGCCAGTTCGTGGGCGCAGGCGGCGCCGATGATGCCGGCGCCGACCACGATCACATCGGCCTCGGCCTGTACCTTCACGAGCCGATGCCCCAGGCGAACGGGTCGCTGTCGTCCAGCAGCAGGGTGGCTTCGGCGCTGATATGGGCACTGCCACGCAGGGTGGGAATGATCCGATCGCCGGCCAGTTCGTAGTGGGCGCTGAACTGGCTGCCGATCACGCTGGCCTGACGCCAGGTCTGGCCCGGAGCGAGTTTGCCCTCAGCGGCCAGGCAGGCCAGCTTGGCGCTGGTGCCGGTGCCGCAGGGCGAGCGGTCGTAGGCCTTGCCCGGACACAGGACGAAGTTGCGGCTGTCGGCCTCCGGGTCGTCGGCGAACAGTTCGATGTGGTCGATGAGCCCGCCCCCGGCGCCGGTGATTCCAGCGGCCTCCAGCGCCGCGCGCACGCTCCAGGTGTAATGGGTCAGGGCTTCGACATTGTCCAGGGCCAGGCGCTGGCCGTGGTCGCTGATCAGGAAGAACCAGTTGCCGCCCCAGGCAATGTCGCCGTGCAGCGTGCCGTGCCCCGGCACCTGCAGCGCCACCTGGCGGCGGTAGCGATACGCGGGCACATTGCGCACGCTCACCGACAGGTCCTCATGCAAGGTGGCCTGCACCGTGCCCACCGGGGTTTCGATGCGGTGCACGCCGCAGTCGATGCGCCCCAGGTGGTACAGCGAGCGCACCAGGCCGATGGTGCCGTGGCCGCACATGCCCAGGTAGCCGCTGTTGTTGAAGAAGATCACCCCGGCGCAGGCATCGCTGGCCTGGGGCGCGCAGAGCAGGGCGCCCACCAGCACGTCACTGCCCCGGGGTTCGAGGACGCAGGCGCGACGCCATTGATCGTGGTCGCTGCGCAGGGCCTGCAGGCGCTCGGCCATGGAGCCCCGGCCCAGGTCGGGAAAGCCGTCGATGACCAGGCGGGTGGGTTCACCCCCGGTGTGGGAGTCGATCACGGTTATTTTTTTCATGGCGGCACCTGCGGGGAAAGAGCTACAGAGTGGCCCTGGCGAGAGGGCGGCCGCTTGTGGGTTTTCCCTGGCGCGGATGACGAAATCGGCACAGTTGTGCGTGCGCACCCGGGCCCGGGCAGGCACCGCGCGGGCGATCGGCGAATGTGCCGATTTCGTCTCCCGCGGGGGTGAAAAGCTTCAAGCTGCAAGGGGGATAAAAGGCGACTCTGGATAGCGTCTCCAACGCCTGTCGGCCCGGCCGACCTCAAACAAGGACAAGACCATGAGCCGTAAAGCCATCCAGTGGAGCGGTGTGTTCCCCGCCGTGACCACGCAATTCAAAGCCGATTTCTCCCTCGACCTGCAGGCCACTCACCAGGTCATGCGCAAGCTGGTGGACGATGGCGTGTCCGGCCTGGTGGTGTGCGGCACCGTGGGCGAAAACACTTCCCTGAGTACCGCCGAGAAACTCGCGGTGATCGAAGTCGCCAAGGACGCCGCCGGGGGGCGGGTGCCGGTGATTGCCGGGGTGGCCGAGTTCACCACCGAGTTCGCCCGCCATACGGTGCGCGAGGCGGCCAGGGTCGGGGCCGATGGGGTGATGGTGATGCCGGCGCTGGTGTACTCGGCCAAGCCCCATGAAACCGCCGCGCATTTTCGCGCCGTGGCCACCGGCACCGACTTGCCGGTGATGGTTTACAACAACCCGCCGATCTACAAGAACGACGTCACCCCCGAGGTGCTGATCGCCTTGCAGGACTGCGAGAACATCGTCTGCTTTAAGGATTCCTCCGGTGATACCCGGCGCTTCATCGACCTGCGCAACGCGGTCGGCGATCGCTTCGTGCTGTTCGCCGGGCTCGATGACGTGGTGGTGGAAAGCGTCGCGGTGGGCGCCGAGGGCTGGGTTTCGGGCATGTCGGTGGCCTTCCCCAGGGAGGGCGAGACGCTGTTCCGCCTGGCCAGGGCCAAGCGCTTCGAAGAGGCCCTGGCCCTGTACCGCTGGTTCATGCCGCTGCTGCACCTGGATGCCCGTCCGGATCTGGTGCAGTGCATCAAGCTCTGCGAAGAACTGGTGGGCCGCGGCTCGTCGATCACCCGGCCGCCGCGCCTGGCGCTGCAGGGGCAAACCCTGGACGAGGTCAAAGCCATAGTCGCCAAGGCCCTGGCCACGCGGCCAAGCCTGCCGGACGTCGGCCTGTAGTCCCTTGCCGGGCGCCCCGGGTGGGGCGCCCGCCTGCGCAACAGCGCATGTGCTGCAAGCGTCGGGCGACCCCGCCGACGTGACATACGACCTGCCTATTCCAATAACCCAAAAAAGGCGCAGCCCCATGTCAGGCAACGGCAAATTCAAGAAGCAACTTTCTCTGGTGGACCTGACCTTTATCGGTCTGGGTGCGATCTTCGGTTCCGGCTGGCTGTTCGCCGCCAGCCACGTTTCGGCGATTGCCGGGCCGGCGGGAATCTTTTCCTGGCTGCTGGGCGGCTTCGCCGTGCTGCTGTTGGGCATCGTCTACTGCGAGCTGGGGGCGGCCCTGCCCCGGGCCGGCGGCGTGGTGCGCTACCCGGTGTTCTCCCACGGCCCGCTGCTGGGCTACCTGATGGGGTTCATCACCCTGATTGCGTTTTCCAGCCTGGTGGCGATCGAAGTGGTGGCAGCCCGGCAGTACGCCGCGGCCTGGTTCCCGGTATTGACCCACGAAGGTTCCAGCAACCCGACCATCATCGGCTGGCTGCTGCAGTTCGCCCTGTTGTGCCTGTTCTTCTGGCTCAACTACTCCAGCGTCAAGACCTTCGCCAAGTCCAACAACTTCATCAGCCTGTTCAAGTTCATCGTGCCGCTGCTGGTGATCGTGGTGCTGTTCACCTTCTTCAAGCCGGACAACTTCCATATCCAGGGCTTTGCTCCCTTTGGCCTGTCGGGGATCGAGATGGCAGTGTCGGCCGGGGGCATCATCTTTGCCTACCTGGGGCTGACGCCGATCATTTCCGTGGCCAGCGAAGTGCGCAATCCGCAGCGCACCATTCCCATCGCGCTGATTCTCTCGGTGCTGCTCTCGACCCTGATCTACGGCCTGTTGCAACTGGCGTTCCTGGGCAGCATTCCCACGGAGATGCTGGCCAACGGCTGGAGCGGCATCAGCAAGGAGTTCTCCCTGCCGTACCGCGACATCGCCCTGACCCTCGGGGTCGGCTGGCTGGCCTATCTGGTGGTGGCCGACGCGGTGATCTCCCCCAGCGGCTGCGGCAACATCTACATGAACGCCACGCCGCGGGTGGTCTATGGCTGGGCCCGCACCGGGACCTTCTTCAAGATCTTCACCCGCATCGATGAACAGTCCGGCATCCCGCGCCCGGCGCTGTGGCTGACCTTCGGCCTGTCGGTGTTCTGGACCTTGCCGTTCCCCTCGTGGGAGGCGCTGATCAACGTGGTGTCGGCGGCCCTGGTACTGAGTTACGCGGTGGCCCCCATCAGCGTCGCGGCGTTGCGCAAGAGCGCACCGCAGCTGCCGCGGCCGTTCCGGGTCAGCGCGTTTGCGTTGCTGGGCCCGGTGTCCTTCGTGATCGCCGCGCTGATCGTCTACTGGTCCGGCTGGGGCACGGTGTCCTGGCTGCTGGGGTTGCAGATCCTGATGTTCGTGATCTACCTGCTGTGCAAGCGCCTGGTCCCCACCGACCACCTGAGCATCGGCGAGCAGGTGCGCTCATCGCTGTGGCTGATCGCCTTCTATGCCCTGACCATGGTCATTTCCTACCTGGGCAGCTTCGGCGGCATCGCTGCCCTGACCCATCCCTACGACACCTTGAGCGTCAGCCTCATGGCCCTGTGCATCTACTACTGGGGTGCCCACACCGGGGTGCCCGAGGCCAAGCTGCTGCTGGACGGCGATGAGGCGCAATGACCCGCAGAACGTTCACCAGACGAGGTAATCCATGACTGTTACAGGACACATGCTGATCGGCCAGAGCGCCGTGTGGGGCAGCCATGGCAGGCTGCATGCAGTGGCCGCGGCCAGCGGCGAGCGCCTGCAACCGGCGTTCGGCGGAGCTGGGGCGGCCGAGCTTGAGCGGGCCTGCGCCCTGGCCGAGGCGGCGTTTGATGAGTATCGCCAGCGGCCCCTGGTGCAGCGCGCGGCGTTTGTGCTGGGCATTGCCGAGAATATTCTTCAATTGGGTGATGAGCTGATCGAACGCTGCCACCTGGAAACCGGCTTGCCCCGGGCCCGCCTGGAAGGCGAGCGCGGGCGTACCGTCGGCCAGTTGCGGCTGTTTGCCGAGGTGCTGGGCGAGGGCGGTTTCCTCGGGGTACGGATCGATCCGGCGCAACCGCAACGTCTGCCAATGCCCAGGGTCGATCTGCGCTTGCGGCAGATTGGCCTGGGGCCGGTGGCGGTGTTCGGCGCGTCGAACTTTCCCCTGGCGTTTTCTGTGGCCGGCGGCGATACCGCCTCGGCCCTCGCGGCGGGCTGCCCGGTGATCGTCAAGGCGCACTCGGCGCACCCCGGCACCTCGGAACTGGTGGGCCGGGCCGTCGCTCGGGCGGCTCGGCAGCACGGGATGCCCGAGGGCGTGTTTTCACTGCTGTTCGACAGTGGCCGGAGCATCGGCCAGGGGCTGGTGGCGGACCCGCGGATCAAGGCCGTGGGCTTCACCGGCTCGCGCAGCGGCGGGATGGCGCTGATGCAGATCGCCGCGGCGCGCGCCGAACCGATTCCGGTCTATGCAGAGATGAGCTCGATCAACCCGGTGCTGCTGTTGCCCCATGCCCTGGAGGAGCGCGCGGAACCTATTGCCTCGGCATTCGTTACCTCACTGACCCTGGGCGCCGGGCAGTTCTGCACCAACCCGGGGTTGATCCTGGGCGTCGATGGGCCGGCGTTGCAGCGTTTTGAGCGGGCCGCCGCTGAGGCCCTCGGCCACGTGGCGGCGCAGACCATGCTCACGCCGGGCATTTACCGCAGCTACTGCCAAGGCGTGGCCATCCTCGCGGCGCATGCCCGGGTGCAGACCCTGGCCCAGGGCCCGGAAGGGCAGGGCCAGCAGGCGCGCGGGGCGTTGTTCGCCACCTCGGCCGCGGCTTTCATGGCGTGCCCCGAATTACGCGAGGAAGTCTTTGGCCCGGCCTCGCTGATTGTCCGCTGCGCCGACATGACTGCCCTGCAGCAGGTCCTGCAGAGCCTGGAGGGCCAACTGACCATTGCCGTTCATTTGAGCGAGGGCGATCAGCCGCAGGTGCAGGCGTTGTTGCCACTGCTGGAACGCAAGGCCGGGCGAGTGCTGGCCAATGGTTTTGGCACCGGGGTCGAAGTCACCCCTGCCATGGTCCACGGTGGCCCGTTCCCGGCCACTTCCGACAGCCGCAGCACCTCGGTGGGCAGCCTGGCGATCCAGCGCTTCCTGCGCCCGGTGGCCTACCAGGACCTGCCCGAGGCGCTGTTGCCGGCCGAGCTGCACCGGGCCAATCCGTTGCAGGTGCCGCAACTGCTCGACGGTCGGTTCCCGGGTTGATCCCGGGCACGGCGGCGCGCCTTCCGGGGAGTGCCGTCGCGCCCGCCCCTGCTGCCCCCTCCATCCACCCAGACACTCCCACAGGAGCGTTCCCCACCTGCCATAGAGGTTCCAGCATGTCTGAATACATCACCCTGTCACTGGATGAAGTCCGCGCTCTGTCGTATCGGGTCCTGACCCATCATGGTCTGTCCGAGGCCCATGCTCGGGTGATCGCCGAGGTCATCACCCAGGGCCAGCGTGACGAGTGCCACTCCCACGGTGTGTACCGCCTGCTGGGCTGCGTGCGCTCGGTGCGCGAGGGCAAGATCGATCCCCGGGCTGCACCCAGCCTGCGGCACATTTCGCCGGCGGTGCTGGAGGTGGATGCCCATTACGGTTACTCGCTGCTGGGCTTTCACAGCGGCTTGCCGCTACTGGCGGACAAGGCCCGCAGCCAGGGCATTGCGGCGATGGTGATCAAGCGCTGCTTTCACTTTTCCGCGCTGTGGCCGGAGGTCGAGGCGATTGCCGACTGCGGCCTGGTGGGTATGGCGATGAACCCCAGCCACAGCTGGGTGGCCCCGGCCGGCGGGCGCCATCCGGTGTTTGGCACCAACCCTCTGGCCTTTGCCTGGCCGCGGCCTGGGGCTCACCCCTTTGTCTTTGACTTCGCCACCAGCGCCATCGCTCGCGGCGATATCGAGCTGTATGCGCGCCAGGGCAAGCCGATTCCCGAGCACTGGGCGATCGATGCCCATGGCCAGCCCACCACGGATGCCAGGGCGGCGCTGCAGGGTGCCATGCAGACTTTCGGTGGGCACAAGGGCTCGGCCCTGGCGGCGATGATCGAGTTGTTGGCCGGGGCCTTGATTGGTGACCTGACCAGTGCCGAGTCCATGGCCTTCGACGAGGGTGTGGGAGCCACGCCTTGCCACGGCGAACTGGTGCTGGCGTTCGATCCCAAGGTGTTTTTGGGCGAGGACTATCAGCAGGGGCTGGAGCGGGCAGAAGGGCTGTTTGCGGCGATTACCGAACAGGGCGCGCGGTTGCCGTCGCAGCGGCGTTTTGCGGCCCGGGCCCGCAGCCTGGAGCAGGGAGTGCAGGTCCCTCGGGCGCTGTGGAACGATATCCAGGCCTTGTTGCCATGACGCCCTGGGGGGCGATGGAGTTTCCATCGTCCCCCAGGTATTGCGGCTCGTGTCAGAAGCGCAGGTTGGTCGCCAGCTCGGCGGAACGCCCCGGCGCGACAATGGCGAACATCCCCACGTGGGAGGCGTCGTAGTACGTCTCGTCGGTGAGGTTGAGCACGTTGAGTTGCAGGTCGAGGTTCTTGTTCACCCGGTAAGCGACCATGGCGTCGTAGCGCCAGTAGGAATCGAGGCTGCGGGTGTTTTCATCGTTGGTGTAGCGCTTGTCCACATAGTTGGCGCCGCCGCCGACTTTCCAGCGGTCGGTGAGGGCGTAGGTGGTCCAGACCGAGCCGCTGTTGGGGGCGATGAACTTGGCCTGGTTGCCATCGAAGTTGGTGTTTTTTCCGGACGCATACTTGACCGTCTTGGCATCCAGGTAGGTGTAGCCCGCCATCACTTCCCACTGTTCGGTGAGATGGCCGGTGGCGCCCACTTCAAACCCCTTCACCTCGACGTCGCCATCCAGCGTGACCTCGTTGCTGATCGGGTCGTAGGTCCGGGCGTTGGTCTTCTCGGTCTTGAACAGGGCCGCGGTCAGGGACAGGCGTTCGTTCAACAGGTCCCACTTGGTGCCCAGTTCGATGCTGTGGCTCTTTTCCGGGTCCAGGTTGTTCAACCGGCCGCCCGCGGCGCCGTCGGCACCGCCCGATTGCCCGGCGGTTTCCCCGGATGGGTTGAACGAGGTGCCGTAGGACAGGTAGATGCTGCCGTAGGGCAAGGGCTTGAAGACGATGCCGCTCTGGTAGGTCCAGATGTTGTTGCGGTTGCTCTGGGCGTCATCGCGCACATGGTAGTTGTCGAAGCGCGCTCCCAGGTTCAGGTCCCATTGCTCATGCAGGGCCAGGGTGTCCATCACGTACAGGGCGCGGTTGTTGTGCCGGGTGACGTCGTGGCTGCCGTCGCCGCGTGGCACAGGGGCGTAAGGGTCTTGCGGGTTGGGGTGGTTGAGGTCGCCCGGGTCGGTCTCGGTCTTTTTCGGCGCATAGCGGTTCTTCACGTCGATCCGCTCGCGGGAGAATTCCAGGCCGGCGCTGTAGCTGTGGCCGATGGAGCCGGTGTCGAACTTGCCGAAGAGGTCGGTCTGGTTGATCAGCGAGGTGTTGACCACGTTGCGCCCCCGGGCCGGGCCGCGAAGTACCACCCCGGCCAGCTCATTCTTGACGCTGTCGCTGTCCGCCCCGAAGGTCGGGCGGCTCATGATGTAGTCCTGCATGCTGCGCCCCTGGCGGGTGCTGTTGCGCAGGGTCAGGTGGTCGTTGATGTCGTGTTCCAGCTGCAGGGTGAACAGGTCGGCCGAGGTCTTGCGGAAGTCGCGTTTGCTCAAGCCGTAGAAATTGTCCCGGTCAACCTTGACCGGCTTGCCGCTGATGGCCGATACCGGAACACCCTGGTCGGGAATGTCGTCGCTCTGCAGGTGGTAGTAGCTCAAGGTGGCGCGGGTCTCGGTGTTGAGGCCGAAGGACACGCTCGGCGCCAAGCCCCAACGGGTCACTTGCACCTCGTCGCGCCCGGGGGTATCGGCTTCATGCTTCATGGCGTTCAGGCGCAGCGCCATGTGCTGTTCGGGCAGGTACTGGTTGAGATCGACGGTGCTGCGCCGCAGTTGATCGGTGCCCAGGGTCAGGCTGCCGGCGGCGAAGGTTTCCTGTTGTGGCACCTTGCTCACCAGGTTGATGGTGCCACCGGTGGAGCCGCGTCCCGAGTAGGCCGAGCCCGGGCCCTTGACGATCTCGATCTGCTCGACGTTGAACGCTTCGTGGGTCATGCGCCCGACGTCGCGGATGCCGTCGATCATGATGTCGGTGCTGGCTTCAAACCCCCGGATGAAGGGCCGGTCGCCCAGCGGCGTTCCGCCTTCGCCGGCACCAAAGGTGATGCCCGGTGTGTTGCGCAGGGCGTCGGTCAGGCTGGACACGGCGCGCTCTTGCATCAGGGTGTCGGTAATGATGGTCACCGACTTTGGGGTTTCTCGCAGTGGGGCGGTGAACTTCACCGAGTCCGAGGCTTCACGCTTGTAACTGGGCAGGTGAACGCCCTGTACCGCCGTGGGTGCCAGGGTCACCGGCGCCGCCTGCGGGGGCTCCGTGTGGTCGGCGTCGGTGGCCAGACTGGCTTCGCCAATCGCCATCAAGCCAAGGGATGTGGACCACAACTTCCATGAATGTGGGCGGGCAGAACTGGACATTGAGAAAAGACCTCCATTTATTTGGAAGTGATTCTCATGTGCGAATTCATGTCATTCAATCAGAGTTATCTGAACAATCGGATCGAAAAACGTATGCGTCGCTGTGCTGCGCGCCTCTTCTGTTTTTTCGCCCGATGCGATTTCATAGGCGCCCGACTTTCCTGGACGCTCACGGATGAACCTGCACCTTGAAACCCCCCGGCTATTGCTGCGCCCACGCACTCTTGAGCATTTCCAGGCCTGCCTGCGCATGGACCTGGACCCCGACGTCACGCGCTTTGTCCCGGGCACCTGGGACGGCGGCCAATGGCACCGGGATTTCCTGCACTCGCGCATGACCCAGGACTTCGGTCCGCGCTGCGGTTATTGGGCGATCTTCGCTAAGGACGCGCCGGATGAATTGCTGGGCTGGGTGTCGTTCATTCCCTTTGACGCCGTCGGGCCCGAGCTGGAAATGGGCTGGCGCCTGGTACGGCGGGCCTGGGGGCAGGGTTTTGCCAGCGAGGCCGCGCGGCGGATTGTCGAGCATGCGTTTGCCGATCCGGCCGTGGAGCGGATCGTCGTCGATGCCCATGTCGATAACGCGGCGTCGTTGGCGGTGGCGCGCAAGATCGGTTTTCGCTTCACCCACGAGGCCGACTTTGAAGGCTTGCCTTGCCGCTTCTTTGCAATGACTCGCGAGGATTTCCAGCAACAAGCGGTCGCTGGCTGAGGCGCGTTCAAGTGCGGGGCACCGCTAGCGGGTGCCCCGCAGGCTCGACGGTGGCCGTCAGAGGTGACGGCTGACCCACCACAGCACCAGGAAGGCGATTGCGGCGGCCAGGGCCGCGAGCTGGAACAGATTGATCAGGCACTTCAGGCCCAGGGGGAATTTCCGGTAGTCCTTGGCGTTCATGCCGCCGCTGCGCAGGAACAAGTGGGGCATGGCGAACAGGGCGCCGATGCACAGCAGCATGAAGAAGCGGCTCAGGGGATCCTTGCCCAGAAGTGGCAGGCGGATGGCGATGACCCGGCAGCGCGCCAGGTGCCTGACCATGTCATCGAGCCTGAAATAGCCCAGGTACACCTGGATCGTCAGGGACACCAGCCCGGACATGACCACCAGGACCCAACCCGCTGTGTAGATGTCTTTGGCGTTACACATATCTCTTCAGTGACCTCCTCAAGCTTCACGACCAGGCGTTCAGCGTATTGCTCCTCCAGTGAGCCCCGGCACGCAGGGCAGCCGGCCACCATACCACCCCGGGACGCGCGGCGGGCCGGGGCAGCGGCGCGCAGGCCAATAGCGGGCGTTGCGCAGCCGGGCCGTTGCGACCATAGGCGCGGGTTTGTCCGGGCAACATGAGACGAGTACCAAAGCTGCGGGCGAGGGCCTAGGATTGCCCGCAGAGCGTTGTCCTAGAGCTTGGCGCAACGCTCCACATCGGCTTGGGTGGTGACCTGGGTGTCGATCCCCAGGCGGTATTTGCAGTAGTCGATGATCATCTGCCGTTGTTCGTCGCTGAGTTTTTCCACGCGCCGGTAATCACCGTCATTGGCGTGGATGTTGAAAAACTCCAGGCGCAGGGTCGGGGCTTGCTTGAGAAACCAGCGGGTGTGGGTTTCAGCCTCTTCCAGCTCGGTGTAGTAACCGACATTGAGCAGCAGCAACAGGATGAGGGCGAGCAGGAACAGCAGTTTTTTCAAGGTTCGGCTCCTTCCGTGAGCGAGGGGCGCCCAGGGCGCGGGCGGCGCATGCTTGGCTGTTTTGCGCCGTTTGGCAAGCGTCTCGGGTCGCTGGGTGGGCGCAGGCATCCTGGCCCGGGTTGCATCCGGGTTCAGCAAGCAGACAGTTGCCAGCTGCTAAAAAGATCGGCACGCCAAGCAGGAGCGAGGCGCTAACAGGGGGCAAATGGCTTGCTGCGGATGCACGGCAGATCGCCAAGAGTCTGTCGTGGCCAGTGGCCCGAGGCATCGGCTGGCAAGCCTCAAGGGCGATCTTCGGATCGCTCTTTTTTTTCGTGTTTATCCGGCTGCCTGGCCGAGACTTCAGACCAGCCCCAGGGCGTTGGGCCGGGAGTGGGGGAACACTTCCTGCACCTGGGCGCCCGTCAGCCCCCAGGTTTTGGCCAACAGGCCACCGAGCAGATCACGGTAGTTGTTGAGCACCGGATAGTCGCGGTTCTGCAGCAGGCTCTGGGCATTCACCGCCACCTGTTCGCCGGCCAGGCGCCCACCGCGTACAGCGCCGCCGAGCACCCAGTACACCGTGCCGTGGCCGTGATCGGTGCCCTTGGCGCCATTCTCGCGAAAGGTCCGGCCGAATTCGGACACCACGATCACCAGGCTGTTGTTCCAGTGCTCGCCCATGGCTTCTGCATAGGCCGCCAGCCCCTGCCCGAGGTTGGCCAGGTTGTTGGCCAACGGGCCCTGGGTGCTGCCCTGGTTGACGTGGGTGTCCCAGCCGCCGACGTCGACAAAACCCAGGCGGTATTGCTCGCGCATCAGGCTGGCCATGCGCCGGGTCTGAGTGGCGAAGTCCTGCGCATTGGCGGCCCCGCGATTGGCCGCGAGCATCTCTTGCTGCAGCTCCTGGGAGACTTTCTGGCGCAAGGCCAGACCGTCGCTGGCCGCCGCGGCGTAGGGCGTGTGCTGGTACATGGACGACAGAATGTTCGCCTGGCGCGCGTCGAAGGGCACTTTGCCGGCACTGCGCAGGGACAGGTTGGGAATGTCCCGGCCACCCTGGAAGCTCAGGGGCAGGGCGTCGGTGAAAGCCATTGGCGCGCTGTCGGGCACTTGCCGGGCCAAGCGTGCGAGAAAGCCCGAATCGTAGCGCCGGCCTGGCTGGCTCGGCTGGCCGGCCTCGATGCTGTCCTGGGTTTCGAAGTGGCTGCGCGACAGGTCGTCGGTGCCGGCAAAGGGCACGAAGGCCATTTCCTTGCGCTGCCACAGCGGGTACAGCGAGTCGCGCAGCACCGGGTTCAGGCCCCAGTGGCTGTCCAGGGCGATGGCGCTTTGCGGGTTGTGCGCGTCAGGTCGGGCGATCGCCAGGTTCGGCCGCGACTCGTAGTAGAAGTCGCTGCTGTAGGGCACCAGCAGGTTGTTGCAGTCGTAGCCGCCGCGCAGGAACACCAGCAGGGTACGCGGCGCGGCGGCCGGCGCGGCGAACAGCCGGGCGGAAAACGACAGGCCGGGCAGGGCGGCTGCGGCGGCTGCGGCAATCAGCAGTTGGCGACGATTCATGGCGGTTCCTGGTCAGGTGGCGCGCAGCCGGTTGGCGCGTGCTCAGCGGTTGTTGAAGTCCGGTGAGGACAGCAGGAAGGTGTTCCACTCCTGGGGCGAGATGGCCTGTTCCAGGGCGTTGCGGGTGGCGCTGGAAAGATGCGGTGCGATTGCCTGGTAGTACATCGGTGTGGTGATCATTGGAAACCCTGGCCCCGGCACCGTGCTGCCTTCGGCGGTGAACAGCCGGTTGTTGCCCGAACCTATGGCCCGGGCGATTTCAAAGCGCTTGGCCATCTGCCCGGAGCTCGACCAGCCACTGGCCAGCAGTGGCCAGCCGTCGGGGGTAATCCGCCCGAACACCGGCTGGCCCAGCTGATTCAGCCAGTTGAGCAGTGGTCGCGGGTTGGCCACGGGCTTGCCGTCATAGGTCAGGCGCAGCGCCGACACCACGAACTGTTGCGGGTCCTTGAATTTCTTGCCGGCCGCTTGCAGCAACTCCGGCGACTGCATCAGCGTACGCATGACCTGGGCGATGTCGCCGTCGCTGTCGTGGAAGGTCTTGGCCATGCGGGCCACCAGGGCCGCTGGCGGTTCGTCAGCGACAAAGTACTGGGCCAGCTTGCGCGAGATTAACTGGGCGCAGGCCGGTTGCCGGGTGATCAGGTCGATGGCCTGGGTGATCTCGTCGTAGCCGCTGCCTTTGATGGAGTGGCCGAGCAGGTGCTTGTCGCTGAAGTCGTGGCGCTTGGGGTTGAACTGGAACAGACCCTGTTGCACCACCAGCGGCTGCAAGGGCCGGGGGAAGCGTTGTTGGCGACCGTCCAGGGGCATCAACCCGGCGCCGGTCAGGATCAGTGCCAATTGCTGCACATCCTCCTGGCTGTAGCCGGCCGCCACGCCCAGGGTGTGCAACTCCAGCAGCTCACGGGCGTAGTTTTCGTTGAGCCGGCCCTTGGCGTTCTGGTTGTTGTCGAGGTATTCGAGCATCGCCGGGCTTTGCAGGGTGGCCAGCAGCAGGTCCTTGAACTTGCCCAGGGCATGGGGGCGAATCGCCTCGTTCACGTAATCGGCGCTCAGCAGCCGCACCTGGCCCTTGCCCTGGAACACGCTGAAGTGATTGAGCCAGAACAGCACCAACTGCTCCTTGAGCTGGTTGGGGCCATAGATGGCCTGCAGCAGCACAGCGGACTGGGTCTGCTCGGCGAGCTGGTTGGCCCGCTGGCGAAGGTCCTGCTTGGCCTGGTTGCGGGCCTCGCCTTCGGGCATGGCCTTGAGCTGCTCCTGATGTTGCTTGAAGTCCTGGAGCAAGGCCGGGGTCGAGCCGTTCAGCGCCGGGTAGCTGCGCAGCAGGGCGTCGATTGCCGCTGGCAACGGCTCGCGCAGGCGGTCTTGCAGTTGCGCTTCGAGCAAGCCGTTGCGGCCCAGTTGGCGCAGGCGCTGGAGTTGCGCGGTGTCCAGATCGAAGCCGTCGCGCCTGAGCCAGGCGATGTCGGCGGCGCTGGGGGGCTGGGGCTCGGCGGCCTGGGCAAGGATCGGCAGGAGCACGGTCAGGGCGCTCGCCAGGTACAGGCAACGATGCAACGTATGGGGCCTTGGCATGGGGCGGTTTTCCGGATGGAGAGGGCAGCGGTATAGCGTCGCAGCGCGGCCTGGCTGAGCTTTACCTTCCAGGGTAGATCGCTCTAGATCAAGTGTTTCAACGAAGGGTTCGGACGCTTGCCGTCGACCGTTCGTCCGACGGATGGAATTGGCAAGCACTAGTCACTGCGTCATGCTGTCGATGGATGTCGTAATGCCATTACTTCAAGGTTCGGCCCGGTTTCCGGGTGTCGTTATATCCCCGCGTGAGTGAGATAGGTTGCTGATGAGTGTGTTGATCCTGCCCGAGACGGCGTATGCCCGATAAGGCGTTGGCCGAGGAGCAGCGCCTGGCTGCCCTGTATGCCCTGGAACTGCTGGATACCGCCCGTTGCGAGCGCTTCGACCGCATCTGCCGGTTGGCCGCCGAGTATTTCAAGGTGCCCACGGCGTTGATCACCCTGGTGGACCGTGATCGGCAGTGGTTCAAGTCGCGGGTGGGGTTTGCGGCCGAGCAGACCCCCATCGAGCAATCGTTCTGCGCGTACACCATCAGAAACGATGATGTGTTCGAGGTGGAAAACGCCCGCCAGGATGTGCGTTTTCACGCCAATCCCCTGGTGACTGATGATCCGAGCATCGGTTTTTATGCCGGTGCGCCGCTGATCACCTCCACCGGACATGCGATTGGCAGCCTGTGCGTCATCGACAAGCAGCCCCAGCGCCTGAACGCCGCCGAGCGCCAGCAATTGCGCGACTTGGCGTCGCTGGTGATGGAGCAGATCGAGCATCGCCAGCGCCTGACCCGGCGCGACCCGGTGAGCTGCCTGCCCAACCGTGAACAGTTCCAGAGCGATCTGTACGACCTGGCGGATGAACACCCGGGAGAAAGGCGCGTGCTGGTGCTGGTGGATGCGGTGGACATGGCCGTGGCCCACGAACTGACCCTGGCCATGGGCCTGGCGCCGTTCGAAACCATCGTGCGCTTCCTGGCCCAGCAACTGCTCGCCTACCTGGGGCGGCATGTGCGGGTGTATCACGTATCGGTCAAGCGCTTCGGGTTCCTGCTGCCGGCGGCCCCGGGGATCGAGCGCTTTCTGGAAGGCTTGGTGCGCCGCCTGCGCCGCCAGCCGCCGGGCCTGGAACTGCCGATGATTCCCGGGGTGTGTGCGGGCACGGTGGAGTTTTCCACGGACCGCGACGCGGTATCCGACGTGCTGCGCAAGGCCATGTTCGCCCTGGAGCTGGCGACCCTCAACCGCAGCACCTGGGCGCCTTACGATGGGGTGCGTGACCAGGCCTATCGGCGGGCCTTCAACCTCGCCTCGGACATCAGCGAAGCCCTGGACAGCGGGCAGATCTACCTGATGTTCCAGCCGCGCTTTGCCCTGCCCGACGGCGCCCAGGTCAGCGCCGAGGCATTGATCCGCTGGGATCATCCGTGGCTGGGGCCGATTTCACCGGCCGAGTTCATTCCGGTCATGGAGCGCAATGCGCTGATCCACCGGGTGACCCATTGGGTGATCAATGCCGTGCTGGAGCGTCTGCACCGCTGGAGTTCCAGCGACGTGCAGCGTCTGTCGATCAACCTCTCGCCCCAGGATTTCGAGGATCAGGACATTGCCGATGTGCTGCGCGATGCCTGCCGGCGTCATCGCATCGACCCGCAGCGCCTGGAGGTGGAAATCACCGAAGGTGCCTGGCTGCGTTCCAACCCCAAGGTGCTGGATCAGCTGAGCAAGATTCGCGGCCTGGGCATGGATGTGGCCATCGACGACTTTGGCACCGGCTACAGCAACTTCGCCTACCTGCACCAGATCCCGGCCAATGTGGTGAAGCTCGACAAATCCATGGTCACTGACCTGGAGAGCAGCGCCCAGCACCAGAAGATCACCCGCTCGGTGATCGCCCTGGCCCGGGAACTGGGCTACCGCACCGTGGCCGAGGGCATCGAGAGTTTCAAATGTCTGCAGATGCTGCGGGCCTTTGGTTGCGACGAGGCCCAGGGCTACTTCCTGGCCCGGCCCATGGCCCAGGAAAAATTCCTCGCCCGCAGCGGCGCCCGGCGCTTTCCCTTGCAGCAGGGCTTCTAGCCATGCCGGACATGCCTGCCGGGGCGGTCGCGCCATGGCGGCCGCTTCAGCGTTGGGCGGCCACCAGCAACATCATCGGTCGCTCGCGCTCTTCTTCCAGGGCCGGTTGATCCAGCACTTGCTGGGCGCTCGGTCCCCATTCCTCGACGTGGCGAATGTTGAACCCCGTAGCGATCAGGGTGTTGAGCAGGGTGCCCAGGGTGCGGTGCTGCTTGATCACCCCCTCGGCCAGCCAATGGGTGATCCGTTCGCCTTCCTGCTGGTAGCTGTCCAGAGGCCAGGACTTGCGGCCCTGGTCGTCCACCTGCCAGCCCGGATTGCGTGGAGCCATGAAAATCGGGTGCTCGATGGAGAACACCAGACGCGCCCCCGGCACCAGGGCGGCGTAGACCTGGGCGAACAGGCCGCGCAGGTCCTTGATGTAATGCAGGGCCAGGGAGCTGTAGGCCAGGTCGACGCTGCAACTGGGCAGGCTCAGGTGTTCCAGGTCGGCCTGCTGATAATCGATGTTGGGCGCCGAGGTGTGGGCGCGGGCGGTCGCCAGCATCTTTTGCGAAACGTCCAGACCCAGCACCTGCTGGGCCCCCTGTTCGCTGGCCCAACGGCTGAACCAGCCATAGCCGCAGCCCAGGTCTAGCACCCGAAGGCCGTTCATCGGTGGCAGTAGGGCTTGCAGGGCCGGCCATTCTGGTGCCGCATCCAGGCCGCCGATGGAGCGGCCCAGTTGGCTATAACCCTGGAAAAAGCTCGGGTCGTCGTAAATGTTCTGGGTCATTTCGCAGTTCCTTCAGGTTCGTGTGCAGCCCGTGATGTCGGGCGAATCATGCAAAAGAAGCGGCTGAGGGGCTTGTCCCTCGGAGGGCGCGACGCAGGTATCGTCGATGGCCGGGCAGGGGGTACGGGGAAACAGGCCGGATATCTTAGCCAATTGGCCAGGCCGGGCTATCGCCGGGTGCTTGGCGCGCGCCGATTGTCAGGAGCACAATCGCCGGCCAAGGCCTGCTGAATCTTCCCGATGGTGGCCTGTAGCCAGCGAGGATTCATGGGCAAAGCGAGAGTGATAGGCACGACCATCGAGGCGATCCGTTCTGCCGAGACGGCATTGGGGCGAACCTTGCCCGGATCGTTCGTCGAGTGGCTTCTGGATCACAACGGCAAGGCACTGGGGGCTCTGGAAGTGTTTCCGGTCTTTGATGCGCGCGATCCGCGCAAGACCTGGGAGTCGATAGTCCGGCATTTCGAGGGTGGCTGGCAGGCGTGGCAGGACAGCGTCTGCACTGATTCGGCGGGCTTCTCCCGCTGGCTGCCGTTCGCTCAGTTCGGCACCGGCGACTACTACTGCTTCGATTACGCCGTACTGGGCCAGGCCGCGGAGCCCGTGGTGGTGCTGTGGTCGCATGAGACTGGCCGGACAACCGTTGTTGCAGATAACTATGCGGCTTTTCTGGCCAGCAGCGATCGGCCGGGCTAGGCACAAGGCTGGGGCTTGAGTCGTCAGGCTTGAAGCTTGGAAGAGAAGTTGTCGCTTGAGTTCAACGACTGAAAAGCGGTTTTGCGGATCTGCGCTAACTCGCAGATGGGGGAAGTGGAGCGGGTGAAGGGAATCGAACCCTCGTTATCAGCTTGGGAAGCTGGAGTAATGCCATTATACGACACCCGCTCGAACGGCTGACTTTGTACCAGATGTGGCCGCAGATTTGAAGTTTTTCTTTATCTGACCTGTGCTTGCGTGTCATCGCTGTTCGCCGCAGGTGGGCCATGCGCCAGGAAAAACAGGGTTTTTCAAGGACGGCCGGCCCACCTGTGACGCTGCATGGTCAGATCGCCCGTGCATGCTGAGGCTGATCATAGTGCGCGCGCGTTCGACCGTCGTACTGACCCGGCTTGAGGAATCCCAGCAGTGCCTGGCGGCTGTCGCGGCAGGCGGCCTTGTGTTCCATGTCGAGAAAGTGCCCGGTGGCCTGGATGGTGCTGAAGCTTGCGTGCTGCACATGGTCGGCGAACAGCTTGGCGTCGTTGGCCGAGGTGTACTCGTCCCACTCACCGTTGAGAAACAGCACCGGCACCTGGATGTTCTTCGCCGCCCGCAAGTAGCACTGCCGGTCGCCGTTGAGCACATGGCTGATGTGGAAGTGCATCTGCCCGTACTCGTGCTCCGCCAGGCTGCTGACGTGGCGATAGTTGTAGCGCTTGAACAGCGAGGGCAGGTGCTTGCCGATGGTGTCGTTGACCAGGTGGCCGACGCGATGGCGGTCGAGGTTGCCGAGGTAGTCGACACCGCGCTCCAGATAGTCGCGCATCGGCTCGTTGATCACCGGCGAGAACGAGCTGATCACGGCTTTCTCGATGCGCCGCGGACGCTGGGCCAGGGCCTGCAAGGCGGCGGCGCCGCCCCAGGAAAACGACAGCACGTGCTCGGCGGCAAAGTGCTCGATCAACTCCAGAAGGATCTGTCCCTCCACTTCCTTGGTGAGCATCCGTTCGTGTTTGTTGTGGGCCTTGGAGCGGCCCGCGTAGGGCTGGTCGTAGAGCACCACGTTGAACTGCGGGTGCAGGTTCTTCACGGTCTGGGCAAAGGACGCAGTGGTGGCCATCGAGCCGTTGACCAGAATGATGGTCTTGTCCGCGGCGTCTGCGCGATAGAACTCCGTGTAAACCCGATACTGACCCTGTATATCCAGCACAGCGATTTCTGGCCTCATGTCATAAGACTCCTGGCAAGCGGGTATGCGCGCAACTTGAGTGTGCACGGGCAATCTGACAGGTAGGCATACGCCTTGAATGGGAGCCCATGTCGATCCGGTAAGGCAGGTCGACGGGTGTTGTTATAGGCGGGCGATTTGCCGGGGGAAATGCAGAGCAGGCAGGGCTCAGGCCGGCAAAAGGTTTCTTAGATGTCTGTTCGTGACTCATCGGTCACAATTCGGCCGACGGACTGATTCAAGCAGGGCAATCGATAACCTGCAAGTCGATTGGGCAAATTGTTCGACAGCTTCTGCTCAGCGGTCGTCCGGGCATGGCGAGCCTCAGATCAGGCGGATTTCGTCGGCGCTCAGGGGCCGGTACTCGCCGGGGGCCAGCCGCTCGTCCAGCACCAGCGGCCCCATGCGTTCGCGGTGCAGGCGCAGCACCTTGTTGTTGAAGTGGCCGAACATGCGTTTGACCTGGTGATAGCGCCCTTCGACGATGCTCAGCCGGGCGCTGCGCGGACCGAGGATCTGCAATTGCGCGGGCAGGGTGGTGAGGTCCTCGAAGGCGAAATACAGGCCGCGGGCGAAGGTCTGGATGTACTCGGGGCCCATCTCGTCTTCGGTTTCCACGTAGTAGAGCTTGGGCAGTTTGGTCTGCGGCTGGGTCAGGCGCCGCGACCACTGGCCGTCGTTGGTGATCAGCATCAGCCCGGTGGTGTTGTAGTCCAGGCGTCCGGCGATGTGCAGCTCCTGCGGGTCCGGCTCGTGGATCAGCTCCAGCACGGTCCGGTGCTCGGGATCACGGGTGGCACTGACGCAACCCATGGGCTTGTGCAGCATGAAGTAGCGCGCCGGCTTGCCGGCCTGCAGCACCTCCTCATCCAGTTCCACCCGACTGAATTCGCGAACCTCGGCCCGGGGATCGCCGACCGGCTGACCGTCGATGCGCACGCGCCGCTGCACCAGCAGCAGGCGCACCTGTTGGCGGTTGAAGCGCGGCAGGTTGCTGAGGAAACGGTCAAGGCGCATGGCAGGCGATCGCAGGCAGTGGGTGGGCGGGTTTCAAGAGCGCGGCAGGGTGCCGGCGCGCAACTGCGCCTCGACCCCGGCGCAGCGCGGGCACAGGCAGGCACGGTCGCGCAGGTGGGGCGCCAGGGCCTCGATGATGGCCGGGTCGATGCTCAGGCTGTAGCACCAGCAGGCGCGGTCCGCCGTGCGTGGGTCGGCCAGGGCGCAATCGTTGCGGGCACCGCAGGCCGGGCAAAGGTCAGGTTCATTCATGGCTGGAGTCAGGCATTTCCACGCAGGTTCGATTACGTCCACTTTGCTTGGCGCGGTACATCGCATGATCGGCGCGGGACAGCAGGCTGTGCAGGGTGTCTGCCGGTTGCAGGGCGGTCAAGCCGATACTGACGGTCAGTTGCAGGGACTGCCCTTCATAGTAGTAGCGCTGCCGTTCGGTCAGCTGCCGAATCTTTTCGGCGATCTGCAGGGCGGGCCCGCTCTGGGTGTCCTTGAGCAGGACGATGAATTCCTCGCCGCCCCAGCGACAGACGATATCGGACTGGCGCAGGCAGTCCTGCAGGTCCCGGGCGAAGCCGCTGAGCACCTGGTCCCCGGCCAGGTGGCCGTAGGTATCGTTGAGGCGCTTGAAGTGATCCAGGTCCAGCAGCAGGGCGCAGAGCGGCGTCAAGTCGCGTCGCGCCTCTTGCAGGGCCTGGGCCGCCAGCAGGTCGAAGCCGCGGCGGTTGGGCAGGCGGGTCAGGCTGTCGAGGGTGGCCTGGGTTTCGATCTTGCGCTGGTAACGGCGCACCACGCCGCTGAGCAGGATCAGCACGATGGCGGTGATCACCAGGCAGATCAGCAGGTTCAGGTACAGCGACTGGCGGATGCCGTTGAGGGCACCATCCTCGCGCTTGTCGACGAACAGGTACCAGTTCAGCTCGGGAATGAAGCGCACATTGAGAAAATGCCCCTGGCCCTGGGTCGAGTATTCATAGCTGCCGCTGTGGGGCTTGGGCAGTTGGGCCATCAGTTCCTTGAGGCTTTCCAGGTCATGCAGGGACTGGCCGCTGCGGGCGCCCTGGGGGCCACCGTCGGCACCGGTCAGCACGATGCGCCCGAAGGTGTCGACGAAGTACACGCTGCGCTGGTAGCGCTGCTGGTACTTGTCGATCAGCTTGATCACCGCGTCCACCGTCAGGCCGACGCCGGCGGCGCCGATGAAACGCTCCTGGTAGTCGTAGACCTTGTAGTTGATGAAGAAGGTCAGCTTGTCCTGGTTGGCCAGGTCCGGGTCGACGTTGATCTCGTAGGGCGTGGCCATATTGCGCACGCGAAAGTACCAGGCGTCCCGGGGTTCATCGACCTTGACCTTCTTCAGCACGCCCTTGGCCTGGTAGTAGGTGAGGCTGGTGTTGGAGACGAAGAACGCGGTGTAGGCGTCGTAGTGGGTCATGACCTCGTTGAGGTAGCGGGTCATCTGGCTGGGGTCGCGTTCGCCGGCCACCACCCAGTCACGCATGAAGGTGTCGCGGGCCATCATCGAGGAGATGAGCACCGGTCGTACCAGGTCCTTCTGGATTTCCGAATACACGGTGTCGGAAGTCAGCGGCAGTTCGGTGTTGACGATGTTGTCGCGGATCGAATCCCGCGAGGCGTAGTAGCTGAGCAGGGAGGTGGCAAGGAAGCCACTGCCCAGCAGGGTGATCAGGACCAGCACCAGCGAACGTTGCGAATACAGGGGAGAACGAAGCGCCATGGTAATTCCGTGATAGTGGCCCGATGACGCATTCTAGTGGCACGGCGGGCAAATGACTCGTTCATCCATGCACTGAATTGTCTTGGCGTTGATACGTTGCCAAGGCCTCTTTCGCCGCCGCCATTCCAAGCCTTGAGACGCCGCGGGCGGGGACCTGCCAGCGGTCGCGTGACTTGTATCAATGTGTTGCCGGAATCGCACCAGAAGGCAATTTTGCGGTCAGATATTTCGTCAGTCAGCCTGTTGCTGATTGCCGCCTGCCAGCGTCGCTGGCGTGGCTTCTTCGCGGTCCAGGAGGCCGCCATGTATCGTCGACTTCTGCTTGTTGCATTACTGGGTTTGAGTCTTGGCGCGTGCGTCCCTTATTACGATGGAGGCTCAAGCTATTACAGCTCCGAGGTCTACAGCTCCCCGGCGCCGGCTTATTACTACGGTGGCGGTTCATCCTATTATTCGACCGGACGCAGCTACTACGCGCCACGCTATTACCAGCCGGCGCCGCGCTACTACTCACCGGCTCCGCGTTATTACCAGGTCCCCCGGGCGGTCTACCGACCTTATCCCGCCCAGGGCTGGGGCGGGCATGAGCGCCACGGCAACTGGAACAATGACAACGGCGGCAATCAGGACTGGGGCGGTCACGGCGGGCGTGGCCGCGGCGACCATGGACGTGGTGGGCGCGGCCACTGATTCGGCCAGGGTCGGGAGCCCGTAGCCGCCTCGGGCGGCTACGGGCTTTTTAGTAATCGGTCAGGTCCGCCAGGGGATGGCGACCTTCCCAAGCCTTGTGGAAGTGCGCTTCGACCACGGCCTCAGGCACCTGAGTGATATCCGCCCAGTGCCAGTGCGGCTGATGATCCTTGTCGATCAGGCGCGCACGCACGCCTTCGGCGAACTCCGGATGCCGGCAGCAGTTCAGGCTCAGGGTGTATTCCATCTGGAATACCTCGGCCAGCGACAGGTAACGGGCGCGGCGGATCTGTTCCCAGACCAGATGGGCCGTCAGCGGACAGCCCTGGGTCAGGGTCTGGGCCGCGCGTTGGTAGAGGGCATCGTGGTGATGCTGCAACTGGCTGATGGCGCGCCAGGCGCAGGCCACGTCACTGACATCCAGCCATTCGTCGATCTGCGCCCGGCGCGGCAGCCATTGGGCTTCTGGCAGTTGCGCCGATGCTTCCTGCTGCAAGGCCTTGAGCAGGCTGTTGAGCTGCCGCGGGGTCTGCTCCTGCCAGTTCAACTGCAGCAAGCCTTCGATCAGCGCCTCCTGTTGCTCATCCAGCAGGAAGCGATCGGCGAGACCCAGGTCCAGGGCGTCGCGGCCATTCATATGGGCGCCGGTGAGCCCGAGAAACAGGCCGAGCTTGCCGGGCATGCGCGAAAGGAACCAGCTGGCGCCCACATCGGGATACAAGCCGATGCTGATCTCCGGCATCGCCAGGCGACTGCTGGGAGTGACGATGCGGATGCCGGCGCCTTGCAGCAGCCCCATGCCGCCGCCCAGCACATAGCCGTGGCCCCAGCAGATCACCGGCTTGGGGTAGGTGTGCAGGCGATAGTCGAGGCGGTATTCCGCGGCGAAAAAATGCCCGGCCAAGGCCGGTACTTCGCCCGGATGATCCAGGCAGGCCTGGGCCAGGCTGCGCACTTCGCCACCGGCACAGAAGGCCTTGGCGCCGTTGCCGCGCAGCAGCACGCAGACCACTTGCGGGTCCTTGGCCCAGGCGTCGAGGCGTTCGCTCAACTGCTGGATCATCGGCAGCGACAGGGCGTTCAGGGATTTTTCCGCGTCCAGGGTGGCAATGGCGATGCGTGCGCCATCGGTGCCGGTGAGTTCTTCGACGTGCAGGTTCATCGTGACCTCGATGGGGAAATTTGAGCGCTCAGTATGATCGCTGTAAGGGAAACTGCCGGTTCTGTGTCAGATCAATTGACAAGCGAAGTCGGCTTTCCTAGGGTGCGGCCATTGTTTTTTCACGGGCCTGGCCATGACTGCTGACGATCGTATCAAACTCGAACCGAGCTGGAAGGAGGCCCTGCGGGCCGAATTCGAGCAGCCCTACATGAGCGAACTGCGCGAGTTCCTGCGCCGGGAACATGCCGCCGGCAAGGAAATCTACCCGCCGGGTCCAATGATTTTCAATGCCCTGAATTCCACGCCGCTGGACAAGGTCAAGGTGGTGATTCTCGGCCAGGACCCCTACCACGGACCGGGCCAGGCCCACGGCCTGTGCTTCTCGGTGCAGCCCGGGGTGCCGGCGCCGCCGTCGCTGGTGAACATCTATAAAGAGCTCAAGCGCGATCTGAATATCGACATTCCCAACCACGGCTACCTGCAGAGCTGGGCCGACCAGGGTGTGCTGATGCTCAACACCACCATGACCGTGGAGCGGGCCAACGCCGCATCCCATGCGGGCAAGGGCTGGCAGTTCTTCACCGACCGGATCATCGAAGTGGTCAGCGAGCACCAGCCGCATCTGGTGTTCCTGCTGTGGGGCGCCCATGCCCAGAGCAAGCAGAAGCTGATCGACGCCACCAAGCACCTGGTGCTGACCTCGGTGCACCCCTCGCCGCTGTCGGCCTACCGTGGCTTCATCGGTTGCGGGCACTTCAGCCGCACCAACAAGTACCTTGAGCAGAACGGCGAGACGCCGATCGAGTGGCGCCTGCCGCCGTTGTAACTATTGCTCGATGGGGGGCTGCTTGGCGGCCACCCCACTCGCGACTTGAACCAGGGCATATCTGTAGCCGCTGCCGCAGGCTGCGAACGGCCCGTAGGGACGCGGCGGTGGCTCGGCCACTGAAGGTCCTGCGACTACAGCGGGCCTTTGTTCCAGTGGCGGAACAGGGGCTCGGCGAGAAACAGCACGAACAACAACCTCATGACCTGCATCGCCGTCACCAATGGCACCGACAGTTGCAGGGTTTCGGCCGTCAGGCTCATCTCCGCGATACCGCCGGGCATCATGCCCAATGTCAGCGAGCGCAGGTCGAGGTGGGTCAGCACGCTCAGGCCCAGGGCCGCAAGGCCGGCGATCAGCATGGTCAGGGCGGTGCCGATCAGGGTGCGGCCCATGAACGACGGTGCTCGACGAAAGAACTGCCGGTTGAAGTGACAGCCCAGGCCGCTGCCGATCAGCCACTGGCCCAGCTGGCTGGCGCCGTCGGGCAGGCCGATGTGCAGGTCCCAGGCGATGCTGGCCGACGCGCTGAGCAGCAACGGGCCGAACAGCCAGGATTGGGCTGGCGCAGGCGTTGCCAGAGCCAGGCCAGCAGCGCTCCTGCCGGGAACAGCAGGGCCAGCCACTGCCAGTCCACGCTGCTTGCGTGCAGGGACGGGGCGCCTTCCCCCAACAGGTACTTGAACGCCGCCGGCACACAGAGCACCACCGTCAGCACCCGCAGGCTCTGCCCGGCCGCTACCCGACTGAGCACCGCGCCGTTACGCGCGCCGAGATTGACCATCTCCCCGGAGCCGCCGGGCATGCTGGAGAAGAATGCCGTGGCCCGGTCTTCCCCGGTGCGCCGCAGCAACCACACCCCGACCACACTGGACAGGCTGGTGACCAGGGCGCCGCAGAAGATCAGGCCGAAATGGCTCAGCACCTGCTCCATCACCAGCGGCGTGAAGTGCAGGCCAATGCCGATGCCGACCACCCATTGTCCGCATTTGCGCCCGCCGGGGATTTCCGCCAATTGCCAGGGTGTCAGGCAGCGCACCAGGATGATCGCCAGCAATGAGCCGACCATCCACGGCAGCGGCCAGCCGACCTGGCTGGCGAGGTAGCCGCCAGCCAGGCCCACCAGGGGCGTGCCCCACCATTGCCTGAAGCGGGCTTCAGACATCGGCCACGGCACGTTGCTCGGCCGCGCGCTTGCGCCAGATGCGCAGCAGCGGCATCAGCAGCATGATCACGGTCAGCACCCAGACCCCGACGGTGATCGGGCTCGACCAGAGAATATCCATGGCACCGTTGGAGATCGACAGCGCCCGGCGCAGGTTCTGTTCCATCAGGCCGCCGAGGATGAAGCCCAGCAGCACCGGCGACAGCGGGAAGTCCAGCTTGCGCAGGATGTAGCCGAAGATGCCGATACCCACCATCAGGAACAGGTCGAAGGTGGTGGCGTGTACCGCGTAGACGCCGATCCCGGTAATGATCGCGATCACCGGCACCAGGGCCCAGTTCGGCACCGCGAGGATGCGGGTGAAGAGGCGGATCATCGGGATGTTGAGGATCACCAGCATGATGTTGGCGATGAACAGCGAGGCGATCAGGCCCCAGACGATGTCCGGCTGTTGCTGGAACAGCAGCGGGCCGGGGGTGATGTTGTACAGCGACAGCGCGCCGATCATCACCGCGGTGGTGCCGGAACCGGGCACGCCCAGGGTCAGCATCGGCACCAGGGCACCGCAGGCCGAAGCGCCGATCGCGGTTTCCGGGGCCGCCAGGCCGCGCTTGTCGCCTTCGCCGAAGGTGCCGCTGGCGCCGGCGATGCGTTTCTCGGTCATGTAGGCCACGGCGCTGGCCAGGGTTGCACCGGCGCCGGGCAGCACGCCCATGATGAAGCCCAGCAGGCCGCAGCGGATGTTCACCGCGAACACCGAGGCCGCTTCCTTGAGGTTGAACATCATGCGTCCGGTGGCTTTTACCGCTTCCTGGCCGCGATGGGTCTTTTCCAGCAGCAAGAGGATCTCGCTGATGGAGAACAGGCCCAGCACCAGCACCACGAACTGGATGCCGTCGGTGAGGTGGATGTTGTCCCCGGTGAAACGGTACACGCCGCTGTTGGCGTCGATGCCCACCGCCGACAGGAACAGCCCGATCAACGCGGCGATAAAGGTCTTCAATGGCCGGTCGCCGGCCATCCCGCCCAGGCAGACGATGGCGAACACCATGAGCACGAAGTACTCCGCCGGACCGAAGGCGATCGCCCACTTGGCCAGCAGCGGGGCGAACAGCACCATGCCGCAGGTGGCAATGAAGGCGCCGATGAACGAACTCCAGGCCGACAGCGACAGGGCCACGCCCGCCAGGCCCTTGCGCGCCATGGGGTAGCCGTCGAGGGTGGTCATCACGGTGGAGGCTTCGCCGGGAATGTTCAGCAGGATTGAGCTGATGCGGCCGCCGTATTCGCAGCCCAGGTACACCGCGGCCAGCAGGATCAGCGCCGATTCCGGCGGCAGGCCCAGGGCGAAGGCGATGGGAATCAGCAGTGCCACGCCGTTGATCGGGCCCAGGCCCGGCAGCAATCCGACCACGGTGCCGATCAGGGTGCCGCACAGGGCGGTGACCAGGTTGTAGGGGGTCAGCGCTACGCCGAAGCCCTGGCCCAGGTAACTGAGGGTATCCATATCAATTCTCCAGAACGTCGAGCAGGCCGAGGGGCAGGGGTACGTCCATGACCCGGTCGAACAGCCAGTAGAGGCCGACACTGAGCAGGCTGATGATCACCAGGCTGGGCAGCCAGCGGCCGCCATAAAGCCGGGCCATTGGCACGCCGATGAGGATGCTGGCGAGGATGAAGCCCAGGGGTTCGAAGGTGCCGGCGAACACCAGCAGCAAGGTCACGCAGAGCGTGATCTTGGTCAGCGTCTGCCGGTCCAGGGGCGGTTCGTCTTCGCTGTGCTTGATCGGCGCCGGGCGAAACAGCATGTACAGCAGGGCCAGGCCCATCAGGCCGAGCATCAGCAAAGGGAAGGCCCGCGGGCCCACGGGTTCGTAGGAAAAGGCCGCTTGATACGGCCAGGCCATCAGTGCCAGAGCGGCACAGACCAGCAGCAACACCGCGGCGAAGAGACGTTGAACGAGCATGGTTAACTCCCGGGCGCGGCCCTCGATGCGCGAGGGCCGCGCCGTCAGCAAGGGACGGTCACTGGATCAGGCCGAACTCTTTGGCCAGGGTCTTGTAGTCGGCCACCTGCTTTTTCACGTAGGTGTCCAGCTCGGGGCCGGTCAGGGCGAAGGGGAACAGCTCGCGCTGATCGCGCAGCTTGGCGAAGTCTTCGGAGGCCAGCAGTTTGTCGAAGGCGTCTTTCCACCAGGCGTATTCCTCGTCGGTGACTTTCGGCCCGAGGTAGAAACCGCGCACTACCGGCCAGACGATGTCGTAGCCCTGCTCCTTGGCGGTGGGGATGTCTTTCATTTTCGGCTCGTCCAGGCGCTGTTCGGAGAACACCGCCAAGAGGCGCATGTCGCCGGCCTGGATGTGTGGCATGGAGTCGGAAATATCGGTGCTGCCGACCTGAATGTGCCCGCCCAGCAGGGCCGTGGCGATCTCGCCGCCGCCTTCCAGGGCGACGTAGCGCAGGTCCCGCGGGTTGATCCCGGCGGCCTTGGCGATCAGCGCGGTCTGCATCCAGTCCTGGCTGCCCACGGTGCCGCCGGAACCTATCACCACTTTGCTTGGATCTTTCTTAAGAGCCTGGACCAGATCGTCGAGGGTCTTGTAGGGCGAATCGCTTTTCACGGCGATGGCGCCGTAGCTGGTGCCCACCGCCGCCAGCCAGCGCACCGCGCTTTCATCGAAACGGCCGAACTTGCCCTGGGCCAGGTTCAGCAGCGAGCCGCTGGACCAGGCCACCAGGGTTCCGGCGTCGGCCGGGCGCTGGGCCACCACCGCGTTGTAGGCCACCGCGCCGACGCCGCCGGGCATGTAGGTCACGCGCATCGGCTTGGTCAGGATCTTCTCGTTGACCAGGGCGCTTTGCGCCAGCTTGCAGGTCAGGTCGAAGCCGCCGCCCGGGGAGGCCGGGGCGATGCACTCCGGGCGCTTGGGCTCGGCGGATGCGGCCAGCAATTGGCCGGCGAACAGCATGCAGCCGGCGGTGAGGGCGAGGTTACGCAGTGAAAAGTCCATGATTGTCTCCACAGGAGTTGTTGTTGGTCTGTCCTTTTTAAGCAAGCTTGCCTGGTGAGTTACCACAGGGCCACGCTGTAGCTCACCAGCAGGCGCACTTCATCCGCGTCGCGAGCCGAATAGTTGGAGCGGTAGGTGGCGTTGCGCAGGCGCACGGCAACGTCCTTGAAGGTGCCGCTTTGCACCACGTACTTGACCTCGGTGTTGCGCTCCCATTCCTTGCCGGTGTCGCCGTTTTTCAGGGCGATATTGTCGCCGCTGATGTAGCGGGTCATGAAGCTCAGGCCGGGCACCCCGAGCTTGGCGAAGTCGTAGTCGTAGCGGGCCTGCCAGGAGCGTTCCTCGGCACCGGCAAAATCGTTGATCTGCACGAAGTTCACCAGGTACGGGTCGCTGCCATCGACATAGGGGAAGGCGCTGTCGCCGGACATGTGCTGGTAGCCGGCACTGAGTTTGTGGCCGTTGAGGGCGTAGCTCAGCAGGCCGTTGAGCGATCGGTTGTCGATCTTGCCGCCCCGGGCCTGGCCCTGGTCGTCGCTGATGGCCAAGCGCAGGTCGCTGGCGAAGGTGCCTGGACCCAGGGGACGCGACGCCACCAGGCCGAAGAAGTGCTGGTTGTAGACGTCGTCCAGTTGGGCGAAGTGGTAGCTGCCGGTGATCTTGTCGGTGAACTTGTAGTCCAGGCCGCCGAAATTGAAGTGCTTGCCGGCCACGGTGCCGGCGAAGCGGCTGTTCTTGTTGTTGAGGCGGATGTCCTCGTAGTTGCTGTCGTCGCGGTCCTTGGCCTTGTCCAGGCGGCCGCCGGTGAAGGTCAGGTTCTTGATCTCCTTGGAGGTCAGCAAACCGCCTTCGAAGGTCTGCGGCAGGATGCGCCCGTCGTTGGGCTTGAGGATCGGC
Source organism: Pseudomonas protegens (assembly GCF_013407925.2). NCBI lineage: Bacteria > Pseudomonadati > Pseudomonadota > Gammaproteobacteria > Pseudomonadales > Pseudomonadaceae > Pseudomonas > Pseudomonas protegens. The sequence goes on along the minus strand of NZ_CP060201.1, from coordinate 1,593,712 downwards.
AACTCGGGAATCAGGCTGCCGATTTTCAGTTCGGTGGCGGAGATCTTCACTTTGCCGGTCAGGCCGAGCTTGGAGTACTCATTGGCGGCGCGCCCATCATCGTGGGTCGGCAGCAGGCCGGTGCCGGTGCGGTCGGGGCTGGAATCGAGCTTGACCCCGAGCATGCCCAGGGCGTCCAGGCCGAAGCCCACCGTGCCTTCGGTGTAGCCCGACTGCAGGTTGAGCATGAACCCCTGGGCCCATTCGTCGCGCTTGGACTGCTGGGCGCTGGTGCCTTCGCGGAAGTCGCGGTTGAAGTACATGTTGCGGGTTTCGAAGGTGGCACTGCTGTCTTCGAAAAAGGCGGCCTGGCTCAAGGGGGCGACACCGGCGAGGGCCGCGGCGCTGGCCAGGGCGGTCGGGGTCAGACGGGAAAAAGATACAGGTGTGACGGCGTGAGGGCGCGTGGACGGCATCCAGGGGTACTCCGTTATTGTTCTTATTGTTGACGAAAACGCTTCGAGGCGTTTTGCGTGTCAGCGGTCATTGAGACCAGGGCAGTCGAGACTGTCCGTAGCGGGACTCTAAAGGGCCAACCTTTCGCTAACCTTTCAGCGCACTTTCACGGTTTTCGGGCTTCACAGCGGCGGATGCGGCGGTACACTCCGCGCCAAAGAGCGGCGTCGATCCCCCCTGAATCGAGGTAATCATCCATGCGAGTCCTGCTCGTCGAAGACCATCTGCAACTGGCCGAAAGTGTCGCCCAGGCGCTCAAGAGCACCGGCTTGACCGTGGATGTGCTGCACGACGGCGTGGCCGCCGACCTGGCCCTGGGCAGCGAGGAATACGCCGTGGCGATCCTCGATGTCGGCCTGCCGCGCATGGACGGTTTCGAGGTGCTGGCGCGCCTGCGGGCCCGGGGCAAGAACCTGCCGGTGCTGATGCTCACCGCCCGCAGCGACGTCAAGGACCGGGTTCACGGCCTGAACCTGGGGGCCGACGACTACCTGGCCAAGCCGTTCGAGCTGACCGAGCTGGAAGCCCGGGTCAAGGCCCTGTTGCGCCGCAGCGTGCTGGGCGGCGAACGCCAGCAGCGCTGCGGGGTGCTGGCCTATGACTTGGACACCCGACGCTTCACCCTGGGCGAGGAGCTGCTGACCCTGACCTCCCGCGAGCAGGCCGTGCTGGAGGCGTTGATTGCCCGTCCTGGCCGGGTGATGAGCAAGGAGCAACTGGCGTCCCAGGTGTTCGGCCTGGATGAGGAGGCCAGCCCGGACGCCATCGAGATCTACGTTCACCGCCTGCGCAAGAAGCTCGATGGCCATGCGGTGGCGATTGTCACCTTTCGCGGCCTGGGCTATTTGCTGGAAAGCCGCGATGCATAAGCCCAGCAGCCTGCGTTGGCGGTTGCTGTGGAACCTGGCGCTGCTGCTGGTGGTGCTGATGCTGGCCAGTGGGCTCAGCGCTTATTGGAATGGCCGCGAGGCCGCCGACACCGCCTATGACCGCACCCTGCTGGCCTCGGCGCGGACCATCGCCGCCGGCCTGTCCCAGCGCGACGGCAGCCTCAGTGCCAACGTGCCCTATGTGGCCCTGGACACCTTCGCCTACGACAGCGCCGGGCGCATCTACTACCAGGTCAACGATATTCACCAGCAACTGATTTCCGGTTACGAAAACCTCCCCGGTCCACCGCCGGGCACTCCGCGTACCGATGACTACCCGGCCCTGGCGCGCTTCTATGACGCCACATACCTGGGGCAGAACGTGCGGGTGGTGAGCCTGCTCAAGGCGGTCAGCGAGCCGAACATGAATGGCATGGCGGAGATCCGCGTCGCCGAGACTGACGAGGCACGGGTCGCCATGGCCCGCAGCCTGATGGCCGATACCTTGCTGCGCCTGGGCATGCTGGCCATCGGTGCGTTGCTGCTGGTGTGGTTTGCGGTGAGTGCCGCGCTGCGGCCACTGGAGCGTTTGCGCGGTGCGGTGGAAGAGCGCCAGCCCGATGACTTGCGGCCACTGCCGCTGGTGTCGGTGCAGCGCGAATTGTGGCCCCTGGTGCGGGCCTTGAATCATTTCACCGAACGTCTGCGCGGGCAGTTCGAGCGCCAGGCGCAGTTCATCGCCGAGGCCGCCCATGAGTTGCGCACGCCCTTGGCCGCACTCAAGGCCCGCCTGGAACTGGGCTTGCGCTCCGGCGAAGCGCAGACCTGGCGTTCGACCCTGGAAAGCGCGGCCCAGGGCACTGATCGCCTGACTCATCTGGCCAATCAACTGCTGTCCCTGGCTCGGGTGGAAAACGGCGCTCGGGCCATTGCCGAAGGCGGTGCGCAGTTGCTTGACCTCAGCCAGCTGGCTCGGGAGCTGGGCATGGCCATGGCGCCCCTGGCCCATGCCCGGGGCGTGGCCCTGGCGCTGGAGGCCGACGAGCCGGTGTGGCTCAAGGGCGAGCCGACCCTGCTCAACGAGTTGCTGAGCAATCTGGTGGACAACGCCCTGGCCCACACGCCGCCGGGGGGCAATGTGGTGCTGCGGGTCTTTGCGCCAGGCGTGCTGGAGGTGGAGGACGATGGGCCGGGGATTCCCCTGGAGGATCGGGACCGGGTCTTCGAGCGTTTCTACCGGCGCAATCAGCAGGTGGCCGGCTCGGGATTGGGCCTGGCGATCGTGGGGGAAATCTGTCGCGCCCATCTGGCCCAGATCAGCCTGCATGACGGCGAGCCTTCGGGGCTCAAGGTGCGGGTGAGTTTTATTGCCGGATGAGGATCAGTAGAGCATTGAGCGGGATGCTTGCAGATCGTTGCACATGGCCTGGTTTTCCGGGTCGATTCCCAGCTTCTTGAAGGCCGGCACGCTGAAGGCGTCAATCCGCGAGAGAGGGTGATCAGTGTCCTTGTGGCAGTACAGGGTCGCCACCTGCACCAGATCGACGTAGTCGATCCCGGCGCTCTGGCGGTCGAAGTGCAGGTACTGCCCGGGGATTGCCACCAGTTGCTCGGGGAACTCCCAGACCCGCAGCAGCTTGTCTCCCAGCAAGGGGTGGATCCGCTCGATCACGTGGTTGAGGCTGACCGGGTCGGACAGCAGTTCGTAATGGTCTTCGGCGTAGGTCAGGATCGGCAGCACGCCGATCTGGTGCACCAGGCCGCCAAGGGCTGCCTGGTCGGGCTTGAGCTGGGTGTAGCTGCGACACAGGGCGTAGCTGACCCCGGCCACTTCCAGGCTGCGGCGCCAGACATCGTGCATCTTTTGCGCCACCACTTCGGAGCGGGCGTTGAAGATCTGCTCCATCACCAGGCCGATGGCCAGGTTGCTGCTGTAGTTGACCCCCAGGCGGGTGATTGCGGTGTGCAGGTCGGTGACTTCCTGGGTCGCCCGCAGCAGGGGGCTGTTGACCACCTTGATCAGCCGTGCCGACAACGCGGTGTCACGGCCTATCACTTTACTCAGGGTGCTGACGCTGATTTCCGGGTCTTCGGCGGCCTGGCGAATCTGCATGGCCACCTCCGGTAGGGTTGGCAGGACCAGGTCATCGTTGTCGATGGCCTCCACCAAATCCCGTTGGACCTTTTGCGCCAGCTCAGTCATTTCAGTTCTCTAGGGTGTTGCAGGAAAGGGGAATCGATCAGCGCTGGATTTCGCGATCGCGGTCCAGCTCGTACGGCAGATCCAGCAAGTGCAGACCGGGCCCTTCGAGTGTCCCCAGGTGCAGGTTGCCGTCTTCCACCGCCTCGGCCTGCAACACGGCCAGCAGTTCCACTTGATCGGGTGCCTGGGCGGCCAGGACCACTTCGCCGATGGCGCTGTTGTGGGTCGGGGAGAACAGTGGGGTGCCGGGGGCGGGAAGCTCGCCTGCGGGCAAGGCGAGGCGGTACAGGCGGCGCTTGAGCTTGCCCAGGTACTGCATGCGGGCGACGATTTCCTGGCCGGTGTAGCAGCCCTTCTTGAAGCTGACGCCACCCACGGCCTGCAGGTTGAGCATCTGTGGAATGAACAGCTCGCGGGTCTGCGCCATGACCTGGCCCAGGCCGGCGCGGATCTGGCCCAGCAGCCACTGGTTGAGCTCGCCCTGGGGCAGTTGCGCGGCCAATTGTCGAGCCAGGTGCTCGGCTTGTTCTGCCGGGCCCCAGAGTTCGGCGCGGTCGCTGGACACGCGTATGGCGATCAGGTCGTCGGCTCGGACCACGGCGCCGTCTTCCTGGGGCAGTTCGAGGCTCAGGTCGCGGAGGGTGGCGTCGCCGCCGGCCAGGCCGAAACGCACCCAGCTGGCGCTTTCGTCGCTGAGCTTGGCCTTGGAGAACACGGCGTACTTCTTCAGGTCGGCCAATTGCGGTTCGAGCAGTTCGCTGGCCATGGCCAGCAGGCAGCCGTCACCTTGCACAAGGATGCGGAAACTCGACTGCATGCGACCTTTCTGGTTGCAGCGCGCGCCGAGGCTGGATTGGCTGTCGCTGAGGTAATTGAGGTTGCAGGTCAACTGACCCTGAAGGAATTTGCTGGCATCAGGGCCGCGGACGGCGAGGACGCCTTCGTGGGACAGGGGGCAGAAAAAAGCGGAGTCAGCCATGGTTCATCGCAGGGTAAAAAAGTCTGGGGCACATCATAAGGGGGCGCCCCTGAAATGGATAGTTCACAAAGGATAGCCGGTGGCCGACCAAAGCCGACTGTTCTCGTGTGCCCCGGGCTGTATACTTGCGCTCTATTTGAGGAGCGCTCCATGGTTGAAGATGTTGAACTGAATCGCCTCTACTGGCACAGCCGTCGCGGCATGCTTGAGCTGGACGTGTTGCTGGTGCCGTTCGTCAGGGAGGTGTACCCGCATCTCGATGAGACTGATCGCGAGTGCTATCGCAAGCTGCTGGAATGCGAGGATCAGGACATGTTCGGCTGGTTCATGGAGCGCAGCGAGTCCGAGGACCCTGAGCTGCAGCGCATGGTTCGCATGATTCTGGACCGTGTCCAACCCAAGTAGCGTGTTCGAGTGCCGCTGGCGTGCTTCAAGGCAACTGCTGGCGGCCTACCTGATGGCCCAGGCATTCGCCGTGGCGGCCATTGTTCTTTTGCAGTGTGCGCCTGTCGCCAAGTTCCTGGGGCTGTTGTTGTGCCTGTTGCACGCCGGCTGGGTGCTGCCTCGACAGATTCTCCTGACTCACCCCCGGGCGTTCACGGGCTTGCGGCATTCGGCAGAAGGCTGGCAGTTGTGGAGCCCGGCCAAGGGCTGGCAGGCGGTGCAGTTGCGCGCTGACAGCCTGGCGTTGCCGCTGATCGTGGTGCTGCGTTTTCGCGTGTGCGGCGAGCCGTGGGTGCGTTCTCTGTGTGTGCCGCGGGATGCGCAGGCGGCCGATGTGCATCGGCGCCTGCGGGTGCGGCTCAAGTTCGGCCGGCGTAGGTGGGCGGCTGCAGAATAGTGTCCCGGGCCTCGGGCAACTGCTGCGGGTAGTCGAGGGTGTAGTGCAGGCCGCGGCTTTCCTTGCGCTCCATGGCCGAGAGGATCATCAGCTCGGCGACCTGGGCCAGGTTGCGCAACTCGATCAGGTCGCGACTGACCTTGTAGTTGCTGTAGAACTCGTCGATCTCATCCAGCAGCAGGCGCACCCGGTGCTGAGCCCGTTGCAGGCGCTTGTTGGTGCGCACGATACCCACGTAGTCCCACATGAAGCGCCGCAGTTCATCCCAGTTGTGCGCAATGATCACGTCTTCGTCGGAATCGGTGACCTGGCTGGCGTCCCAGGCGGGCAGGGCAGCGGGAATCGAGACCTGGGGCAGTTGCTCAAGGATGTCGGCTGCCGCCGAGCGGGCATAGACGAAGCATTCCAGCAAGGAGTTGCTGGCCATGCGGTTGGCCCCGTGCAGCCCGGTGAAGCTGGTTTCGCCGATGGCGTACAGGCCGGGCACGTCGGTGCGGCCCCGCTGGTCGACCATCACCCCGCCACAGGTGTAGTGGGCCGCCGGTACCACCGGGATCGGCTGCTGGGTGATATCGATGGAAAACTCCAGGCAGCGTTCATACACCGTCGGGAAATGGCTTTTGATGAACGCGGCCGGCTTGTGGCTGATGTCCAGGTAGACGCAGTCAATCCCCAGGCGCTTCATTTCGTGGTCGATGGCCCGGGCGACGATATCCCGCGGAGCCAGTTCGGCCCGTGGATCGAAGCGCGGCATGAAACGTTCGCCATTGGGCAGCTTGAGGTGGGCGCCTTCGCCGCGCAGGGCCTCGGTGATCAGGAAGCTCTTGGCCAGCGGGTGATACAGGCAGGTGGGGTGGAACTGGTTGAATTCCAGGTTGGCTACCCGGCAGCCCGAGCGCCAGGCCATGGCAATGCCGTCGCCACAGGCGCTGTCGGGATTGCTGGTATAGAGGTAGACCTTGGCCGCACCGCCGGAGGCGAGAATCACGAAGCGTGCGCCGAAGGTGTCGACTTGGCCGGTGCCGCGATTGAGCACGTAGGCCCCCAGGCAGCGGTCGCCTTCCAGGCCCAGGCGCTTTTCGGTGATCAGGTCGACGGCGACCCTTTGCTCCAGCAGCTCGATGTTGGGGTGTTGTCGGGCCTGGGCCAGCAAGGTCTTGAAGATCGCCGCGCCGGTGGCGTCTGCGGCATGGATGATCCGCCGGTGGCTATGGCCGCCTTCGCGGGTCAGGTGGAATTCGAAGCCGCTTTCATCGCTGCCAGCGTCTTCGTCGCGGGTGAAGGGGACGCCCTGGTCGATCAGCCACTGGATGGCTTCACGGCTGTGCTCGACGGTAAAGCGCACCGCATCTTCATGGCATAAGCCGCCACCGGCATTGAGGGTGTCATCGACGTGGGATTCGACGGTATCGGTATCGTCCAGTACGGCGGCTACACCGCCCTGGGCCCAGTAGGTCGAGCCGTTGGCCAGGTCGCCTTTGCTCAGGACGGCAATACGCAGGTGGCTGGGCAGGTTAAGGGCCAGGCTCAAGCCGGCGGCGCCGCTGCCAATCACCAGAACATCGTGTTGAAACTGTTGGCTCATTTGAAGGATTCCGCTCAAAGCGACCCAATATGGGGTTGGCGCAAGACGCCTGAATCGGCGAGTCAAAGCAGCCACACAGCCCACTAGTATATAGAGGGGGGGATCGGCACAATAGTCGCGCCTTCATGGCGTTGTGCGACTTCGCTGAGCAAAAGCGTTGCTCTCGACCAGCCTCTTCTCGCGGCATTCCAGCTTCCGCGCGGGTTGATCGAAGAAGTAAGGCGGTTTTTCTCTTCACCGTTACACAATCTTCGTTCGGCACAGCTATAAAGATTGGGAACTTTTGCCAAGGCCCCAAACTCAATAGAAGGTTGCCTGAAAGAAGGGACAGCGTCGGTTCTGGCCAGGGTTTGCAGTCTGTTCCTTGTGACAGAAATCGACGACAGGATTATTCGCGCAGCCGGCCTTGCCCGCGCTGCGTTTTTCGTGCGTGCCGGATCAGAGCCCGCAGGAAACTTGCTTGGAGGGGGAGAACTTTTGCGAAAAGCCCGAGTCTATGTTTGCAAGCCTGATCGATTAGTGATGCAAGCCTCCTCCGAGCTTATCGAGGAGTGTTCATGCTAACCCAGGAAGAGGATCAGCAGCTGGTCGAGCGCGTTCAGCGTGGCGACAAGCGAGCGTTCGATCTGCTCGTGCTGAAATACCAGCACAAAATTCTCGGGTTGATCGTGCGTTTCGTGCACGACACCCATGAAGCCCAGGATGTCGCACAAGAAGCCTTTATCAAGGCTTACCGTGCACTAGGTAATTTTCGGGGGGACAGCGCGTTCTATACGTGGCTGTACCGTATCGCCATCAACACGGCGAAAAACTATCTGGTTTCACGCGGCCGTCGGCCGCCGGATAGCGATGTCAGTTCTGAGGATGCGGAGTTCTATGACGGCGATCATGGCCTGAAGGATCTCGAATCGCCGGAACGTGCATTGCTGCGGGATGAGATCGAAGGCACCGTCCATCGAACCATTCAGCAACTGCCGGAAGATTTGCGTACAGCCTTAACTTTACGTGAATTCGATGGTCTGAGTTACGAGGACATTGCCAGCGTCATGCAGTGTCCGGTGGGTACCGTGCGCTCCCGGATTTTCCGCGCTCGGGAAGCCATCGATAAAGCCCTGCAGCCGTTGTTGCAGGAAACCTGAGACAGCGGCGACAGCCAAGAGAGGAACCGCCATGAGTCGTGAAGCCCTGCAGGAATCGCTGTCCGCGGTGATGGATAACGAAGCGGACGAACTGGAATTGCGTCGGGTATTGAATGCCGTCGACGAAGTGGAAACCCGTGAGACCTGGGCTCGTTATCAAATCGCCCGGGCAGCCATGCACAAGGAGTTGCTGCTTCCGCGTCTGGACATCGCCGCTGCGGTTTCTGCAGCCCTGGCCGATGAAGCTGTACCGGCCAAAGCGTCTCGTGGACCTTGGCGCAGCCTGGGTCGTCTGGCGGTCGCTGCGTCTGTGACTGTAGCGGTACTCGCGGGTGTACGTCTGTACAACCACGATGAGATCGCAGGTGTGGAGCTTGCTCAGCAAGCGGGTCAGCCAACCCTGGCCGCCCCACAAGTCAAAGGCCCTGCCGTTTTGGCCGGCTACAATGAAAGCTCGGAAGCCACCGGCCCCATGGCCAATGGCGTATTGCAAGGTCAGCCCGGCTGGCACGACCAGCGTCTGCCAAGCTACCTGCGTCAGCATGCGCAGCAAGCTGCACTCAAAGGCACTGAAAGCGCACTGCCTTATGCCCGTGCGGCAAGCCTGGAAAACCGCTAAGGAGGATCATGCGCGCCATCCCTCTACTCTCGCTTCTGCTCAGTGGCTGGTTTGTGGTTCCAGCCCACGCCGACGAAGCCCAGGACTGGTTGCAGCGTCTTGGGCAAGCGGAACGGCAGCAAAGCTTTCAGGGCACCTTCGTTTACGAGCGCAATGGTAGTTTTTCTACCCATAACATCTGGCATCGTGTCCAAGATGGAAAGGTCCGTGAGCGTTTGATCCAGCTCGATGGATCCGCTCAAGAGGTTGTGCGCGTCGATGGTCGTACCCAATGCGTCAGCGGTACGCTGGTGGCAGGCTTGGGGGATGCCCCGGACTCTGCGGCGCGTGCGCTGGATCCGCAGAAACTCAAGAATTGGTATGAACTTGCCGTTATCGGCAAGTCACGCGTGGCCGGGCGTCAGGCGGTGATCGTTGCGGTCACGCCGCGAGACCAGCATCGTTACGGCTTTGAATTGCACCTGGATCAGGAAACCGGCTTGCCGCTCAAGTCCCTGTTGTTGAATGACAAGGGACAGTTGCTTGAGCGCTTTCAGTTCACCCGTCTGGACACCGCCGATGTACCGGATGACAACGAGCTGCGTGCCAGTCCGGACTGCAAGCCGGTGGTTCTGGATAGCGACAAGGCCTCAGCGATCAAGAGTACCCAAGCCTGGCACTCCGACTGGTTGCCTCCAGGTTTCGAGTTGACCAGCAGCAGCGCCCGCAAGGATCCGCAAACCAAGTCCGTGGTTAACAGCCTGCTGTATGACGATGGTTTTGCACGTTTCTCCGTGTTCCTCGAGCCCCTCAATGGCGAGGCGGTGACCGACACTCGTTCGCAGTTGGGGCCGACTGTCGCAGTATCGCGGCGCTTGACCACCCCCGAAGGCGAAATGATGGTCACGGTGGTCGGGGAAATTCCGATTGGCACCGCCGAACGTATTGCCCTGTCCATGCGTTTCGATGCCGCCACCAAACAATGAAGCTTTATTGGTTGTGTAAGAGGTCAATCATGGCTGATCCACAATTGAGAAGATGAAATGTTTGGTGAGCAATTTCATTTGCAAAATCCACAAAGTTTTTTTATAGGTCAGAACCCCCTCGGTTCTGACCTTATTTGTCGTTCCTGGAGCAAAAGTGCCACCCCTGTCTTTTCGGCATTTGCTGCTTCATATCGCTTAACCACGCTCGTCGTAACGGGAGCCGTATGTCGATACCACGCTTGAAGTCCTACTTCACCATTCTTGCCACTGTACTGGTGCTGGGTCAGGCCGTGTCTGCCCAGGCAGCCGAGTTGCCTGATTTCACCCAACTGGTCGAGCAGGCCTCGCCCGCAGTGGTGAACATCAGTACCACGCAGAAACTGCCCGATCGCCGGGTTTCCAACTCAGCGCAGATGCCCGATCTGGAAGGCCTGCCGCCAATGCTGCGGGAGTTTTTCGAGCGCGGCATGCCCCAGCAGCGCTCCCCGCGCGGTGATCGCCAGCGCGAGGCGCAATCCCTGGGTTCGGGCTTCATCATCTCCCCGGATGGCTACATTCTCACCAACAACCACGTGATCGCCGATGCGGACGAGATCCTCGTGCGCCTGGCCGACCGCAGCGAGTTGAAAGCCAAACTGATCGGCACCGACCCGCGCTCCGACGTGGCGCTGCTGAAGATTGATGGCAAAGACCTGCCCGTGCTGAAACTGGGCAAATCCCAGGACCTCAAGGCCGGCCAATGGGTCGTGGCCATCGGTTCGCCGTTCGGCTTTGACCACACTGTGACCCAGGGCATCGTCAGCGCCATCGGTCGTAGCCTGCCGAACGAAAACTATGTGCCGTTCATCCAGACCGACGTGCCGATCAACCCGGGCAACTCCGGTGGTCCACTGTTCAACCTGGCCGGTGAAGTGGTGGGGATCAACTCGCAGATCTACACCCGTTCCGGTGGCTTCATGGGCGTGTCCTTCGCCATCCCGATCGATGTGGCGATGGACGTCTCCAATCAGCTGAAAACCGGTGGCAAGGTCAGCCGTGGCTGGCTGGGCGTGGTGATTCAGGAGGTCAATAAAGACCTGGCTGAGTCCTTCGGCCTGGAAAAACCCGCCGGTGCACTGGTGGCTCAGGTTCAGGATGGCGGCCCGGCAGCCAAGGGTGGCTTGCAAGTGGGTGACGTGATTCTCAGCCTCAATGGCCAGCCCATCGTCATGTCTGCCGACCTGCCGCACCTGGTGGGCGCGCTGAAGGCCGGGGCCAAGGCCAATCTAGAAGTGATCCGCGACGGCAAGCGCAAGAACGTCGAGCTGACCGTCGGTGCCATCCCCGAGGAAGACAAGGACCTGAGCATGCTGCCCAAGTCCGGAGTCGAGCGCAGCAGCAACCGTCTCGGCGTGGCCGTGATCGAACTCAACGATGAGCAGAAGAAAGCCTTCGACCTCAAGGGTGGCGTTGTCATCAAGGAAGTTCAGGACGGTCCTGCGGCGCTGATCGGCCTCCAGCCGGGCGATGTGATCACTCACCTGAACAACCAGGCGATCACCACCGCGAAGGAGTTCACTGAAATCGCCAAGGCGCTACCGAAGAATCGTTCGGTGTCCATGCGTGTTCTGCGTCAGGGGCGAGCCAGCTTCATTACCTTCAAGCTGGCCGAATAACCCGCCAGCCTTAAGGGGTGCCCAATAAAAAGCCCGCCTCGTATGAGGCGGGCTTTTTTGTGGCTCTCGGCAAGGTCAGCGCATCATGTCCTTGACCATCTGCTCCTGATCCATCATCTCGCGCTGACGCGCATCGATTCTCGAGGAAAGCGGGAAGTTGCTGCCGGCCCGGCGCTTGGCGAAGTCCAGCTGCTGGATGGCCTGGCGATAGTCGCCGACCAGGGCGAAGTACTCGGCTCGCGCCTGGTGCAGGCCGATGATGTTGCCGGACAGGCCGCGGGTTTCCGCCACCAGGTACCAGACGTCCGGGTCATCCGGGCGACTTTTCAGCAGGCCCTCCAGGGCTTTTTCCGCGTCCGCCGGGCGGTTCTGCTTGAGCAGAAGATCAACCCGAATCTGGTTCAGCGGATAGTTGCCGGGGTACAGGTTGAGCATTCGCTCGACCCGACTTTGCGCATCCGGCAGGCGGCTGTTGGCCATGTCCAGCTCGATCTGGGCCAGGTTGTAGGTGATGTCATTGGGCGACTTGGCCAGCAACGGCTTGAGGTTTTCCCGAGCCTCGTTCCACTGGCTGCCCTTGATCTGGGCGATGGCCAGGCCGTAGCGCGCAATGTCGTTTTTCGGGTTTTCGTCGAGCTGCGCGCGAAAACGCTTGGCGGCCAGGCCCGGGGACTCTTCATAGTTGAGTTGCACTCGGGCACGAATCAGTTGATAGCGCAGGCTGTCTTCGGTACCGCCCTGCTTGGCCTGTTCGGCACGGTTGCGGGTGTCGGCGATCCGCGACTCGGTGACCGGGTGGGTCAAGAGGAATTCCGGCGGCTTGGCATCGAAGCGGTACTGGCGCATCAGGCGCTCGAACATGGTGGGCATCGAGCGCGGATCGTAGCCGGCCTTCTCCAGATTGAGGATGCCGATACGGTCGGCTTCCTGCTCGTTCTGTCGGGAGAAGCGCCGCTGTTCCTGGATTGCCGCGGCCTGGGTGCCGGCAATGGTGGCGATCCCGGCATCCCCGGCACCGGCGGCGGCAATCACGATCCCCGCCAGCAGCGCGGCCATCATTGGCACCTGCATGCGTTGCTGGGCTTCGACGCCGCGGGCGAAGTGCCGCTGGGAAAGGTGCGCCAGTTCGTGAGCCAGTACCGAGGCATATTCGCCTTCGGTCTGGGCGTTGAGAAACAGACCACCGTTGACCCCGACAATCCCGCCGGGAGCGGCAAAGGCGTTGAGCTGCGGGCTGTTGATCAGGATGAACTCCAGGCGCCGGTCGTTGACCTGGCTGGTCTCCACCAGTTTGTAGACGCTGGTTTCGACGTAGTCCTTGAGCTGCGGGTCATTGAGCTGCGAGACCTGGCTGCGCAGCAGCGCCAGCCAGGCGCGGCCCAGTTGGTGTTCCTGTTGCGGCGAGACAATGGCTGAACTGGCATCACCGAGTGACGGCAGGTCGTCGGCGAAGCCCGGTGAGGCGAGCAGGCAAGCGAGCGTCAGCAGGGTAGGGCGCAATAAATTCATGCACAAAGCCTTATTCGACAAAGGCTCTACTGTAGCTGGCCGCTGGTCCGGGGACCAGACAAAGGCGCTGAAAACTCTGCGGATCCCAGGTGCTTTCTGGCAAATTCCAGCGTCTACCCCATAAGCCCTTTATCAGAGTGGTGTATGCGCTGGGTCAGGCTTGTTTATTGCCGGCGGCTTTGCCTTGCAGGGTATTCTAGGCGCCAGAATTTTCGATCGGAGTAGGTTCAATGACCGATGTTGTCACCCATGACGCCGAGCTGGATGCCAGCGGGCTCAATTGTCCGCTGCCGCTGCTCAAGGCCAAGATGGAACTCAATCGCCTGGCCAGTGGCGCGGTGCTCAAGGTCATTGCCACCGATGCCGGGTCCCAGCGCGACTTTCGCACCTTTGCCCGTCTGGCCGGTCATACCCTGCTGCACGAAGAGGACGATGCCGGGGTCTATCGTTACTGGCTGAAAAAGGCCTGACGGCCGCTCATCGATTTCACCTAAGGATCATTGATGTTCAAAGTGCTACGCGACTGGATACAGCGCTACTTCTCGGATGAAGAGGCGGTGGTGCTCGCCGTCCTGCTGTTCCTGGCCTTTACGGCGGTGCTGACCCTGGGCGGCATGCTGGCGCCGGTGTTGGCGGGCATGGTCCTGGCGTACCTGATGCAGGGGCTGGTGGTGAGCCTGGAGCGCCTGCGCCTGCCGGGCGGCGCGGCGGTGGGGTTGGTGTTTGCCCTGTTCATGGGCTTGTTGCTGGTCTTTATCCTGGTGGTGGTGCCGCTGCTCTGGCACCAGTTCGTCACCTTGTTCAACGAGTTGCCCGGGATGCTCGCCAAGTGGCAATCGCTGTTGCTGCTGTTGCCCGAGCGTTACCCGCACCTGGTGTCGGATGAGCAGGTGCTGCAGGCCATTGAGGTGGCCAGGGGCGAGATCGGCAAGTTCGGGCAATGGGCGTTGACCTTCTCCCTGTCCAGCCTGCCGTTGCTGGTGAACATCATGATCTACCTGGTGCTGGTGCCGATCCTGGTGTTTTTCTTCCTCAAGGATCGGGCCATGATCAGCCGCTGGGTCATCGGCTATCTGCCGCGCGAGCGGACCCTGATTACCCGGGTTGCCCACGAAATGAACCGGCAGATTGCCAACTACATCCGCGGCAAGGTCATCGAGATTGTCATCTGCGGCGGCGTGACCTACATCGCCTTCGTCGCCCTGGGCCTCAACTACGCGGCGTTGCTGGCGCTGCTGGTGGGCATTTCGGTGGTGGTGCCTTATGTCGGCGCTGTGGTGGTCACGGTGCCGGTGGCGCTGATTGCGCTGTTCCAATGGGGCTGGAGCGACCAGTTCATCTATCTGATGGCGGTCTACGGGATCATCCAGACCCTGGATGGCAACGTGCTGGTGCCGCTGCTGTTCTCCGGTGCGGTGAACCTGCACCCGGTGGCGATCATCTGTGCGGTGTTGTTGTTCGGCGGGCTGTGGGGCTTCTGGGGGATTTTCTTTGCGATTCCCCTGGCCACCTTGTTCAAGGCGGTGCTGGATGCCTGGCCAAGGAAGGATCCGGTGGTGGCGCCTTTACTCTAGATACGCGGGGCGGCTGATTCAGCCGCCCCGGTCATTTCAGGCCTTGTTCAGGGCCTGGGCCGCGGCCAGTACGGCGTCGACGTGGCCCGGAACCTTCACCCCGCGCCATTCCTGGCGCAGCACACCGTCCTTGTCGATGAGGAAGGTGCTGCGGTCCACGCCCAGGTATTCCTTGCCGTAGAGCTTCTTCAACTTGATCACGTCGAACAGCTGGCAGACGGCTTCGTCCTTGTCGCTGATCAGTTCGAAGGGGAATTCCTGCTTGCACTTGAAGTTCTCGTGGGACTTCAGGCTGTCGCGGGAAACGCCGAAGATTTCGGTGTTGGCAGCCTGGAAGGCGGCGTATTGATCGCGAAAGCCCTGGCCCTCGGTGGTGCAGCCCGGCGTGCTGTCCTTGGGGTAAAAGTAGATCACCACTTGCTTGCCCTTGAGGCCGGACAGGCTGACGGTCTGGCCGCTGGTGGCAGGGGCCTGGAAATCGGTGACGGGTTGGTCGATAGCAACGGCCATGGGAGCTTCCTTACATAGGGTTCTGTGGGCGCCAGGGTTCGATCAGCGCATCGAGGTTCATGGCATCGGCAAAATCCAGGAACTGATCGCGCAACCAGCTGATCTGGGTGCCGGCGGGCAGGGTCACGGTGAAGGTGGCGTTGAGCATGGTGCCTCCGGTCTGCGGAGCCTGGTAGGTATCGCAGGTGAGGTTTTCCAGCTCGACATGGTGGTCGATGAAGAACTGGCACAGCTCGTTGACGATGTCCGAGCGATAAGCCGCGCTGACATAAGCCACGTAAGGCAGAGCCTGAGGGCGGCTTTCCAGGGCTGCGCTGCGCACCACATTGACGGTGAAGGCGTGCTTCTTGGCCAGGAACGGCAGGCTGCTCTCCAGGCGTGCCAGGGCGTCCCAGCTGCCGGAAATCTCCAGCACCAGGGCGCTGCACTCGCCATGCCGGGTCAGGCGCGAGGTCACGACGGCGCAGCGGTTTTCATGGCTGGCGCGGCACAGGACGTTGGTCAGCTCCATGGGGTTGGCGCCGAGGGCACTGATGACAAGGAATTGTTCGCGAACTGTGGGGGTGGACATGCAGCATTCCTAAAGCGATGAGCGGTCGATACTTTTGACAAGTCGGTGTCGGGCAAACGCTGCCAGCGACTTCTCAGGGCCCCGGACCACCAGCCGGCGACAGGTCCCGGGACATCCGGAACAAGGGCTGACAATGCAGGAATGGGGCTTTGGAGAAGCGACAGGCAGGCGATAACCCGGTTTACACGCTTATCGGTAGCGATCAAAGCCTGAAGGGTAGCGAAAACCATCGCTCAGGGGAATGCTCACGGCGCGGGACTTCGCTTGTGCAAGGAACTTGGCGCCAGTACCATTACCGCTCTCTTTTTCCGGCAGGAGCGGTTGCATGATTGCGGGCAGTATGGTGGCACTGGTCACACCCATGGATGCACAGGGAAATCTCGACTGGGACAGCCTGAGCAAACTGGTGGACTTCCACCTGCAAGAGGGCACCAACGCCATCGTGGCGGTCGGCACCACAGGTGAATCGGCCACTCTGGATGTCAACGAGCACATCGAAGTGATTCGTCGGGTGGTGGCCCAGGTTGCAGGGCGCATTCCGGTGATTGCCGGTACCGGCGCCAACTCGACGCGTGAAGCGATCGAACTGACCACCAACGCGAATATCGCCGGCGCCGATGCCTGCCTGCTGGTGACTCCGTACTACAACAAGCCGACCCAGGAAGGCCTTTACCAGCATTTCCGCGCCATTGCCGAGGCCGTGGACATTCCGCAGATCCTCTACAACGTTCCCGGCCGTACCGCATGCGACATGCAGGCCGAGACCGTGATCCGCCTGTCCAGCGTGAAGAACATCATCGGCATCAAGGAAGCCACCGGCGACCTGCAGCGGGCCAAGGCGATCCTGGCCGGCGTGCCCAGCGATTTCCTGGTGTACTCCGGCGATGACGCCACCGCGGTCGAGCTGATCCTGCTGGGCGGCAAGGGCAATATCTCGGTGACCGCCAACGTCGCCCCCCGGGCCATGAGCCAGATGTGTGCCGCCGCCATGGCTGGCGATGCTGCCAAGGCCCGCGAGATCCACGAAACCCTGATGCCGCTGAACAAGACACTGTTCATCGAATCCAACCCTATTCCCGTGAAATGGGCCCTGCACGAAATGGGCTTGATGCCGGACGGTATCCGTCTGCCGCTCACCTGGCTCAGTGCCGCCTGTCACGAACCGCTGCGGCAGGCCATGCGCCAGTCCGGCGTCTTGGTTTAATTGAGGAAGTACAACGCATGAAGCGAATGGCCGGACTTTCCGCACTTGCCTTGATTATCTCCAGCACCAGTGGCTGCGGTTGGATCTGGGGCCCGGAAGGCTACTTCCGTGACCGGGGTAGCGATTACCTGCAAGAGCAACAAACCGCACCGATGCAATTGCCGCCGGATGTCCAGACCTCCAAGCGTCTGGATCCGTTGCTGCCAATCCCGCGTAACGTCGCTGACGACAACGTCAAGGGCGAGTACCAGGTGCCGCGTCCGCAGCCGCTGTCGGCGATTGCCGATGCCAGCGACTACACCCTGCAGAAAAGCGGAGATTCGCGTTGGGTCATGGCCCAGCATCCACCAGCCGAAGTCTGGCCCGTGGCCGTGCAGTTCTTCCAGGACAACGGCTTCCGCCTGGATCAGCAGCGCCCGCAAACCGGCGAGTTCACCACCAGCTGGCAGCGTTCCGACGAGCTTTCCGCGGCCGTGGCCAAGCGCCTGAGCAGCTCCGGCGTTGCCGCCGATAGCGAAACCCGCGTGCGGGTCCGCATCGAACCGGGCGTGCAGCGCAACACCAGTGAAGTCTACGTGGTCAGCGCCGAGCGTCCTGCCGGCAGCACCGCCGACGTGGAGTTCACCAACCGTTCGCTCAACACCGGCCTGGACGCGGCGCTGGTGGACGACATGCTGGCCAGCATGAGCCGTACTGCCGAGAAAGGCGGTTCGGTGTCCCTGTTGGCGGCTCGTGATTTCGATACCCCAAGCCGGGTCAGCCTCAGCGAAGACGGCAGCGGCAACCCGGTGCTGAACCTGGGCGCCGACCTCGATCGCGCCTGGTCCAGCGTGGGTCGCGCCCTGGAGCAGGGCGAATGGCGGGTTGAGGACATCAACCGCAGCCTGGGTCTGTACTACATCAACCTGGCGGAAAAAGCCGAGAAGAAAAACGACGAGCCGGGCTTCTTCGGCAAGTTGTTCGGCAGCAAACCGGCCAAGGAAGAGATCGAAGCTCGCGCCGAGCGCTATCAGGTTCGCCTGAGCAAGGTCGGCGACAACGTCCAGGTCACCGTCGAGAAGAACATCAACACCGTGGCGCCGGCCGATGTGGCGCGCAAAGTGTTGGGCGTGATTCAGGACAACCTGGGCTGATCAGATGCGTTTTGCCGTTCTCGGCAGTGGTAGCCAAGGGAATGGCACGCTGATCGCCAGTGCTGACACCTGCATCCTGGTGGATTGTGGTTTCTCCCTGCGGGAAACCGAGCGGCGCCTGCTGCGCCTGGGAGTCCATCCCTCGCAGTTGAGCGCCATCCTGGTAACCCACGAACATGCCGACCACGTGCATGGCGTGGGTTTGCTGTCTCGGCGCTACAATTTACCGGTCTACCTCAGCCAGGGCACGTTGCGCGGGATGCGCAAGCCGGTGGAGGCGGAGGGTTTTGTCCGCGGTGGCGAGCAGTTGCAGATCGGCGACTTGTGCATTGACGTGATTGCCGTCGCCCACGATGCCCAGGAGCCTACCCAGTTTGTCTTCAGCGACGGTCAGCGGCGCTTTGGCCTGTTGACCGACCTGGGCTCCTACTGCGCCGACGTACTGCAAGGCTACCGTGGCCTGGATGCCTTGATGATCGAGGCCAATCACTGCCGTGACCTGCTGGCGCGCGGTTATTACCCGTACTTTCTCAAGCAGCGGGTTGGTGGTGACCAGGGACATTTGAACAACCATCAGGCCGCAAGCCTGGTGGCCGAATTGGGATGGCAGGACCTGCAGCATCTGGTCCTGGCCCATCTGAGCAGCAAGAACAACCTGCCGCAGCTGGCCCGGCAATGTTTTGTCGACACCCTCGGGTGCGACCCGGACTGGCTGCAACTGGCCGATCAAGATTCAGGGCTCGACTGGCGTCACATCGCCTAGCCCACCTACGTAGCAAGCGGAGCCCATCATGGAAAAACGTGAAGAACTCTACCGCGGCAAAGCCAAGTCGGTTTACAAGACCGATGACGCCGACCGCTTGATCCTGCTGTTTCGCAACGACACCTCGGCGTTCGACGGCAAGCGCATCGAGCAGCTGGACCGCAAGGGAATGGTGAACAACAAGTTCAACGCCTTCATCATGCAGAAACTCGAAGCCGCCGGTGTGCCGACCCAGTTCGACAAGCTGCTGGGCGACAACGAGTGCCTGGTGAAGAAGCTCGACATGATTCCGGTGGAGTGCGTGGTGCGCAACTACGCGGCCGGCAGCCTGGTCAAGCGCCTGGGTGTGGAAGAGGGCATGAAACTCAACCCTTACACCTTCGAACTGTTCCTCAAGGATGACGCCAAGGGCGATCCGTTCATCAACGAATCCCACGTGGTGGCGTTCGGCTGGGGCACCGCTGAGCAACTGGCGCGCATGAAAGAGCTGTCGCTCAAGGTCAACGAAGTGCTGAGCAAGCTGTTCGATGACGCCGGCCTGCTGCTGGTGGACTTCAAGCTGGAGTTCGGCGTGTTCAGCGACGGTTCCATCGTCCTGGGCGACGAGTTCAGCCCGGACGGTTGCCGTCTGTGGGACAAGGCCACCAAGAAGAAAATGGACAAGGACCGCTTCCGCCAGGGCCTCGGTGATGTCATCGAAGCCTACGAAGAAGTGGCCCAGCGCCTCGGCGTACCGCTGTAATCGACGCAAGCATCTGATAGCACGGAAAAAATTCGCTTAAGGGGCTTCGCTTCAAGCAAATGTGCTGTTATGATGCGCGCCGTTGGAGAGATGCCAGAGTGGCCGAATGGGACGGATTCGAAATCCGTTGTACCTTCACCGGTACCTAGGGTTCGAATCCCTATCTCTCCGCCATACATGAAGTACGCAAAGCCCCCGCAAACATCGATGTTTGCGGGGGCTTTGTGGTTTCTGGGGTAGTGATTGGGGCAGGTTTAGGGCGGGATTCGTCTGGCTTGGGCCGTTCCAGTCCGCTCAGTGCCTTTTGTGCTTGGGGCTATGGAGTCCTCCACCGAGCAGCTATGGCGCTCAACCTCTGTCCTGGGAGGTTATGGACGTATCTCAAGTTCATTGAGGCTCATCTACCTGCCGCCGAGACCGCAGTAGCGCGCGCCTTGTTGCGCAATTGTTTCGGCGAAGTCTTTTAACTCATCAATGCTCTCGACATCGAGAATGCGCTTCACGTCCTCAACGTATTTTGCCGATATGCATCTGGTGAGTATTTAAAATGCGTCAGGGTTATGGCCAAGACCAACCAGTGTTTTGCGCCATCAGTGGCCAGCATTCGTTTTAGGTAAATATTTCACTGTGTTAATTATTGCGTGAAGAAGTTTGACCCTGATTAGGGTGGTTCTTTTATGCGTTTGAGTGCTTGTTTGTTAAAAGTAATATGTCGTTATTGGGTTCTATCCTTAAGTTTAAAAGTGTTTGAGTGTGATCCTCTAATGCCAAACTTGAGATGTCCTTTGATCTTTTGTCGTTGAGTTTACTCGATTGGCGATAGGTGCCAGCGAAGCCAGTTTTTAAATTTTAGTCATCCAGTACCGTGGCAATGCCAGGCATCATTTGGTTCTTTGCAAGATCAAGAATCCATTGCTTAGGCTTTGGATTGGACCAGCGGTACGAGGTGAGTGTTTTGGGCTGCACTTGTTTATTCCTCAAGCGCTACTAGCTGCCTACTTTGGATCAGGTGTCTCAAGCTGAGAGGGGATGTTGCCACCGATGGATAACAGCAATGTCTTCGACTATCGCATTGCCCGCTTCGGCCGCTATTTTCCACATCAATTTCCTGGCGGGGGTGATCAGCTCAATGTGCAAAAGCTGGCACGCTCCTTTGCTACTTTAAATTCCCTGATAACTAAGGCGTAACGATCCCGTATAAAACATGCACAGGGATATGCCCCATGCACACTGCAACTTCTGCAGAACCCCTTGACCCGCCACTGACTTGCCTGACCTTCCTCAAACTCATGCGATTGCTGATCGTGGCCTATGTGCTGCGCTCTCCCGATCGCAGCAACATCGCCCTGGCCAAGCCTGGGTCTTGCCGCCGCGGCCTAAGGTGTGTGAGAGCGGGGCTGGGCCTTCGCGCCTATGCGCTGTCCGATGCGCCGGGCAACCGGATCACGCACAGGGGCGACGCGCGTTTTTGAATCACCCGGATCAGGGGCGCCAGGGAGCTGATCCCTGCTGCCATCAATTGCAGGTTTGCAGTGTAGGCGACTCTATATAAGAAGTGTCTTATTTAATGGTTGTTTTTAATCTGCTTGAGCGGTTTTTTATAAGTAGTACAAGTTCCCAAGAAAAATCTTGTTTATTTAGGGAGCGCTCCTCGTCACATGAGGATTGGTCGTTATTCTAAAAGAACAGATTGGTCTGTATCGTAATGTCCGCTCTGGATGGAATGCAGATGCCTGTTGTCGATGTGTATTTCATTGTGGGTAACAGCAGCTGATTGAGGTTGTTGTGGTGTTCAACTCATGTTTCGTTGGCTCGAAGTTCAGCAAGGCTGTACGTCTCGGGAGAGCGAGGTTGTTTTGAATGCTGTGCTCTTAGACGGTTTTTTATAATAGGGAATCAGATGAAACTTAAATCTTTTGCATCCAAGGCGACCTGTGGGTTGCTACTTGCGGCACTGACTCCGGCATTGAGTTACGCAGAGACCGGTGTCAACTCCGGCAACGTGAAGTTCGAAGGCCTGATCTCCAGCGTCAGTTGCAAGGTTCAGGTCGATGCCAACGAGTCCGGAGCGAACACGGGCACGGTCAAGTTCGGCAACGTCCTGCCTTCGGTTTTCGCCGGCGGCATCGGCTCCGCCTCCGAGTTCAAGGAATTCAACATCAACCTCAGTGGCGGCGGCTGCACCGACGGCTCCAAGGCTGCCGTCAGCTTCAACAAGGACGGCTTCATCGATAACGCCACCGGCAACCTGCGTCTGATCGACAGCGGTTCCGGTTCGGCATCGGGCGTGCAGATCCAGATTCACAACAACGGCGCCACCCCGGGGAAAATCGACCTGTCGGAAAACAACAACCAGCAGTTTGCCGAAGTCGTGGGCAACAAGGCGGTGCTGAAGTTCAAGGCCTCCTATGTGGCGGTCAGCGACACGATCGTCGAAGGTCGTGCCGACTCCAATATCAACTTCGATGTGACGTACAACTGACGTCTGTCAGTTACATAAGGAGTTGCTCATGGCGCCGAAAGCGCATGTGTTTAAAACTTTCGTTATCGGCGCCATCTTTCTGGGTCTGTTTTCATCGGCAGTCAATGCGGAAATAGTCATTCATGGCACCCGTGTGGTTTATCCGGCGAGTGCCCGTGATGTGACACTGAGAATGAATAACCCAGGCAGTATGCCGATATTGGTCCAGGCCTGGATTGATGATGGCGATGCCAGTAAGGCACCTGAAGAAATGAAAGTGCCCTTCCAACTTACTCCGGCACTCAGTCGCCTGGAACCCAATGCCGCGGCGGTACTGCGTATTGGTTATTCGAAAGAACCCTTGCCCGCGGATCGTGAGTCACTGTACTGGCTGAACATTCTGGAAGTTCCGCCACAACAGAAACAGGATGAAAACCGATTGGCCTTTACCTTCCGCCACCGGATCAAGTTGTTCTTTCGTCCTGCGGACTTGAAGGTCAATGTCAACTCGGCGGTGGAAAGACTCAGTTGGAAGTTTGAGCCCGCGGGAGTTGCCCAAGGCAAGGCCCCGGGGCCCGTCGTCCAGGTGTCCAATCCAACCCCTTATTACCTGTCCTTCAGCAAGGTCGAGGTGCAAGCGCAGGGACGCACCGTTGACCTGGGGGCTGGGATGGTCGCGCCCTTTGCCCGTGAGTCCTTTGCCTGGCCGGCAAACGCCGAACGAGCGCCACGCAATGCGGCTGTGCGCTTTGAAGTGGTCAATGACTTCGGCGGCCGGGTGCCGCTGGAAAAGAACCTTCTCTAGTTGCCCTGTTAATTCAACTCCGCTCTTGGCCCTGGTCATTAAACGCTGAGTGCATTGGTATCGATTATGTTCAGTGTGCAGCCCTTCTGGCTGGGTTTTCCTGTGCTCGCACGAGTCTGTCCTGGCGATGCTCCGGCCCTGTTCTTGCGAGCACTCTCGGTGCTGGCGGGGTTGTTGGGGCTGGCGGCTCCGGTGGCTGCCCAGCCGACGAGCGCTGATCAAGCCGTGCGATCGGAGGTGTCCGGCGATGCGTCTCAGAACAGCCCGGTGTTCTTCGATACCCAGATGCTGTTCAAGGCGCCAGGAGCCCTCATCGACACCCAGCGCTTCGAGCGTGCGGGGTATGTGGCGCCGGGCAAGTACCTGCTGGATGTGCGAGTCAGTGGCGCCTGGCGCGGCTTGATCGAGATCGAACTGCGCGAAAGCGATGACCCCCAGGGCAGCCAGCCCTGCTACAACCGCGAGTTGCTCAAGCAACTGGGCATCGACCTGAACAAGGTCGACGCCGCGCTGGCGCCTGCCAGTCATCCGCTGCAGGGCGACGGTGAGTTCTGCGGGGACCTCGCCAGTTACATCCCCCATGTCATCACCCAGGTCAACATGGCCGAACAGCAACTGGAACTCTCGGTGCCACAGCTGTTCGTGCTGCCCGAAGTCGCAGCCAGCTACGTCGATCCGGCCAGCTGGGACTCGGGCATCAACGCGGCCCGGCTCAACTACAGCACCAACCTGTTCAGCACCCAGAGCCGTGGCCAGCGCAGCACTAGCGGCTATGCCGGATTGAACATGGGCCTGAACCTGGGAAACCTGCGCCTGCGTCACAGCGGCACCTTCTCCTGGTCGCCGGACAGCGGCAGCGATTATCAACGGGGCTATATCTACGGCCAGACCGACCTGACCGACTGGCGTTCGCAATTGCTGGTGGGGGAGAGCGTGACCGACTCCGAGCTGTTCGATTCGGTGTCGTTTCGCGGGGTCAAGCTGTTCAGCGATGAACGCATGCTGCCCACCGCCCAGCGCTATTTCGCCCCGGTGGTGCGCGGTACGGCCAATACCAACGCCAAGGTCACGGTGCGTCAGCGGGGTTACCTGGTGTACGAAACCACCGTCGCCCCGGGCCCCTTCGAGATTGCCGACCTGCAGGCCGCGAGCTTTGGCGGCGACCTGGAAGTGACGCTGACCGAGGCCGATGGTCGCATCCAGCGTTTTACCGTGCCCTTTGCCACCATGGCCCGTCACCTGCGACCGGGGAGCACCCGCTACAGCCTGACCGGCGGGCAGGTGATCAGGGCCGGCGGGCGTGGTCAGCACCAATATGTGGCCCAGGGCACCCTGCAACGCGGGCTGGACAACCAGGTCACCGGTTATGCCGGCGCCTCGTTAACCGGCAGCTACATGGCCGGCCTGATCGGCGCGGCGCTGAACACCGAGCTCGGCGGTTTCGGCCTCGACCTGACCCAGTCCCGCACCGAGGTGCCGCGCAACGGCAACCTGCAGGGCTCCAGCCTGCGTCTGTCCTACAGCAAGAACCTGCATGACAGCGGCACCCAGTTCTCGTTGCTGGCTTATCGCTATTCCACCCGTGGCTACCTGAGCCTGAGGGATGCCATCGATCTGGAGGACTTCGTCAATCGAGGCGCGCGGTTCGAAGACTTCGCCCGGGTCCGCGATCGCCTGGATGTGACGATCAACCAGCGGGTGGACGGTATCGGCGGTGACTTTTACCTCAATGGCTCCTCCCTCAACTACTGGAATAGCCGCGGTCAGGCGCGCAACTACTCCATGGGCTACAACCACCAGTGGCGCGGCCTCAGCTATGCCTTCAGCGTTCAGCGGACCCAGGGTTCCAGCCAGTTCTCGGGGCGTCGCACCCGCAGCGAGAACACCCTGTGGAGCCTCAGCCTGTCGCTGCCCCTGGGGGGCGTCGCCGGGCGTTCCACCCTGGCCAACGCCTTCATCAGCCACGACCAGAATTCCGGTTCCCACTACTCCAGCGGCATTTCCGGCTCGCTGGGCGAGCGTGAGTCCGCCTCCTATGGCGTGTCGGTGTCCCATGACGCCCAGCCGCGGGAGACCTCGACCAACGCCAACCTGAGCTACTACCTGCCGCAGGTGTCCCTGAGTTCGAGCCTGTCCCAGGGCCGTGACTACCGGTCCCAGTCCCTGGGTGCCTCCGGCGGCATGCTCCTGCATTCCGGGGGCCTGACCCTGTCCCAGACCCTGAGTGAAACCGCAGCCCTGGTGCATGCCCCCCATGCCCGCGGCGCCAGTGTCGGCTATGCCGGTGCGCAGGTGGACGGGCAGGGTTATGCGGTGCTGCCGAGCCTGACGCCCTATCAGCTCAATACCGTGGACCTGGACCCCAGCGGCATGGATGAGGATGTCGAGCTGCAGGTCAGTTCACGCAACGTCGCGCCCAGGGCGGGGGCCGTGGTCAGGCTGTCCTACCCGACCCGCAAGGCCCGGGCGTTTCTGCTCGACAGCCGGCAGGCCGATGGCTCGCCGCTGCCCTTTGCCGCCAGTGCCCTGGACGCCGACAGCGGCGAGGAGCTGGGAGCGGTGGGGCAGGGCAGTCGCCTGGTGCTGCGCAGCGAGAAGGATCGGGGCCGCATCCGGGTGCAGTGGGGCGACGCACCCGCCGAGCAGTGCCTGATCGACTATGTGTTGCCGGCGCCCGCGGCGCAGCCGGGCAACGAATCGCTCTTGCTCGACTTGCCGTGTCACGGCCTGTCGCCGCAGAGCACCATCACTGCGGAGCCTGCATCTTGAGGGGCTGCCTTGCTCGTGTGTTGCGTGGCGTGTGCCTGCTGGGGGCGGCGTTGCTGCTGTTCAGCCAGGGCGCCTGGGCCGACCTGTCGATTGTCGGCACGCGCTTCATCTATCCCCAGGGGCTGGCGGCCTTGAGCATCCGGGTTGGCAATCTCGGCACGGCGCCGCTGCTGCTGCAGACCTGGCTGGACAAGGGCGATGCCTCGGTCGATCCGAGCCGGTTGGCCGTGCCATTCGTACTTTCACCGCCACTTTCGCGACTCGATCCGCAGCAGAGCGCCGTCCTGTCGCTGCGTCACAGCGGCGAGCCGCTGCCTGCCGATCGTGAGTCGGTGTTCTGGCTCAACTTTCTGGAAGTGCCGTCCCTGCGGCCTCTGAGCAGCAACCAGCTGAGCCTGAGCTATCGCCTGCGGATGAAGCTGCTGTATCGCCCCAAGGGCCTGCCGGGTCGGGCCGACGACGCGGCGCGCCAGTTGCGCTGGAGCCTGCACGGGGCGACGCAGGCGGGAGGCGCTGCGACGCTCAGCGTGAGCAATCCGACGCCGTACTACGTGTCCCTGGCTCGGGTGGATGTGGGCGATCCGCGCCAACCCATGACTGTACAGAGCATCACCGTCGAGCCGTTCGGTTCGGCGCGCCTGCCTTTGTCCGCCGCGCCGCCGTTGGGCGGCGGCGCGACAGAAATTCGATACCAAGTGGTTTTAGACAGCGGGGAGACGCTGAGTGGAAGTGTGCAAGTACAGCTGTAGTGGTACGCCAGCCGGCCAGCCGGCCGCTGAAGGCAAGGGGCCAGGTCCGGAGCGGGCGCGAGTGCAGTCGGCGCTGCGGCCGGGGATGTTGCTGGCGCTGCTGTTGCCCGCGTTGGCGCAGGCGCAGATGCGGGTCCAGGTGCCCAGTGCCGGGCAGGCCATACGGGATATCGAAGCCACCCAGCCGGCGCTGCCGCCGCCCACCGATGACGTGCAGCTGGAGGTGCCCAAGGCCGAGCGGCCGACACCGGCCCCGGATACTTCGGGCCTGCGCTTGCTGGTCAAGGCATTCGTCATCAAGGGCAATCAGGTGTTCAGCGATCAAGAGCTGCAGCTGCTGCTGGACGATCTGCGCGGTCAGGAGCTCGACCTGGGTGGTTTGCGTGACGCGGCGCAGCGCATCACCGCCCATTACCAGCAACAGGGCTACCTGCTGGCCCGGGCTTTCCTGCCGGCCCAGGAGATCGATGGCGCAGTGGTGCGCATCGAGGTCATGGAGGGCCGCTACGGCCGGATCGAGCTGAGCAACCAGTCCCGTGCCCGGGACAGCGTACTCCGCGCGCCGCTGACGGCCCTGGACGGTGGCGCGGCGGTCAACAGCGCAGACCTGGAGCGCAGTCTGCTGCTGCTCAACGACCTGCCCGGGGTCCAGGCCAAGGGCACCTTACGTGCGGGGCAGGCCCCCGGCACCAGCGATCTGTTGGTGGAGGCGCAGCCCGGCCCCTGGGCCAGCGGCAGCCTGGAGGCCGACAACTTCGGCGGCTACCACACCGGCGAGTTCCGCCTGGGGGGCAGCTTCAACCTCAACAACCCCCTGGGCCTGGGGGACCAGCTCAACCTGCGCCTGCTGGGCAGCGACCGCGACCAGCGCTACTGGCGCAGCGCTTATCAGCTGCCCGTGGGGCCCTGGTCGACCCGGGTCGGCGCCGGCTACTCGCACATGAGCTACGAGCTCAACAGAAAGCGTTTGAAGAAGCTGCAGATGAATGGCCAGGCCAGTGTCCAGAGCCTGTTCCTCGTCCAGCCGATCCTGCGGGGGCGGACCTTCGACCTGAGTGCGCAACTGCAGTACGAGAACAAGCAACTGCGCGACGACATCGACTTGTTCGAGCTGAGCAAGCGCAAGCACATCGAGTTGTGGACCCTGAGCCTGGGCGGCAGCCGTCAGGACCGCTTCTTCGGCGGTGGCTACAACCAGTTCAGCCTGTCCTACGGCTCGGGCCGCCTGACCTTCGATGACGCCTTCGAGCAGCGCCTGGATCGCTATAGCGCCGCCACTGGTGGCGGCTTCGCCAAGACCAACCTGCAGGTCGCGCGGCTGCAGCGCCTGGGCAACCGCTTCCAGCTCTATGCCCAAGTCAATGCCCAGTGGGCCTCGGCCAACCTCGACAGCTCGGAAAAGATGGGGCTGGGCGGCCCCTACGGCGTGCGCGCCTATCCCCTGAGCGCCGGTATTGGCGACCAGGGCTGGCAGGCCGGCCTGGAGCTGAGCTACGCCCTGGCACCGCGCTGGCAGCTCAGCCTGTTCGCCGACAAGGGCTATGTGCAGGTCAATCGCCTGCCCTGGACCCGCGAAATCAACACCCAGCGCCTGCAAGCGGCGGGGCTGGGGGCACGCTGGAGTGGCGACCGGCGGCAACTCAACCTGACCAGTGCCTGGCCCCTGGATAACCAGAAGGCCGGGGACGGTCCCGAGCGCACCCCACGGATCTGGGTCAGCGCGACACAGTTTTTCTGAAGGCCTGCGTGTGCTTTGGAAGTAGTGCCGTTCTGCGAACAACAGCAGAGCGTTTGAACGTTAATAAGGAGTCATTGTGAACAAGATTTATGCGTTGGTATGGAACCAGGCCCAAGGTCGCTGGAGCGTGACGTGCGAGGGCGCGCGGCGCCGGGGTCGCAGTGGTGGGCGCAAAGGGTTGCTGGTGATGGCCGCCGGCTTGCTCGCTCTGGGTGGGCTGACGCCGGCGATGGCGTTGCCCGAAGGTGGCACGCTGGTGTCCGGCAGTGCCAATTACGATGTCAATGGCAACAACCTGGTGATCAATCAAAAGACCGACAAGCTGATCACCAACTGGACCGAGTTCAACATCGCCGCCGATCAGTCGGTGACCTTCAACCAGCCGGGACGCGACTCCATCGCCCTGAACCGGGTGACCGGCTTCAAGGCCAGCAACATCCAGGGCGCGCTGAACGCCAACGGCCAGGTGTTTCTGATCAACCCCAACGGTGTGCTGATCGGCCAGGGCGCGCAGGTCAACGTGGGCGGCCTGGTGGCCTCGACCCGTGGCATCAGTGATGAGGATTTCGCTGACGGTCGCTACCAGTTCTCCGGAAAATCGGCGGTGGAAGTGATCAACGACGGCAAGATCACTACCGCCGAGGGCGGCTACGTGGCGCTGCTGGGCGCGCGGGTGCGCAACAATGGCGAAATCGTTGCCAATGGAGGAGCCGTGGCACTGGCGGCTGGTAACGATTTCACCCTGAGTCTGGGTAACGACAATCTGATCAGCTTGCAGATTAACGCTGCCGCCGCAGATGCGTTGGCGCAGAACACGTCGTTGCTCAAGGCTGATGGCGGTCAGGTGCTGATGCTGGCCAAGAGCGCCAATGCGCTGACTCAGGCGGTGGTCAACAACCAGGGCGTGATCGAGGCCAATACCCTGTCCAACAAGGGCGGGCGCATTGTTCTGGACGGCGGCGAGCGTGGCGTGGTCAATGTGGGGGGGAAATTGACGGCCAAGGCCGAAGCCACCTACGGCGACGGCGGTACGGTACAGACATCGGGCGCGGTCACACGAGTCGAGCTCAATGCCGAGGTCGATACCCGCTCCAGGAACGATCGCACCGGCACCTGGGTCATCGAGTCCAACGAGGTCAAGGTGGGGGCGACGGGCGTGACTGGCAGCCCGACCCTGGTCGACAGCACCCTCTCCCAGAACCTGAACAAAACCAACGTTCATCTGCGCAGCCGCAATGGCGATGTGGCGGTGGACGCTGCGGTGGCGTGGAAAAGCGGCAACCAACTGACCCTGACCTCCGCCAAGGACGTCAAGGTCAATCAACGGATCAACGCCACGGGTGACAATTCGCGTCTGCAATTGAACGCCGCCAAGTCGGTTCGGCTCGACAATCACGTGAGCCTCACCGGCGTCAACAACAGCCTGGGGGTCAATCATGGCGAGCAACTGGTCGTGGGCAACCAGGGCCTGGTGACCTTGTCTGGAGAGAACGCCGGGTTTGACGCCAATGGCAAGCAGCACAAAGTGATCCAGAACAGCCAGCAGTTGCAGGCCATCGGCAACAAGCTCGATGACCACTATGTCCTGGGCAATCAGATCATGGGATCAGGGACCATCAACTCCATTGGCGGCGATCAGCTGTTCACCGGCTCGCTCAATGGTCTGGGCAATACCATCAGTGACTTCACCATCGACAGTTCGGGCCTGTACGCCGGATTGTTCGGCCAGTCCTCCGGCACCATCAGCGATCTGAAGCTGGCCTCGATCACCGTCAACGGGCAAAACAGCAGGAACGGTTTCAGTGAAATCGGCGGCCTGGTGGGGCGTAACAGCGGCAGCATCGCTCGGGTCAGTGCCCGTGATATGCAGGTCAACGCCGAGAGCAACCAGCGCAACAAGCTGGGTGGCCTGGTGGGGGTCAACTACGGCGGTTCGATCAAGGACTCTTCGGTATCGGGTTCGCTGTACGGCGGCGCCCATACCGCGGCCATCGGCGGCGTGGCCGGGGAAAACCGCTTCGGTCTTGTCAAGGCCGGCATCATCAGCGGCAGTTCCAGTCATGTCGATATCACTACCCATATGCAGAGACAGATCATGGGCGCCGCCGGTGGGCTGGTGGGGGTCAACAATGGCGCGGTAATTATCAATTCGTCGAGCAAGGGCTCCGTCGGTACTTACAACCCGCTCTACAAGGGGCTGTATCTGGGCGGGTTGGTGGGTAATAACCAGAACGGCACCATTACCGGCTCCAGTTCTTCGGCGAGCGTGTATGGCTCGCTGGGTAGCCATATTGGCGGCCTGGTCGGGGTCAACCGGTCTGGCACCATCAGCGGTTCCAGTGCCAGCGGCAATGTCTATGGGGTGGGCACTGAGGCGGCCGGCGGGTTGGTCGGCTCGCAGCAGAACCAAAGCGTGCTGAGCAACGTCCAGGCCTCCGGGAATGTCATTGACCGCGCTGGCATGAATCTGGGGGGGCTGGTAGGAAAGAGCGATGACAGCACGATCCGCGGTTACATCGAGGCCAAGGGACAGGTCAAAGGCGGATTGAAGGCCAACGTCGGCGGCCTGGTCGGCAGCAACACCGGTGGGCTCATCTACGATGCCAAAGCGCTTGGCGCGGTGGAGGGCTATGCCAGCAGTAATATTGGCGGCCTGGTGGGCTACAACGATGGCGACCTGATCTCGGTTGAGGCCCATGGCAAGGTATTTGGCGATACCTACAGCTCGGTGGGGGGACTGGTGGGTACTAACACCAACTACTCCAACCACATCATCGAGCGTGCAGTGGCGACGGGCGACGTCCATGGAACCTGGCACAGCAAGGTGGGTGGCCTGGTCGGCGACAACCAGTCGCGGATCATCAACTCCGAATCCCGTAGCAAGGTCAGTGGCGGCTGGCGTGCCACCCTAGGTGGCCTGGTGGGCGTGAACGAGGGGCAGATCCAAGGCTCGAAATCCACCGTCAAGGTCGATACCGTCTGGCACTACTTCCAGACCTCCGGTGATCAGGTCGGCATCAACCAAGGTACCTACTCGTCGGTCCGCGTTCCCGACAGCCTGACGCGGTTTGCCAGCCTGACGGAGTAAGTCTCGTCCGTAAAACCTCGGCCCGGCTGCCAGGGACTGTCCCTGGCACGCCGGGCACCGCAACCTATCCACTATCGATTGGCGGGCTCCCGGGGCGCTTTAGCGCGCCAGGAGCCGGCATGGAAAAAGAGGCAATGACCGATGAGTGACCCATGGCTCAGGCTTCTCACCGATGGGCGGCGGCCCGGACTGTTGATTTGCGCGATCATCCTGATGCTGTCTTGCCAGCTAGGAAGCCTGCCGGCGTATGCCGTTTCGGAGGGCCAGGCCACAAATTGCGTATTCAGTAGCTATGGCGGCACTGCCCGGGACTGGGTCGAGATCACGCCATTGACCCGCAGCACGCCGGTGGGGTCCGTATTGCAGCAGCGTCACGTGAACCCGATCATCGAATACACCACCGAGGAGGCTGAATCCCTGGAGATGCATGAATTGGTGGCCGCTGCGCATTTGCCGGGGGTGAGATTTCCCGACGGCATCATTCCGACCAATATCGATGGCATCAGCCTCAAGGTGACGGCCTATCCGTCCGGCTCGGACCCTCATGTCCTCACGGGCAATTTCTATCCCCGGGTACTGGAAAAGTACAGCGTGGAGCATTCAAGTGGCGCGTTGAAAAAGGTAGTCACGGCCTACGTGTATTCGCTGATCCTGACCCGGCCCGCCGATGAGTTGCCCAAGGGCACGCTGGTGGTCAACAGCTTGAGCGGTGCCCAGATGGCGCTGTACGCGCTGGATCTGGACAAGGGGGCGGTGACGGTAGGGCAACACTTGCTGGAGCTGCCGCAATACGACAATAGACAGCGCTGTTCGAAACAACTGCTGCTCAGCGAACAGGAACTGCTGGGGGGCGAAGGCGTCAAGTTCACCGCCACGTGCCAGGTGATCACCCGCAACGTCACGCTGCGTCTGGGCAGTCCCTCGGCCCATGACTTTCCCACGCTGGGCTCGACCTCGCCGCCCTCGGCCGCGGCCAGGCTTGAAGTCAACGACTGCTCGTTCAACAGCCTGCCGAAGGTTTCGTTCAGCGCCGAACCCGCCTCGCGCTGCGATCCGACAGGAATCCTGGGGCTCACTCAATCGGCTCAGGATCAGGGGCGGTCCGTCGCCAAGGGCGTCGGCATCGTCATGTTCAACGAGCAGATTCCGCGCATTCATTGCAATGGCACTCAGTACCCCATGGAGCGCCTGTTGGGCGGCGATAGCGCCAGCTTCAGCTTCCGCGCCCAATACATCCGTACCGGTCCGATCACCGAGGGGGCAGCCAACAGCAGCGCCCAGTTCAACTTCACCTTCGACTGACGCACCGGCCGCAGGCCTCGGGTGTTTGCCTGGACGCCGGCCCCCGGGCCTTTCTACACTGACCTCCGTCTGGGGACCGGGGGAGCACCGATGAATCGTAATGAACTGCGCAAGGCCGACATCAACCTGATGGTGGTGTTCGAGGCGTTGATGTTGGAACGCAACGTCACCCGGGTGGCGGAAAAGCTGTTTCTCGGCCAGCCCACCATCAGCTCCGCGCTCAACCGCCTGCGGGCGATGTTCAACGATCCGCTGTTCATTCGCGTCGGCCATCGCATGGAACCCACCGCGCGCGCCGAGCAGATCATCCAGCACCTGTCGCCGGCCCTCGACGCGCTGTCCTCGGCCCTGAGCCTGACCCACGATTTCGATCCCGCCAGCAGCACCATGACCTTTCGCATCGGCCTGTCCGACGACGTCGAGTTCGGCCTGCTGCCGCCCCTGCTGCGAGCCCTGCGCCAGGAAGCGCCGCAGGTGGTGGTCGTGGTGCAGCACGTGGATTACTGGCGGATTCCCGATCTGCTGGCCTCGGGCGACATCACCGTCGGCATCAGCCAGACCCGGGGCCTGCCGGCCAATGCCAAGCGCAAGTTGCTGCGGCATATCCAGCCCAGCGTGTTGCGGGCCGATGCCAGCGAGACGCCGCTGACCCTCGACGAATATTGCGCGCGGCCCCATGTGCTGGTGTCGCACACCGCCAATGTTGCCGGCTTCGCCGACGAGTGGCTGGCGGAAATCGGCCGCACCCGCCAGGTGGTGCTGTCGGTGCCGCAGTACAGCTCGTTGCCGGCGCTGCTGGCGGGCACCGACATGCTCGCCAGCCTGCCGGACTATGCGGCGGCGGCCATGGCCGCCTCGGGGCAGCTGTTTGTCGAGCCTTATCCGTTCAAGACCCCGACCCTGGACTTGTCCATGGTCTGGCTCAGCCACGTCGACAGCGATCCCGCGGAACGCTGGCTGCGTTCGCGCCTGGAAGCCTTCATGGGGGAAAGGGCGCCCATCGCCCCGTTCTGAGCGACTACCGAGCAACCGGATTGGATTCGCTGTTGCCGGCTTGGCATCGGCACCGGCGGCTGCTTTGCTGTGTAGATCATCTGTTGAAACACTGATCGGTGGAGTGTGCCCATGAGTCGTTCCCGTTCCCTGTTGCGTGGGCGTGGCCGCCACGACAGCGGCAAGGTTGGCATGGTCGAGCTGTTTTTCGACCTGGTGTTCGTGTTCGCCGTAACCCAGCTGTCCCATTCCCTGCTGGCCCATCTGTCCCTGGGCGGCGCCGTGCAGGTGGCGTTGCTGATGGTGGCGGTGTGGTGGGTGTGGATCTTCACGTCATGGATCACCAACTGGCTGGATCCGGAAACCCTGCCGATCCGCCTCGGGCTGTTCGTGCTGATGGTGGCGGGGCTGCTGCTGTCATCCTCGATTCCCCAGGCCTTCGGCGAGCGCGGGCTGCTGTTCGCCGGGGCCTATGTGTTCATGCAGGTGGGGCGCACCGCCTATTCCCTGTGGGCGGTGCGCGGCGAGCCGTTGAACATGACCCGCAATTTCCAGCGGATTTTGTTGTGGCTGATGTTCTCCGGGGTCTTCTGGATCAGCGGCGGCCTGCTCGAAGGGCCGCAGCGCCTGGCGTGTTGGGGGCTGGCTCTGGCCATCGAGGTGCTGTCGCCGTCGCTGTATTTCTGGGTGCCGGGGTTGGGCCGCTCGACCCTGGCCGACTGGAACGTGGAAGGCAATCACATGGCCGAGCGCTGTGGCCTGTTCGTGATCATCGCCCTGGGGGAGTCGCTGCTGGTGACCGGCGCCACGTTCGCCGAGCTGAGCACCAGCGCCCAGGGCTTGCTGGGCTTCGTGGTGGCGGTGCTGGGCAGCATTGCCATGTGGTGGGTGTACTTCGACAGCGGCGCCGAACGGGCGCACCACCGGATCGCCCACTCCGCCGATCCGGGGCGGCAGGCGCGGATTGCCTACACCTACCTGCACCTGCTGATCGTGGCCGGGATCATCGTCAGCGCCGTGGCCGATGAGCTGGTGCTGGTGCACCCGGATCACGCCAGTCCGGCCGGGGTGCTGGTGATTGTCGGCGGTCCCTGGCTGTTTCTCCTGGGGTGCGCCCTGTTCAAGTGGGTAATGAACGACCGCCCGTTGCCGCCGCTGTCACACCTGGCCGGGCTCGTGGCGCTCCTGCTGTTGTTGCCGGCGGCCGGCAGTCAGCGGTTTTCCGCCCTGGCGCTGGGCAGCCTGAGCACGCTGGTGATGCTGGGCGTGGCGGCCTGGGAAACCCTGGCCCTGCGCGAGCGGAGGTCGACTGCCGGGCAATGAGGTCAGGAACTCATGCGGTCGGCCGCCGCTGCTTGTGTAGTATGGAGCGCCTTTTTCCCTGACAGACCAGGAGTTCTGCCATGCCGCACCTGCATATGGAATACACCGCCAACCTGCCGCAACTGGACGTCGACAAGGCGCTGCTGCGACTCAACCACGGGCTGGTGGCGTCCGGGCAGTTCTCCGATGAGTTCGATATCAAGAGCCGTGCGGTCAAGGTCGAAGCGTTCCGGGTCGGCACGGGCCTGGGCGAGCGGGCCTTTGTCCACGTCAAGCTGGCCTTGCTCAGCGGCCGTTCGCCGGAGGTCAAGAAGCACTTGTCCGAAAGCCTGCTGGCGGTGCTGCAGGACCTGGCGCCCTGGCCGGCGGACATTCAGGTGCAGCTGTGCGTGGAGATCATCGATATCGATCGCGCTTCCTACAGCAAGGCCGCCATCGGCCGTTGACGGCTAGACCAGCCCCGGTTCGGCGCAGACCTTGACCACCTGTTCGCGGAACCAGGTCTGCGCACTGTCCTGATCGGTGTGCTCGCTCCATTGCATATCCAGGGTGAACCCCGGCAGGCCGCTGGGGGCCTCGCAGTGGCTGAACACCGCCTCGTTGGCCAACAGGCCCTGGATGCGTCGCGGCAGGGTGAGGATGAAGTCGGTGCCGGTGATCATCTTCAGTGCCGCGCTGTAGCTGTTGGAGCGGGCGACGATCTGCCGCTTGTGGGCCTGGCGGGCCAGCCAGCCATCCACCATGTTGCTGTCCGAGGTCCAGGGCGTGGGAAACACATGGCGCCGCTCGATGAACGATTGCAGGCTGAAGCGCGGCTCCTTGGGCGGGGTCGCGCGCTTGTCGAAGACGCACACCAGGTCGTCCTCCAGCAGCATCTGCGATTTCAGGTCGGCATGGCTGCGATGGAAGTTGGGGCCGAAGCAGATCACCAGGTCGACGCTGCCATCGCGCAGTTCCTCGGCGGGAATATCGCTCTCCAGTTTCTGCACATTGACCGTCACCGGCAGGTCGGCGTAGTCGAAGCCCTTGAGTAGCCGGGGCAGGATCAACAGCTCGAAGTACTCCGGGGCACAGAGGTTGAAGGTCACAGCCTGGCGGGTCGGATCGAAGGCCGGCACGCCGCTGTGGCACAGGTTGATGCTCTCGAGGATCTTCAGCACGTGGCCGTACATGCTGGTGGCCTTGTAGGTCGGGCGCATGCCGTTGCGGGTGTGGACGAACAGCTCGTCCTCGAAGCCGTTGCGCAGTTTCTTCAGGCAGTAGCTGACCGTCGACTGACTGACGCAGAGGGTTTCCGACACCCCGGTGACACTGCTTTGCTCGTACACCGCGACAAAGACCATCAGGTCCTGCATGTCGAGTTTTCTGAGCGTGTTGTTGATGAGCATCCGTTCCATCCCGCTGGGCACCTGGCGCCGGTGGCGCGCAAACCGGATCGATGCTAGCGGAACGATCGTCCTAATTAAATGCCCGGAACGGGGATTCGCGGACAGCATCGGGACATTAAATTCCGATAACACGACCTGCGCATTTTCGCTCAGCCAGCGGCTGCCTGTCCCGGGGCAATTTCAGGCCGCGGCGGCCTGCGGACGGCTGCCGCGTACCAGGCCGAGCATGCCCAGGGCCACCAGCACGGCACCCAGCAGTTCCCCGGGGTGCGGCGTCTGGCCCAGCCACAACCAGTGGAACAGCGTCAGCAACAGGGTGCTGAGGTAGATGTAGGAAATCACCGTGGCCGGGGCGATGACGCCGATCGCCCGATGCAACAGCCAGAAGGTCGCCAGGGTGGCGAACAGCGCTAGGTACAGCAGCCACAGCAGATCCTGGCTGTCCAGCAGGGTTGCGCTGCGCCAGCCGCCGCTGGCCAGACTGGCGGCAAACAGAAACAGGGCGCCGAACAGCATGTTCCAGAAGGTCATGGCCGCCGGGCTGCGCCCTTGAAGGCTATGGGCCTTGAAGCGCTGGCTCAGCGGCGAGTAGGCGGCCATGGCCAGGCATCCCAGGCCATAGACGCCCATGGCGTACAGCGACGGCCATTGCCCCGGGGCATCCCCCTTGAGGATCAGCAGCAAGGCCCCGGCGCCGGCCACCAGCATCGCCGGCCAGCGCCGGGGCTGGCGCTGGCCGGGCAGCAACCAGCCTTCGAGCACCAGGGTCAGCAGCGGCACCAGGGTGAACAGGGTTCCGGTGTTGACCGCCGAGGTGTAGCGCAAGGCCTCGAACAGCGAGCCGAAGTACAGCGCCAGCAGCAGCCCCAGCACCGCGTGGGCCCGCAGTCCGGCCAGGGTCATCGCCGAGGAGCCCTTGAGCCACAGCAGGGGGGCGAACAGCAGGGCCGAGAACAGCAGGCGCAGCGCGGTCAGCAGCACCGGGTCGATGGCCTGATTGACCTGGGCGGCGGCGAAGAACGAAGCGGCGATCAACGCCGCCCACAGCAGCATGCCGAGATGCGCCTGGGTGAAGTTCACGGGATTCATGGCAGGCTCCGGTGGCTCAGCGGATGTGCTGGCGGTAATGCCGCGGATCGAAACGCAGCACCATGAGGATCATCAGGCCCATCACCGCGGTCAGGGACCACCAGGCCCATTCAAAGCTGCCCAGCTGGTCGCGGATGATGCCCGCCAGCAGCGGCGACAGGCCGGCGATCAGGTAGCCGATGCCCTGCACGAAGGCGGTCAGGCCCCCGGCCCGGCGTGGGTCGGGCAGGTGGTCCAGGGACACGATCAGGCTCATCGGAAACAGCCCGCCAATGCCCAGGCCCAGCAGGCACGGCCACAGCAGGCTCAGGTGCTGCGGGCTGAGGATCAGGCCGCAGAAGCCGGCGATGATCAGCACCAGCAGGCTCACCAGCACCCGGCGCCGGTCCGGGCTGCGGTTGGCGATGGCCGGAGTGACCAGCCCGGAAATCACTTCCATGGCGGTGAGAAAACCCAGTAGCAGGCCGGCGTTCTGTTCACTCCAGCCGTTCTCCACGTAATAGGGCGCGAGCCAGGCCAGCACGCAGGTGTAGGAGGCGGTGCCGAGGCCGAAGAACACCGCCAGCAGCCAGGCCCGGCGATTGCCGGCAAAGGACTCCCGTGCACCGCGCGAGGCCGGCAGGCTTGGCAGCGAACTGCGCTGGGCGTACCAGAACACTAGCGCCAGCGCGGCCAGTGCGGCCCAGATCGCCAGGGCCAGGCGCCAGCTGCCGCTGTGATTCATCACCAGCGGGGCGAAGGACGCCGCAATGGCCGCGCCGCCCATGATCGAGGTGACATACAGGCCCATGAACAGCGAGACATTGTCGGCAAAACGCGACTTGATCAGCGCCGGCATCAGCGCCTGGATCAGGGCGATACCGATGCCCGCCAGCACCGCGCTGAGAATCAGCTCGGCGGCCGAATCCATGAACAACCGCGAAACGGTCGCCAGGCCGATGATCAGCAAAGACAGGACCACGGTACGGTGCTCGCCCAGGCGCTGACTGACGGCCATGCCGAAGAACATCGCCAGGCCCATGGCCATCACCGGCAGCATGGTCAGCAGCGAGGCCAGACTGAAACTCAGCGGGATGTCACCGCGAATGCCCGACAAGAGCGGGCCGACAGCGGCCATCGACGGCCGCAGGTTGAGCGCCACCAGCACCACACTGACCATCAGCCAGAGCGCGGGGCGGGAAGTTGCACGAACGTTTTCCATAACCAGACCTTCAAGAAATCAGGACCTGATTAGGCGGTGCGGCTCAGAAACGGCGCAAATCAGAAAGTCTGCGGTGCTATTTAAAAATTAAATAAGCCGCAAGCCGCAAGCCGCAAGCTGCAAGCCGCAAGCTGCAAGCGGGGTGCTTGAACTTGCAGCTTGACGCTTGCCGCTTGCCGCTGCCTTTAGAAAGGCTTGGTCGGCAGGTACTTGCCGTCCAGGGTGATCACCGCGCGGGAGCCGCCTTCGGGGTCCTCGACCTTCTTGATGTCCAGCTTGAAGTTGATGGCGCTGATGATGCCATCGCCGAATTGCTCGTGGACTAGGGCCTTGAGGGTCGAGCCGTAGACCTGGAGCATTTCATAGAAGCGGTACACGGTCGGGTCGGTGGGGATGCCGCCGGCGATGCTGCCGCGCAGGGGGATGCTTTGCAGCAGGCGGCTGGCGTCCTGGTCCAGGCCGAGCTTGTCGCACACCAGGTCGGCGGCTGCGGCCGGCAGGGCATGCTGGCCCAGCAGGGCGGCGGTGACGAAGGCCAGGCTCAGCCCGGTGCCGTCGGTGAGGTCCTGCCACGACAGGTTCTTGCGTGCCTTGGCGTCGATGATGGTGTCGGCCAGGGCCAGGCGTGGGGCTTGGGCAAATTGCGATTGCAACATGGGGTGATTCCTCTTGGGTGACGAAACGGGGGCTGCTCAGGCAGCGCTGGAAGGTTGGCTGGCCAGGGCACAGGTGTGCGGGTGCTCGGCCAGGGACACGAAGCGTTGTTGGTTGCCGTCGAGGGCGGCGATGGCGCCGCTTTCGATGTCATACACCCAGCCGTGCAGGTTCAATCGGCCCTGCTCCAGGGCCAGGGCCACCGCAGGGTGGGTCTTGAGGTTGGCCAGCTGGGCGATCACGTTGTCGCGCACCAGGGCGTCCAGGTGTGCGGCGGGCGAGGCGTGCTGGCGGGCGGCGTTGATCACCTTGGCCGACTCGGCGTGGCGCAGCCAGTTGGCCACGGCGGGCAGGTGGTCGAGGCACTTGCAGGTGGAAATGGCGGTCATCGCGCCGCAGTCGGAGTGGCCGCAGATGACGATGTCGCTGACCCCCAGCACGGCGACGGCATATTCCACGGTGGCCGACACGCCGCCCGGCTCGGGGCCGTAGCTGGGCACGATGTTGCCGGCGTTGCGGATCACGAACAGGTCGCCGGGCTCCTGCTGGGTCAGCAGCTCGGGCACCACCCGGCTGTCGGAGCAGGTGATGAACAGGGTGCCGGGGCTCTGGGTGCTGGCCAGCTGCTTGAACAGGGCGCTGCGTTGTGGAAAGGCCTCGCGCTGGAATTTGAGGAAGCCGTCGATGATGTTCTGCATGGGGTTCTCCTTGCGTCGCTGATGGGGCAAGGATGGAAGTTTTCAGCTATAGCGTCCAAGACCGGCTTATTATGCTCTCCATAAGTACAGCCTATAGTTGGAGCCTGCATGCTGCTGCGTCATATCCGTTACCTGCTGGCCGTGGCCGAGCACTGCAACTTCACCCGCGCCGCCGAGGCGCTGCATGTGTCGCAGCCGACCCTGTCGCAGCAGATCAAGCAGTTGGAGGAGAGCCTGGGGGCGCCGCTGTTCGATCGCTCCGGGCGCAGCGTGCGCCTCACCGATGCGGGCCAGGCCTATGTCGCCTATGCCCGCCGCGCCTTGCAGGACCTGGAGGCCGCCAGGCGGGCGATCCACGATGTGCAGGACCTGAGCCGCGGCTCGCTGCGCCTGGCGCTGACCCCGACGTTCACCGCCTACCTGGCCGGGCCCTTGCTCAGCCGCTTTCACCAGCAGCACCCGGGAATCGGCCTGAGCATCGAGGAAATGCCCCAGGACCGCCTGGAAGCGGCCCTGGCCGAGGATCGCCTGGACTTGGCGATCGCCTTTGCCGGCGAGCACCTGGCGGAGATCGACAGCCAGGCGCTGTTCAGCGAAACCCTGAGCCTGATGGTCGGCCCGCAGTATCCGCAGCCGGACCGCCTGCCCCTGACGGCCGAGGCGCTAGGCCGTCAGTCCCTGGTGCTGCTCAGTGGCGATTTCGCCACCCGCCAGCATATCGACCTGTATTGCCGGCAGCAGGGCATTGCACCGCGGATCGCCGCCGAAGCCAATTCGGTCAGCGCGATTGTCGAGATGGTCCGGCACGGGCAGTTGGCGACTATCCTGCCCAGCTCGATTGCTCGGGAGCAGCCGGGGCTGCGCACCCTGGCGCTGCAGTCAGCGCTGGCGCCACGCCGGGTGGTGCTGCTGGAGCGCCGTGGCGCCTACCGCAGCGCCGCCAGCCAGGCCTTTCGGCAGATGCTGCTGGATCAGGGCGCCGGCGCGGCCAGCCACTGATTGACCACCTGGTCGTAGGCGCCGGTGGCCTTGCTCAGGTGCAGCCACTGGTCGACATAGCTTTTCCAGGCCATGTCGTCCCGGGGCAGGAGGAAGGCCTTCTCACTGTATTGCAGGTAGCGCTCGGGGTGGACCGCGCACAGGCCCGGCTTGTGTTTCTGCTGGAAGCGCGCTTCCGAGGCGTCGGTGATCATCACGTCGGCCTGCCGGCTCAGCAATTGATCGAAGATCTTCACGTTGTCGGCGAACAGGATCAGCTCGGCCTTGGGCACATGGGCCCGGGCGAAGACTTCGTTGGTGCCGCCCGGCGGTTCGATCAGGCGCACCGAGGGCTGGTTGATCTGCTCCAGGGTTTCGTAGCGCTTGAGGTCCTGGCAGCGCACCAGGGGAATCTTGCCGTCGATGCCCAGGGGCTGGCTGAAGAAGGCCGTTTTCTGCCGCTCCAGAGACACCGAAATACCGCCCACGGCGATGTCGCATTGCTGGCTGTGGAAGTCGGCCATCAGGCTCTTCCAGGTGGTGCTGATCCACTTCACCCGCACCCCCAGGCTCTGGGCCAGGGATTGGGCCATGGCGATGTCGATGCCTTCGTACTGGCCGTCGTCGCGCAGGTAGCTGTAGGGCTTGTAGTCGCCGGTGGTGCAGACCTTCAACTGGCCGCGCTGGAGCACCTGGTCCAGGCGCGAGTCGGCGTCCTGGGCGAAGCTGAGGGCGGGGGCACTGAGGCCCAGCAGAGTGCAGAGCAGGAAGCGGCGGAGCATGGGGTCGATCCTTGAGTGGCGGTCGGGGCGGGGTGGCGAAGCATTATTGGTCCCCGGTCAAGCACGGGCAAGCAGGGTGTTGTTCAGCGCCGGGACAGGAGTGGCGGCGGGCTTTCGACCTTTTTTTCACGAACGACTGGTTAATCTGCCCTCTCTGGATACCCACAAGAGCTCGCCAGTCATGTCGTCCCACCCCCCACCGTCCATCGAACTGGAGTTCGCTCGGCGTTACGACCAGGAGCACGCGCGCGTCTGCGGCGAGCCCCGGCCTGCCGGGCTCGGCGCACGCCTGGCGCACTGGCGCATGACGCGCCTGGTGCGCCATGCCCTGAAAGTGGCCGGGGAACCGGGGCTGATCCTGGACGTGGCCTGCGGCGCCGGGCGCTACTGGCCGGTGCTGGCCGAGCACGGCAATCGGGTGATCCTGGCGGCGGACCCTTCCCAGGACATGCTCAAGCATGCCCAGACCCACCATCCGGCCAGCCTGATGCAGCGGGTCAAGACCTTCCACAGTTCGGCGTTCGACATCGGTCTGCCGGCCAATGCGGTGGACAGCATCATCTGCATGCAGCTCTTCGCCCATGTGAGTCACAGCGAGGACCGCCTGGCCCTGCTGCAGGAGTTCCATCGGGTCAGCCGTGACTCGCTGATCATCGCCACCCGGGTCGAGCCGCTATTGAGTGTGCGCGGGGCCGCGTCCGCCGAGCCTGCGGCCTTGCGCCCGGTGAGCAAGGGGCTGCTGGAAGGCGAGTTCAAACAGGCCGATTTTGAGGTCCTGGGCCATCAGGATCTGCTGCCCGGCTTTGCAGCCTTGCGGGTCTACGTCCTCAGAAAACACAGCTAGTTGCAACTCTCGGACTATTCTTGCCCTCCGGCAGAAGGTTTCGCACTTGCTCTTGTCGGGTGAATGCTCAGAAATCTCCGGCGGCGATATATACTGCGCGCCATTCTTCAAGGGAGAGCCGTGTGGCCATCGATATACATTGGATTCGCGACAACGATAGCCTCGGTCAGTTTTGTGCTCAGTGGCAGCAATTGCCCTTCGTCGCCCTCGACACCGAATTCATGCGGGTCGACACCTTTTACCCCATCGCCGCCCTGTTGCAGATTGGCGATGGGCAACGCGCCTACCTGATTGATCCTTTGACCATCGACAACTGGCAGCCCCTGGCGGCCCTGCTGGAGAACCCGGCGGTGGTCAAGGTGGTGCATGCCTGCAGCGAAGACCTCGAAGTCCTGCTGCGCCTGACCGGCAGCCTGCCGGCGCCATTGTTCGACACCCAACTGGCGGCGGCCTACCTGAACCTGGGCTTCTCCATGGGCTATTCGCGCCTGGTGCAGGAAGTCCTGGGCATCGAGCTGCCCAAGGGCGAAACCCGCTCCGACTGGCTGCAGCGTCCGCTGTCGGAAACCCAGGTCAGCTACGCCGCCGAAGACGCCGTGCACCTGGCCCAGGTGTTCACCGAACTGCGGCCCAAGCTGTCTGCGGACAAGTACCGCTGGGTGCTGGAAGACGGTGCCGAGCTGGTGGCCAACCTGCGCCGTGAAGTGGACCCCTACGAGGTCTATCGCGAGGCCAAGCTGGCGTGGAAACTGTCCCGCGGCCAGTTGGCGGTGCTGCGCGAGCTGTGTGCCTGGCGCGAGCGTGAAGCCCGGGCCCGGGATTTGCCGCGCAACCGCATCGTGCGTGAACACGCCCTCTGGCCCCTGGCCAAGACCCAGCCCGACACCCTGTCGGCGCTGGCCAAGATCGAAGACATGCACCCGCGCACCGTGCGCCAGGACGGCGAGTTTCTCCTCGACCTGATCAAGCGCACCGCCGCCCTGGGCCCGGATCAATGGCCGCCAGCCGTTCCCGAGCCATTGCCGATCGAAGCCGCGGCCCTGCTCAAGCGCCTCAAGGCCGTGGGCCAGGCCGAGGCCGAACGCCTGGGCATTGCCCCGGAAGTCATGCTGCGCAAGAAAACCCTGGAGAGCCTGCTCAAGAGCGGCTACCCCAACGGGCCTTATCAATTGCCTGATTCGCTGCGTGGCTGGCGCCGCGAATTGATGGGCCAGGCGCTGCTGGACAGCCTGGCCACCGCCGGAGAACAGCCTTGAAACGTATCTGCTCCATCTACAAAAGCCCGCGCAAGAACGAGATGTACCTCTACGTCCTGAAAAGCGAGGCCCTGGAACGCGTGCCGGAAAACCTGCTGCTGGCTTTCGGCAAGCCGCAACATGCCTTCGACCTGGTCCTGACCCCGGAGCGCAAGCTGTCCCGGGAGGACATCCACCAGGTGCTGGAAAACCTCGAAAAGCAGGGTTATCACCTGCAGATGCCGCCGGCCGAAGACGAGTACATCGAGCATTTGCCCGAAGAGCTGCTGCGTCGCA
This sequence comes from Pseudomonas protegens, assembly GCF_013407925.2. Lineage (NCBI taxonomy): Bacteria > Pseudomonadati > Pseudomonadota > Gammaproteobacteria > Pseudomonadales > Pseudomonadaceae > Pseudomonas > Pseudomonas protegens. The sequence continues at coordinate 1,549,962 of NZ_CP060201.1, read as the reverse complement.
ATGATCCGGTCTGACCCTTAGCGGCTCGGTCCCGAGCCGCTGTTAGATGCAAACTGACTGACCTGGGCGCCGCCTTGATCGATGGAGCGATACTCCGTCGGCGGCGACCTGCACCGTTTTTTAAGGTTTGAGCCATGCGCGTTCTGATTGCCGAACACGATCACGCTGTTTATGCCCGCCTGTTGCGTCAGGCGGCCCCGGAGCTGGAAGTGCTGACCAGTGGCGACTCCGCCGAACTGTCGCGGCTGGCGGCCGATTGCCCGGTGTGGCTGGGCCAGCCGGACCTGCTGGCGACCCTGCTGCGCCAGGGCCACCAGCCCCAGTGGTTGCAATCCACCTGGGCCGGCATCACTCCGCTGCTGGCCGACGGTTTGCCGCGGCATTACCGCCTGACCCGGGCGGTGGGCATCTTTGGCCAGGTGATGGCCGAATACGTGCTGACCTACATCCTCGGCCATGAGCGCGAAGTGCTGGCGCGGCTGGTCAGCCAGGTGGAGCGCAAGTGGGACAACCGCCTGGGCCAGAGCCTGGTGGGACGCAAGGTGCTGATCGTCGGCACCGGCGATATCGGCCAGAGCGTGGCGCAGTTCCTGGTGCCGTTCGGGGTCAAGCTGTACGGCATCGCCAGTCAGGCCCGGGAGCAGGCGCCCTTTATCGAAGTGGCCGGGCTGGAAGAGCTGGGACGCTTGGTGGGGGAGGTGGACTACGTGGTCAACCTGTTGCCCAACACCCCCAGCACCCACGACCTGTATGACGCCGCGCTGTTCAGGCAATTCAAGCCCACCGGGCTGTTCATCAATGTCGGGCGGGGCGTTTCCGTGGTCGATGCGGACCTGGTGCAGGCCCTCAAGGATGGCCATCTGGCCGGGGCGGTGATCGATGTCTGCCGCCAGGAACCGCTGCCGCAACGGCACCCGTTCTGGACCGCCTGGGGCTTGCTGCTGACCGGCCACAGTTCGGCGCCGACCTCGCCGGAACTGATGGTGCAGCTGTTTGTCGACAACCTGCGGGCCTACCAGGCCAGGCAGGCCTTGCGCGGCGAAGTGGATTTCGCTCGCGGCTACTAGAACCCAGCGCCAAGCTTCAAGCCGGTAGCTTCAAGCTTGACGCTACCGACTTGGGGCGGCTTTAAAGGCTGAAATCGCCTTCGGCCACGGTTTCGCTCAGTGGACGACGCGGGCTTGGCTCTTCCCGGGCCTGCAGGTAGTCGGCCAGGGTCGACTTGTCGCCCAGCTTGCCCACGGCAATAGCGGCGTGCAGCGCATAGCCTTCGGGAATCTTCAGCTCCTTGCGGGTCAGTTCCTGGTCGAAGCCGGCCATGCCGTGGGTGTACCAGCCGCTCAGGCTCGCCTGCAGCGCCAGGTGGCCCCAGGCCGAGCCGGTGTCGAAGGTGTGCCACAGGGCCGGGGATTCTTCCGTGGCGCCCGGAGCGGTGAAGGTGGTCTTGGAGATCACGATCACCAGGGCCGAGGCGTGCTGCGCCCAGCCGCGGTTGAATTCGTTGAGCAGGCCGAGGAAGCGTTCCCAGTTCGGCGTGTCGCGGCGAGCGTAGAGAAAACGCCAGGGCTGCGAGTTGTAGGCCGAAGGCGCCCAGCGCGCCGCTTCGAAGAAGCTCAGCAGGGTTTCTTCCGGGATGGTTTCGCCGGTGAAGGCCCGGGGCGACCAGCGTTGGGTGAACTGCGGATGGATGGCGTAATCGGCAACGCGAGGATTGGCGCTCATGCAAAGACTCCAGGCAACGTTTGAGAATGATGGGGGTAAACCGGCAGGCGCAGTTGGGCTGGGCGAAGGGGTTTTCCTGACCTTGTGGGGTTCGTCGGGTGCGACGCGGTCGAGCGTTAATGGCACACGGACGCAAGGTGGTCCGAGGCGCAAAGCTACTGTGCGGGCCTGTCGCTGACAAGCCCTGGCCTACCGGCAGTCGCTAGCGCTTGGCCCCAGGGGGCTTGGGCACTAGACTGGCGGCCTTTTCATCCTCGGATACTGATGCTTGAGCCATGGCCGCCAAAGTCGAACCTTTCTGGATACGCAAAACCCTCGAACAACTCGACCAGGACGAATGGGAGTCGTTGTGCGATGGCTGTGGCCTGTGCTGCCTGCAAAAGCTTGAGGACGAGGACGACAACAGCGTCTATTACACGCGCATCGCCTGCAAACTGCTGGACCTGAAAACCTGCCAGTGCAGCGACTACGCCAACCGTCGCGCGTCGGTGCCCGACTGCATTCAGCTGACGCCGGGCAAGGCCGACGAGTTCAAGTGGCTGCCGCCCACCTGTGGCTACCGTCTGGTCAGCGAAGGCAAGGACCTGCCGCTCTGGCACCACTTGGTGTGTGGCGATCGCGATGCCGTGCACCACGAGCGTATTTCCCAGTCCGGGCGCATGCTCGCCGAAGGCAGCGTGGCGGAGGAGGACTGGGAGGATCATCTGATTTTTCGCGCAGGTTGAGGATTCGCTGCGCAGGCCGTGAATGCTGCCGACGCTCGCTTGAGCGCCAGCAGTCTGCCAAGCAAGGAGTGGGTATGAGGGTGGGGGCGAAGCTGGCGCTGGTCGCGGCGCTGCTGGCGATGAGCGCATCGGCCTTGGCGGCGAACAAGGTCGATCTGAATTATCACGTGCGTTTTCTGCCGCAGAGCGATCAGGCCGAAGTGCGCCTGACCCTGGCCGAGGGGGCGGCGTTGCGCAGCCTGGATTTCGACCTGGGCGCCGGCAGCGACTACAGCGACTTCAAGGCCGACGGTCAATGGCAGGCGGCGGCCGCCGATGGTGGAGGCTTGCGCGGTATCTGGCGTCCGGCCAGGGGCAGCGCCAGCCTCAGTTACCGGGTACGCCTGAGCCACAGCATCAAGAAGGGCAGCTACGACAGCCGCAGCACCGCCAACTGGGCGCTGCTGCGCGGCGAAACCCTGGTGCCGCCGGCGCGGATCGATCAGCAGGATGGGGTCGAGCTGGTGTCGCGCCTGGACTTCGACTTGCCCGCCGGCTGGAAGAGCATCGAGACGGCCTGGCCGCGCATCGGCAAGAACCGCTTCCGCATCGACAACCCCTCGCGCCTGTTCGATCGCCCCACCGGCTGGATGCTGGCCGGCAACCTGGGCAGCCGCCGCACGCGTCTTGGGGCGACCGAGGTCAGCGTCGCCTCGCCCCTGGGCCAGGGCATGCGGCGCATGGATGTGCTGACGCTGCTGACCTTTGTCTGGCCGCAAGTGCAGGCGGTGTTTCCCCGTCAGCCGGGCAAGCTGTTGATCGTCGGTGCGGCCGATCCGATGTGGCGGGGCAGTCTGGCCGGGCGCGACTCGCTGTTTCTCCACAGTCGCCTGCCGCTGGTCAACGAGAGTGGCAGCAGCCCGTTGCTGCGCGAGCTGGTGCAGTCATTGGCGCGCATCAACGACAGCCAGCGCAGCGACTGGATCAGCGAAGGCCTGGCCGAGTATTACGCCATCGAACTGCTGCGCCGCGCCGGAGGGATCAGCGACGAGCGCTATCAGGTGCTGCACCAGCACCTGGTCAAGGACAGCCGCCAGGTCAGCAGCCTGCGGGGCGAACAGGTGGACAGCGCCACGCTGGCCAAGGCGGTGTTGCTGTTGCAGGAACTGGACCGGGAAATCCGCCTCAAGACCCGCAACAAGCGCTCACTGGACGATGTGCTGCAAGGAGCGATGCGCCTGCAGAGTGTCAGCACCGCCGAGTTCATCAAACTGAGCGAAAGCGTGCTCGGGGAATCGTCCAAGGTGCTCGACAGCCCCTTGCTGCACTGAGCCCGGGGGCAGCCAGGACCCGGGAGGGCGCCCCGGGTGCCCGCTGCTGACTGCGCAAGCTCAGGCCTTGGGCGCTTTCACCGCATCATTGCTGGCGGCCTTGGCACTGCGCCCGGCGGCCTCGGCACCGGCCTTCAGGTTGCGCAGCTCATCCCCGGCGCGCTCGATCTTGGTCCGCACCTGATGCAGGTCCTGGCGGCCTTTTTCCAGCAGGCTCTTGGCCGAGCTGTGGCCACTGATTCCGCGGGCCAGGGCGACGCCGCCAATGGCCACCTGCAGCAGGCCGAACAGGCCGCCGCGGCGCAGTCCCTTGCCCAGCATCACCACGCCCCCCGCCAGGGAGCCGATGCGTTCCCAACCCTGGACGTTCTGCGTCGGTTGACTGGACAACGGGGCCGGCTCGATGGTTTGCAGCTGTTTGCGCTCGCTCATGATCTGTCTCCAAAGGACATAAGGGTATGCAGCTGACTGCACCCGGGGCGCGGGGGTTCCCGCCAATTGTCCGGCGTGGCGTCAGAACTTGGGCCCGGAGCGGGTGTTGTTGCCCTTGGCCAGGCGGTCGTAGAGCACCACGTTGACCGTGGCGGCCAGGTTCATGCAGCCGGTGGTGGGGATATAGACCACGTCCTCGCACCAGTCGCGGATCTCCTTGTCGAGGGAGCCGTCTTCCGGGCCGAAGATGTACAGCGCGCGATCCGGGTGGGTGTATTCCGGCAGCGGGCGGGCGCCTTCCACCAGTTCCACCGCCACCGGGATGCAGCCCAGGGGGAGGATTTTCTTCAGGTCGTCGATGCCGATCAGGGGAATGTCCTGATGGACCTTCTTGGTGTCGGTGACGAAATCGCGGGCACGCTCATAGCGCTTGCCGGTGTAGAACACCGAGGCGACGCCATAGCAGCCGGCGGCACGCATCACCGAACCGACGTTCTCCGGCGACTTGGGGTTATACAAACCGATGCAGCTGTACCTTTTGTTTGCCACGAGCAGGGAGCCTTGGGGGAAAAGAGCGCGATTATACGGGGATTGGGCGGGGTGTGGCGGGGTGTTCGGCGGTTCGCGGTCCCGCCCGCTCCTGCGGGAACGGGCGGGACCGCGAAGGGGTTACTCGCTGTCTTTCTTCATCAACCCGGCCAGGGCGGCGAACGGGTTGTGGGTCGCCTTGGCGACTTTCGGCGTGCTCAGCGAACCTTCGCCGAAGTACTGCTGGTCGGTGTAGCGCGAGTGCTCGTTGTCGTGGCAGTACAGGCACAAGAGTTCCCAGTTGGAACCGTCCTGGGGGTTGTTGTCGTGGTTGTGATCGCGGTGGTGCACGGTCAGCTCGCTCAGGCGCTTGCCGGAGAATTCCCGGGCGCAGCGGCCGCAGACGTGGGGGTACATCTTCAGCGCCTTGTCGCGGTAGCCCATTTCCCGGTCGCGCTGGGCGTCGGCAAGGATACGGTCCAGCTTGGCGGTGTTGGACGGGGGAGTGGACGAACTCATGGGTTCACCTTTGTAGAAGGACTAATGACGGTAATGGACAAAGTTTAGCTCAGGCCTTGAGCTTCTCGGCAATCCAGATGGTGTGCCGGGTGCCGCGATTGCCGTGGGCGTACACCTGCACTTCCTCGGCCTTGAAGCCGGCCTTGCGCAGGCGCTCGGAGAACTTCTGGTCGGCGCTGGCCGACCACACCGCAAGCACGCCCTTGGGCCGCAGGGCCCTGGCGCAAGCCGCCAGGCCGGCGCTGGAGTAGAGCCAGCTGTTGGCTTTCTGGGTCAGGCCTTCGGGGCCGTTGTCGACGTCGAGCATGATCGCGTCGAAGCCCTGAGGCTCGGCTTGCAGGACCTTGGCCACGTCTTCCAGGCGGATCACCGTGCGCGGGTCCAGCAACGGCCGGCCGGACTTCTCCCCGAGCGGGCCGCGATTCCATTCCACCACCCCGGGCACCAGCTCGGCGACCACCACCTCGGCACTCTGGCCCAGGTGCTTGAGGGCAGCGGCCAGGGTGAAGCCCATGCCCAGGCCGCCGATCAGTACCCGCGAGTTCGGGCGCCCGGCGACCTTGCTGCAAGGGATCTGCGCCAGGGCGTCCTCGGAGCCGTGCATGCGCGTATTCATCAATTGGCCGCCGTCGCCGCCCTGGATCTTGATGACGAAATCCTCACCGTATTCGAACAGGCACAAGGCACCGCCGTTGTCGGGAATCGCAGTGGTGTCCAGCAGTACGAAACGTTTCATGGAGATCTCATTGAGGAAGGCAAAAGCTTCCGGTTGGGAGTAGCCTGACGCCAGACAATAGCAATGGAGCCATTGATGAAGCGCACTATTCTAACGGTGATTGCCCGGACGGCGCTCGCCCTGACTGCCGCCCTGGGTTTGGGCGCAGGCCCGGCTTCGGCCGACGAGCCGCAAAGCGCCCCGGTGGTGACCCCGACGCCGAACCTCGGCGCCCCGGGCACCGCAACGCCCACGCCTTATCCGCAAGTGACCCCGCCCAGCACGCCGAAAGCCGGCAGCAGTGGCAGCGCGCCCCTGCTACCACCGATCGACATGCCCAAGCCGCCCAAGGACCAGACCCTGCCGGGGCTGGAGCAGAACGACAACAAGGCCAAGGCGCAGGGTTGATGGTTGCAGCAGGCGGGTGTGGCGAGGGAGCTTGCTCCCGCTCGGCCGCGCAGCGGCCGCATCACCTGAGTCCCGGTTGCAAGGGTTGAAAACGAGTAGCGGCCATTGGGGCGGCTGCGCCGCCCAGCGGGAGCAAGCTCCCTCGCCACAGGTTGGGTATCCCGTGGCTCAGATCTGCTGCGCGAGCAACTGGCCGTCGGCCATGCGCAGACGCCTGGACAGGGACACGGCCAGGGCGCGGATGATCTTGGCGGCGATCTTCGGCGCTTCGTTGAGCATCTTTTCCAGGGAGTCTTTGCCCAGGTTGAGCAACTGGCAATCAGTGGCCGCCACGCAAGTGGCCGAGCGCCGTTCGCCATCGAGCACCGCCATCTCGCCAAAGGCCCGGCCGCTGCGCAGGGTGGCGATGGTCAGGGGCTGGCCGTCCAGGGTGCTCTTTTGCACGGCCACCTGGCCGCTGTGGATGATGCACATGAAGCTGCCGGCATCGCCTTCATGAAAGATCGCTTCGCCCTCGCCGATGCTGCTGATGCTGAAATAGCCGGCCGCCGCGTTGAAGTCGGCGGGCAGCAGTTGGTCGAACAGGCCGCAGTCCATCAGCCAGTCGCGGATCTCGTTGTTCAGTAAGGTGGGTTCGGACATGGGATCACAGTCTTTTTCTTGTGTCTGTTGCGCGGGCGCGGGCCCGGTCCGGCGTTTGCCGGCGGCGGTCCTGGGTTAAGACAGGCGCGCCGCCGAGAGTTCCTCAGCCCAGGCCCAGAATGTTCAGGACAAAGGCATATTCGAGGGCTACGTCACGTAATCCCTGGTAACGGCCACTCATGCCGCCATGGCCGGCACCCAGTTCGGTCTTGAGCAGCAGCGGGTTGTCGTCGGTCTTGGTGGCGCGCAGTTTGGCCACCCATTTGGCCGCTTCCCAGTACTGCACGCGACTGTCGTTGTAGCCGGCGATCACCAGGGTCGCCGGGTAAGCCTGGGCGCGCACGTTCTCGTAGGGCGCGTAGGCCTTGATCCGTTCATAGACCTCAGGCTCCTCGGGATTGCCCCATTCGTCGTACTCGGTGACGGTCAGCGGCAGCTCCGGATCGAGCATGGTGTTGAGCACATCGACGAAGGGCACTTCGGCGATGGCCGCGCGGAACAGCTCGGGGCGCTGGTTGAGCACCGCGCCGATCAACAGGCCGCCGGCGCTGCCGCCGCTGATGGCCAGTTGCTGGGCGCTGGTCAGGCCCTGGGCGATCAGGTGTTCGGCGCAGGCGATGAAGTCGCTGAAGGTGTTCTGTTTGTGTTCCTGCTTGCCGGCGCGATACCAGGCTTCCCCCAGCTCGCCGCCGCCACGCACGTGGGCGATGGCAAAGGCCACGCCGCGATCGAGCAGGCTCAGGCGCGCGTGGGAGAACCAGGGGTCGAGGCTTTCGCCATAGGCGCCGTAGCCGTAGAGGTACAGCGGCGTCGGCTGGCCCAGGCATTCGCGCTTGACCACCAGGCTGATGGGCACCTGGGTGCCATCGGCGGCGCTGGCCCACAGACGCTGGCTGACGTAGGCATCCGGATCGAACGGGCCCAGTACCGGGGTTTGCTTGAGCACTTGCTGCTGACCGTCGGCCAGTTGCAACTGACGCACCTGGGCCGGGCGGTTCAGCGCCTCGTAGCGCAGGCGGATGCGCTCGCTGGAAAACTCCAGGCTGTTCTGCACATGCAGGCTGTAGGCCGCATCCGGCAGTTGCACGCGATAGGCGGGCAGGCCTTGCGGGTGCACTTCGATGATCGGCAGGCCGCCTTCGCGCAGGCTCAGGGTCATGGCACCGGCGTTGAGGGTCACGCCGTCGAGCATCACCTCGGGATTGTGCGGGACCAGCAGTTGCCAGTCGCTTTCCTCGGGGATAGCCCCCTGGTCGGCTGCCTGATACAGGGCGAAGTTGATGCCCTGGCGGTTGCTGCGGATGAACCAGGTCCACTGGCCGTCGAGCTGGCCATGGTCGACATCGTATTCATGACCTTCGACCCGGGGCGCCAGGCAGGTGAACGGCAACTGCGGCTGCGCGGCGTCCAGGACCCAGGTTTCGCCGGTGGTCTTGCTGCCCAGGGACAGCAGCAACTGGCGCTCGGAGCTGGAGCGGTAGCAGTGCAGGAAGAAGCGTCCGTCCGGCTCGTGGAACACTTCCTCGGCGGCCGTGCCGTCCAGGCGGTAACGGAACAGTTTGTGCGGGCGGTGAGTGTCGTCCAGTTCGCCGAAGAACAGGGTCAGGCTGTCGTTGGCCCAGGTCATGCTGCCATCGCAGTTGTCGAAGGACAGCTCGCTGACCTTGCCGCTGGCCAGCTCCTTGACGAACAGGGTGTAGATTTCCTCGCCGGTGGTGTCGAGGCTGTAGGCCAGGCGCTGGTGGTCGGGGCTGATGCTGAAGGCGCCGAGGGAGAAAAAGCCGCCGTTGGCCAGGGCGTTGGGGTCCAGCAGCAGTTGTTCGCGGCTTGCGTCGACCGTCAGGCTGTCGTCCGCCGGGCGCGGGCAGCGGTAGTGGCGAGGGTATTCGTCGCCGGCGGTGGTGCGGGTGTAGTACAGGTACGGGCCCCAGGGCGAAGGCAGGGACAGGTCGGTTTCGAGGATCCGTCCCTTGATCTCCTGGAACAGCGTTTCGCGCAGGGGCGCCTGGTGCGCCAACTGGGCGTCCAGGTAGCTGTTTTCAGCCTTCAGGTAATCGAGCACCGCGTCGGTGTCGCGTTCCTGCAGCCAGGCATACGGGTCAGCGCCGTTGGCCTTGTGGGCAATCGGGGCGCTGCTGTCGTTGGCGGGTAAGGGCATGGGTGGCTCTCGGGCGATGACAAATGAGGGCTGGGCAGACGGCGGGGCAGCCTGACACGGCAAAAGTCGTTATCATAAGCGCCTCTTTGCCTGCCTTGCCATGGACACCATGACCGAGAACGACTATCTGATCGCCTGGGGGCTCTATGCCTTCGCCGCCTTGGGCTGCCTGCTGGTGTGGATGCGCCTGACCCGCTGGATGTGGCGCTGGCTGCGCGAGCCGCTGCGCGTACTGGTGGCGGTGTTGTTGTTCAGCCCCACCATCATCGACCCGGTCAAGGAAAAATTTGCCCCGGCGGTGGCCATCACCGCCCTGGACATCGCCTTCAAGGTCGGCAACAACGCCTGGCGCGCGGTGTCCGATCTGTTCATGTACGGCATGATCGCCTTTGGCGTCTATCTGCTGTTCGTGCTGATCCGCTGGCCGATCGAGCGCGCCGCCAGGGAGCGCCGCGAGCGTAGCGAAGCGGCGAAAGCCGCGGCCAAGGCCGCCGAAGTGGAGGATGACCAGCCCTTTGGCGGTGCCGGCAACGACCGTTATGGTCGGCCTGCCGCGGGCACTCCCCTGAATACGCGGGTCGAGCCGCGTCTGTAACCTGGCCCCGGCATTGAAGCGAGAGTCCGAGCATGTGTGAGTTGTTGGGCATGAGCGCCAACGTACCGACCGATATCGTCTTCAGCTTTACCGGGCTGATGCAGCGCGGCGGCCGCACCGGCCCCCACCGCGACGGTTGGGGCATTGCCTTCTATGAAGGTCGTGGCCTGCGCCTGTTCCAGGACCCGGCGGCCAGCTGCGAGTCGGAAGTGGCCAATCTGGTGCAGCGCTATCCGATCAAGAGCGAAGTGGTGATCGGCCACATTCGCCAAGCCAACGTCGGCAAGGTCTGCCTGGCCAACACCCATCCCTTTGTCCGCGAGCTCTGGGGCCGCAACTGGTGCTTCGCCCATAACGGCCAGTTGGCCGACTTCCAGCCCCAGGCCAGCTTCTATCGCCCGGTGGGCGATACCGACAGCGAGGCGGCGTTCTGCGATTTGCTCAACCGGGTACGCGCAGCCTTTCCCGAACCGGTGGAGATCGAGCAACTGCTGCCGATCCTGATCCAGGCCTGCAGCGAATACCGTAGCAAAGGCGTGTTCAACGGCCTACTCAGCGACGGTGACTGGCTGTTCTGCTTCTGCTCCACCAAGCTGGCGCAGATCACCCGGCGCGCGCCGTTCGGCCCGGCCCGGCTCAAGGATGTCGACGTGATCGTCGACTTCCAGGCGGAAACCACGCCCAACGACGTTGTGACGGTGATCGCCACCGAACCCCTGACCGAAAACGAAACCTGGACCCGCTATCAGCCGGGCCAATGGAGCCTGTGGCGGCGCGGTGAATGCGTCAGCCACGGCCAGACCGAATAAGGACATCTCTATGTTGCTCAGTTATCTGCGGCTGGTGTTGTTCGCCGCCGGCCTGTTGGTCGGTGTGCAAGTGCCGGGTTTCATCAGCGACTACGCCAAGCGCGTGGAAGCCCACCTGATTGAATCGCAGAACAGTCTGCGGGGCTTCCAGGCTACCGCGCAGCAGTTCTTCAAGGGCGATCTGAATGCCCTGGTGGCTCATTACCGGGCCAGTGAAGACCCGGTGTTTCGCAGCGATGCCGAGAGCCTGAGCGGCTTGCTGCATCGCCAGCTGGCCCTGGACAAGCAATACCAGGCGATGCAGGGCCCCTGGTACATCCGCCTGTTGCAAGTGGCCCTGGCACCCGATCCTGAGATCCGCAAGGAAACCTGGGACGGCTACAGCTACCAGATCCTGCTGACCCCGGAAGCGATGATCTGGGGCATGAGCGGCGCCATGCTGCTGTCCTTCGGCCTTGAGTGCCTGTACCGCCTGATCGACTGGGTGGTCCTGGGTGGCCGGCGCCTGCGCCAGAGCCGTCCCATCGAAGAGCGCGACCTCAAGGGCCTCTGACCTCTGTAGGAGCCGGCTTGCCGGCAAAGGGGCCCGCAGGTCCTGCGCCTGGCGGCAGATCGCTTTCGCTGGCAAGCCAGCTCCTGCGAAGGGGGGAGGGCGATGTTTACTGGGGGGCGATCAGCACCAGGTGATCTTCGCCGACCTTCTGCCCGTAGCGCTGCACCACGCGCTGGCACAGCTCCACGATGTCCTCCACCAGTTCCACGCCGACCCGCCATGACACCACCACCTGCAGGTTGGGCGGTCGCTGGTCGATGGCCAGCAGGGTCAGTTCGCCCCGGGCCAGTTCTTCGCGCACCAGCACCGGCGGCAGGGCGCCAATGCCGAAGCCGTCGCGCAGCAGGCGGGTGATGGCCGATACCGAGTTCACGCAATTGAGCCGTGGCGCCAGCACCCCGTTGGCCTGCATCAGGCTCAGCACTTGCTGGTGGGGCAGGGAGTTCTTCGAGTAGGTGATGATCCGCTCCTGGGCCAGTTCCGCAAGGCTGGCGTAGTCACGGTTGTAGATCGAATTGCTGGCGGCGATCCAGCCCACCGGGTGGCTGGCCACTTCCAGGCTGCGGATGCTTTCCTGGCGCAGCAGGTCGGTCTGCAGCACCAGGTCGAGAAAGCCTTTTTGCAGCTGGTCGCACAGATTCAGCGAGGTGTCGGCCACCAGCTCGATTTCCACTTGCGGATAGTGGTCCATCAGTTCCGTCACCAGGGGACTGAGCCAGGTGTGGATCACCGTGTCCATGACCCCGATGCGTATCCGTCCGACCTTGCTCGACGGCGCCTCGATGGACTGTTTCAACAGGTGCAGGGTGTCGAGCATCTGCTCGGCGTGCTCCAGCACCTTGAGTCCTTGCGGGGTCAGGCTGACGCCTCGGGAATCGCGCAGGAACAGCTTGACCCCCAGTTCGCCTTCCAGCACCGCGATGCGGCTGGAGATCGCCGCCTGGGTGGTGAAGAGTTTTTCCGCGGTGAGGCTGAAGCTTTTGAGCCGCGCCACCCAGACGAAAGTTTCGAGAAACTTGAGATTCATGGGATCAACTTTTCTTATGCCTTGGGGCGGTTTTTATTAGTTGGACGCGCCGGGCGTCCGCGTCGAAGAATGCGCCAACCCACGATATGCGTCGTCTGGGCCCAGAACAACACCAATAAATCACCCTGGAGATCGCCATGAGTGCGCCCGAAACCCTGGCCGCCAAGGCCCCGCGCCGCGCTGGTCCGTTTGACTGGTACCGGGACATCAACCAGCAGGAGCGCCGCACCTTCTGGAGTTGCAAGATCGGTTATGGCCTGGATGGCATGGACACCCAGATGCTCAGCTTCGTGATCCCGACCCTGATCGCGTTGTGGGGCATTACCTCCGCCGAAGCCGGCCTGATCCATACCAGCACCTTGCTGGCCTCCGCCCTGGGAGGCTGGATCGCCGGGATTCTCTCCGATCGCATCGGTCGGGTGCGGACCCTGCAACTCACTGTGCTGTGGTTCGCCTTTTTCACCTTTCTCTGCGGCCTGGCCCAGAACTACGAACAGTTGCTGATCGCCCGGACCCTGATGGGCTTCGGCTTCGGTGGCGAATGGACCGCCGGCGCGGTGCTGATCGGCGAGGTGATTCGCGCCAAGAACCGTGGCAAGGCGGTGGGCATGGTGCAGTCCGGCTGGGCGCTGGGCTGGGGCCTGACGGCGATCCTCTATGCGCTGCTGTTCTCCTGGCTGCCGCCGGAAGACGCCTGGCGCGGTCTGTTTCTGTTGGGCATCCTGCCGGCGATCTTCGTGATCTTCGTCCGTCGCCTGGTCAAGGATCCCGAGGTCTACCGGGAAACCCGCGCCCGTGAACTGCCCAGCAACCCGGTGCGGTTCTACGAGATCTTCGCCCCCGGGATCCTCAGCACCACCCTGCGTGCGTCCTTGCTGGCAGCGGGCGCCCAGGGCGGCTACTACGCCATCACCTTCTGGCTGCCGACCTATCTGAAGACCGAACGCGGCCTGAGCGTGCTGAGCACCGGCGGCTACCTGGCCATGGTGATCGCCGGCTCCTACGTGGGCTATGTGATCAGCGCCTACCTGACGGACATCCTCGGGCGCAAAAGGAACTTCGTGCTGTTCGCCGCCGGTTCTTTCACCATCGTCCTGCTTTACACGCAAATGCCGGTGAGCAACGCCGTGATGCTCTGGCTGGGCTTTCCCCTGGGCTTCTTCGCGTCGGGTATTTTCAGCGGCATGGGGGCGTTCCTCACCGAGCTGTTCCCCACCCGCATCCGCGGTTCCGGCCAGGGTTTCTGCTACAACAGCGGCCGGGCACTGGCGGCGCTGTTTCCGCTGCTGATCGGCCTGCTCAGCCAGCATGTGCCTCTGAGCCTGGCCATCGGCAGCTTTGCCGCGGTGTCCTACGGCGTGGTGGTGCTGGCGGCCCTGAGCCTGCCGGAAACCCGCGGCAAGGAACTTGAGGCGCGCTAACTGATAATCTGCGCGAACATTGCCCGACAGCCCTGCAGCTGACCCACAACAAGAACCACAGGAGCACCGACCATGAGCCGCCTGTTATTGAATTGCGACATCGGCGAAAGCTTTGGCAACTGGACCCTGGGCCTGGATGCCGAGGTGATGCCTTTTATCGACTGCGCCAACATTGCCTGCGGCTTCCATGCCGGCGACCCGGGCATCATGCGCAAGACCGTGGCCCTGGCCCTGGCCAATGGCGTGCGCATCGGCGCCCACCCGGCCTATCAGGATCTGGCCGGTTTCGGCCGCCGCTCCATGAGCTATTCGCCCGAGGAGATTCGTGACCTGCTGCACTACCAGATCGGCGCGCTGGACGGCATCTGCCGGGCCCAGGGCACGCGGGTCAGTTACGTCAAACCCCATGGCGCGATGTACAACGACATGATGGCCAAGCCGGCCCAGTTGCGGGCGGTGATCCAGGCGGTGGCGGCCTACGACCCGCAGCTGCCGCTGATGCTCATGGCCACCCGCGACAACAGCGCGGCCCGGGCGTTGGGCGATGAATACGGCGTGACCCTGTGGTTCGAAGCCTTCGCCGACCGGGCCTACGACAACGCCGGGCATCTAGTGTCGCGGCAGTTGCCGGGGGCGGTGCATCACGATCCGCAGACCATCCTCCAGCAAGCCCTGACCATCGCTCGGGGCGACACCCTGACCGCCAGCGACGGCAGCGCCTTGCTGCTGCAGGCCGACACCCTGTGCGTGCATGGCGACAACGCCAGTTCGGTGGCCGCCGTGCAGCGCATTCGCGAGGCCTTGAACCAGCAGTCCGGCCTATGAAACCACAGGTTGAAGTCGTCGCCATCGACTGCCTGATGGTGCGCTTGTTCGAGGTCATCGCCGAGGACAACATGCCCTGGATGCTGGCCGCCGCCCAAGGGCTGCGGCGGGCTTTTGGCGAGTCGCTGGTCGATCTGGTGCCGTCCTATACCACGCTGATGGTGCATTACGATCTGCTGGCCCTGAGCCCGTCCGAGGCCCGGCAGCGGGTCGAGGTCGCCTTGACCGATCTGGCGCCCAGTACCACTCAGGCCGGGCGCGAACATGTGCTGCCGGTGTGGTACGACCTCAGTGTCGGGCCGGAGCTGGCGCTGTTGTCCCGGCGCAGCGGGTTGTCGGTGGCCGAGGTGATCGAGCGTCACAGCCAGCGTGAATATCAAGTGTTTGCCCTGGGCTTTGCCCCCGGATTCGCCTTTATGGGGCTGGTGCAAGAGGCGCTGGCGGCGCCACGGTTGAACACCCCGCGCAAGCGGGTGGCGGCGGGCAGTGTGGGGATCGCCGAACGGCAGACCGCGGCCTACCCGGTGGTATCGCCGGGGGGCTGGAACCTGATCGGCCGTACCCCGAGCCGCCTGTTCGATCGCGAGCGCGACGGCTACAGCCTGATGCAGCCGGGAGATCGGGTGCGCTTTGCTGCCGTGGAGCGGGCCGAGTTCCTGCGCCTGGGTGGCGATGACACGCCGTTGGAGGTGCCGGCATGAGCCGCTTGACGATCGAGGCCAGCACCCCGCTGTGCCTGCTGCAGGATGCCGGGCGTTTTGGCGTGCGCCATCTGGGCGTGACCCAGGGCGGGGCACTGGATTGGGTGTCGATGTCCTGGGCCAACTGGCTGCTGGGCAATGCCCTGGATGCGCCGGTGGTGGAAATCACCCTGGGCGGCTTCAGCCTCATGGCCGAGGACTATTGCCTGCTGGCCCTGGCCGGTGCTGATCTTGGGGCTTATGTGGATGAGCGGCCCTTGAGCCCGGGGCGCAGTTTCATCCTGCAAAAGGGCCAGCGCCTGCGCTTTACCCAGCCTTTCTTTGGCGCCCGGGCCTATCTGGCGGCGCCGGGTGGTTTCGACGCGCCCAAGGTCCTGGGCAGTTGCGCCAGTGTGCTGCGCGAAGCTCTCGGTGGGCTCGATGGTTACGGCCGGGCGCTGAGCGAGGGTGGGGTGCTGAGTTATTCGGGCACTGGTGGGGCGCTAAAGACTCTCTCGGCTGCGCAGTTGCCGGATCTGCAATCCGCGGCGCCGCTGGAGGTGATCCTCGGCGCGCAGATCGGTCGGTTCAGCGGCTTGAGCCTGTTCGATGCCTTCAACAGCACCTGGACCCTGGACAGCCGCGCCGATCGCATGGGCGCGCGCTTGCTCGGGCCGACCTTGGAGTATCAGGGGCCGCCGATGATTTCCGAGGGCATTCCCTTGGGGGCGATCCAGGTGCCACCGGACGGCCAGCCGATTGTCCTGCTCAATGACCGGCAAACCATTGGCGGCTATCCGCGATTGGGGGCGTTGACGCCGCTATCACTGGCGCGGTTGGCGCAGTGTCTGCCGGGCAGCGAGGTGCGCCTGGCACCGGTGGTGCAGGAGACGGCGCATCGGCAGCAGGTGGCGTTCTTGCGCAGGTTTGGGGGAGTGTCTGAAGGGCTTCGCCAGCAAGCTGGCTCCTACACTGTCTTGTAGGAGCCGGCTTGCCGGCGAACGGGTTCATTTGGACAAAAAGCGCATGCCTTCTTCCAGGCCGCGCAAGGTCAGCGGGTACATCTGGTCTTCGATCAACTCGCGGACGATGTTGGTCGAAGCGGTGTAGCCCCAGGTGTCCTTGGGGTAGGGGTTGATCCAGATGAGCTTCTTGTACTTCTCCATGAAGCGCTGCATCCACACATAGCCGGCTTCTTCGTTCCAGTGCTCGACGCTGCCGCCGGCCTGGGTGATTTCATAGGGCGCCATGGCGGCATCCCCGACGAAGATCACTTTGTAGTCGGCGCCGTACTTGTGCAGCAGGTCCTGGGTCGAGGTGCGCTCGGAACCGCGGCGCAGGTTGTTCTTCCACACCGACTCATAGATGAAGTTGTGGAAGTAGTAGTACTCCAGGTGCTTGAACTCGGTCTTGCAGGCCGAGAACAGTTCCTCGCAGATTTTTACGTGGGCATCCATGGAGCCGCCGATGTCGAACAGCAACAGCAGCTTGATGCTGTTGCGCCGTTCCGGGCGCATCTGGATGTTCAGCAGCCCGGCGTCGCGGGCGGTGTGGTCGATGGTGCCGTCGATGTCCAGCTCCTCCGCGGCGCCCTGGCGGGCGAACTTGCGCAGCCGGCGCAGGGCCACCTTGATGTTGCGGGTGCCCAGCTCCACCGAGTCGTCGAGGTTCTTGTATTCGCGCTGGTCCCAGACTTTCACCGCCTTGCCCTGGCGCTTGCCGGCATCGCCGACGCGAATGCCTTCGGGGTTGAAGCCGCCGGAGCCGAACGGGCTGGTGCCGCCGGTGCCGATCCACTTGTTGCCGCCGGCGTGGCGTTCCTTCTGTTCTTCCAGGCGCTTCTTGAATTCTTCGATGAGCTTGTCCAGGCCGCCCAGGGACTGGATCTGCGCCCGCTCTTCATCGGTCAGCGAACGCTCGAACTCCTTGCGCAGCCAATCCTCGGGGATCAGCGCCTGCAGGTGGTCGTCGAGTTTTTCCAGGCCGTTGAAGTAGGCGCCGAAGGCCCGGTCGAACTTGTCGAAATGCCGTTCGTCCTTCACCAGGATCGCCCGGGCGAGGTAGTAGAACTCGTCCATGTCGGCGAAGATCACGCGCTGCTTGAGCGCGTTGATCAGGTCCAGCAGCTCGCGCACCGACACCGGCACCTTGGCCGCGCGCATTTCATTGAACAGGTTGAGCAACATGGCATCAGCCTCTTAACGATTACCGCGACGGCTCATGAAGGCCAGGCGTTCGAGCAACTGCACATCCTGCTCGTTCTTCACCAGGGCGCCGGCCAGGGGCGGGATGGCCTTGGTCGGATCACGTTCGCGCAGCACCGCTTCGCCGATGTTGTCGGCCATCAGCAACTTGAGCCAGTCCACCAGTTCCGAGGTCGAGGGCTTCTTCTTCAGGCCCGGCACCTTGCGCACGTCGAAGAACACGTCCAGGGCTTCGCTGACCAGGTCCTTCTTGATGTCGGGGTAATGCACATCGACGATTTTCTGCAGGGTGCTGCGGTCGGGGAAGGCGATGTAGTGGAAGAAGCAGCGGCGCAGGAAGGCGTCCGGCAGTTCCTTCTCGTTGTTGGAGGTAATGATGATGATCGGCCGCTGCTTGGCCTTGATGGTTTCGTCGATCTCGTAGACGTAGAACTCCATCTTGTCGAGTTCCTGCAGCAGGTCGTTGGGGAACTCGATATCGGCCTTGTCGATCTCGTCGATCAAGAGGATCACCCGCTCCTCGGATTCGAAGGCTTCCCAGAGCTTGCCCTTCTTCAGGTAGTTGCGGATGTCGTGGACCTTGTCCACCCCCAGCTGCGAGTCGCGCAGGCGGCTGACCGCGTCGTACTCGTACAGACCCTGGTGGGCCTTGGTGGTGGACTTGATGTGCCAGGTGATCAGCTTGGCGCCGAAGGATTCGGCCAGTTGCTCGGCGAGCATGGTCTTGCCGGTGCCGGGTTCGCCCTTGACCAGCAGCGGACGCTCCAGGGTGATGGCGGCGTTGACTGCCAGCTTCAGGTCATCGGTGGCGACGTATGCGCTGGTGCCTTCGAACTTCATCTGCAATTCCTCGAACGGTGACGGCGAGCTGCCCGGGGCAGGTCGGTTGAATAGATGCGATGCGCGACTATAACGCGGCGCCCGGTCGACTGTGAACGTAGACGCCCCATTCAGTCTCTGAATGGAGCGTCACGGGGTGACTCAGTCAGTCGAGGGCTTGGGCTGTTCATAGCGGGCATTGAAAGCCTGGATGAAACCATTGCGCAAAATCTGCAAAAACGCGGAGAACGCGCTGATATCTTGCCGATGCACGCTGCCGCTGAGTTCGACCCGGGTGGCGAACTGGTTCTTGCGCTGGTTCTTCAGCAGGGTTTCGCTGGCCCCCACCAGGGCCTCCCATACCGAGCGGAAAATGCTCTTGTTGCGGTTCTCCACGTCCTGCTGCCAGTTGAAGACTTCAACGTCTCGCAGCAACGGCTTGATATAGCCGTGCAACTGGCCCTTCTCGGCCTGGGCTTCGATCACCACGTCGCCGCGCCCGGCGTTGAAATCGAACTTGCCATAGGCCGAGGCGAAGTCGTTGAAGCGCTTGAGCTCGATGTCCCGGGCCCGCAGGCGAAACTGGAAGTTCTCGAAGTCGCTCAGGGGGTCGAAGGTGGCGCTGCTCTCCATCGGGGCCTGGTCCTGGAGCAGGGCCTTGCCGTTGAAGCGCGCGTCGCGCTTGCCCTGGCTATCGACCACGTTGGTCAGGTTGTAGAAGCTGGCGTTGACCTGGGTGGCACCGATGTTCACCGGCGGCTTGGAGTTGAAGTTGCGAAAGTGGATCTTGCCGTCTTCGATCCGCACTTCGTCGAGGGTGATGGGCAGCAGCTTGCCCAACTGCGCCCGCCAGTCGGTGCCGGCACCGGTCTGCGAGGCCTGCTGGTCGGCGCCGCCGTCGACGAAGTTCAGCTCCGGCTGGACGAACAGCGCCTTGGCCACCACGGCGTGGTCGTACCAAAGTGAATGCCAGCTCACCGAGAGGTCGATCAGCGGCGCCTTGACGAAGGGCACCGGCACCTGGCCGCTGACCTTGACGATCTCCAGGCCGTTGATGCGGTAGGCGCCGCGCCACAGGGCCAGGTCGATGTCGCTGATGCGTCCGCGGTAGTCGCCCATGTCCGCCAGCTTGTCATTCAGGTAGTCGCGCACCAGGTAGGGCAGGGCGATGTGCAGGGCTACCAGCAGCACCACCAGGCTTGCCAGGGTCCACAGGGGCCAACGGTAACGAGCTTTCATGATCAGCAGTCTCCGGCCGTATACAGGCATTGACTGCCTGCGATCGCAGTCGTTCGGCGCGACTGGACGCTCAAGGGCACCAGGCATACCCTTGGGAGCTTCTTCACTGCTGCATAAGGACCCAGCCATGAGCCGAATTTTTGCTGACAACGCCCATTCCATCGGTAATACGCCCTTGGTGCAGATCAACCGCATCGCCCCGCGCGGGGTGACCATCCTGGCCAAGATCGAAGGACGCAACCCGGGCTACTCGGTGAAGTGCCGGATCGGCGCCAACATGATCTGGGACGCCGAGAGCAGCGGCAAGCTCAAGCCGGGCATGACCATCGTCGAGCCCACCTCGGGCAATACCGGGATCGGCCTGGCCTTCGTTGCCGCGGCTCGTGGCTACAAGCTGATGCTGACCATGCCGGCGTCCATGAGCATCGAGCGGCGCAAGGTGCTCAAGGCCCTGGGCGCGGAACTGGTGCTGACCGAGCCGGCCAAGGGCATGAAGGGGGCGATTGAAAAGGCCGCCGAGATCCTCGCCAGCGATCCGTCCAAGTACTTCATGCCGCAGCAGTTCGACAATCCGGCCAACCCGGCGATCCACGAGAAAACCACTGGTCCGGAAATCTGGAACGACACCGACGGCGCGGTGGACGTGCTGGTGGCCGGGGTCGGCACCGGCGGCACCATCAGCGGCGTGTCGCGCTACATCAAGAAGACCCAGGGCAAGCCGATCCTCTCGGTGGCGGTGGAGCCGGCGACTTCGCCGGTGATCAGCCAGCAGCTCGCCGGTGCCGAGATCAAGCCCGGCCAACACAAGATCCAGGGCATCGGCGCCGGTTTTGTGCCGAAGAACCTCGACCTGGACATGGTCGACCGGGTGGAGCTGGTGACCGATGAAGAGTCCAAGGCCATGGCCCTGCGCCTGATGCAGGAAGAGGGGATTCTCTGCGGGATTTCCTGCGGTGCGGCCATGGCGGTGGCGGTGCGTCTGGCGGAAACCCCGGAAATGCAGGGCAAGACCATCGTGGTGATCCTGCCGGACTCCGGCGAGCGCTATCTGTCGAGCATGCTGTTCAGCGACCTGTTCACCGAGCAGGAAAACCAGCAGTAACGCCCCCCAGGCATTCGCCGGCGAGCCTGCGAATGCTGATCCACATCAGGCAAGGGCCTGGCCGCTTGTGCTACTTAAGCGCCTTTGTTGCACGACCGTTAACACTGAATGTTGAGTCGTGCGGGTTTTTCCAGGGTCCAGGAGTGTTTATCATTGCCGGCTGCCAGGTCGGGTGAACACTCCCCCCACAGGTGCCTATTTCCAAGGAGTCGTTGCATGAGCTTTTCCTTTGCCGCCAAGTTCGCGGTGTTGTCGCTGTTCGTCGGCAGCATCCTTTACGTGCATCTGCGCGGCAAGGCGCGTCTGCCGGTACTGCGCCAGTTCGTCAACCATTCGGCGCTGTTCGCCCCCTATAACGCCTTGATGTACCTGTTCTCCGGGGTGCCTTCCAAGCCTTACCTGGATCGCAGCAAGTTCCCCGAGCTGGACATCCTGCGGGACAACTGGGAAGTGATCCGCGAAGAGGCCATGCACCTGTTCGACGAGGGCTATATCCGCGCGGCGGAGAAGAACAACGACGCCGGCTTCGGCTCCTTCTTCAAGAAGGGCTGGAAGCGTTTCTACCTCAAGTGGTACGACAAGCCGCTGCCTTCGGCCGAGGCGCTGTGCCCGAAGACCGTCGAGCTGGTGAGCGCGATTCCCAACGTCAAGGGCGCCATGTTCGCGCTGCTGCCTGGTGGCAGCCACCTCAACCCGCACCGCGATCCCTTTGCCGGGTCCCTGCGTTATCACCTGGGCCTGTCGACCCCCAACTCCGATGCCTGCCGGATTTTCGTCGACGGCCAGGAATACGCCTGGCGCGACGGTGAAGACGTGATGTTCGACGAAACCTATGTGCACTGGGTGAAGAACGAAACCGACGTCACCCGGGTCATTCTGTTCTGCGACATCGAACGGCCGTTGAGCAGCCCGCTGATGACCCGCATCAACCGCTGGGTCAGTGCGCAACTGGGCCGCGCCACCGCGCCACAGAACCTCGACGACGAGCGCGTCGGCGGGATCAACCAGGCCTACGCCTGGAGCAAGCGTTTCAGCGACAGCTTCAGTGGCGTGGTCAAGCAGTGGAAGCGTCGCAATCCCAAGCTCTACCGCATCCTGCGCCCGGTGCTGGCGGTGCTGGTGCTGGTGGTCTTGTGGAAGTGGCTGTTCGGATAAGTCTTGCAATGAATATCGGGCGCCGGTTACATTCGGCGCCCGATGAGTCAGCCGACTCATGGTTTTTTCCCTTCAAGAAAGATCAGCACATGGCCTTTTCCCCCCTCAACGCGGTAGTGCTTTCAGCGGTCAACGCTGGCGTCGTGCCGTGCGGGAATCAGCAGCCTGTGCAGATCGGTCAGTACCCCCCACCTGTCAGTAGCACGCCGGTGTACGCAGTCGTATCACCGCCGGGCGTTGGCTTCTCGGGCTGATCAGCAACCGCTGCTGTTCCCTGTGCCCGCCTGAACCAAACACTACTGAACTTCAGCCTCGGCTGAATTGGCTTCTTGCCTGATTACAGGTGGTATTCATGTTGCTCATGTCCAAAAAATCCGCGTTGGCGGCGGCTTCCACGAGCCTGTTCGTCCTGCTCTGGAGCAGTGGCGCGATTTTCTCCAAATGGGGGCTGGCCCACGCTTCGCCCTTTGCCTTCCTGCTGCTGCGCTTTGCCATCGCCTTGATCGGCCTGGTGCTGCTCATGCCCCTGCTCAAGCTGCGGCTGCCCCGGGGACGCCGGGCCATGGGCTTTGCCATGGCCACGGGGTTGGTGCTGCTGGGGGCCTACCAGATCTTCTACCTCCTGGCCCTGGACCTGAAGGTCACCCCCGGCGTGATGGCCACCATCATGGGGGTGCAGCCGATCCTCACCGTGGTGCTGATGGAGCGCCAGCGTTCCTGGAGCCGCCTGTTCGGCCTTGGCCTGGGGCTCGCCGGGCTGATCATGGTGGTGTACCAGGGCATCGGGATGGCGGGGATGTCCGTCTCCGGCATGCTTTGCGGCCTGCTGGCCCTGGTCAGCATGACGGCCGGTTCGATCATGCAGAAGCGCATCACCGACAACCCCTTGGGCACTCTGCCGGTGCAGTACCTGGCGGGCCTGCTGCTGTGCGCGCTGTTCGTGCCGTTCCAGCCGTTTCACGTCGACTACAGCGCCGGCTTCGTGATTGCGCTGCTGTGGATGGCTCTGGTGGTGTCGGTGCTGGCCACCCTGTTGCTGTACCGCTTGATCGCTCAGGGCAACCTGGTGAATGTCACCAGCCTGTTCTATCTGGTGCCGGCGGTGACCGCGCTGATGGACTTTGTGTTTTTCGGCAATCGTCTGGCCTGGCTGAGCCTGATGGGCATGGGCCTGATCATTGTCGGCCTGGTCTTCGTGTTCCGTCGGAGCGCCTGATAGTCGCGGGCGACGATCTTCGCGGTGGTTGCCCAGACCTGCGGCCGAGCGCAATGCTCGGCCGCTTTTGCCCATTATTGATTCAATTAATGATCGACTATAAGCAAGAATAGTGGCTAGATGCCACTATCGTCGTGTAGTTCTTTGCCGGTCAGTAAAGGTCTGATTTCAAACCTTGCATGTGCACGTAATGAGCGACTGAAGCGAACCCTAGAGGTTCTTTTGATAACCAGATGTTTGGACTTCTTTTTTGGTATTCCAAATTAGTCCATCAGACAAACCTTAAAAATTAAAGCCGGTACCTAGACTGACGACATAGTCCTTAAACAAAGGAGAGTCAGTATGAACGTAACGTTCGCTTCAACCGCTTTCGGTTTGCTTTTGGGACTGTCGAGCAGTTGCTTCGCCGCTGCTCCCGTGGCGCAAGGCGTCATCCGCTTTACCGGCAGTATTGTCGAGTCCAATTGCGCGTCCAGCGCTGCCAGCACCGGCTTGAGTCTGCGCCAGTGCCCTCAGGGGTCACGGGGTGGGGCGATTGATGTGACCCGGGTCGGGACCAGTGTCAGCGCGGTGGATCGTTCCGCGGTCAAGCTCAAGCTCCTGGCCGACAGTGGTTCCCAGGGCCGTTACTACGACCAGCAGTACGCCTTCGTCGATCAGTCCGGCAAGGCGGTGACCTCCGGCACTTACCTGATTACCCTGAGCGTTCCATAGGGCCGCCGCCAGTGTTGCGACTCGGAGCCCCAGGCACACCGGGTCGCAGGCTGATCAGAACCAGGCGCTGCTTCAGGCGGCAGATTTTGCAGTGGGCCGCAGCACCAGCCACAGCGCCACGCCAATCAGCGCACCGCCATACAGGTGCGCCATGGACAGTGGCTCATCCAGCAGCAAGGCTCCCCACAACACGCCGAACGGCGGAATCATGAAGGTCACGGTCATTGATCGCACCGGACCGATGGCGCTGAGCAGACGGAAATACAGCACGTAGGCAAACGCCGTGCAGCCCAGCCCCAAGCCCAGCAGCGACAGCCACACGCTCCAGCCACCCCAACTGGCCGGCGGCTGGCTGATGGCGTTGTAGACGAACAGCGGCAACAGCAGCAGGCTGGCCCCGAGCATACTGCCCAGGGCCGAGAGGCGACTGTCCAGGCCGCCGGCCTGATCCAGCCAGCGCCGGGCGAGGAACCCGGCAAAGCCGTAGCAGGTGGTGGCCATCAAGCAGGACAGGGCGCCCAGCAGCAGATCATGGTCGAAGGCCACGGGGCCGGCGCGGGTCAGGATGCCGACGCCGAACAGGCCCAGGCAGACGCCGGCGATCTTGCTCAGGCTCAGCCGCTCATGAAAGAACAGCCCGCCGATCAACACCCCCATCAAGGGCGTGGTGGCGTTGAAGATCGCCGAGTAGCCGGCGGGCAGCACCTGGGCGGCCACCGAATACATGGTTGCCGGGATTCCGGAGTTGATCACGCCCAGCAGCAGCACGGTCTTGAGCTTGCCGCGAAAATTCCAGTCGACCCGCATCAGCGCCAGCATGACCAAGAGCCCGAGCGCGGCGATCGACACCCGGAAAAACGCCGTGGGCACG
Source organism: Pseudomonas protegens (assembly GCF_013407925.2). Lineage (NCBI taxonomy): Bacteria > Pseudomonadati > Pseudomonadota > Gammaproteobacteria > Pseudomonadales > Pseudomonadaceae > Pseudomonas > Pseudomonas protegens. The sequence continues at coordinate 1,525,573 of NZ_CP060201.1, read as the reverse complement.
CTGCCCAGCACCGGGGCGATGATGCGCATGAACAAAAAGCTCGCGCCCCAGATGGCGGCCAGTGACAACAGGCGCAAGAGGTCGACTAGTCTCACGGCAATTTCCTTTATCGAAGGGCGGCGATCTTGCCCAGAGCCTGAGAGCATGGCAAACCCTATCGCACCCGCTACAGGATAAATCGCGTCACCAGCCCATTGAGGTCCACTGCCAGGCGCGACAGTTCCTGGCTGGCGGCGGAGGTCTGGGTGGCGCCCGCAGCCGTCTGGGTCGACAGGTCGCGGATGTTCACCAGGCTGCGGTCCACATCCCGGGCCACCAGGGCCTGCTGCTCGGCGGCACTGGCGATCACCAGGTTGCGCTGGCTGATCTGCGAGATCGCCCCGGTGATCTTCTCCAGCGCGCTGCCGGCGCCGTTGGCTTGCTGCAGGGTTTGCCCGGCCTGTTCGGCGCTGCTCTGCAGGGCGCTGACGGTGGCATCGGTGCCGTGCTGGATACGGTTGATCATCTGTTCGATTTCTTCGGTGGAGTCCTGGGTGCGTTGCGCCAGGGAGCGCACTTCGTCGGCCACCACGGCGAAACCGCGGCCGGCCTCGCCAGCCCGGGCCGCCTCGATCGCGGCATTCAGCGCCAGCAGGTTGGTCTGGCCGGCAATGGCCCGGATCACCTCCAGCACTTTGCTGATGTCCTGGGCCTGGGACGCCAGCCCCTGGGCCTGCTCCGAGGCATCCAGTACCTGGCTGACCAGGTGCTGGATCGACTCGATGGTCTGGCTGACCTGCTGATGCCCGTGGCGGCTGTCCTGGTCCGAGGCTTGGGAGGCTTCGGCGCTGGAGACGGCGTTGCCGGCCACTTCATCCACCGCCGCGCTCATTTGCGTGACCGCGGTGGCGGCCTGCTCGATTTCATCGTTCTGCAACTGCAGGCCGCGGGTGCTCTGTTCCATTACCGAGCTCATTTCCTCGGCGGCCGAGGCCAACTGCCGCGATGAGTCGGCGATGCCACGGATGGTCGAACGCAGGTTGTCCTGCATGCCGGCCAGGGCCGTCAGCAGTTGCGCCGGCTCGTCCCGGCCCTGGCCATTGACGTTCTGGGTCAGGTCGCCGGCAGCGATGGTCCGGGCTATCGCCAGGGCCTGGGCCAGGGGCGCGGTGATGCTGCGGGTCAGTAGCCAGGCCAGGAGCAGGGTGCTGGCCAGGGCGATGGCGATGATGATGCCGACGATCCACTGTGAGCGCTCATAGAGCGTGGCGGCCTCTTCGGCGGCGGTATCGGCGCCTTGCTGGTTGAACTGGATCAGCTCTTCCAGGGTGCTGTCCAGCTGGTTGCCCAGGGGAGCCAGTTCAGCGTTGAGTCGGGTGTAGGCCTGCTCCTTAAGGCCGCTATCGATCTGCTGGATGATGTCTTGCAGAAGGGTCGTGTACTGGTCGATGGCGTTTTTCAGCCGTGCCAGCAGCGCCGCTTCCTGCTCGTTGGTCAGCAGGGCCTTGTGCTGCTCCAGGCGTTGGGCCAGTTCCAGGCGTTCGTCGGCGATCATGCGCTTGCTTTTTTCCCGACTCAGGGGCTGGTCATTGACCAGCAGGCGCAGCGCTTCCAGGCGGATGGTGGCGATATTGGCGGCGCTGTCATGGATGTTCTCGATGCTGGGCATCCACGAGGCCTCGATGACTTTTGCACTTTCGCGCAGGGTTGCCATCTGCCCCAGGCAGAACAGCCCGACTGTCACCAGCAAGGCGGCCAGTACCGTAAAACTCAGGCTGGCTCGCAAGCCGATTCGAATATTCCTGATCGACATCATGTGCTCCTTGAAAACATTAAAAAAACATTCGGCCCTCGCTGATTTAGCGCTGTTGTTAGGGGAGGGTGGGCGCTTTATATGGCAAAGTGCCATTACATTGAAAGTCCCTGAATAGAGCCTTTTCCCCGATAGTCGTGAGTGTTTCCCGGCAACGGGAGCAACTTTTGCGCTACCGGCTTGCGCAAGGCATGAGGCCCTCACGCCGCGTACTGGAAGGCCTGCGGATGAATCGATAAAGCCCTGGCGGTGCCGACCCGCAGGTTTTTTATTGACCGAACGGTCGATTTAAAAAAATGACCGGCAATCGTCAGCAAAGATTTCCCGGCGCGGCAGGCTGGGCGAAAAATGCGCTTCTCCTCGGGTCGTTTCACTGGCTAAGCTCTGGCATCGCAAATTCCCGCAGAGGTCTACTTATGCCGCAGTCATGGCCCGCCGCCGATATCGCTCGAATGATCCTCGATGGCTTCGACGACTACCGCGAGCACTTTCGCCAGATCACCGACGGTGCCCGGCAGCGCTTCGAGCAGGCGCAGTGGCAGGAGGCGCAGAAAGCCTCGGCGGCGCGGATCAACCTGTATGAGGAAAAGGTCGGTGAAACCGTGGCCCGCCTGCACCAGGCCTTCAGCGACGATGCGCTGATGGATGTCGGCCAGTGGCCACTGGTGAAAAGCGCCTACATCAGCCTGATCGACCTGCGTTTTGACGATGAGCTGTCCGAGACCTGGTACAACTCGATCTTTTGCGGCCTGTTCAGCCATGACCTGATCAGCGACGGCTGCATGTTCATTCACACCACCCGGCCCAGCCTGCGCCGGGCCCGGGCCGCGCAGACCCGCAGCTACCACCCCAAGGGCAACCTGCCGGCGATGCTCGAACAGGTGTTCGCCGACTACCGTTTCAGCGAGGACTATGCCGATCTGGCGGGGGACCTGCGGCGCCTGGAGGCGCAACTGCGGGAGAACCTGCCGGACTGGGTGTGCAAGGACCCGGAACTGACCCTGGAGCTGTTTTCCTCGGTGCTCTACCGCAACAAGGGCGCGTACCTGGTGGGACGCATCTTCACCCACGAGGAACAGTGGCCGCTGGTGATCCCCTTGCTGCACCGCGAAGGCCGGGGCATCCAGATCGATGCGCTGATCACTGACGAAGCGGATGTCTCGATCATCTTCTCCTTCACCCGCTCGTACTTCATGGTGGACGTGCCGGTGCCCGCGGAATTCATCGGCTTTCTCAAGCGCATCCTGCCGGGCAAGCACATCGCCGAGCTGTACACTTCGATCGGCTTCTACAAGCACGGCAAGTCGGAGTTCTACCGCGCCCTGATCAACCACCTGGCCAGCACCGATGACCGCTTCATCATGGCCCCCGGGGTACGCGGGATGGTCATGAGCGTGTTCACCCTGCCGGGCTTCAACACGGTGTTCAAGATCATCAAGGACCGTTTCTCGCCGTCGAAAAACGTCGACCGGGCCACGGTGATCGAGAAATACCGGCTGGTGAAGAGCGTGGATCGGGTCGGGCGCATGGCCGATACCCAGGAGTTCGCCGATTTCCGCTTTCCCCTGAGCAAGTTCGACCCGGCCTGCCTTGAGGAACTGCTGGAAGTGGCGCCGTCCACCGTGGCCGTGGAAGACCAGACGGTGCTGATCCGCCACTGCTGGACCGAGCGCCGCATGACCCCGCTCAACCTCTACCTGGAGCACGCCAACCCGGACCAGGTGCGCGAGGCCCTGGAGGACTACGGCCTAGCGATCAAGCAACTGGCGGCGGCCAACATCTTCCCCGGCGACATGCTGCTGAAGAACTTTGGCGTCACTCGTCACGGCCGGGTGGTGTTCTACGACTACGACGAAATCTGCTTTCTCACTGAAGCCAACTTCCGCCACATTCCGGCGCCTCGCACCCCGGAAGACGAGATGGCTTCCGAACCCTGGTACTCCATCGGCCCGCATGATGTGTTCCCCGAGGAGTTCCCGCCGTTCCTGTTCGCCGATGCCGGCCAGCGCAAGTTGTTCGACCAGTTGCACGGCGAGTTGTACAACGCCGACTACTGGAAAGGCCTGCAAGAGGCGATTCGCGCCGGCAAGATCATCGATGTCTTTCCTTACCGGCGCAAAGGCCTGGAGGACGAATAGAAGCAGCGGCTGGCGGTAAGTGACAAGCAGCAAGCTAAAAGCGCAAAGCTGCGTTAATCTTGCGGCTTTTCGCTTGAAGCTTGCCGCTGCTTTCCTATGACTTCCGAATCGCCTGCAATCGACCAACTGCTGAAAAACCTCGATCACGCCATGCTCGCCGACCGCCACCGCTTGCGTCGGCAGTTGCTTGAGCTGCGCAAGAAGCCCGACGAGGCCAAGCTCGCCCAGTGGCTGGAGCGGATGCAGGCGTCGTGCAATCTGGTGACGGCGCGGCGCGACAGCGTGCCGCCGATTCGCTACGACGACAGCCTGCCGATCGCCGCCAAGCGCGACGAGATCAAGGAGGCGCTGCTCAAGCATCAGGTGCTGATCATTGCCGGCGAGACCGGCTCGGGCAAAACCACCCAGTTGCCGAAGATCTGCCTGGAGATCGGTCGCGGCCAGCATGGCCTGATCGGCCATACCCAGCCTCGGCGGATCGCCGCCCGCAGTGTTGCCAGCCGGGTCGCCGAAGAACTGGCCACGCCTTTGGGTTCGCTGGTGGGTTATCAGGTGCGTTTCGAGGATCAGAGCGACTCCAGCACCCTGATCAAGCTGATGACCGACGGCATCCTGCTGGCGGAAACCCAGAATGACCGCTACCTGGAACGCTACGACACGATCATCGTCGACGAGGCCCACGAGCGCAGCCTGAACATCGACTTCCTCCTCGGTTACCTCAAGACCCTGCTGCCACGGCGCCCGGACCTGAAGGTCATCATCACCTCGGCGACCATCGACCTGGAGCGCTTCTCCAAGCACTTCGATAACGCGCCGATCGTCGAAGTCTCCGGCCGCACCTTCCCGGTGGAAACCTGGTATCGCCCGCTGACCCTGGAGCAGGACGAGGAGGGCAACCGGGTCGAGGACGACCTCACGGTGGATCAGGCGATCCTCGCCACCCTGGATGAAATCGCCGCCTACGAGCGTAGCGAGCGGCGCAGCCCCGGGGACGTGCTGGTGTTCCTGCCCGGCGAGCGGGAGATCCGCGACGCCGCGGAGATGCTGCGCAAGGCCCAGCTCAAGCACACCGAGATCCTGCCGCTGTACGCGCGCCTGTCGCCGGCGGAACAGCAGCGCATCTTCCAGTCGCACCCTGGCCGCCGTGTGGTGCTGGCGACCAACGTCGCGGAAACCTCGCTGACCGTGCCGGGCATCCGCTACGTGATCGATAGCGGCACCGCGCGCATCAGCCGCTACAGCTACCGGGCCAAGGTCCAGCGCCTGCCCATCGAGGCGATTTCCCAGGCCAGCGCCAACCAGCGTAAAGGCCGTTGCGGCCGGGTCGAGCCGGGGATCTGCGTGCGCCTGTACAGCGAGGAAGATTTCCTCGGCCGTCCGGAGTTCACCGATCCGGAAATCCTGCGTACCAACCTGGCGGCGGTGATCCTGCAGATGCTCCATCTGCGCCTGGGGGAAATCACCGCCTTCCCGTTTATCGAGCCGCCGGATGGCAAGGCCATCAGCGACGGTTTCAACCTGCTGCAAGAACTCTCGGCGGTGGACCGCAACAGCCAGCTGACGCCGCTGGGCCGGCAACTGGCGCGCCTGCCGGTGGACCCGCGCATGGGCCGCATGCTGCTGGAAGCGGCCAAGCTCGGCAGCCTGCAGGAAGTGCTGATCGTCGCCAGTGCGATGTCGATCCAGGACCCACGCGAGCGTCCGCCGGAGCGTCAGCAGGCCGCTGATCAGGCCCACGCGCAGTGGAAAGATGTGGACTCGGACTTCGCCGGGCTGGTCAACCTGTGGCGCGGTTTCGAAGAGCAGCGCCAGGCCCTGAGCGCCAGCCCGTTGCGCAACTGGTGCCGCAAGAACTTCCTGAACTACCTGCGCCTGCGCGAGTGGCGCGACTCGCACCGGCAACTGAGCCTGATCTGCCGCGACCTGCAACTGAGCTTGAACAAGGAACCAGCGGACTACCCGAAACTGCACAAGGCTGTCTTGGTGGGGCTGCTGAGCCAGATCGGCCAGAAGACCGAAGACGGCGATTATCTGGGGGCTCGTCAGCGGCGTTTCTGGATTCACCCGTCCTCGGGCCTGGGCAAGAAACGCCCGCAATGGCTGATGACCGCCGAACTGGTGGAAACCACCAAGCTCTATGCGCGCATGGTGGCCAAGATCGAGCCGGACTGGATCGAGCCCCTGGCCGGCCACCTGGTGAAGAAGAACCACTTCGAGCCCCATTGGGAGAAGAAGCGCGGCCAGGTGGTGGCCTACGAGCAGATCACCCTGTTCGGGCTGATCGTGGTCGGTCGCCGGCCGGTGCATTACGGCCCGGTGGACCCGGTGGTGTCCCGCGAGCTGTTTATCCGCGAGGCCCTGGTGCGCGGCGAGATCCAGTCCAAGGCCAAGTGCCTGAGCGCCAACACCCAGTTGCTGGAGCAGCTCGACGCCCTGGAAGCCAAGGCCCGGCGCCGCGACATCCTGGCGGACGAGGAAACCCTGTTCGCCTTCTACGACGCACGTTTGCCGGCGGAGATCCACCAGACCGCGACCTTCGACAGCTGGTACCGGGTGCACAGCCAGAAGAACCCGCAACTGCTGATCATGCGCGAGGAAGACGTGCTGGCCCGCGAGGCCAGCGAGGTCACTGCCAAGCAGTACCCGGACACCCTGCATATCGGCGATCTGGAACTGGCCCTGAGTTATCACTTCGAACCCAACCATCCCCGCGACGGCGTGACCCTGCGGGTGCCGGCGCCGCTGCTGCCGGCGCTGCCCGCCGAACGCCTGGAATGGCTGGTGCCGGGGTTGATCGAGGCCAAGTGCATTGCCCTGGTGCGCAACCTGCCCAAGGCCCTGCGCAAGAACTTCGTGCCGGTGCCGGACTTCGTCAAGGCGGCCTTGCAGCGCATGGTCTTCGCCGAAGGCTCCTTGCCCCAGGCCCTGGGCCGCGAGCTGCTGCGCATGACCGGCGCGCGGGTCAGCGACGAAGCCTGGAGCGAAGCCGAACAACAGGTGGAAAGCCACCTGCGGATGAACCTGGAAATCGTCGACGCCCAGGGCAAGTTCCTCGGCGAAGGCCGTGACCTGGCCGAACTGACCGCGCGTTTTGCCGAAGCCAGCCAGGCCGCCCTGGCGGTGCCGCAGACCGCCAAGAGCCAGCAGCCGGTGGAAGCCCGTGTGTTCGCCGCGGTGGCGGAAAAGACCCAACAGAAGATCGCCGGGCTGTCGATGACGGTGTATCCGGCGTTGGTCGAGGAGGCGGGGACGGTCAAGGAAGGGCGTTTCTCCACTGCTGCCGAAGCCGAGTTCCAGCACCGCCGGGCCTTGCAGCGCCTGCTGTTGCAACAACTGGCCGAACCCGCCAAGTTCCTGCGCGGCAAACTGCCGGGGCTGACCGAGCTGGGCCTGCTGTACCGCGAACTGGGCCGGGTCGATGCGCTGGTGGAGGACATTCTGCTAGCCAGCCTCGACAGCTGCATCCTCGACGGCGAAGCCACGCTGCCTCGGGATGGCGCGGGGCTGGCGTCCCTGGCCGAGCGCAAGCGCGGCGCCTGGACCGAGCACGCCGAGCGTCTGGCGCGCCTGACCCTGGAGATCCTCAAGCTCTGGCACGGCCTGCAAAAACGCTTCAAGGGCAAGATCGACCTGGCCCAGGCCGTGGCCCTCAACGACATCAAGTCGCAGTTGGCGAATCTGGTGTACCCGGGCTTTGTCCGGGAAACCCCGGCCCTGTGGCACAAGGAACTGCCGCGCTACCTCAAGGCGGTGGAACTGCGTTTCGAGAAACTCGGCAGTCAGGTGCAGAAGGACCGGGTCTGGAGCAGCGAACTGGCCGGTCTGTGGAGCCAGTACCAGACCCGGGCGCAGAAACATGCCCAGGAAGGCAAGCGCGATCCGCAACTGGAGCTGTACCGCTGGTGGCTGGAGGAGTACCGGGTGTCGCTGTTTGCCCAGCAGTTGGGGACCAAGGTGCCGATTTCCGACAAGCGCCTGAGCAAGCAATGGAGCCAGGTCGAAGCCTGACCCTCGCGCGCTCCGTCGATCTTGCAGTTGCGGCGAAAGATCGATGGTTATGGCAAACTTCGCCGTCATAAATGCCGGCCCCGGTTAGCAGCACCCCAGCCAGCCCGGGCGGATCGGAATAAAGCGATGCCAGCAACGGCTCCCTCAGCGGGAGCCGTCCCTTTACGGTTTGGTACGACGGTGCCAATACCTTCTGCCTCAACACATTAGAGGAACGACCGTGCATAACGTCGTCATCAGCGGCACCGGCCTGTTTACCCCGGCCAACAGCATCTCCAACGAAGAGCTGGTGGAGTCCTTCAACGCCTACGTCCATCAGTTCAACAGCGACAACGCCGCCGCCATCGAGCGCGGTGAAGTGCAGGCCCTGACGGAATCCAACGCCGCGTTCATCGAAAAAGCCTCGGGCATCAAGAGCCGCTTTGTCATGGACAAGGACGGCATCCTCGATCCGCAGCGCATGACGCCGCGCCTGCCGGAGCGCTCCAACGACGAGTGGTCGGTGCTCTGCCAGATGGCCGTGGCCGCCGCCGAACAGGCCCTGCAACGGGCCGGCAAGACCGCCGCCGACATCGACGGGGTGATCGTCGCCTGCTCCAACCTGCAGCGCGCCTACCCGGCCATCGCCATCGAAGTCCAGGCCGCCCTGGGCATCCAGGGCTTCGGTTTCGACATGAACGTGGCCTGCTCCTCGGCGACCTTCGGCATCCAGGCCGCCAGCAACTGCGTGCAACTGGGCCAGGCCCGGGCGATCCTGATGGTCAACCCGGAAGTCTGCACCGGGCACCTGAACTTCCGCGACCGCGACAGCCACTTCATCTTCGGCGACGCCGCCACCGCGGTGATCATCGAGCGCGCCGACCTGGCCACCTCCCCGCACCAGTTCGAGATCGTCAGCACCAAGCTGCTGACCCAGTTCTCCAACAACATCCGCAACAACTTCGGCTTCCTCAACCGCGCCGCGGAAGAGGGCGTCGGCGCCCGCGACAAGCTGTTCGTCCAGGAAGGCCGCAAGGTGTTCCGCGACGTGTGCCCGATGGTGGCCGAGCTGATCGCCGCGCACCTGGAAGAGAACCAGCTCAACGTCAGCGACGTGAAGCGCTTCTGGCTGCACCAGGCCAACCTCAGCATGAACCACCTGATCGTCAAGAAGCTCCTGGGCCGCGAAGCCTCGGTGGAAGAGGCGCCGGTGATTCTCGACACTTACGCCAACACCAGTTCGGCGGGGTCGGTGATTGCCTTCCACAAGTACCAGGACGACCTGGCCAGCGGCTCCCTGGCGGTGCTCAGCTCCTTCGGCGCCGGTTATTCGATCGGTAGCGTCCTGCTGCGCAAGCGTTGATCTAGGCTGATGCGGGTGTGGCGCCGGGCGGCATTGGCGCGTCACACCCTCTTGAACCTGCATGATTGAACGAGGCACGAATGGCTGCTGCTGATGACACGCAACTGCTAGAGCGCCTGTTGGCGGGCGAACAAAAGGCTTACAAGGAACTGGTCAGCACCTACCAGAGCGCCATGCGCGCGGTGGCTTACGCGATTGTCGGCAATCGTCACGCCGATGAAGTGGTGCAGGACGCCTGGCTGTCGGTGGTGCGCAATCTGTCGGGCTTTCAGGGGCGTTCCAGCCTCAAGACCTGGCTGCTGACCATCACCGCCAACGCGGCCAAGGGCCGCTATAAACAGAATCGCCGGGAAGTCTTGCTCGATGATCTGCCCGCGCCTCACGGCACCGTGGGCGATGAGCGTTTCTCTTCCAGCGATGGCCACTGGCTGGTGGCGCCTTTCGCCTGGCACGAAGACACCCCCGAAGCCCTGCTGACCGAGTCCGAGCTGCGCGAGTGTCTGGAACACACCCTGCTCAGCCTCTCGGAACTGCAAAGCAGCGTCCTGCTGCTGCGCGAGCGCCAGGGCCTGGAGCTGGAAGAAATCTGTAATCTTTTGGGGCTCACGCTCTCCAATGTCCGGGTGCTGTTGCATCGGGCACGTCTGAAGGTCTTCGCCACCGTGGAGCATTTTGAGGAAACCGGCCAATGCTGACCTGTAAGGAACAAGTGGCACGTTCCAGCGATTATCTCGATGGTCAGTTGAGCTTTCGCGAGCGCCTGATGGTGCGCCATCACCTGTTGTTCTGCCCCAATTGCCGGCGTTTCATTCGGCAGATGCGCCTGCTCCAGGCCACCTTGCGGGTGTTGCCGGAGCCGCCCCTGGAGGGTTTGGATGACTTGGCCGAGCGTCTGGCGACGCAACGCAACAAGGACGTTTGAGCGGGAAAAACACAGGCCGGCGCGGCGACCACGAACGGATGATGGGGGAGCGTTGCCCCGCGCCGGACTGTTGAAACCCGGCAGACGTTGTGCGCGGTTGGCACGCCCAGCGTCTGCGGTGTACGAGCAGGTCGCTTAGAACTTGGCTTCGGCGTCCAGTTGCAGGGTGTTGGTATTGGCGTCGCGCTGGGTGCGGCTGGAGTAGTCGGCCTTGGTCAGGAAGTAGGTCGCGCCCAGGGCGAAGTTCTTGTCGATGTCGTAACCGACCTTGAACTTGTGACCGCGGGAACCGGTAGTGCCGTTGGCGAAGTCGGAGTCGGTAAAGGCGCCGACCACGGCATTGCGCTGCACGTCGCGGTAGTTGTAGTCGAGGTTGAAGCCGAAGACCTTCGACTTGGCGCCCAGCAGCCAGGCGGTGTCCTGATCGTTCACCGCATCGTTGTTCTTCACGTACTGGCCGTAGAACGACAGCGGCATCGGCAGGCCGCCGATGTCGATCTGGCTGAAGCCTTCGTACAGGCGGAACTGGTTGTCGGCCGAGTTGCCGTTGACCGCCAGGGCGCAAGGGGTGGAGGTGCCGGTGCAACGGCTGTCCTTGTCGTTCTGGTAGGCATAGACGCTGCCGCCGAGGGTCAGCTTCAGGTTGTCGGTGAGGGCGAAGCGGCTACCCAGTTGGCCGGCGGTCAGGCGCAGGTCATGACGGAACTGCACGCCTTCGCCGTCGACGTTGTCCTTGAGAGTGTAGTTACCCAGGCTGCCGAACAGTTCGGCACTGCCGCCCAGTGGGTATTTGTAGGTGACGGCCAGGCCTTCTGGGTTGATGTCACTGTCCCAGATCACGTCGCCCATGCTGACCCAGGGTTGCAGCATCTTGCCGCCGATCACGTGCAGGTTCTTGACCGCGTCCGGGTGATAGTCGATGTAGCCCAGGTCCAGCCAGATCTGTTTCTTGTCGAAGTAGTTGTCCATGTCCTGGTTGGTGGAGCGGGCATCGTCGCCGCCGCCGGTGGCGATGCGGATGCCGGTGTCCACCTGCGGGTTGATCTCGCTGTAGGCGCCCAGGCGAGCACGGATGCGCTGGCGATCCTTGTCGCGGCCGCCGTTGTTGGCTTCGCCATCGATCTTGACGGTTTCCTGGCGGATTCGAACGTCGCCCTTGAACTGCGTCTTGGCCGCCCAGGCCAGCTTCTGGTCGAAGGCGCTCAGCTCGTTGGCTTTCTTGGCCGCCGCCGCCACTTGTTCATTGGTTTCTTGCTGCGCTTGCTGAGCGATTTGCTGGGCCTTCTGATCCTTGGCCAGTTCGGCTTGCAGTTCAACGTACTGCGCCTGGGAAATCGAGCCGTTGGCCTTGAGCATGTCGAGCAGTTTGGCGTCGACCGCAGCACTGGCGGGCACGCTCATGGCCAGTAACAGGCCGCCACACAGGGCTGCCGCGGTTTTCGTGGAAGCAAGACGCATAGCAATCTCCGAAGGTAAGAGTGGATGGCTCAACCATCCTGGACACAACCGACCTGTGCAGATCGGAAAACAGTGGTCGGGTAGAACCCGGCGCTCTAAAAACAGGCGCCAGTATCACGATGGTTTATGACAGCGGGGTGGCAAAGTAATGGCGTGTCGATGACGATTGCTGACGGCCATACACCCCCGAGCGGGGGCGTGGTGGGTGCCGGGAAAGGGGAAATGTCGGGGGGCGTTCAGCCGCCGCTAAGCGAGTGGGTGCCGCCCAGGAAGAGGTCGGGGCATCGGGGTGAAGCGGCTTGGCCCGAGGTCGGGCCTGCGGGGTCAGGGGCAGGTGGTTTCGTGCAGGTACAGCCACTGCACCGAGTTGTCCTGGACACGGATGATCGCCAGGGACAGGCGCGCGGTTTCGAGCGAGTCCAGGCGCTGGATTTCCTTGTAGCGGATCGCCGCGCACTGGCCTTCCTGCCACACGCAATGCAGGTCGCTGAGCCTGATCTGCAGCCCCGGGCGCTTGCCCAGGCCCGTGCGAAACAGCTGTTGCACCTGCTCGCGGCCCACTAGGGCGCCGCCGGTGGTGACCATCTGGAAGTCTTGGGCGAACAGTTCCAGCAAGGGGTCGAGGCAGGCCGCGGCGTCCCCCTGCTGGTTGCTGAAGACGCGGTGAATCAGTTGGTGAATCCGCTGCACGCTGTGTTGCGCTTGTTCAATGATCGAGTTGGGCATGTGAGGCCTTCATGGAGGGGAGTCGGTTCAGGGTCAGCAGCGGCAGCAGACCGGCTGCAGCCGCCAGCAACAGGCTCAGGTGATAGGCGCCGGTGGCATCGGAGTACCCCAGCAGCAGGTTGTAGAGCATCAGCAACCAGGCGGCGCCGAGGCTGAATGCCACCTGCCGGTTGATGTTCCAGATCACGCTGGCCTGGTGCGTATCGGCGCCGTCGAAGTCCAGCAGGGCAGTGGTCTGCGCGGTGTTGGCGCCGGCACCGCCGCCCAGGCCCATCAGCAGGTAGGCCAGCGCCAGCAGCGGCAGATCGGCAGTCGAGTCGACCCCGCACAAAGTGGCGATGCCGGCGCTGTGCAGCACCAGGGCCGTGGCGAACAGCCGCGTGGCGCCCAGACGATTGTAGAAGCGCCCGCCCGCCAGCATCGCCAGCAGCGCGCCGGCGGCGTACAGCAGCATGAACATGCCGCTGTGCCGGGCGCTCAGGTGCAGGTGCTCCTGGAGGAAGAACAGGCTCAGCAGATTGACCCCGGTGAAGATCCCCGGAATGGCGTGATAGATCGCCACCGACAGGCTCAGGCGCGGGTTTTTCAGCAGTCGCAGTTCGACGATGGGCCGGGCACGGGTCTGGCAATGGCGCCGGTAGCACTCGGCCAGGAACAGCCCGGCGCCCAGGCTCGGCGCCGCCTGATACAACGGGTAGCCGCTGCCGTACAGCGACATGCCGAGCAGCAGGCCGCCCAGGCTGGCGCTCATCAGCAGCAGGCCGCGCAGGTCCGGTCGATCCGCGGGCGCCGTGGGTTCAGGGTTGATCCAGCACCAGGACAGCAGGGCCGCCAGCAGCGACAGCGGCAGGCTGGCGAAGAACACCCAGCGCCAGGAGCTGTGATCGACAATCGCTCCGCCCAGCGTCGGTGAAAGCGCCGGCGCCAGCAGGGCCACGGCCATCACCAGGGTGGAGATTCGTGCCCGTTGCACGCCCTGGAACAGGTTGAAGGTCAGTGCCTGCCCCAGGGGAATCAGCAGACCGCCGGCCATGCCCTGGAGCAGCCGCCAGAACACCAGCGACATGAAGCTGTCGGCCAGTCCGCACATCAGCCCCGCGCCACTGAACAGCAGCATCGAGGCGCAGAGTACCTGGCGGTTGCCGAAGCGTGCGGCCAGCCAGGTGCTGATGGCAATGACCAGGGTCAGGCCGAGGATGTAGGCGTTGGCGACCCAGGCCACGGCGGCGCTGGACACCTGCAAGTGGCTGGCAATGCTGGGCAGGGCCACCGCCGACATGAAGATGTTGACGCAGTCGATAAAGAACCCGAGGAGAAATACCACCGCCACTTTGTATCTGTCAGTCATGCCGTCTCCCTTTTTGCGCGCAGCTTAGGGAGCTTGGGGGCGGAGTGTCGATTGACGCATTGTTTAACGAGGCTTGACAGTGAGCGAGACTTTTCACAGCCAGTTGCACCGGGTGCAGACCTTCCTCGCGGTGGTCGACTTCGGTTCCTACACCCGCGCCGCGCAGTACCTTGGCATTAGCAAAGCCATGGCCAGCCTGCATATCAAGGCCCTGGAGCAGGCACTGGCGAGCACCTTGCTGGTGCGCACCACGCGGCAGGTGACCCTGACCGAAACCGGCCAGGATCTCTACGACGAATTCAAGGGGATTGTCGCCAATATCGACACGGCCTTCGACAACGTGCTGCATGGGCGCAACCGGGTCAGCGGCAAGTTGCGCATCAGTTCCACGGCGGAGTACGCCGAGACTTTCGTGCTGCCGATCCTGCCACTGTTCACCGCGCGCTACCCCGAGGTGCGCCTGAGCTATCACTTCAATTCATCGCTGAATGATCTGGTCGCGGAAAAGCTCGACCTGGTGATCCGCCTCGGCCATCTGGCGGACTCGGGATTCAAGGGGCGCAAGCTTTCGGACTACGCCATTGCCCTGGTGGCCAGCCCGGCGCTGCTCGAGGGCCGGGAGTTGCAGCAGATCGAGGATCTGAGCGCATTGCCGTGGATCGGCAACAGCAATCTGGCCGGGCCGCCCAGCTGGACCTTCAACCATCCGCGCCGTGGCGCGGTGGAGGTGAAGGTCGGCCCCGGGCACGAATCCAACTCGGCGACGGCGATTCGCGCCCTGGCCCTGGCTGGCCTGGGGCTGGCGGTGCTGCCGGAGTGGATGATCCTCGACGACCTGGGCAGCGGCCGCCTGGTGCGGGTCCTGCCGCAGTACGGCCTGGCCACGCAGCCGGTGCATGTGCTGTTTCCCAACAGCGCGCACCTGCCGCGCAAATCCCGGGTGTTCATCGATTTTCTCGCCGAGCATCTGGGGCGTTGAGGACGTGCCCGGCTGGCAGCGGTTTCGGTGAACCCGGGGATGGAGGATACTCGCCGGGTTGTCCGATCTGAATTCCGGGGACCCCGATGCCGCTGCAATCCTTGAACAGTCTGTCTGCCGTCGATCCCACGCAATGGGATGGCTTGCTCAAGGACGGGCAACCCTTTGTGCGCCACGCTTTTCTCAGTGCCCTGGAAGACAGTGGCAGCCTCGGTCCGCGCTCGGGCTGGCAGGCCGAGCACCTGTTGCATGTGGAGGACGGCCGCCTGCTGGCGGCGCTGCCCAGCTATCGCAAATTGCATTCCTACGGTGAATACGTGTTCGATCACGGCTGGGCCGATGCCTGCGCGCGGGCCGGGATCGACTATTACCCCAAGCTGCTGACGGCGGTGCCGTTCAGCCCGGTGAGTGGCGCGCGGGTGCTGGCGGCGACCCAGGCGGATGCCTTCGAGCTGTTGAAAAGCCTGCCCGGCTATCTGGAGATCGAAGGGCTTTCCAGTGCCCATATCAACTTCACCGACGACTTCAGCGACGCCGCCCTGGAACAGCAATCGGGTTGGCAGCAGCGCCTGGGCTGTCAGTTCCACTGGCAGAATCGCGGTTATCGCGACTTTCAGGATTTCCTCGACGCCTTGAGCTCGCGCAAGCGCAAGCAGATGCGCAAGGAGCGCGAGCAGGTGGCGGGGCAGGGCTTTGATTTCCAGTGGTTCGAAGGCCATGAACTGGACGAGGCGCAGTGGGATTTCGTCTACGCCTGCTACGCCAACACCTATGCGGTGCGGCGTCAGTCGCCGTACCTGACCCGGGCCTTTTTCAGCCTGTTGGCCGAGCGCATGCCCGAAGCGATTCGCGTGGTCCTGGCCAAGCAGGGCGGGCGCCCGGTGGCCATGGCCTTCAGCCTGGTGGGCGGCGACAGTTTCTACGGCCGCTACTGGGGCTGCCTGGCGGAGTTCGACCGCCTGCATTTCGAGACCTGTTTCTACCAGGGCATGGAGTACGCCATCGCCCAGGGGCTGCAGCGTTTCGACGCCGGCGCCCAGGGCGAGCACAAGCTGATTCGCGGCTTCGAACCGGTGATCACCCGCTCCTGGCATTACCTGCGCCACCCCGGCTTGAACGCCGCGGTGCAGGACTTCCTGCAACAGGAGCGGGCCGGGGTTCGCGCCTATGCCGAGGAGGCGAGGGACGCCTTGCCCTATCGGCAGGCGTGACCCTCGCCGCTGCCGGTCAGTTGTCTTCCTTGCCCAGCCAGCGGTAGACCACACCGCCGATCACCGCGCCGAGGATCGGCGCCAGCCAGAACAGCCACAGTTGCTGCAAGGCCCAGCCGCCGACGATCAGCGCCGGGCCGGTGCTGCGGGCCGGGTTGACCGAAGTGTTGGTGACCGGGATCGAGATCAGGTGGATCAGGGTCAGGGCCAGGCCGATGGCGATCGGCGCCAGTCCCGCCGGGGCGCGCTTGTCGGTGGCGCCGAGGATGATCACCACGAACATCAAGGTCATCACCAGCTCGCAGACAAACCCCGCAGCCATGGAATAGCCGCCGGGGGAGTGTGCGCCGTAGCCGTTGGAGGCCAGCCCCGAGGCCAGCTCGAAGCCCGGCTTGCCGCTGGCGATGAAGTACAGCAACGCCGCGGCGATCACCCCGCCGATCACTTGGGCGACGATATAGGCCGGCAATTCCTTGGCCGGAAAGCGTCCGCCCACCACCAGCCCTACGGACACCGCGGGGTTCAAGTGACAACCGGAGATATGGCCGATGGCGAAGGCCATGGTCAGCACCGTCAGGCCGAAGGCCAGGGCGACGCCCAGCAGGCCGATGCCGACATTGGGAAAGGCCGCGGCGAGCACGGAGCTGCCGCACCCGCCCAGGACCAGCCAGAAAGTACCGAGCATTTCGGTAACGGAACGTTTGAACAAAGACATGGAGGAGTCCTTGATAGGTCAACCTATCAACGCGATACAGCTGTTATGCATCCCGCAGGTTAACTACAGGTTCCGCTCCGGAACCTAGGGTGAGTACAGCAGGCTTTTGGCGCAATTCCAGCCCGCCCAAAAAAACGCCAGAGCCCTTGAAACCAAGGCCCTGGCGCGTTGTGCGGCGACTTTGTGTAACTGATCAGCACCCTGTAGCCGCTGCCGCAGGCTGTGACCGAGTCCGCAGGACTCGCAAGGCGGCCGCCGCGATTGACCAGGCAAACCGCGGATGCAGGTTCTGCGGCCCCTGCGGTGCCGATCGCAGCCTGCGGCAGCGGCTACAGATCAGTCGATGCCGACGAAGCCTCCGGTCTGGTGCTGCCACAGGCGTGCATAAAGACCGCCGTGGGCCAGCAGTTCGGCGTGGGTGCCAGTCTCGGCGATGCGCCCGTGCTCCAGGACCACCAGGCGGTCCATGCGGGCGATGGTGGAGAGGCGGTGGGCGATGGCGATCACGGTCTTGCCCTGCATCAGGGTTTCCAGGCTTTCCTGGATCGCCGCTTCGACTTCCGAGTCCAGGGCCGAGGTGGCCTCGTCCATGATCAGGATCGGCGCGTCCTTGAGCAGGACCCGGGCAATGGCGATGCGCTGGCGCTGACCGCCGGACAGCTTGACCCCGCGCTCCCCGACATGGGCATCGAAGCCGGTGCGGCCCTGGGCATCGGACAACAGCGGGATGAACTCATCGGCGCGGGCCTTGCGCACCGCTTCCCAGAGCTCCTCGTCCGTGGCGTCGGGGCGGCCGTAGAGCAGGTTGTCGCGGATCGAGCGGTGCAGCAGCGAGGTGTCCTGGGTGATCATGCCGATGCGTTCGCGCAGGCTTTCCTGGGTCACTTCGGCGATGTTCTGGCCGTCGATGAGGATCTGCCCGCCCTGCAGGTCGTAGAGGCGCAGCAGCAGGTTGACCAGGGTCGACTTGCCGGCCCCGGACGGGCCGATCAGGCCGATCTTCTCGCCGGGACGGATCTCCAGGTTGAGGTCGCTGATCACCTTGTTGGCCTTGCCGTAATGAAACTCCACATGCTCGAAGCGTACGCCGCCCTGGGCCACGGCCAGCTTGGGCGCCTGCTCGCGGTCGGTGAGCTGCAGCGGCTGGGCGATGCTCTGCAAACCGTCCTCGACCATGCCGATGTTTTCGAAGATGCCGTTGATCACCCACATGATCCAGCCGGACATGTTGACGATGCGGATCACCAGACCGGTGGCCAGGGCGATGGCCCCGGCGCTGATCAGCGACTGGCTCCACAGCCACAGGGCCAGGCCCGTGGTGCTGACGATCAGCAGGCCGTTGAGGCTGGTGATGGTCACGTCCATGGTGGTGACCACACGCCCGGCCAGCTGGCTTTTCTCGGTCTGCTCGGCAATCGCCTCGCGGGCGTAGCTCTGCTCGAAATGGGTGTGGGCGAAGAGCTTGAGGGTGGTGATGTTGGTGTAGCCGTCGACGATCCGCCCCATGAGTTTTGAGCGGGCGTCGGAGGCGTCCACCGAGCGCTGCTGGATGCGCGGCACGAAGTAGCGCATGGCGCCGATGAAACCTGTGATCCACAGCAGCAGGGGGATCATCAGGCGCCAGTCGGCGTCGGCGAACAGCACCAGGGAGCCGATGGCGTAGATGGTCACGTGCCACAGGGCGTCGATCACCTGCACCGAGGAGTCCTGCAGCGAGTAGCCGGTCTGCATGATGCGCTGGGCGATGCGCCCGGCGAAGTCGTTCTGGAAGAAGTTCAGGCTCTGGCGCAGCACGTAGCTGTGGTTCTGCCAGCGGATCAGGCTGGTCATGCCGGGGTTGATGGTCTGGTGCATCAACAGGTCATGCAGGCCCACCATCAGCGGCCGGAACAGCAGGGCCACCACCGCCATCCAGGCCAGTTCCAGGCCGTGGTCGCTGAACACCTGGGCGCTGGGCGTGCCCTGGGCCAGGTCGATGATGGTGCTCAGGTAGCTGAACAGCGACACCTCGATCAGGGCCACGAACAGGCCCACCACCAGCAGGGCGACGAAGCTCGGCCAGACTTGCTTGATGTAGTGGAAGTAGAACGGCAGGACCCGATTGGGTGGGGTGGCGCTGGGGGCGTCGCGGAAGATATCGATCAGTTGTTCAAAACGACGAAAGAGCATGGGGGTATTGAAGCCCGGGGTGCGGGCTCTCCTGTGCTGAAAGCGGACGGGGCGCCGGGTGGGGCGCCGCCGTCGGGACAGGCTGGCGGATTCAGTCGATGCGCTTGGCCGACTTGATCAGCACCGGGTCCACAGGCACGTTCTGCATGCCTTGCTTGGTGGTGGTCTGGGAATTGACGATCTGGTCCACCACGTCCATGCCGCTCACCACCTTGGCGAATACGGCGTAGCCGGCGTCGCGGCCCGGGTCGAGGAAGGCGTTGTCGGCGACGTTGATGAAGAACTGGCTGGTGGCCGAGTTGGGGTTGGAGGTGCGGGCCATGGACAGGGTGCCGCGCACGTTATGCAGGCCGTTGGAGGCTTCGTTCTTGATCGGGTCGCGGGTGTCTTTCTGCACCATCTGCGCGGTGAATCCGCCGCCCTGGACCATGAAGCCCGGGATCACCCGGTGGAAGATGGTGTTGGTGTAGAAGCCGCTGTCGACGTAGTCGAGGAAGTTCTTGCTGGAGATCGGTGCCTTGACCGGGTCCAGCTCGACTTCGATCTTGCCGAAGCTGGTGTCCAGCAGGACGTGGGGCGCCTTGGCCGGTTGCGCGGCCATCAGGTTGGCCGCGAACAGCACGGAGCCGGCGACGAGGGCGATTTTTTTCAGCATGGTTCAGTGATCCTGGGTGGTGGTGTCGACTGTGGTTGTGAAGTCCAGCAGGGTTTGGTTGAAGCGCTGCGGCTGGTCCAGCGGCGTGGCGTGTCGGGAATCCTCGATCACCACCAGCCGTGCATCCGGCAGCAGTTTGACATAAGCCTCCTTGACCGCCACCGGGGTGTAGTCGTGGTCGGCACTGACGACCAGGGTTGGACAGGTGATACGGCCCAGTCGTTCCTGCACCCCCCAGCCGACGATGGCGTCGAAGCTGGCGAGATAAGCACGTTTGTCGTTTTTTGCCCAGCGCTCGGCCATTTTTTGCCGCAACTCGCCTTGCTCCGGCTTGGGAAACAGCCGCTGGCCCAGGGCCTGGCCGATGGTGGCCAGGCTCAGCACCCGGGCCAGGCTCCAGCGTTTGAACCACTGCCAGTAGTCATTGGCGCTGCGCACCTTGACCTCGGGGGCGCTGTTGACGATGCACAGGCTCTTGAGCAGTTGCGGCTGATCCACGCCCAGCTGGAAGCCGACCATGCCGCCCATGGACAGCCCGACATAATGCGCGGGGCCCAGGTTCAGGTGTTCGATCAGCGCCACGATGTCGGCGGTGAAGCCCGGGATGCTGTAGCGCTCCCGAGGCTTGTCGGAGCGTCCGTGGCCACGCAGGTCGGGGACGATCAGGCGGTAGCGGGTCGAGAGCTCGGGGATCTGCTTTTCCCAGTCCTGGGCGCTGGAGCCCAGGCCGTGAACCAGCAGCAGGGGCTCGCCCCGGCCGTATTCCTCGTAGTGCAGGGTGCAACCTTCATGCTCGAAATAGGCCATGGCAGAACTCCTGTTCTGGTGAGTGGACGTCAGGCTTGCTCGGGGGCGGCAAAGGGCGCATCCAGGGGCGCGGTGTCGAAGGTGCGCAGCAGTTCCACGAGGATCTGCGTGGCCGGGCCCAGGGGTTTGTCCTTGTTGGAATAGAGGAAGAAGGTCGGGTGGCGACTGCCGCCCTGGTCCAGGGGCAGGACCTTGAGCAGGCCTTCGCGCAGTTCCCGTTCGATCAGGTGCCGGGGCAGCCAGGCAAAACCCAGGCCGCTGCCGACGAAGGTCGCGGCGGTGGCCAGGCTGCCCACGGTCCAGCGCTGCTCGGCGCCGAGCCAGCCGACATCCCGTGGCTGCTGGCGGCCGGAGTCGCGGATCACCACTTGCAGCTGGCTTTCCAGGTCCTGGAAGTGCAGCTCCCGTTGCAGGCGGTGCAGGGCGTGTTCCGGGTGGGCCACGGCGACGAATTCCACCGAGCTCAGCTCGGTGCCCAGGTAGCCGGAGATGTTGAAACTGCTGATGGCCAGGTCGGCCACGCCTTCGAGCAGCACTTCCTCGACCCCGGACAGCACTTCCTCGCGCAGACGCACGCGGCAGCCGCGGCTTTGCGGCATGAAGGCGGTCAGGGCGCGCACCAGCCGCGCGTTGGGGTAGGCGGCGTCCACCACCAAGCGCACTTCGGCTTCCCAGCCCTGTTCCATGTGGTGGGCCAGGTCTTCCAGTTGGCTGGCCTGCTTGACCAGTTGCCGGGAGCGGCGCAGCAGCACGCCGCCGGCTTCGGTGAGCACCGCCTTGCGGCCATCGATGCGCAGCAGCGGCACGCCGAGCTGGTCCTGCATGCGCGCCACGGTGTAGCTGACCGAGGATTGCGAGCGGTGCAGGGCTTCGGCGGCCTGGGCGAAGCCGCCGTGATCGACCACCGCCTGCAGGGTGCGCCATTGATCCAGGGTCACGCGGGGCGCTTTCATGAGGGACTCCTCTTGTCCTAAGCTGGCGCTCCTTATTGGAGACTGCCGAATGAGAAAATTCTGTTGTGTGTTGCTGGCGCTGTTGCCCCTCGGCGCCTGGGCCTATCCCATCGATGTCGAGAAGCAGTTGAACGGCCTGAGCATCGACTACACCACCTTTGCTACCGATGAAGACATCGGCTCCATCCAGCTGAACAACTTCGGCAAGAGCGACGCCGTGTGTTCGGTGGTGTTTCGCAATGGCCCCGAGTCGCCGCGCAACCGCAAGGTGGAAGTTGCCGCGGGGCAGAGCAAGAACGTCACCGCCAAGTTCAACCGCAAGATCATCAAGCTGCGCCTGGAACTGAACTGCCAGGCCAAGTGATCGAAGCCGGCTCGGCCCCGGGAATTGCGCTGAGGCCGGCTGTGCTTATAAACGAATTTATTGATTGGTTATAGCAGTTATTTGCGCTTTTTCATCGATATCACTCTGTTTAATCTGCCCCCCATCGACTTACGCATACCCCGATGGAGGCTTCAGCCATGTCCCGCGTCCTGATCATTGAAAGCAGCGCCCGCCAGCAGGATTCCGTATCCCGGCAACTGACCCAGACTTTTATCCAGCAATGGCAGGCCGCTCACCCCGGCGACTCGATCACGGTGCGTGATCTGGCCCGCCAACCGGTGCCGCACCTGGACGCCAACCTGCTGGGGGGCTGGATGAAACCCGCCGAACAGCGCAGCGCCGCCGAACAGGACTCCCTGCAGCGCTCCAACGAATTGACCGACGAACTGCTGGCCGCCGACGTGCTGGTGCTGGCCGCGCCGATGTACAACTTCGCCATTCCCAGCACCCTGAAGGCCTGGCTCGACCATGTGCTGCGCGCCGGGGTGACCTTCAAGTACACCGACACTGGGCCACAAGGCCTGCTCACCGGCAAGCGTGCCTACGTGCTCACCGCTCGTGGCGGCATCTACGCCGGCAGCAGCGCCGATCACCAGGAACCCTACCTGCGTCAGGTGATGGGCTTTATCGGCATCCACGACGTCGAGTTCATTCACGCCGAAGGCCTGAACCTGGGTGGCGACTTCCATGAAAAGGGCTTGAACCAGGCCAACGCCAAGCTGGCCCAGGTGGCCTGAGCGGCGATTCCTGAGCCGAGGCGCCGCTCAGCGAAGGGCTCTGCGGCGCCGTTAATCCGCAGATAATCCCCGGGTGTTCAAGTAGCGCCTGCGGATCCCCTTCAAGCCGGTTCGCGCATCGAACCTCCCTTTGCACTGGTTGCTCCTTCAGTGCCGACGCCCGATTGCACGCCTAGCGAGATCGGGCTTTTTTTTGCCCGGGATTTCATCTGCGCGGGCAAAACCGCTATCGTCGCCGCCATTCAAGATGAGGCGAACATGGGCTACCTACTTTTTGTCACCCTGATCCAGGCGTTTTCCTTCAGCCTGATCGGCGAATACCTGGCCGGGCATGTCGACAGCTACTTCGCGGTGCTGGTGCGGGTGCTGCTGGCGGGGCTGGTGTTTCTTCCGCTGACCCGCTGGCGCCGGGTGGAGCCGGCCTTCATGCGCGGCATGCTGCTGATTGGCGCGCTGCAGTTCGGCATCACCTACGTGTGCCTGTACCTGAGCTTTCGGGTGCTGACGGTGCCGGAGGTGCTGCTGTTCACCATCCTCACGCCCCTGCACGTAACCCTGATCGAAGACGCCCTGAACCGGCGCTTCAATCCCTGGGGCCTGCTGGCGGCGCTGGTGGCGGTGGCGGGCGCGGTGGTGATCCGCTACGACAGCGTCAATCCGGATTTCTTCATCGGCTTCTTGCTGCTGCAACTGGCCAACTTCACCTATGCCGCCGGGCAAGTGCTGTACAAGCACCTGGTGGCGCGCTACCCCAGCGACCTGCCGCACTACCGGCGCTTCGGCTACTTCTACCTGGGAGCCTTGCTGGTGGTGTTGCCGGCGTTCCTGCTGTTCGGCAAGGCCCATTACCTGCCTGATGCGCCGCTGCAATGGGCGGTGCTGCTGTTTCTTGGCCTGGTGTCCACGGCCCTGGGCATGTACTGGTGGAACAAGGGCGCGTGCCTGGTGACCGGCGCCACCCTGGCGGTGATGAACAACCTGCATGTGCCGGTGGGGCTGCTGGTCAACCTGCTGATCTGGAACCAGCATGAAGATCTGGGGCGCTTGTTGCTGGGTGGGTTGGTGATTCTCGGGGCGGTGTGGATCAGCCGCCGCGGCGGCCGGCCTGTGCAGGCCAGCTGAGAGCGTTGTGGCGAGGGAGCTTGCTCCCGCTCGGCCACCGTGGTGGCCGCAAGAGCTGCTTGTGCGATTGACCTGAAGCCATGCCCTGGCCGCCTTGGGCGGGCGCTGCCCGCCAGCGGGAGCAAGCTTCCTCGCCACACTTGCTTACAGTGCGTGTTTCTCCAATTGCGGCACATGGCTGGCGCCCGCTATCGCCGGCAGCAAACCGGCCCGCAGGTCGGTGCCGCTGGGCTGCTGGTACAGGTTCAGGCCGAATTCCGGCATCACCGCCAGCAGGTAATCGAAGATATCCCCCTGGATGCGCTCGTAATCGACCCAGGCGGTGGTGCGGGTAAAGCAGTAAATCTCCAGGGGAATGCCCTGGGCCGTGGTCTGCATCTGGCGCACCATGCAGGTCATGTTCGGCTGGATCTCCGGGTGGCTCTTGAGGTACGCCAGGGCGTAGGCGCGGAAGGTGCCGATATTGGTCATGCGCCGGCGGTTGGCCGACAGCGCGGCGACGTTGCCCTGGGCTTCGTTCCAGCTTTTCAGCTCGGCCTGCTTGCGCCCGATGTAGTCGGTGAGCAGGCGCACCTTGCTCAGCCGCTGTTCTTCGTCGTCATGCAGGAAGCGCACGCCGCTGGCATCGATGTACAGGCTGCGCTTGATCCGCCGACCGCCGGATTGCTGCATGCCGCGCCAGTTCTTGAACGACTCGCTCATCAGGCGCCAGGTGGGGATGGAGACGATGGTCTTGTCGAAGTTCTGCACCTTGACCGTGTGCAGGGTGATGTCCACCACATCGCCGTCGGCGCCGACCTGGGGCATCTCGATCCAGTCGCCGACCCGCAGCATGTCGTTGCTGGTCAACTGCACGCTGGCGACGAAGGACAGCAGGGTGTCCTTGTAGACCAACAGGATCACCGCCGACATGGCGCCCAGGCCGGACAGCAGCAACAGCGGCGAGCGGTCGATCAGGGTGGCGACGATGATGATCGCGCCAAACACGTACAGCACCATCTTCGCCAACTGCACATAGCCCTTGATCGAGCGGGTACGGGCGTGTTCGGTGCGCGCGTAGATGTCCAGCAGGGCATTGAGCAGGGCGCTCAGGGCCAGCAGTTGGAACAGGATGGTGAAGGCCATGGCCAGGTTGCCGAGGAACAGCAGGCTGGTCTTGCTCAGCTCCGGCACCAGGTGCAGGCCGAACTGGATCACCAGGGATGGGGTCATCTGCGCCAGGCGATGGAACACCTTGTTGTGGCGCAGGTCATTGAGCCAGTGCAGCGCCGGTTGGCGTCCCAGCAGCCTGACGGCGTGTAGCACCAGGTAGCGGGCCACTCGTCCGAGCACCAGGGCGATCACCAGTAACAGGGCCAGGCCGATGCCGGCGTGCAGGAGGGGGTGTTGATCGAGGGCTCCCCAGAGGTCCTGGGTATTGAGCCAGAGCTGTTTGAAATCCATGGGCTAAAACGATTCTTCTATGAGGCACGAGGGGAGGATTAGAGCATTTAACCCTGGGAAAGTTACGGTTAAGGACAAATCGGCTAACAAAAAACCAACTCTTTGCCACCGTTTGCACAAAGAAACTCGGCCTGCGCGCTCGAAACCGTTACCCTATGCAGCTGTTTTTTTGCATATCTTCGAGGTAGCACCCGTGTTTTCCCAATTCGCCCTGCACGAACGCCTGCTCAAAGCCGTGGCCGAGCTTAAATTTGTCGAGCCGACGCCGGTGCAAGCAGCGGCTATTCCGCTCGCGCTGCAAGGGCGTGACCTGCGGGTGACGGCGCAGACCGGTAGCGGCAAGACCGCGGCCTTTGTCCTGCCGATCCTCAATCGCCTGATCGGCCCGGCGAAGATCCGCGTCAGCATCAAGACCCTGATCCTGCTGCCGACCCGGGAACTGGCCCAGCAGACCCTCAAGGAAGTCGAGCGTTTCTCCCAGTTCACCTTCATCAAGTCCGGCCTGATCACCGGCGGTGAAGACTTCAAGGTCCAGGCCGCCATGCTGCGCAAGGTGCCGGACATCCTCATCGGCACCCCGGGGCGCATGCTGGAGCAGCTCAACGCCGGCAACCTCGACCTCAAGGAAGTCGAAGTGCTGGTGCTCGACGAAGCCGACCGCATGCTCGACATGGGCTTTGCCGAAGACGTGCAGCGGCTGGTGGATGAATGCCCGAACCGCCAGCAGACCATGCTGTTCTCCGCCACCACCGGCGGCTCCGGCCTGCGCGAGATGGTCGCCAAGGTCCTCAACAACCCTGAGCACCTGCAACTCAACAGCGTCAGCCAGCTCAACGAAACCACCCGTCAGCAGATCATCACCGCCGATCACAACCAGCACAAAGAGCAGATCGTCAACTGGCTGCTGGCCAACGAGACCTACCAGAAGGCCATCGTCTTCACCAACACCCGGGCCATGGCCGACCGCATCTATGGCCGCCTGGTGGCCCAGGACTACAAGGCGTTCGTGCTGCACGGCGAAAAGGACCAGAAGGACCGCAAGCTGGCCATCGACCGCCTGAAGCAGGGCGGAGTGAAGATCCTCGTGGCCACCGACGTCGCCGCCCGTGGCCTGGACGTGGACGGCCTGGACCTGGTGATCAACTTCGACATGCCCCGCAGCGGCGACGAATACGTGCACCGCATCGGCCGTACCGGCCGTGCTGGCAACGATGGCCTGGCCATCTCGCTGATCTGCCACGGCGACTGGAACCTGATGTCGAGCATCGAGCGCTACCTCAAGCAGAGCTTCGAGCGCCGCACCATCAAGGAAGTCAAAGGCACCTACAGCGGCCCGAAAAAGGTCAAGGCGTCCGGCAAGGCCGTTGGCGTGAAGAAGAAAAAGACCGACGCCAAGGGCGACAAGAAAAAGTCCGTGGCCAAGGCCCCGACCAAGCGCAAGACCGCCAACCGGCCGAAAAGCGACAGCCTGGTCAGCCAGGACGGCCTGGCGCCGCTCAAGCGCCGCAAGCCACAGGCACCGGCGGCTGAATAAAACCGCCGCCAGCGGTAAACGAAAAACCCGGACCTGGTCCGGGTTTTTTTTTGGCTGGCTTTCAGGTACTTCGGGCCTTGATGGCTCAACTGGCCTTGGGTTTCTCCACATGCCCTGGCTGGGCCTGCAGATCGATCCCCAAGGCATGAATGACCTTCAAGACGGTGTCGAATCGCGGTTTTGAGCCCGGGGCAAAAGCCTTGTACAGGCTTTCCCGGCCCATCCCGGCATCCCGGGCAATCTGGGACATGCCCCGAGCTTTGGCTACGTAGCCAATGGCTCGAAGAAACTCCTCGGTATCACCGTCGGCCAGCACTTGTGACAGGTATTCTGCGATGGCCTGGTCGCTGTCCAGCAACTCGGCCATGTCGAAGTGGGTCAATATCTGGGTCATGTTGAAAGATCCTTTGCCAATATCTTTGCCCGGCGAATGTCCGCGTCTTGAGAGGATTTGCCCCCGCCTGCCAGCAACACAATGATCGCGCCGCCACGCTGGGTGAAGTACAGCCGTTACCCGGGACCCACGTCCACGCGCAGTTCCGAAATACCTTCTCCCACGGATTTCACATCCCCCAGATTGCCTGTTGCGGCGCGATCGATGCGGCGGGCAATGGAGATTTTTGCGCGCAAGTCCTTCAGCGATGAGTGCCATCTGGCAAAGGACTGGGTTTGCTGGATGAGATATTTAATGCAGAAAACGTATCCATTTGGATACATTTTGGCAAAAGGGGTAGCACGGACTCGACTCGGGCTTTTTCTCGGTGTGGGCCAGTTCCTTGGGTTGCTGGTCGATCAACAGCCCGCTGCCAAGAAAACTTTCCTGAAGATTCAGAAGTGTCTGATGTGTCGGTGATCGGGGCAAATCTAGTATCGGCACCCGCTGCACGGTCCGGATTCTGGGGGGATGTGCAGTTTGTCGGCGCGCTCTGCGCTTATTTGACGTCAAGATGATGGCACATTAACATCCCCGCCCTGTCGTGACCCCTGCTGCCCTTTCGAAGGATCGAACATGTCTGTCTCTACCCTCGGGATGAGGTTGTGCCGTGCCTTGTCTTGCCTGCTGCTGACAGCCCCGCTGTCTATGGCGTTCGCCGCCCCTTTGCCCATTCCGACCTCCAACCCCGGCGACCAGGACCTGATCCGCGACCGGCAGAACCGCCTGCTGGAAGAACAGCAGCGGCGTCTCGAAGAGCTCAAGGACCTGCCCGGCAAGAGCGCCACGCCGGTGGCGCCCAGCGCGCCGGCCGACAGTCGCTGCTTCCCGATCAAGGACATCGAGCTCAAGGGTGCCGACTCGCTGTCCACCAGCGAGCGCGAGAGCCTGCTCAAGCCCTACATCGGCCAGTGCCTGGGGGTGTCTCAGCTCAACGAGCTGCTCAAGGTCATCACCAACCGCTACATCGAAAAGGGCCTGGTCACCAGCCGCGCCTACCTGCCGCAACAGGACCTGTCCAGCGGCCACCTGCAGGTGCTGGTGGTGGAAGGCAAGCTTGAAGGCCTCAAGGCCGCCGAAGGCAGCAAGCTCAGCGCCCGTGAACTGAACATGGCCTTTCCCGGCAGCAGCGGTGAGCTGCTCAACCTGCGGCAGATCGAGCAGATGGTCGACCAGCTCAACCGCCTGCCATCGAATCAGGCGCAGATGGAACTGGCCCCGGGGCAGGCCGTGGGCGGCAGCGAAGTCCTGGTCAAGAACAACCCGCAAAAGCCCTGGCGCGTTGGCCTGTCACGCAGCAACGAGGGCCAGAAGAGCACCGGCGAGCAGCAGTGGGGCAGCTCTTTCGAATGGGACAGCCCTCTGGGATTGGCGGATCAATTGGTACTGCGCGGCGGCCACGACGCCATCAGCGACCACCAGAAGACCTCGCGCAACGCCATGCTCTATTACAACCTGCCGTTTGGCTGGTGGAACCTCAGCTACAGCTACAGCCAGAGCGAGTACCGCTCTCAGGCCCAGGGGCAGGGCTTCAACTTCAAGCAGACCGGCGACAGCCAGAACCACCAACTGCGCCTGGAGCGAGTGATCCACCGTGACGCTGTGAGCAAGACCTCGCTGAACAGCGGCCTGAGCTACCTGCGCACCAACAACTACATCGAAGACAGCAAGCTGAGCAACAGCAGCAACCGCCTCAGCGAAGCCCAGTTCGGCATCAACCATGGCCGGCGCATCGGCGGCGCCTTCGTCAACCTCGACCTGGGGCTGCAGGACGGCATCGGCGCCTTCGACGCCCAGCGCCAGAAGGAACGCGACGACAAAACGGGCAAGCGCCAGGCCAACGCGCGCTATCGCAAATACACTGCCACCGCCAGCTACCTGCAGCCGTTCAAACTGTGGGACGAGTCCCTGGTGTTCAGCAGCCTGGTCACCGGCCAGCGCAGCGAGGATGTGCTGTTCAGCTCGCAACGCATGAGCCTGGGCAGCCAGTCTTCGATCCGTGGCTACAAGGACCAGAGCCTCAATGGCGACAGCGGCTACTACTGGCGCAACGACCTGCGCTGGAGCCGCCCGGTGACCTGGAACTGGCTGCGCCCGGCCTTCGCCGAGTACGGCACCGGGCTGGGCTATGACGTCGGCGCGATCCGCAACGACCGCTACAACGCCGAGCAGCATGGCCGCGTTTCCAGCGACTCCATCGAATTCTTCGCCCGCGGCAAGCACCTCGCCGCCAGCCTGACCTTCGCCCATTCCCTCGAGCGGCCAGATGCCCTGAGTGAGCGGGAAGCACCGATCTATTTCCGTTTGGATCTCTTTCTCTGATTGCACTGATTCATTGAGGCTTTTGACATGGACGTTCGCCAACTCGCCTTCCTGGCCCGCCAGCCTTCGGCTGCCCTGCAACCGCGCGACACCTTCTGGGGCCTGTCGAAACGCGGGTTGGCGTTCATCCTCGCCAACATGATGTTCTGGCAGCCGGTGGTGGCGATGGCCGACGGCATCGTGGTCAACGGCAGCGGCACCAGTCTCGGCCAGGCCGGCAATGGCGTGCCCATCGTCAACATCGCCGCTCCCAATGGCGGTGGCTTGTCCCATAACAAGTTCAGCGACTACAACGTCGGCCAGCAGGGCGTGATCCTCAATAACGCCACCAACCGCACCCAGGAAACCCAACTCGGCGGGATCATCCTCGGCAACCCCAACCTGGGTGGTCGCGCGGCCAATGTGATCCTTAACGAGGTCAACGGCGTCAGTCCCAGCCAGCTCAAGGGTTACACCGAAGTGGCCGGGCAATCGGCCCATGTCATCGTCGCCAACCCCTATGGCGTGACCTGCAACGGCTGCGGCTTCATCAACACCCCCAAGGCCACCCTGACCACCGGCAAACCAGTGATCGAGAACGGTCAGATCCAGCGTTACCAGGTGGATCAAGGCAGCGTCGCCATAGAAGGCGCGGGGCTCAACGCGAGCAATATCGACCGGTTCGAAATCATCACCCGCAGCGCCAAGATCAACGCCGAAATCCAGGCCAAGCACCTGGCGGTGATCGCCGGGGCCAACGATGTCGACGCCAAGACCTTGAACGCCACGGCGCGTACCGCCAACCCGGCGGATGCACCGCAACTGGCCATCGATTCTTCAGCTCTGGGCGGCATGTATGCCGGAGCGATCAAGCTGGTGGGTACTGAGGCCGGGGTCGGGGTGAAGCTTGACGGCAACATGGCCGCCAGCGCCGACGATATCCAGATCGACGTCAACGGCAAACTGAACGTTGCCCAAATCGCCGCCAACGGTGCAGTGAACGTCAAGGCCGCCAGCGCCGACCTGCAAGGCACGGTCTACGGCAGCAACGTCAACGTGCAGACCCGAGATACGCTGAACATTCAGCAAAACATCGCGGCTCGTGACCAGATCCAAGTGGGCACCCTGGGGCAGTTGAACAATAACGCCATCGTCGAAGCAGGTGTCAACGACGACAACACCCGTAATACCACGGGCGATATCAAGATCCGCGCCCAAAACATGCGTAACAACGGCAGTGTGGTTGCTAGCCGCGATGTGCGTGTTTTGGTAGATCAAACCCTGGATAACAGTGGCGGTACGCTCAGCGCACAACGTGCCGCGAAAATGACTGCGGGAACGCTGGATAACCGCAATGGCGGCAAGGTCCTCAGCGCCGATACGGCCCGCATCAACGCAGATAATCTTCTCAATACACAAGGCAAAGTTTATAGCCAAGGCAACCTGCGCATTGTCGGCTCAGACCTGGATAACCGTGGCGGTGAAATCGCTAGCAAGGCGAGTATCCGGCTGACTGGCGGCACCCTCAACAACAGCGATAACGGCAGCTTGATCGGCGAACAAACACTCACCATCAAAGCTGATCAGGTACTGAACCAACTGGGCCTGATCTCTGGATTGCAGGGCCTTGAAGTCAAAGGTGGCAAGCTCGACAACAGCAGCTACGGCAAGCTTTCCAGCCTCAACGGCGAAGTCAGCGTCCAGCTCAGTGGCGACCTGAACAACAGCAAGGGGGGGGCGCTGGTCAGTAAGACGGCGCTGACGGTCAGCGCTGCCAACATCGATAACCGCCAGGGCAGCCTGTCCAGCGGAGCAGGGCAGACGCTCACCGTCAACGGCGTGCTGGATAACAGCGACAAGGGCCAGATCGACAGCGCAGAGTCGCTGATGATCACCGCCACGACTCTGCGCAACGTCAGCAGCACCATCAGCTCCCAACTTGGCCTGACCGTCACCGGTACCGACCTGGACAGCACCGACGGCAGCATCGCTACCAACGGCACAGCGACCCTCGATTTGCTGGGTACTCTGACCAACACCAACGGCACATTCGCAAGCGTTGGGGACCTGCTGCTCAAACGCGCCGATCAGGTCAATAACCAGGGCGGCCAATTGGCCAGCCAGAGCATGGTGACCCTGCTCACTGGCGGCCTGGATAACCGCAATGGCGGTACTGTTGCCGCCAATGGTCGATTGCTGCTGACCGCCAGCGGTGTGGTGCAAAACGACAATGACGGCTTGATCTACAGCGAGAACGCCAGCCTCAACCTGCACGGTTCGCGCTTAGAAAACAGCAAAGGCACTCTACAAAGCCAAACCGCACTCGAGCTAAAAACCAGCGGCGATGTCGACAACCACGACGGCAAGATTGTCGCTCAAGACGGCGAGCTGAGCGTCGCGGCCGATCACGTCGATAACCGTGGCGGCACATTGTCCAGCCTGCGAAACGCGTTCACCGCGCGTATCACTGGCGTGCTCAAAAACGGTTATGACCTCGACAGCAAAGGCGGCACGATCCAGGCTCGGTCTCTGGATATACGTGCGTTGGCGGGCATCAGCAACTCCGGCGGCCGCATCGCGGCACAAGATGGCGACGCGCTGATCGACACCCGAACCGCTGACTTCGACAACCGCAACGGCGGGATCTACGCCAAGCAAGGAGTGATCGTCACCGGCCACAACTTCGATAACAGCGGCGATAACGATGGCCAGATCACCGGCCAGAACATCGACCTGACCCTCGACGGTGAGTTGAACAACCGACTCGGCATTATCGAAAGCAACAGTACCCTCACCATCACTGCCGCAAGCATTGACAACCAGACCGGCAAATTGCGCGCACTCGGCAACAGCGGCATCACTCGCTTCCAGATTGGTGGGCGGTTGAATAACCAGAGCGGCATGCTGGAAACGGCAAACAACGATATCAGCCTCTCGACCGGCAGTTTGCTGAACGCTGGCGGCAATATCGTGCATACCGGCAAAGGCAATTTTGGTGTGGCCAGCACTGATGTAATGAACGCTGGCGGCAGCTTCACCACGGGCGGTGACCTAACCCTGGATGCCGACAGCTGGACCAACAGCGGGGTTATTCAGGCCGGCACGCTCAACGTCAATGTTACGAACTTCACACAAGCCGCCACGGGGCAATTGTTGGCGTCGACGGCGTTTATCGGCACAGGCGACACCTGGGTCAATGATGGTGTGA
This sequence comes from Pseudomonas protegens, assembly GCF_013407925.2. Lineage (NCBI taxonomy): Bacteria > Pseudomonadati > Pseudomonadota > Gammaproteobacteria > Pseudomonadales > Pseudomonadaceae > Pseudomonas > Pseudomonas protegens. Next base: position 1,493,187 of record NZ_CP060201.1, on the reverse strand, counting down.
TCGGCAGCGACGGAACGCTGGGCTTGAAGTTGACGGGCGCCTACTCTGGCAGCGGTCGGATAAGCAGCCTGGCCGAGCTTAAAATGGCCGCCGCTCAGCTGGACCTTGGCGCCACCGCCAGCATCAAGGGCGGCGGTAAAACCGATATCAACGTCATCGGCCAGTTGAACAACTACGGCCGCCTGACCTCTGGCAGCGATATGGCTGTCACCACCACGAGCCTCGCCAACTACGGGGCCCTGGCCGCCGCGCAAGACCTCGTCATCAACGCTGAGACAATCCTCAACGATCAAGTGGAAGACGGCAGCCGAGGCTTCATATTCAGCGGTCGGAATATGAGCCTTCAAGCGGGCAGCATCACAAACCGCTACGCCGACATCTACAGCATCGGCAATCTCCTCGTCACTGGCAGGGCGCCGGGCAGCTCAGCCCAACGCCTGGAGAACCGTTCCGGCAGCATCGAAGCCGGCGGTGATATCAACGTCGATGCCGCAAACTTCGCTAACCAGCGCGACAAATTCAGCATGGAGCAACGGGTCACCGGCGGCTACATGACCATGTCCTGCGTGCAGCATTGCGATGGCCCTAGAAGTCCGCGTGTGCGTGGCCCGGTGTTCATCTACAAAACCGTTGAAAGCACTGTGAGCGAAGACTCACCGATGGCCACCTTCATGGCCGGGCACAACCTCACGGTTAACAGTGAAAGCGTCCTCAACCAATACAGCCTGCTGTCGGCGGCAAACGATCTGGCTATCAGCAGCACTAACATCACTAATCAGGCAGCTCTTTCCGTGTCGGGCACATCCGGTCGTGAGGTGGGGGCCGGTAACTGGATCTCGGGGCAGAGCTTCTACCAATTGATGAGTGATGTGCACCGGTATAACCAGCAGCATCCCAGCTCTGGTCCGTTCGACCCGGTAGCTTTTGGTGAGTTGGTTGCAAAGTTCAACCCGACCCTGTTCTACGGCATCAACGACCCTGTAGTCGTTCAGGCTGACGGTAAGGCGGCAGCCCCGGCCATCATCCAGGCAGGGGGTACGCAAAAGCTTAGCGCCTCCAATGACATCAGCTCGATTGTGGTTCAGAAAACCACCACCGCCGTCAGCGAGCGTTCCGCCAATACCAGCGTGTTCAGCGTCATCGAACCCTCAACCCTGTTGCTCAACCGCCAGCTGCCGCCCGACCTTGCCCAACTGCAAGTAGATCCAACCGCGTTGCCGGGCTTCAGCCTGCCGGTTGGCCAAAATGGCTTGTTCCGACTCAACGCCCAGGACACCTCGGGTGCGGCCGTCAGCCACATCGCGGGCGTGCAAGGCATCCCCAACAGCGTGACGGCGGTCAAGCCGCCCAAGTACCTGATCGAAACCAACCCCGCACTCACCGACCTCAAGCAATTCATGAGTTCGGACTACTTGCTCACACGCCTTGGCTACGACCCTGATACCAGCGCCAAGCGTCTCGGTGATGGGCTCTACGAACAACGCCTGGTACAGCAAGCCGTGGTCGCTCGCACCGGTCGAGCCTTCATCGAAGGACAGACCTCCAATGAGGATCAGTTCAAGTACCTGATGAACAACGCCATCGCCAGCAAGAATGAACTCAATCTCGCCGTGGGTGTGACCCTGACATCGCAACAGGTCGCGGCATTGACTCATGACATCGTGTGGCTTGAAGAGCATGAAGTGAATGGCGAAAAGGTACTGGTGCCGGTGTTGTATATGGCGCATGCCAATAATCGGCTGGCACCTAATGGTGCGCTGATTCAAGGCACTGATGTGACGATGATTGCCGGCAAGAATCTGACTAACGTCGGTACGTTGAAGGCCACCAGCAATCTGTCCGCCATCGCGGGCCAGGACATGGTCAGTAGTGGGCTGGTGCAGGCAGGGGGGCGACTTGATCTGTTGGCCAGCAAGAACCTCACCAACAAGTCGGGCGGCGTAATTGCTGGTAAGGACGTGGCGTTAACGGCGCAAACAGGCGATGTAACGAACGAGCGCACGGTCACTTCATCACAGATTGCCTATGGGAAAGACCAGGTCCGCAACGACTACGTCGACAGCTCGGCTCGCGTCGAGGCGGCCAGCGACCTGACAATTTCGGCGGGCCGTGACATCAACAACATCGGCGGCGCACTGCAAAGTGGGCGTGACGTAATACTGAACGCTAGTCGGGACGTGAATATCGTTTCCGCGCAGGCCACCAATAGTCTGGATCGCGGCATCAACCGCAACAGCAGCAACACTACTCAGTACAGCGCAAGCGTCAGTGTCGGGAGGGACGTTTCGGTTCAGGCTGGCCGCGATGTCACGGTGGTTGCGGGTGACATCAATGCTGAGAGGGATATCAGCATGAAGGCCGCCGAGAACCTGACCTTGAGTTCTGCGGCTGACGAAAGCCATGCCTACTCCAAGTCCAAGAAACTCACGGTGCAAGAGGATCACGTCAAGCAGATCGCCAGTCACGTGACGGCGGCCGGTGATGTGGTGTTCAGTGCCGGCAAGGACATGACGCTGATATCCAGCCGGATCAATGCTGGAGATGAGGCTTATCTGGTAGCGGGTGGGCAACTGGACCTGCTCGCGGCACAGGACAGCGACTATTCGCTCTACGACAAGAAAAAGAAGGGCAGTTTCGGCAAGTTGCAGACCCGCCGCGATGAAGTGACCCATGTGACAAATGTGGGGAGCGAGATCAAGACCGGGGGAGACCTGACGCTCAAGAGCGGCGGCGATCAGAAGTATCAAGTTGCCAAGCTGGAGAGCGGCAAGCACATCACCCTGGATAGCGGTGGTGCCATCACCTTTGAAGGGGTGAAGGACCTGCACCAGGAGAGCCACGAGAAGACCAATAACAACTCCTTCTGGGTGTCCTCCAAAGGCAAGGGCAATACCGACGAAACCTTGCGCCAGACCCAGATGGTGGCGGCCGGCAATATCGTGATCAAAGCCGTTGATGGCCTGAAGATCGATGTGAGGCAGGTCAACCAGCAAACCGTCAGCCAGAGCATCGACGCGATGGTCAAGGCCGACCCGCAACTGGCGTGGCTCAAGGAGGCCGAGAAACGCGGCGATGTTGATTGGCGGCTGGTGAAGGAGATCCACGACTCCTACAAGTACAGCAACTCCGGGCTGGGGCCGGCTTCGCAGATCATTATTGCGATTGTGATGGCGGCGGTGGTTGGGCCTATGGCAATGGGAGCTATGGGGACTGCCACCGGTGGAGCGGTTGCTGCGGGGACCATGAGTTCGGGAACTGCTGGAATGCTGGTGTCGGGTGCAGGAGCTATTGCTACAGGCGCTGCGACTAATGCAACTGTTAGCTTTATCAACAATGGTGGAAACCTGGGGGCGGTCTTCAAGGATGTGACCTCTTCGGATGCAATGAAGGGGTATGTGATTTCAGGGGTGACAGCTGGTTTGACTACTGGTTACTTCGACAAGTGGGTTGGAGGTAAAACCAACGTATTGACCGGCAAAGTTGATCTGCAATTAAACACTTGGGCAGGTGTTGGGAAGTTTGCGGCCAACCAGACCTTGCAAGGTGGGACCTCGATGTTGCTGAGCAAGGCGCTGGGGCAGGGTGGCAATGCCAGTGATGTGCTGAAGAATGCCCTGTTCAACACCTTGGCGGCAGCCAGCTTCAATGCGGTGGGTGATTACACCCTAGGTGTGTTTGACGACGGTTCGCTGCCGAAAATAGCCATTCATGCGATGGTCGGAGGACTACTGTCGGAAGCTACCGGTGGGGACTTTAAGACTGGCGCTCTGGCGGCAGGTGCTAGCGAAGCTTTGGTCGTGGAACTAGGCCAGTTGGTCAAAGGTGATGAAAACCTATTGGTCATGAGTTCACAAATTGTCGGTGTATTAGCAGCTGCCTCGCAAAAGGATGCCGATGCACAGTCAATAGAGAAGGGCCGCTGGGTCGCACAGCAGGCAATCCTTTACAACAACCTCAATCATGCGGCGGCAGAAAAGCTGCTCAAGGAGATCAAAGACTGTCGTGCCGCGGGAGGCTGTAGCGAAAGCAAACTTAAAAGCATTCTGGGGAAATATGAGAGCTTGTCTGCGGAACGTTCCAATGCCATCAATGCATGTGGTACCCGCGCGTGTGTAGACAAAATCCTGAATAGCTCGATCCGAATGGACGACCCCGTTTCTCAGGAGCTTCTTGGGCTATTACGGCAGACAACCTATGACACCCCTGGCTTGTTGCAGGGAAATCCAGATTTGGTTAGTTGGCAGAGTCCTAACCCGAGCGGTTGGGGAGATACTTTTGCACTGGACAAGCAACAGGCGTTTGCGAAGAACCTCAAGGAGGGATGGCTGACTCCTCAGGAGTTGGCCGACCTCGACCGTTGGAATGACTCTACCTCTTGGGTGGATAGATCCGCAGGACGGAAGTTAGAGCCTAAAGAAAAAGCTAGTATTCTGTTGGAGCTGGGCACAGCGGCCGCGATGGCACTGATGGGAGGCAGGGGAAGCGTTGGGGGAGCGGCAAAAGGAAGACTTACACCTAAGGATTTCCCTGAGGTTGCCGCACAAGTTAGTCGCCAAAAGCAGTTAAGACATCTAGAGGGAACCACACAGTTGGCTGATAGAGGGAAAGGGGGGTATATGAGCAATGCCGCTGATGCGCAGAAAGTTTTAGATGCTTATCGCTCAGGTAATGCGGTTATTTTAGGTAAAAATGCCCATGGTTTTCCTGTGGTACGAGTTGATGGTGTCACCGGAACGAATGTGAACATTGGAGCCGGGATAAAAGCTCAACCGACAAATGTTTTTGTGATCAAAGGAACAACAAGCCCGAGCATTGTTCCTACTAGCCCGAATCCTAAATTGGTAGATTGATATGAATTTGAATGTTAGAAATCAAATAATTATTGCATTAATGCAGGCTTTGCTAGGAGCCATCTCTCCTAATTTCAGAGCTGTTTCAATTGACTTTTCGCGAGGGTTGGATGTCAGGTTTTTCTTGGGGCGAGACCTGATTGAGGATACTAATGAAATAGAAGATGTAATCACGGAGTTTGACTCGCTCATAATGGGAATTAAGGCGTTGTCAGTAAGATATAGTATTGAAGTGGGCGACGGCAGAATGGATTTTTCTGGTGATGATGTGATACCTGTTTATATTAGGCGCGAGTAGCTGCGGCAAAAGGAACTGGTGGTGCGGGGCAAGCCGCCAAGAATCCTAATTCGACCAGTGCGATGACGGATGCCGAGGCGGGAATGCCCTATAGTCATCCGGTGAAGCCAACTGCAAAAGAGACCGCGAAAAATCTAGTCTCAGGGGAAACTAAGGTTGTAGGTATTGATAAGCCAGCGGCTAACTATGCTAATTTTACGTTGGCATTACCTTCAGGAAAGAAAGGCTCTGTAGTTAGGGGGCTTTAGAGAAACACGAGTTTAAACAGGCATCTGATATCGTTTCCTTTAGAGGTGGTGAATTTAAGGGGGCTGATACACCTAGTTTTGCGGGCATTGATGGCTGGCTTGATGGTGTTCCTGTTTAACTTAAGATAATCAAAAGGGCTAGTATAAAATTCGGTTAGAAGAAATATTCTTAGTGGCGCTGAGGATATGGCTAGAGCTGGGTGTAAGGGGGGGTATATTGATGTAGCTAGTACAGGAGTGTCCATGGAGAAAATGTTAAGTCACTTTAAGTCGGGGTCCTCAGTCTCAAATGTTGTTGGTGAAGGGGCGGTGAGTAATATTTATATAAAAACTCAGGATGGCTGGATGAATATATCCTCTGGTCGAGTTTCTCAATATAAAGGGTGGGAATGATGTCGGCTGGTTTATTTGTTCCGATCAGGGTGGTTCCTGATTTTAAGAGTCTCTTGGGTGGGCTGTTTACCTTTCTTTCCGGTTTTTTTATATCGGCAGGTCAGCTAAGGGTTGGTGTGAGTCTTGGCGGAGGGGGGGAGCTAGTTAATAGTTTTGTCTTTGTGCATGATCAAGAGCAGAAGCCTCTGTGTTGGATTAGTTTTATGGAAGTGGCTGAGGATTTGAGAGAGATCTCAGAAGTGGATTTGCCTATTGTTGCTCAAGTTACAAGGAGCTCGAAACATAATATGTTGTTTTCAGTGGCTGTTGCTTGTGCGATAGGAAAAACGTTCGGAGGACGAGTGATATATGATGATGGTCAGGTGTATTTTGATTGCAAGAAAGACGTTTATACTCTCTTGGAGAGTGAAGAGTATCTTTCCGTCAGATGGTGAAAGTGTTTGCTGAGTTTGGTGGGATGTGTTTTTTGAGTTGGGCGGATACTGTGCTTTTAGTTAGATATCAAGGTTGAAGTGGAGCTGCTTTGTACCTCCCCTTTCTGTTTATGCGAATTTTCAACAGGCTGCGTTTTCACACAGCCTGATCAAGCTGCCTTTTTGGCTTACTGGAGCACTTGCTCCTGCATCCGCCTCGTCGTCACACCCATCTCGCAGCAAAATGCTGCACACCAGCGACAGTTCCTGCAGCACCACTGCACCTTTGAGCGCGTCATCACAAATCGCGAAGTTTTCCAGTAGTTGAGTCACAGCGCGAATGCGATACGCCGCCGCATCGTGCAGCACATCAATGGGAGCTTGGGTATCGATCCGCAGCGAGGGAATGTTGCAGTCGTGGCCGGTAATCGGCATGTATCTGTTCATGTGTAGACCTCTGTTTGACTGGCTGAATGCCTACACCCGTTGTCGCCAAACAAGAGGGTGACGGCTGTACGCAGGTTGGCGAACCGACTACAGAGGTAAAGTCGGCAGATCCTGAGATCTCCCGCGCACAGCCGTCATAGAACTGCGTGTGCGGACGCAAAATACCTGCAAGCTGGATCTTTTGCATTCCCTCTGTAAATCAGGTCGCCAAACCCGGTCGTTCTTTCAACGACCCCTCGACTATATCCAGCGCTTCCCCCGTCCTTAAAGGCCCATTCCTACTGCATCGTCTGCTTCTGCCGTAAGGCAATTCCTAATTTGCCGAGAGGATCTTTTCGAACCGGTCCGCCGCGATTTTCCTGGCTTACAATGCCGCCGCTCATCGCCATGCCATCGGTGGTTTTCAGATGGCGGTGCGTTGTTGAAAACCCTCTCAAGGAAGATCCGTCATGCGTCTGTTGTCTCTGCTGTTCACCCTCGCTTTGCTCGCCGGTTGTGCTTCCACCCAGGACTATTACATCTCGCCCAAACCGGTGCAGATTCCCGCCAACGCCACCTATTGGATCGACACCTTCAACCTGCAACTGGTCGGCGAGAGCGAGCGCTTTCTGCCCGAGGACAAGTTGCGTCAGCAACTGGGCATGGAGTTGATCCGGCAATTGGGCAATGCCAATCGCTATGCCGCCAGCAAGGACAGCGCCGACTACCTGCTGGATGTGAATGCAGTGTACAAGCGCCGCCTCAGTGATTCCAAAGGTGGGCTGGTGTCGATGGTTGTCGATGACAATACGATCCTCGCCAGTGTCGATTTCGGCTACAAGGTGCAGGTCAAGCGCAACGGCGCCGAGGTGTTGCACTTCGCTCAGGAGCGCAATGGCTTGCAGCCGGCCGGGGCCATGGGCCAGTTGCGCAATATGAAGACCATGTTGGGGGTGATCACCAACAGTGGTAATTCGGATGTGGAGAGTTTCTACATTCGTGCTCTGCCGAAGTTCATCGTTCGCGATATCACGGCCATTCCTTCTCGTTGAGAAGGGGCGGGCGGCGATGAATTCTCTCTGTCCAACTCGGGTGTTATGCTCGCGCACGCCGGGTTGCTGGCTATCTGCCACGGATGTATTGGGCCCCGTTCGATGAGGGGCTCCGGGTCATCCCGGCCGTTGCGTAGAAGCTGCCAGCAACGCTGCAACCGATTGTAAAGTGGGGGGTGGAAGCCCCCTTCGCCTATTCACCTGTCAATGGATGATGGAGCCTCGGTGTCGTGGCTCCACCCCGGGAATATGCCCATGCTCATGAGTTATCTCGAACGCTCCATGTCGGCCTTGCGCTCCATCGGTATCACCTTTCCCAAACAGGAGATGCCGGTCCTGGCGCTGCTGGACAAGGTGGCGGTGTACGACGTCGAGCGGGTGACCCAGATCGCTGCCACCCTGCAGCAGGCCACGGTGTTCAACGCCGCGGTGCGCGACAAGTTGCAGGGCATGGACATCAGCACCCGCTATGCGGATATCGCCACCAGCTTCGATTCGATCCGCAATGACGCCCAGCAGATGATGGAGTGGATGGCCGACGGCAAGTTGCAGTTCTCCGAGCGCATTCAGCTGGCCTGGTTGAACATGCGTCGCGGCTCGATTCCGGATCGCTTCGAGAGCATCCGCGAGAATTACCTGGCGGTGGCCAAGTCGGCCAATGAGCAGATCCAGCTGGAAACCCTGATCCTCGAGGCGTACCAGGATTACCGCCTGGCCATGAAGTCGGCCGAGGTGGATGCCTGTGAAGTGCAGAAGATTGCCCAGTCGCAGATGGACGCCGCGCGCAAGGCCCTAGCCGATGCCAGTGCCGCCCTGGAAGTGGCGGGGCTGGTAGCGGCGGATCAGGCCAAGCTGGAGCTTGAGCGGGATGTGGCCCTGCGCAATCTACAGGATGAAGACAAGCGCTTCCAGATCATCACTGACATTGCCGATCAGTTGAAGGCCGCTTATGGCGCGGCGGAGCTGGTGTTTGCCCGGCTCAATCAGTACCACGCGGTGAAGGAGCGCCTGTATCAGCGGGCGGTGAGTTTCTTCGCTACCAACGAGATTGTGCTCACCGGGTTGGCGGCGGGTTTCACTTCTTCCGGCGGTCTGGCGGAAACCACCCAGACCCTGAACGCCATGACCGACGGCATCAACACCAGCCTTGAAGTGCAGGCGCGGGTCGGTGGCGATCAGCTCAATGCGGCGCTCAAGGCCGGTTACGGTTCCAGCCTCAAGGCCAGTTCGGTGAAGGCCCTGGCCGATGCGGTGGTGGAGTTCCAGGCCAGCAGCCTGAGCCTGATCCAGGAGCTGCGCAAGGAATCGGCCTCGGCCGCGGCCGAGATCGAGTCGGTGACCGAGGACAGCAAGCGCCGCTTCACCGCGCTCCTGCAGAAGGGGGTGTGAGGTGAGCGGGGTTTCTCTCAGCGAACAGATGGGCGCCATGGCGCTGATCGATGAGCTGCGCCACAACCAGACCGAGATCCAGAAGTACCTGGACCTGCCCAAGCACCGCAAAGCGGTGGCCGAGCGTATTCGTGAGTTCTACAAGGCCCAGGGCGTCGAGGTCGAGGATGCGCTGGTGGAGCAGGGTGTGCGCAAGTACTTTGCTACGCGCCTGACGTACGAAGCGCCGGCGCTGCGCTGGTGGGAGCAGCGCTTGGCAGACGGTTACCTGCGTCGTTATCACTGGTTGAAATGGGTGGCGATCTGGACGCCTATTGTCCTGTTTTCGCTGAATGCCTGGACCCACGTAATCATCGATTTCAAGGAGCAGCGCCGCTATACCTATGCCGATCTGGTGGGCCTGCAGAACGAGGCGCACTCGCGCACCCAGCAGGTGTTTTTGTTGCAGGAGCAGATCGCCAAGCTGGAGCCAGCGGTCGCAAGCTCGCAGCTCGCATCAGCGGGGCGTTTGCTGGACAAGGCCAAGAGTCGGTTGGCGACGGCTCGCCAGCAGACAGCGATCAAGTTGCCGCAGTTTGCCGTGCCTGAGGAGCAGCGCAGTTTCAACGACGGCACGATGGTTTCCAATGCCAGAATCGACTTGAGAAGAAGTGTCACCTCGCTCAAGGATGTGCGCTCGCAACTGGACGAGATCGACACCCTTCTGACGGCGGTGCAGAAACTCAAGAGCCTGACCGCCAGTCGCGAGTTTCTCGTGGCCAGCAAGGTTGTGCCCGAGGTCGCGGCGGCCGCCAAAGAGGCTCAAGGGGCCTTGGAAGAGGCTGACAACAGGGGCGCGGTGCGCGCCATGGCCAAGGTCGACCAGGCGGTCAGGTTGACCGACCAGCAAAGCCTGAACCCCAACTACCTCGCCACCCTTGAGGCGGCTCGGGCCAGCGTGCGCCAGATGAACTTGAGCCAGGCGGATGCGGCGCAGTTCCAGCCGCTGTTGAGCCAGGTGGAGCAGGCGATTCAGGCCCTGGATGTGGCGACTACTACCCGTGGGCTCAAGGAGATCGAGCAGTTGCTGGCGTTTGCCAAGACGCCCTTGACCCTGGACATCGTCAGCCGTGCCGGTGAGAAATCCATGGTCGAGCGCAACTTCGATCCCACCGGGGGCAAGAGTTGGTACCTGCTGACCGAGGCCACCGATGCGGCCGGCAATGTGCTGCCGGTGCCGATCACCAGTATCGAGACCGGGGAGAAGCGCTACGCCAGTGTCTTCGGCGTGCGGGTCAATCAGGCCACCTATCAGGAGGTCAAGAACGACAAGCTGGCCGACGGCCATGTGGATAACCGGCGCCTGGGCAGCAAGGATGCCAATTCCTTGGGCTTCAAGTTCCTCAAAGGGCGGACCACCGCCAAGCCTGCCTACATCCTGGAGTGGTGATGAGCGCGAACAGCATGATGGCGACCCTGAGTGAAAACTCCCGACGCTACGAGTATGAACTGCGCAAATTGCAGCAGGAGTTGTCCAACGCCCATGAGCGGGAATTGCGTCTGGAGCAGGACATCAGCGACGCCCTGGCGCGGATTGCCGGCCACCAGCTCAAGGGCGGCGGCCAGCAGTCGGCTGAGGTCAAGCGCTTGCTTGACCAGCGCAACCAGGGCGAAGCGCAATTGCGTGAGCGCCTGGCCACGGCCGAGGCCGCAGTAGCGCAGCAATTGCAGGCGGCGATGGGCGTGTCCGGAGAGTTGCAGGCCCGGGTGGCGGGGATCGATCGGCAACTGGCCGATGACCCGGCCTATCAGCGCCAGGTGCAGGCGCTGCGCGAAGCCGAGGCGGCTCGGGTGGCGGCCTCCGAGTCCTATGAGGAGCTGCGTGATGAGTGCCGGACCAAGCTGCAGGGGTTCCAGGTGGATCGGCTGTACCTGTATCTGAAAGGCCGCAAGTTTGGCACCGAGGGCTATCCGCGCTGGACACCTTGGCGGCAATTGGACCGTTGGGCGGCCAAGCTGTGCAACTTCACCGAAAACTGGCGCACCGAGCAGACCCTGTTGGCCATTCAGCAGGCCAACGAAAGCGCCGCCAGTCGCCTGGAAAAAGAGGAAGCGGCGCAACAGGCCAAGCTGTCGCAGCTCTACCAGGAGGCTTCAACCGGCGGTGAGTTCATTGCGCTTCAGCAGCGCCTGCAGAGCGCCTTGCAGGCGGTGGAAGTGGCCAAGGCCCAGGCCAACGAGGTGCATGCGAGCCTGGATGCCTACAGCGCCAAACGTGACGAATACCTGGCCCAGGCGTCGGCGTTGCTGGCTGAGCAATTGGCTGAGATGAGCGACAACAGGTTGGAGCGTCTGGCAGCACAAACCGCCGGCAAGGAGGACGATGTGCTGGTGCGCAAGGTGCGTGAGCTGCGTGCCGAGTTGGATGAATTGCGGGTGCGCGTGCCTTTCCTGCAAGGACAGTGTGAGGAGGCGCAGAACGAATACGAGCGCGCCAAGCAACTGGAACGCAGCCTGTTGGCCAGCGAGGCCGGTCGGGTCAGCCAGAGCGCGTCGAGCCGCAGCAATGTCGACTCGCTGATGGTCGGATTCATGAAGGGCGCACTGTCGGCGGCCCAGGCAAGCAATAGCCGCAGCTCCGGATCATCAGGCTCCAGCAGTTTGCGGGGCAGTTCCAGCAGCTCGTCTAATAGCTCGCCCAGCAGTTCATCGAGCAGCACCCGCTCCCGTGACAGCGGCGGCTTCTCCACCAGCGACAGTCTCTAGCACAGCGCAGGGTTCAAGGAGCAAGGCACGGGGGAGCATGGGCTCCCCCGTATCGTTTCTGGCTGGTGATGGGGCTGCGTTACAGCTTTTTCACCGGAATACAAATCTCACACTCCAGCTCTCCCGTCTTGACGTCGTAATACGCATCCGCCGGATAGCGTTCGAACGCCGGGCGCGGGTCGAACTGCAGGCCGCTCTTGGGCAGCCAGTCGCGGCACAGTTCGATCCAGGCGTCGGCGATGGCTGGGCCCAGGCCGCGGTAGTGGGCCACGGCGTACAGGCCGCCGGGCAGGGTGGTGATCACGGCGGGAGGGCTGGCCTTGAAGTCTTCGGGCACTTCGACGCAGGCGTCGTAGCGGCATTTGTCGGCGGGGGTGAGGTCCGGGTCGTCGTGGCCGATGCCGTAGCGCACGCGGTTGAACAGTTGGTGTTCGAGCATCCATGGCGCGGCGGTTTCGCGCCAGAAAACGCCAATGCCCGGGCCGTAGGCGCCGATGTAGCGCAGGTAGGCTACGCGGCTGGCGGGCAGTTGCTGCAGGGTGACGTTCATCGTTGTTTCCTTCAGGTGAATGAAGGCGTCAGGATCGTCGAAGGCGGGAATGTGGGTCTGATCAGGATTGCGCAATTCACGCAGGCGCCGTTCACGGATGTCGTCGAGGCGGCGGTGCCAGCGTTTGGGTTCGGTGTCGCGCCAGGTGCTGGGGGAGACCGAGAAATGTTGCTTGAAGGCCCGGGAGAAGGCTTCGCCGGAGCCAAAACCGACTTCCAGCGCGATTTCCAGGATCGAGGCTGCGGGTCGGCTGGCCATCAGGTAGGCGCCGCAGGCCAGGCGTCGGCGGCGCAGGTAGGCGCCCAGGGGCTCGCCGACCCAGGCGCTGAACAGGCGGTGGAAGTGGTAGGGCGAGAAATGCGCCACCCGCGCCAGATCCTCTAGCTCCAGGGGCTGGTCCAGGTGTTGGTCGATGTGCTCCAGCACCCGGTTCATGCGCAGGGTGTATTCGTGGAGGCTGTGGTAGGCGGCGCTCATGTCTTCAGATTAGTTGGCTGGGAGAATCGTCGCAGTCTGCCGCAGATTTGTGCCAATTGTGTGTGCGATTCGCCGGCAAGCCGGCTCCTACGGTAGGTTTCTGCCGGCGAACAGGCTGTCAGTCGTCACAGCAGCAACTGCTGCCCTTGTTCCGGGGTGTTTCCTGATAACGGTCGTGGTGTCGAACCCAGTCCATGATCTGTTCTTCGTTGCGCCCCTTGGGCGTCAGGTCGAGGAAGTTGTACGCCCCCAGCAACAGGTCCAGGCCGCGGGCATAGGTGGAGTAGGTGTGGAAGATTTCACCGTGCGGGTTGCGATAGAACACGCTCAGGCCGGGTAGCTCCCGCTCATCGCCGCTGACCTGTTCGTAGTTGTAGCTGGCGCTTCCCCGGGCCAGTTGCTCGTCGCTGAGGCTGACGCCAAAGTCCTGGTTGAAGTCGTCGCCGGCGCTGGAGTACCAGTCGAAATGCCAGCCCATGCGTTGGCGAAAGGCTTGGAATTCGGCGTAGGGCGCGTGGGATACCGACACCAGCGCTACATCGTGGTGGGCCAGGTGCTGGTTGGCGCCATCGAAGTGGTCCGCGAGGAACGAGCAGCCCTTGCAGCCATCTTTCCAGCCGGTGCCGAACATGAAGTGGTAGACCAGCAGTTGGCTGTGCTCGCCAAACAGGTCCGCCAGGCTCAGCGGGCCATTGGGGCCTTGGAACCGATAGGGCTTGTCGATTTTTACCCAGGGCAGCGCCCGGCGTTCGGCGCTGAGCTGGTCGCGCTGGCGGGTGAAGGCCTTCTCGTGGATCAGGTGCTGTTTGCGGGCTTGTAGCCATTGTTCCCGGGAGACCACGGGATGATCGGTAGCGGGCATGACATCTCTCCTCTGGCTGTGGGCGAAGCGTCTTACACACGCTAGTCGTTTGACTCCGGGGCGGATCGACAAACCGCCCAGCGGTTTTCCGCTCAGGGCGCGCAGGCCTGGGGTGGATTTCCTGAACGGCTGAAGGGCCTGCCGGTCACAACCTGTGAAGGCATTTCCTGCTCTTGTCTGGAGGTTGAATCAGCATGACAACTTACAACTGGGACCTGATCGAACGGCTGCTGCACGAAGTGCAGAACGGCGCCGGCCACAGCTTTACTTCGCGCCCTTATGCCGAGCAGCATGCGGCGGCCAAGGCGGCGCAAGGTGAGTCCACCGGTAACCTGGATGATCTGAAAGTCACCGCTACCGAGTATGAAAAGCTGCTTCTGGACCGGGGATTTATCGAAACCCGGCCCTGAGGAAGAGGGTGGCAATGGTGAGAATTTCATCCTGACGCCCCGGGGCTCCAGCCTGCTGTGCCTGCTCGACAGCAGTATTCCGGGTCATGAGCATCCTCGTCAGGTGCTGGATGAGCAGGCCGATGCCCTGGCGCCGGAAACCTTCGACGAGCTGGCCTCCAAGGCTCAGATCGCCTAGCTCAGGCCGGATCCCGGTGGGCATTTTGCAGGCATTTCAGTTGTGCGAAATCCTGGCGCACGCTGTCGATCTTCTTCAGCAGGCGCTGACGCTGCTCAAGACTGCTGGTGGCCATCAGGTCCACCAGCAGTTGGCGGGCGGCCTGTTCGGTGTGGGCGTAGGCCTGACGGTAATCGTCTGTCCATAACTGCTCGCGGTTCACCAGCAGTTGCTCGATACGTTGTGGGAAATCACTGTTTTGCCGTTGCGCCACGGCGGCGCTGAATTGTGCCTGCCAGTGGATGCGGTTGGCGATCCACTGCTGGTTCTGCTCACCCAGGGACGCCGACCATTGCTCGACACGTCGTTGCTGGCCGGGGCTCAAGGGGCCGATCCAGGTTTTCAGGCGTTGGCTCATGCGCTGACTGCGCTGTTCGATCTGCTGCGCCAGAGAGGGCTTGAGGTACTGCTCGCGATGTTCCTGCTGGTCCTTGGCAAGGGCCTTGTTCATCTCGGCGACTTGTCCGTCGTCCAGGCCCTGGAGCAGCTCCACCGCGGAGGGCACGATCTGCCGCGCGGTTTCGGCGATGGCTTGCTTGGCTTCCTGGGTTCGCTGTTGCAGGGCTTGGTCACTGACCTGATTGCTCTGCACCATGGCTTGCAGGCGATCGAGCCAGTCCAGGTAGCCCGGCAGTTGGGTGGTGCAATGCCAGCTCAGGTGCTGCTGCAGACGCTGGTTGAACCAGCTCTTCTGCTCGCGGTTCATGTCCAGGTAGTCGTTGAGGGTCCAGGGAATGATCACGTCGAGGTTGCGATAGGCCAGGCCGACCCGACTGCATGCGCCCAGCAGCAGGCTGATGATCAGGAGCGGAATGAGCAAGTGCCAGTGGCGCGCCATGTGCGAGTCCTTGCAGGGAGCGGATTTCTGTATCTGAACCCTGAACGCGCCCCGCAGTTCAGCCGTTCAGTAGAACGCTCGCTCAGCCTTGAAGGTGAGCAGGCCATCGCACTGGGGGTTGTGCCCGGAGTAGGCACTGCAGTCGTTGCCGCTGAGGCTGGAGTCACTGTAGATCAGGTTCAGGTCGATCCCCAGCCAGGGGCGCGAGAGCTTGATCGACCAGTCGTTGAAGCCGGCCACGTAGCCAGCGTTGGCCACGGCGACGCGATTGTTCAGACGATAGGTGGTGTATTTGACGCTGACGCCGATGCCAAACGGCGGGTGGCCACCCAAGTCGGCGAACACTGTGCTGTTGCGTTTGTCCGGGGCGTTGCTGAAGGCCGCGCCAAAGCGGCTGCCCAGCAGAGTCAGGCCGCCGTAGAACTCTTGGCTGTCCTGGGGCCGCCACTGTGGGTAGTTGTAGTGGATCATCCCCAGCTCGTAGCCCAGGGTCTGGTCGAAGGGCTGCTTGAAGCCCAGGTAGGAATCCACTTCCAGTTTGCTGGAAGGGCTCAGGCCCATGCTCGGGGACCATTGGCCGGCGTACCAGCCACTGTCGTGACTCAGGTCGAGGCCGCCATGGAATGAGCCGCTGGACGAAGGCTTGACCAGGCCCTGGGCCATGCTGCGGCTGGGGCTGGTGCCCAGTTTGAGGTCGAAGGCGCCCAGTTCTCGCTGGACTATCTGGCCCAGGGCGATGGGGCAGGCCAGTAGCAGGCTGAGGGCCAGTGTGGCGGGTGTGCGCATGCAGCACTCCTTGAACGGCGGGGAGTGACAACCTGAAAGTCGGCTGAAACGATTTATCCGGAAGGCGGCAAGGATACCGGCGAATACCAGGGGATGAGGGCCGTTCGTCGATTTTTGCTGGAGTTGGGTGCGGAGCTGGGTGCCAGTCCTAGCGCTTTGAGGGCAAAGCGCTAAGGGACCAGGATAGAGCGAGGAGAATTACTTTTTGCCGAGGCTGATCTGTTTGGAGGGGCCGAAAGTCTGGCCGCTGACGCCTTTGGCGATTTGCTGGATTTCGCCGCCGGATTTGAGGAAGGCTGCGATTTGTTCGTTGATCGATTCGCTGGTTTCAACGGCGGGAGCTGGTTTTGCTTTGCTGTTGGAGGCTTTTACTCGCATGGCGGCCATTTAACCTTTCTGGAAAATTAATTTGGCCAGGTATCTTATCAGAAATACTTGACAATTGCTTGGCAAATATCCTCTGGAATAACACGCCGCTTTTTGTGTTTTTTTCTAAGTTGATCTCGCTGATATCTACCTAAGTGGCTGTTTTAAATAAGGACTACTGGGCGGCGAGGCGGACTTGGCGCTGCGGGTCCCGGTCAGGCTGGCGCGCCTTTGCCTGACGAATGGCCGCTTGAACGGCGTCAAGGCCAGAAAAATCAAGGCCGTTCGTGGCTTTTTCCTGTGGGTGACTCAGGAGCATCAACGCAACTGTGGAAAACAGGTAGAATGCCGCCCACGTAACGAGGGTATTGGAAATGGCTTTAGTCGGGCGCTACAACAGTTTGCAAGTGGTAAAACACACTAACTTTGGTTTGTATCTGGATGGCGGGGCGGACGGCGAGATCTTGCTGCCCAACCGTTATATTCCCAAGGATATTCCCAGTGAAGATGAAGACTGGTTGAATGTTTTTGTCTACTTGGACAGTGCCGACAAGTTAATCGCAACTACTGAAAAGCCGAAAGTTCAAGTCGGCGAGTTCGCCAGTCTTAAAGTTGTCGAAGTTAACAGCATCGGGGTATTTCTGGATTGGGGGTTGCCCAAGGATCTGTTGCTGCCGTACTCCGAGGAAAAGCGCCAGATGAATGCTGGCGAATACTGCGTGGTGCATGTCTATCTGGACAAGCACACCCGTCGTATCACTGCCACGGCCCGCCTGGATCGCTACCTGGACAAGACGCCTGCCAACTACAAAGTGGGCCAGGAAGTCGACTTGCTGGTGGCCGAGTCCACTGACATGGGCTTCAAGGCAATCATCAATAACAAGCACTGGGGCCTGATTCACAAGAACGAAGTGTTCAAGTTCCTGCGCTCCGGCATGCAAGAGAAAGGCTTCATCAAGGAAGTCCGCGCCGACGGCAAGATCAGCCTCAGCCTGCAACCTGTGGGTGAAGCAGCGGCCACCAGTCTGAACTCGAAGATCCTCGCCAAGTTGCGCGAGAACAATGGCTCCCTGGCCGTCAGTGACAAGAGCGACCCGGCATTGATCAGCAGTTTGTTCGGGGTCAGCAAGGGCAACTTCAAGAAGGCCATCGGCGCCCTCTATAAACAGGGTCAGATTGTCATCCACGCGGATCGCATCGAGCTAAGCTGACACTCACTTCACGCTGCAGGCGAGTCTCATGAAAACCACTCTGGTCGCCTGGCTCGCCACCCTGCTGGCGTTCCTGCTGCTCGACGCGCTTTGGCTGGGGCTGATGATGGGCCCCACCTACCGGGCCCAGCTGGGCTCGCTGCTGCTGGAGCAACCACGGCTGTTGCCGGCGGCTCTGTTCTACCTCCTCTACGTGAGTGGTTGCCTGCTGTTCGCGGTACACCCCGCCCTGCAACAGGGTGGCTGGCGTCGGGCTGCGCGCCTGGGGGCGCTGCTCGGGCTGGTGTCCTACGGCACTTATGATCTGAGCAATTGGGCGACCTTGCAGGCCTGGCCGGCATCCCTGGCGCTGCTGGATATGGCCTGGGGCATGCTGGTCAGTGCCCTGGCCAGTGGTTTCGGCGTCTTCTGTGCTTGCCGTTGGGCGCCCGGTGCTGGACGCGGGCCGCAAGTCTGAGCGGGTTTGCCACTGGGTTTTGCAGCGCTGTTCAGCCCGCAGGGGCGTAACTTTTTATCTTGGGTAGGTGTCATGTCATTCAAACACTGTGAGGCACTGTGGTGAGCATCGAACGGCGCAGCGCCGACGGCTTTGCCCTGCAGGTGATGTTGGGGTTGTGCCTGATCTGGGGCGTACAGCAGGTGATGATCAAGTGGGCCGCGGCGGACATTGCCCCGGTGATGCAGGCGGCCGCCCGTTCCGGAATCTCGGCGCTGCTGGTGGCCCTGCTGATGTGTTGGAAGGGCGGCTGGTCCCAGGTTTCCAGCACTTGGCGCGGCGGCTTGCTGGCCGGGGCCCTGTTTGGCCTGGAGTTCCTGTTCATTGCCGAAGGCCTGAAGCTGACCAGTGCCGCGCACATGTCGGTGTTTCTCTATACCGCGCCGATCTTCACCGCCCTGGGGGTCAATTGGCTGCTGCCCAGTGAGCGCTTGCGGCCCTTGCAATGGCTGGGGATCGTTCTCGCCTTCATTGGCATCAGCATCGCCTTTGCCGGTGGCATCTCCCTCGACAACCTGGACCGGCGCATGCTCCTGGGCGATCTACTGGGATTGCTGGCGGGCCTGGCCTGGGGAGCGACCACGGTGGTGGTGCGGGCTTCACGGCTGTCGGAGGCGCCCGCCACCCTGGCCCTGTTCTATCAGTTGATCGTCGGGTTTGTCGGCCTGTTGCTGATTGCCGTGCTCAGCGGTCAGGTGACCCACGTCAGCCTGACTCCGGTGGCGGTGGCCAGCGTGCTGTTCCAGGGGCTGGTGGTGTCGTTTTTCAGCTACCTGACCTGGTTCTGGCTGTTGCGCCGCTATCTGGCGGCAAACCTGGCGGTGTTTTCCTTCATGACGCCGATGTTCGGTGTGACCTTCGGTGTCCTGTTGCTGGGTGAGCCATTGAGTCTCAACTTTGTGCTCGGCGCCATGCTGGTGCTGCTGGGCATCACTTTTGTCAGCGCCGAGCAATGGTTGCGTCGGCGGATCAAGCGCTTGCTGTAAGCCGCTGTCTAGGACGCCAGCGGGCAGCGCTGGGGCGCGGACCGCGGTTGCCAGAGCAGGCTGGCGCTGAGCAGCAAGCCGCAGCCTGCGACCACCAGCGCCGGCTGCAGATTGCCACTGAAATGACTGCTCAGGGCCGCCAGCAATGGACCGCTCAACTGACCCATGGCGAAGCAGGCGGTCAGCAATCCGGCATTGCGCTGGGCCGACTGGGGCGCCAGTTCCCGTGAGCGCTGCATGACCAGTTGCATGCAGGCCAGGAACGGCGTGCCACACAGCAACACCCCGAGGACCAGCCCCAGGCCACTGCCCAGCAGGCAAGCAAAGACCCCCGCGGCCTGCAGCCACAGGGTCGCCATCAGCCAGTGCCGAGTGCTGTCCGGGCGGTGTCGGCGCAGGCTGACCAAGGCCACTCCCAGGGCGGCGGCCAGGCCGAAGCCGGGCCAGAACAGATCGGCTTGCCACTGGCCGTGAAAGCGCGCGCTGGCCATCTGCGAGAGAAAAGTCGCGGGGATGATGTAGCCCACTCCGTACAGGCCGTAGACCAGCCCCAGGCGGCCCACGCCTTGCTCGTTTTCCGCACTCGGCGGTGGGGCTGCATGCTGGCTGCGGGAGGTCCGGGGCAGGATCGGCAGGATCGCCAGCAGCATCAACAAGGCCACGGCGCCATACAGCAGCCACAGGTTGGCCGAGCTCTGCCCCAGCAGATTGGCGCCCAGGGCCAGCAGCCCGGTGAGCATGATTCCCAGTCCGGGGCCGGCAAACACCAGGGCGCCCAGGCGTGGCCGGCCTGCCGCCAGGGCCAGTGGCTGGCTCAGGGCCGTGATCATCACCAGCACCCAGGCACTGGCCAGGCCGGTGCCGAAGCGCAGCAGCAGGTGCGCCCAGAAGCCCTGGGCCCAGAACGACGCCAGGGTCAGCAGTACGCACAGCCACAGGCCGCCCAATAGGCGCAGGCGCACCTGGGCTGGGCGCCGGGCGAACATGGCGTCCAGAGCGCCGATGAAATAGCCCAGGTAGTTGGCGGCGGCGATCAGTCCGGCGGCGGTCAGGTCGACCTGGCCTTCGCTGATCAGGTGCGGCAACTGTGGCGTCAGGGCGAAGCGGCCAATGCCCATGGCCATCATCAGGGCAATGAAACTGGCAAGCAGGCGCAGCAGGGGGGACATGGTGGTCTTCCATCGGCAAGGACAATGACCGTCAGGCTAGGGCGGATTGACTTTCCTTAAAAATGAATAATAGTGAGAAACTTGTTCAGTTTTGGAGAAGGTCATGGAGTTCAGCCAACTGCGTATTTTCCAGGCGGTGGCCGAGGAGGGTTCCATTACACGGGCCGCCGAGCGCTTGCATCGGGTGCCGTCGAATCTCTCGACCCGGCTCAAGCAACTGGAGGAGCAGTTGGGGGTCGAGCTGTTTCTGCGCGAGCGCCAGCGCTTGCAACTGTCGCCAGCGGGCAAGGTGCTGCTCGATTACGCCGCGCGGCTGTTCGCCCTGCACGACGAAGCCCATGCCGCGGTGCAGGGTGGTCAGCCCGCCGGGGATTTCGTCCTCGGCACCATGTACAGCACGGCGGCGATTCATCTGCCGGCGCTGCTGGCGCGCTATCACCGGACCTACCCGGCGGTGAACCTGCAAGTGCAGTCCGGGCCCAGTGGCGAGTTGCTGGAAGGCTTGCTCAGCGGACGCCTGGACGCGGCCCTGGTGGATGGCCCCCTGGAACTGGCAGGGCTGGATGGGGTGCCGTTGTGCGAGGAAACCCTGGTACTGATCAGTGAGGCCGATCACCCTCCGGTGCGCACTGCCCGGGATGTGCAGGGCCGGGCGGTGTTCACCTTTCGTCAGGGCTGTTCCTATCGCATGCGCCTGGAGTCCTGGTTTGCCCACTATCACGCCGCCATGGGCCGGGCCATGGAGATCGAGTCCTATCAGGGCATGCTGGCCTGTGTGATCGCCGGTTCCGGGGTGGCCTTGATGGCCCAGTCGATGCTCGACAGCCTGCCGGGGCGCGAAAGCGTGGCTGTGCATGCTCTGGCCGAGCCGTTCGCCCACACCACCACCTGGCTGATGTGGCGCAAGGGCATGTTGGGGGCCAACCTCAATGCCTGGATCGAACTGCAGCAGGGCGCCTTTGGGCAGCAGACGCCGGTGCTGCGGGCCAGTGGCTGAATCGTCATGGCCGATTCGTCTCAATCCAGTAACAGTTCATTGCGATTGCGAGGCAGCGCGCGGGAAAAGTTAGGACTATTATCTGCTTGAGGCGGCGCAGTACCGCCGCTCGGCACGACCCTGAGGGGGCACTATGAAAGACAAACTGCAAAGCTGGCTTCACGACCTTGGCGTCGCTTTGGGCCTGATCGAGCCACCGCTGCAACCGGTGCCGATTCCTACCGACGAAGAGCTGCGGCGCCGTCAGCAACGTCGCCGTTGAGCTTGCCGCGAGTGCGGAGTGCAGACTCCGTCTCGCGCCTGGTTTCTTCCACCGCGAGACTCTGGGCCTGACCCCGGGGTGACCGCGCCAGTCCCTATAGTTTCAGTCCACTGCCTGGCTTCTGCAGCACTCAGCTGTTTTGCCCGCCCAGCGCCTGGGCACTTTTTTGTGGGCGAAAAAAAACGGGTGCGGCCACCGACGCCGCACCCGTCGAAGAAAAGCTTCAGGCGTCCGACTTCAGGTCAGATCGCGTTGGCCAGCGGCGCCGGGCGCCGAGAGAGCAGGCTCACCACCACGAAACTCACCAGGCCCACGGCCAGGCTGTAATAGATCGGGGTGTTGGCGTCCAGGCCGTCCTTGAACATGAAGAACAGGGCCGTGATGAACCCCAGGGACATGCTGGTAATGGCACCGGCGGTGGTGGCGCGTTTCCAGTAGATGGCCCCTATCAGCGGAATCAGCATGCCGCCCACCAGCAGGTTGTAGGCCAGGGTCAGGGCGCTGATCACGTCACTCACCACCAGGGCGATGCCCAGCACCACGATGCCCAGCAGCAGGGTCGCGATACGGTTTTCATGGACGTCGCCGTTGCTGCTCTGGCGACCACCACGCAGGCGTGGCAGCAGATCCTGGGTCACGGTGGTGGAGGCGGCCAGCAGACCGGCGCTGGCGGTGGACATCAGGGCGGCCAGCGCGGCGGCGATGACCAGGCCGCGAATGCCGTTGGGCAGGCTGGTCTGGACGATGCTGGCGAAGGCGTTGTTGACGTTGTCCAGATCCGGCAGGACCACCTTGGCGGCCATGCCGATCAGCGCGCCGGCCAGCCCGTAGAGCACGCAATAGATGCCGGCGGCGGTCCCCGCAACCTTGGCTACCCCTTCACTGCGGGCGGTGAACACTCGCTGCCAGATGTCCTGGCCGATGAAGATGCCAAAGAAGTAGATCAGGAAGTAGGTGAGGATGGTGTCCCAGCCGATGGCGGTGAAGTCGAAGTAGCTGGCCGGCAGTTTGGCCACCAGGGTGTCCCAGCCGCCGGCGTCGACGATGGACAGCGGCATCAGCAGGAACACCAGGCCGATGGTCATGATCAGGAACTGCACGATATCGGTCAGGGTCAGCGACCACATGCCGCCGATGGTCGAGTAGAGCACCACGACACCACCACCCACCAGGATCGATACCCAGAACGGCAAGCCGAACAGCACTTGCATCACGGTGCCGATGGCAATGGTCGAGGTGGCGCCGATCATCAGGGCGTAGACCAGCATGATCAGGCCGCTGGCATGGCGTGCCGCGGGGTTGTAGCGGCGCTCCAGCACTTGGGTGACGGTATAGATCTTCAGTTTCAGCAAGGGTTTGGCCAGGAACAGGCTGAGCCCGACGATGCCCAGGCCGATGGCGCCACAGAGCCAGAAGCCGGAAATGCCGTGGACGTAGCCCAGGCGTACGGTGCCGATGGTCGAGGCACCGCCCAGTACGGTGGCTGCCATGGTCCCCAGGTAGAAGCCCGGCCCGAGATTGCGGCCGGCTACCAGATAGTCGTCACGGGTCTTGGCCCGGCGCATGCCGTACCAGCCCAGGGTGATCATGCCGGCGGCATAAATCAGTACTACGAGAATATCCAAGCCCATGTTCGGGTCCTCAAAAGCAAATTGTTATTGTTGTTGCCACCCGCTGATGCGGACGGCCAACCGTTCGACCGGTGGCGACCGGTCTGTCGCAAGAGCTGCGGTTGCTGGGCAGTTCAGGCCAAGGGCGGCCTGTTTCGAGAGAGGTCGTACAGGGTGTTGCAGCGCGGGGCGGGGATCTGTGCGTCCCCTTGGTTCATGTGGTTGAGGCGGTGTTCTTTATTGTTATTCATGATCTGCTCCGATCACGTTGGCTAAGGTGTTGCGCTCCTTTGCATGACGGATCCATGGCCGCGCTCGTGTTCGAGCGCGGCACCAGCCCTCCCAGGGCCGGGACTTAGCGGTGGGCCACGCCGGGCAGCACGCAGAGCATTTCGTACAGCAGGTTGGCACCCAGCAGCGAGGTGTTGCCGGTGGTGTCGTAAGGCGGCGAAACCTCCACCAGGTCGCAGCCCACCAGGTCCAGGCCCTGACAGCCACGGACGATCTCGATGGCCTGGATGGTGGTCAGGCCACCGATTTCCGGAGTCCCGGTGCCCGGTGCCCAGGCCGGGTCGATGCCGTCGATGTCGAAGCTCAGGTACACCGGGCCGTTGCCGACCTTTTCACGGACTTCGGCCATCAAGGGTTCCAGCGACTTGTGCCAGCACTCTTCGGCCTGGACCACACGGAAGCCCTGCTTGCGGCTCCAGTTGAAGTCTTCGGCGGTATAGCCCTGGGCGCGCAGGCCGATCTGCACCACCCGGTCACAGTCCAGCAGGCCTTCTTCCACCGCGCGGCGGAAGGTGGTGCCGTGGGCGATCTTCTCGCCGAACATGTGGTCGTTGACGTCGGCGTGGGCATCGATGTGCACCAGCCCGACCTTGCCGTGCTTCTTGTGGATGGCCCGCAGGATCGGCAGGGTGATGGTGTGGTCGCCGCCCAGGGTCAGGGGAATCACATTGTGTTCGAGGATGCCGTCGTAGGCCTCTTCGATGATGCGTACCGCGTCCAGCAGGTTGAAGGTGTTGATCGCCACGTCGCCGATGTCGGCCACCGACAGTGAGTCGAACGGAGCGGCACCGGTGGCCATGTTGTAGGGGCGGATCATCACCGATTCGGCGCGGATTTCCCGCGGGCCGAAACGGGTGCCGGCGCGCAGCGAGGTGCCGATGTCCAGGGGCACGCCGACGAAGGCCGCGTCCAGGCCGGCAGCGGATTGCAGATGGGGAAGACGCATCATGGTGGCGATGCCGCCGAAGCGCGGCATTTCGTTGCCGCCCAGTGGTTGGTGGAGAATCTTGTCCACGGGATAGGCCTCATCGTTGTTTTATATTTATGGGGCTGAGGGCGCAGCAGGTGTCGCCCGCTCAACCGAGTGGACCGATTCTGCGAAATGTAGTGCGGCGAAAGAATCGCTACGGACAAATACTTAGTTCAGATTTTTCTAAACTAATGGCCGGGGTCGCGCTAGACTCCCGCGCTGCTTCCAGGGCCCTACGTGGCGAGGGAGCGAGCACCCGCTCGGCGGCGTAGCCTGCGTTATCCGGGTTGCAGGGTCAGATTGAAAGTGCGCATGGAGGTCATCGGGCTTGCCTGGCCGCTCGGCGCAAGCAAGCTCTCTTGGCACAGGGAAGTGGTTGTGTTGCCTGTTATCGGAGCCTGTCATGGCCAACGCTTTACCTGATCTGAAACTATTGCGCATCTTCGTCAGCGTGGTGCGCCATCAGGGGTTCGCCAATGCCCAGCACGAACTCAATCTCTCGACGTCGGCCATCAGTACCTACATGAGCCAGCTGGAAGCGTCCCTGGGACTGGTGCTCTGTCACCGTGGCCGGGGCGGCTTCAGCCTGACCAGCAAGGGCGAACTGTTCCATCAGGAAACCCTGCGCTTGCTCGCAGAACTGGAGGGTTTCGAACAGTACGCCGCGGCCCTCAAGGGCGAGTTGCGCGGGACCCTCAACCTGGGGGTGATCGACTCCACCGTCAGCGACAAGGCGCTGCCGTTCGCCGAGGCCATCGGTGCCTACAGTCAGGAGCATCCGGCGGTGCATTTGCACTTGTCGGTGATGAGTCCTCATGAGCTGCAGCTGGGGGTGCAGGACAATCGCCTGGACCTGGCCATTGGCGCCTTTTCCACGCGCATGAGTGGCCTGGTGTACATGCCGCTGTACCGCGAACAGCACTGGCTGTATTGCAGCAACCGGCATCCGCTGTACAGCGAGCGGCGCATTCCCGAGCAGGTCATCACCCAGCAGCGCATGGTCGGGCGCGGCTACTGGAGCCAGGCCGAGCTGGCCCGTCACGGCTTCAAGCACAGTGCGGCGACCGTGGAGAGCATGGAGGCGCAGCTGATCCTGGTGCTGTCCGGTGCCTACATCGGCTACCTGCCGGAACACTATGCCCAGGCCTGGGCCGACAAGGGCGATCTGCGGGTGCTGCTGCCGGCGACCTTCGGTTATCAGGCGCCGTTCTCCATGATCATGCGCCGTGGCCGGGGCCGTGAGCCGCTGATCCAGACCTTCCGCGATCTGCTCAAGGCTCAGCTCAACCAGTCATAAGGAATTCCCATG
The DNA here is from genome assembly GCF_013407925.2 of Pseudomonas protegens. Lineage (NCBI taxonomy): Bacteria > Pseudomonadati > Pseudomonadota > Gammaproteobacteria > Pseudomonadales > Pseudomonadaceae > Pseudomonas > Pseudomonas protegens. The sequence goes on along the minus strand of NZ_CP060201.1, from coordinate 1,467,566 downwards.
TCCCGAGCACGCTGCGAGCGTTGCCTGCGCCCCACGGGCCACTGTCTGTGCCCGCTGATCCCGCGGTTGTCCAGTCGCACCCGGGTGTTGCTGTTGCAGCATCCCAGCGAGGTCAACCATGCCCTGAACACCGCGCGACTGGCCGCGCTGGGGTTGAGTAACGCCCAGTTGCTGGTTGGCGAGGTGTTCGAGGACTTGCCGGCGCTGCTCGCCCAGCCCGGATACCGGGCCTGCTTGTTGTTCCCGGCCGATGATGCCCAGCCCTTGCAGGCCTACGCTGAGACGGATGAACCCTTGCTGCTGGTGGTGCCCGACGGCACCTGGCGCAAGGCGCGCAAGCTGCTGCACCTCAACCCGTTGCTGGCGGCCTTGCCACGAGTAACCCTGGCGGCCGCGACGCCTTCGCGCTATCGCCTGCGCAAGGCCCCTGGGCCGGGGGCGCTGTCGACCCTGGAAGCCATTGTCCAGGCGTTGCAGGTACTGGAGGCGCCAGCCTCCTTCGAGCCCTTGCTGCGCCCCTTCGAGGCGCTGATCGACGGGCAGATCGCCGCGATGGGTGAAGACACTTACCAACGCAACCATGGTCCCAAGGCTTCCCGGTAGGTGGACGGGCGGAAGCGGGGACCAGGTTGCACGGATTTTCTTCTGCGAGCAGGCCTCTACGTGGGGCCGCCGTTTAGCGTCTCAGGTGCGCATGGTTTTCTGCCGCAGGATGTAAATGCTGACCAGCACCGCGCTGGTCAGCATGAAGCTGCGGGCCCAGATTGACGGCACCAGGTAGCAGGAGAGGCCGATGCTCAGCCACATCAGGCCGATCGCATACGCCTTGCCCTTGAGCGGTATGCCGTTGCCGTCCAGGTAGTTGCATATCCATGGACCCAGGCGCGGGTGCTGCACCAGCCACTGGTAGAAGCGCGGCGAACTGCGGGCGAAACAGGCGGCCGCCAGCAGCAGGAAAGGGGTGGTGGGCAGCACCGGAAGGAAGATGCCGATGACCCCGAGCGCTACGCTCAACCAGCCGATGGCCAGCAGAACGTAACGCAGTACCCGGGGGCGTTGGCCTATGGGCTTGGCCATAGGCGCCGACTCAGTGATGGCGAGGCTTGAGCAGTGCGGGCTTTTCGTCAGGAGCGTTGCACAGCAGGTACAACGCCGTCAGGGCTTCGGGGATCTGCACGATCATGTCGTCCATCAGGTTGGCATCGGTGGCGATGTCCGAGAACTCCGGCTGCTCGTCGAACAGGCCAGAGCCGACCATGATCGGCAGCAGCATCTCGCTGACTTCTTCCTCTGCGGTTTCGAACCAGGCCGCTTCGCGCAGGAACACGCCTTCCATGAAGCCGATGCACCAGCCGCGCAGGTCGGAGTCGTCCGGGTCGTCGCCCAGGTCGAGTTCGCAGGGCAGTTCGAATTCCTCGTCGGAGGCCAGTTGGCGGGCGATGTGCGCCTTGAGGGCCAGCAGGGTGGATTCGATGGCTTCGCGTTCGGCGTCGTCGCGGTAATGCGGCTCTTCGGCGAAGAGGGCGTCGATCCACTCACGGTCGGGAACGCTTTCCGAACAGATCGACAGCGCGGTCAGGTAGCCGTGAGCGGCCACGTAGTCCAGCGCCTCGTCGTGCAGATCATCTGCGTCGAGGAAGACTTGCAGGCGGGTTAGTTGCTCAGCGAAGGACATTGACGGGCTACCTTGGGGAATAAACGATGTTGAATTCTAGGCTTTCTTGCGCGCTCAAGCCAGCCACGGGGCAGATTTGAGCGGTTCTAAAGGTTACCAGCGGTCCCTTGTCCGCGCCCTCTGTCGGGTAGGGCTCGGGTATACTCCCGCGTTTTGTGATGCCCTGCAGGCCCGAACGCAGTTGCGGACAAGTCCGCTAACGCATTTGTCGGTGAAGCGCGCCGGTTTTTCGGCCAGTCTGCGCCCAGGGAATTCGGTGATTTTTGGAGTTTTTCATGCTCGAACAGGCTCAACGCGTCCTCAAGGACATCTTCGGCTACGACAGTTTCCGTGGTCGCCAAGGTGCGATCATTGAGCGCGTGGCCAGTGGCGGCGATGCCTTGGTACTGATGCCCACTGGTGGTGGCAAGTCCTTGTGTTTCCAGGTTCCGGCCCTGCTTCGCGAAGGATTGGCGGTGGTGGTATCGCCACTGATCGCGCTGATGGACGATCAGGTAGCCACCCTTGAGGAACTCGGTGTCGCGGCTGCCGCCTTGAACTCGACCCTGAGCGCCGAGCAGCAGCGTGATCTGGCGGCGCGTATTCGTCGCGGCGAGGTGAAGATGCTTTACCTGGCGCCAGAGCGCCTGGTGCAGCCGCGCATGCTGGCGTTCCTGCAGAACCTCGACATTGCCCTGTTCGCCATCGACGAAGCCCACTGCGTGTCCCAATGGGGCCACGACTTCCGTCCCGAATACCTGCAACTGGGGCAACTGGCGGAGATGTTCCCCAACGTGCCGCGCATTGCCCTGACCGCCACCGCCGACAAGCGCACCCGGGAAGAGATCGTCAATCGCCTGCACCTGCAGAACGCCGAGCGCTTTCTCTCCAGCTTCGATCGGCCGAACATCTTCTACCGCATCGTGCCCAAGGAGCAGCCGCGCAAGCAGTTGCAGGCGTTCCTCAACGAGCGGCGCAGCGATGCCGGTATCGTCTATTGCCTGTCGCGCAAGAAGGTCGACGAAGTGGCGGCCTTCCTCTGTGAGCAGGGCTTCACTGCATTGCCGTATCACGCCGGCCTGCCCAACGAGCTGCGGGCCTATCACCAGAAACGCTTCCTCAACGAGGAGGGCCTGATCATGGTGGCCACCATCGCCTTCGGCATGGGCATCGACAAGCCAAACGTGCGTTTTGTCGCTCATATGGACTTGCCCAAGTCCCTGGAAGCCTATTACCAGGAGACCGGTCGCGCCGGTCGTGACGGCCTGCCGGCGGATGCCTGGATGGCCTACGGACTGCAGGACGTGCTGATGCTCAAGCAGATGCTGCAGAACTCCGAAGGCGACGAGCGCCACAAGCGTCTCGAGCAGCACAAGCTCGATGCGATGTTGGCCCTGTGCGAGGAAACCCGCTGCCGGCGCCAGACATTGCTGGCCTATTTCGATGAGGACATGCCCCAGCCTTGTGGCCATTGCGACAACTGTGTCGACGGGGTCCAGACCTGGGACGCCACCGAGCCGGCGCGCCAGGCGCTGTCGGCGATCTATCGCACCGGCCAGCGGTATGGCGTCGGTCATCTGGTGGATGTACTGCTGGGCAAGGACACGGAAAAGGTCCGGAGTTTCGGGCATCAGCATCTGTCGGTGTTTGGAGTTGGCAAGGCCCGCAGCGAAGGCGAGTGGCGTTCGCTGTTCCGCCAGTTGGTGGCGCGCGGCTTGGCGGATATCGATCTGGAGGGTTATGGCGGCCTGCGCTTGAGCGACACTTGTCGCCCCTTGCTCAAGGGTGAAGTGACCCTGGAGCTGCGCCGCGATCTCAAGCCGCAAAGCTCCCCGAAAAGCAGCACCAGTCAGGCCAGCCAGCTGGTACGGGGCGAGGAGCGCGAGCAGTGGGAAGCGCTGCGAGCCCTGCGGCGCAAGCTGGCGGAAGAGCATGGGGTGCCGCCCTATGTCATTTTCCCCGACTCGACCTTGCTGGAGATGCTGCGCAGCCAGCCCGGCTCCATGGCGGAGATGGCCGAGGTCAGTGGCGTCGGTGCGCGCAAGCTGGAGCGTTATGGCGCGGCCTTCCTCGAAGTGCTGGGAGGTGGTGTGGAGGCGCCGAAGGTGGTTGCCGATATCCGTCACGAGCTGATCACCCTGGCCCGTGCCGGGATGACACCGTTGCAGATCGCCGGGCAACTGCAATGCACGGAAAAGAATGTCTACACCCTGCTGGCCGAAGCCATAGGCAAGCAGCAGTTGTCTCTGGAACAGGCTCTGGACCTGCCGGAGGACCTGCTGGGAGAAATCCAGGATGCTTTCCTCGACGGTGAGGGTGAACTGCCTCCGGTGGCCGAGATCAGCGAGTTGTTCGCCGGACGTGTGCCTGAAGGGGTTTTGTATTGCGTGCGCGCGGCTTTGCAGTCGGAGTTTGAAATTTGAGGGGGTGCGTCAATGTTGTAACGATTCAGTCCCTTACAGGCCTTGCCTCCGGGCAAGGGGCATGCTTAGCTGACTAATAATTAGGTTTTCTTTATTTTCAGTCTGATCATGAGTGTTTTATGCCGTTAACCGATGAACACCGTTTTGGTATGCAGCTGGCGCATATGTCTCGCGGCTGGCGTGCCGAACTGGATCGCCGCCTGGCCGGGCTCGGCCTGTCCCAGGCCCGTTGGCTGGTGCTGTTGCACCTGGCCCGTTTCGAAGACGCGCCAACCCAGCGTGAGCTGGCGCAAAGCGTTGGCGTGGAAGGTCCAACCCTGGCCCGTCTGCTGGACAGCCTGGAAACCCAGGGTCTGGTTCAACGCCAAGCAGTAATGGAAGATCGTCGGGCGAAGAAAATCGTCCTCTGTCCTTCCGCCCGGCCCCTGATCGAACAGATCGAAACCATTGCTACCGCCCTGCGCCATGAATTGTTCATTGGCGTCGACGATGAAGACCTGCGGGTCTGCATGCGCGTTCATGGGCGCATCCTGGCCAATCTGGAAAAGTCCTGACGCCTTGCGCCGGGGTTGCCTGACCCCGGTTCGTCCTGTTTTCGCCTACCCCTGAATATTGCTGATGGTGCCACCCGGTGCGGCACTTGCGCGTCTATCAGAAAGTCTGGCCGAGGTTCAGCGACAGGGCCTTCTGGTTGTCGTCATTGAAGCCGTAGCTGAAATTCAAGGGCCCCAGCGGCGTGTCAAACCCGAGGAAGATGCTCGCGGCGTTGATATAGCCGCTGTCGAAGGCGTTGTCGTTGTTCCATACCCGGCCACGCTCCAGCGAGCCCCCCAGGTACAGCGGGAAGTCCAGCGGCAGGTAGGAGCGTGGCGTGAGCCGGCGCAAGTACACCGCGCGGGCCAGGGTGAGGTTCTGCCCGGACAACGCGTCCTGGCGGAAGCCCGACAACTGCCTGGCGCCACCCAGGAGGAAGCTGGATGTCACCACCTCGGCGTTGTCCAGGGTCCGGCCGTAGCGTCCGCCCAGGACGAAGGTGTTGGGGCCGCTGCTCAGGGCCTTGTCCAGCTTGAATTCCCACTGACGGTAGCGGTTGTCCGAGCCCAGGCTGGGTTCGAACTGGCGCAGGGTCAGTCCGATGTCCTCACCGGAGTGCGGGAAGTAGACGTTGTCCAGTGAGTCGAAGGAATACTGCAACTGGTAATAGCCTTCGTTGAAGTGCTCGCTGGGCAAGTCGTGATCGCCGATGCGCACATCGGCCTTGCCCCAGGCCTCGCCGACACCGAAGCGGACTTCGCCGCTGTTGCCGATCTGTCGTCCCAGGTTGAGGCCGAGGCCGTAGCGTTCCACGCGATACTCGGCGATCGGATCGTTATCCAGCACTGCTTCAACGTTCTGGGCTTCGGCGGCGATGAAGGGCGCAATGAAGTAGCGCGAGCCGGCGTCCAGTGGCTGGTAGAACTCGCTGTAGATTTCCTGCTGGTCGCCAAGTTGCACGCGGGTCAGCCACTCCGCGCCGAGGCTGTTGATTCCGTTCATGCGGTAGCTGGCGCCGATATTGAAGGCGCTGTCGCCACGCATGTCATCGGACAGGTTCAGGCCCAGGCGCAGGTAGTCGGTGCCGCTGCGCTTGCCGCGGGCACTGATCACCAGGGTGTTGTCCTGGCCCTTGTGGGTCACGCGATACTGCACCTGCTCAAAGAAATCCAGGCCGTACAGGGTGCCCATGTCGGTCTCCAGACGGCCCAGGTCCAGGGGCTCGCCGATCCGCTGGCGGATGTAGTAGCGAATGACTTCATCGCTGACCTTGGAGTCGTTCTCCACCTTGATCGCGCTGATGATCGGCGTGCGCTGGCTGGGCTGGCGCGCGGCCGTCAACTGCGCGTCCTGCGGCTCGGCGGGGCGCAGGCGAGCCAGGCGTGCGTCGAGGATGCGGGTGGCGCGATAGCCGGCGTCGATCACTTCCTGGGCGCGACCGAAGTCGGTGACGCCGAAGCTCGACAGCGAAGGTTGGATCAGCACGTCGTCCTTGTGCAGGGTCGCCAGCTGTTCTTCGGAGTTGCGTCGAGTCATCAGGGTGATGGACTGATTGAGCACATCCACTACGGTATTGAGTTGCTTGCGCGAGCGCAGCGGGGTGCCGATGTCCACCACAATGGCAATGTCGACCCCCATGTCACGGGCCACATCCAGGGGAATGTTGTCGGTCATGCCGCCGTCCACCAGCAGTCGGCCATCCAGTTCCACCGGGGCGAATACTGCCGGAATCGACATGCTGGCGCGGATGACCTGGGGCAGGTGGCCTTTGCGGAACACCACCTTTTCGCCGCTGGCGATGTCAGTGGCCACGGCCCTGAAGGGGATCGGCAGCTTGTCGAAGTCCCGGGTGTCACTGGCGTGGGCCAGTTTGCTTTCCAGCAGCAACGCCAGGTTCTGGCCCTGGATCACCCCCAGGGGCAGGCCGAGACTGCCGTCGTCACGGAAGCTGAGTTTCTGCTTGACCAGAAAATCCCGATCGTCCTGCTTGCGCCGAAAGGGCACGTCTTCCCGGGGCGGGGCATCGGACAGGGCCTGTTTCCAGTCAATGTTCAGAGCCAGTTTCTCCAGCTCGTCGATCTTGTAGCCCGACGCGTAGAGCCCGCCAATCACCGCGCCCATGCTGGTGCCGGCGATCGCGTCGATGCGGATGCCTTGCTCCTCCAGGGCCTTGAGCACGCCGACGTGGGCCAGGCCACGGGCCGCGCCCCCTGACAGCACCAGGCCGATTTTCGGTCGCGGCGCTTCACTGGATTGAGCGATCAGGGGCAGCAGACAGAGCAACAGGCAGGACAGCAGGCGGCGCATCGTGGATCTCGGGACAGGCGATAAAGCCGGCTATTATAGCGACGCCCTTGAACCCAGGAGTCCGCCGTACCATGACTGAACGTAAACCCGAAGTGGTCATCACCTATTGCACCCAATGCCAGTGGCTGCTGCGGGCGGCCTGGCTGGCACAGGAGCTGCTGAGCACCTTCAGCGACGATCTGGGCAAGGTGTCCCTGGTGCCTGCTACCGGGGGAACCTTTCATATCAGCTGCGATGGCGTGCAGATCTGGGAGCGCAAGGCCGATGGCGGCTTTCCCGAAGCCAAGGTGCTCAAGCAAAGGGTTCGCGACTGCATCGATCCCGAGCGCGACCTGGGACACAACGATCGGGGTCAGTGAGAGCCGACCGGCGCCGTGGTGGCCTGCTTGTTTGAACCGGTCGAGAGTCGGCTCGACACCACGATCGCGACGATGATCAAGGCGCCGCCCATCAGCATGCGCAGCGTCGGATTCTCGCCGAACAGCAGCCAGGCCAAGGTAATCCCGTAGACCGGTTCCAGGGCGAAGACCACCGCCGCGGTGCGCGCCTTGATCACCGCCAGGCTGGCGACAAACAGGCTGTGGGCCAGACCGGTGCAGAAAATCCCCAGCAGACTGATCCACAGCCAATCCATGGCCCGCACCTGAGCAAGCTCGGGGGCCGCCACCGGCAACAGGCACAGGGCGACCACCAGGTTCTGGCAGAGGGCCGCCTGCACCGCAGGAATGCGCCCGGAGCTGGCGCGGTTGTTCAAGGACAGTAGGGCAAACAGCAGACCCGAACCCACGGCCCAGAGCAGGCCGGTGGTGGCCTGGCTGGCCAGATCGAAATCCGGGGTCACCAGCACCAGTCCGACACTCACCAGCACCACCAGCAGCATCTCATTGAGGCGGATCCGCTCGCGGAAGATCAGCCCTTCGAGAATCACCGTAAAGGCCGGAAAACTGGCAAAGCCCAGGGTCGCGATGGCCACGCCGGCGACCTTCACTGCAACGAAAAAGCTGACCCAGTGTCCGGCCAGCAACAGGCCACTGAGCAGCAGGCGCCGGCAATCGGTGGCGGCCAGTTTGTGCCAGGGCGTGGCGCGGGCCAGGCGCGCGAAGCCAGCCAGGGCCAGCACGGCAAAGGCCGCGCGGCCGAACACGATAACGGCAGGCGAGGCGACGGCCAGTTTGCCGAACACGCCGGTCAGGCCGAACATCAGGGCGCCGATATGCAGGGCACCAAGGGCGGTACGCGGAGTCATCTTGATCCTTGGGTAAAAGACGGTGATGGCCTTGAAGGGCTGCGGCTGAGTTTAAGAAGGGCCGGTGCCTGCGTCTGTCGCGATCCTGGGTTTTTTTGTCGAGAGATTAGCCTGGGCTCCCTGCCTGAGCCGGCGCGGGGAGTGACCGAATTGGCGCAGCATGGCGGCGGCGAAGGCGCTCTGTGAGCTGTAGCCCACCCGACTGGCGATCTCACCGACTGGCAGGGTCGAGCCGCGCAGCAGTTCCAGGGCCATGTGCAGGCGTCGTCGCCGCACGTACTCCATGGGCGTGTCGCCACACTCGGCGATGAACCGTGCGTGCAAGTGGGCGCTGGAAAGACCGACCACTCGTGCCAGATCGGCCACCTGCAGCGGATGGGCGGCGTGGCGCTCTATGTGGGCGTTCATGGCGGCGTAGGGCAACCGTCGCTCGCCAGGGTTAACCGATGTGCAGTGGTTGAGACTGGCCAACAGCAGCACCGCGCCCTGCTCGGCGATCAACGGGTCGTCCACCGGGCTGTCCGCCAGCCAGTTGACCAGGCGGCTCTGGCTTGGCCCAAGGGTCAGGCGCCCGGGCTGGTCGAGCAAGCGCTGGCTGGCTTCGGCGTGTTGGCCCAGGGACTGGCGCAGCCATGGCTCGCCGGGCACGTCCAGTACCAGGCACTGGCTGCCACTGGGGCTGCCGCAGACATGCCGTGCGCCTGCCGGGACCACCATCAGGCTCTGTTGCTGCACCTGGCCGCCTTGCCCTTCGACTTCGAAGTCGAGCTTTCCGCACAGGCCAAACACCAGTTGCGCGTGCTCATGGCTGTGGGCGATCAGGTCGTGAGTGTAATGGCGCAGAGTGAGGATAGATCCCATCACGGTCTCCTTGGCAGAGGCGCAGTCTACACCGCCAGTCGGGCGGTTCGGGCTGTCATTGCATTGCCGCATTTTTGTCATGGGCTATTAATCGCTGGGGCGCAAGCTCGCAAAAAATCCCGGAGAGCGTCCATGACCCATGTCGAACTCGCCAAGCCCAGCCGCAAGCAACGGGTACGCACCTTATGGATTTCCGATGTGCACCTGGGGACCCGGGATTGCCAGGCAGAGCACCTGGCGCAGTTTCTCAAGGGCTACCAGGCCGATCGCATCTACCTGGTGGGGGACATTATCGACGGCTGGAAGCTGCGCGGCGGCATGTACTGGCCCCAGGCCCATACCAATGTGATCCGCCGCCTGCTGACCATGAGCAAGCGCGGCACCGAGGTGATCTACGTCACCGGCAATCATGACGAGTTCCTGCGTCGTTACTCCAAGCTGATCCTGGGCAATATCCAGCTGGTGGACGAAGCGGTGCATGTCACGGCGGACGGTCGCCATTTGCTGGTGATTCACGGCGACCAGTTCGACGTCATCACCCGCTATCACCGTTGGCTGGCCTTTCTCGGCGACTCGGCCTACGAGTTCACCCTGACCCTCAACCGCTGGCTCAATCACTGGCGGGCGCGTTATGGCTACGGTTACTGGTCGCTGTCGGCCTACCTCAAGCACAAGGTCAAGACCGCGGTGAGCTTTATCAGTGACTTCGAGGAGGCCATTGCCCACGAGTGCGTCAAGCGCGAGCTGCACGGGGTGGTCTGTGGCCACATTCACCATGCCGAGATCCGCAAGGTCGGCGAGGTGGACTATCTCAATTGCGGTGATTGGGTCGAGTCCTGCACCGCCTTGATCGAACATTGGGACGGCAGCATCGAACTCTATCGCCTGGCCGACGCCCAGGCCCGGGAAGCCCAACTCAAGGCCGAGCTCACGAAAATGGCGGAGCCGGCCTGAGCAAGAGCGGTCGGGCCTCAGTCGGCGGCGGACTGTTCCATGGCGGCCTTGTAAAGGGACTGCCGGGGCTTTGCGAACAGCCGTTGCAGCATGGGTTCGAAGAAGCTCAGGGGCAGGCTTTCATAGGCCGGATCGAAGGCTGCGGCATCGTATTTGGCGCAGAATTCGGCAGTGCGCTGGTACAGCGGATGCTCGCAGAATTGCTCGCGCAGATGGCGGTCCATGCCCAGATGGTGGAAGAAGTAGTAGCCCTGGAAGATTCCGTGCTTTTCCACCATCCACAGGTTCTCCGGGCTGACGAAGGGCTTGAGGATGGCGGCGGCGATATCCGGATGATTGTAGGAGCCCAGGGTGTCGCCGATGTCATGCAGCAGGGCGCAGACCACGTACTCCTCGTCGCGCCCGTCATGCCAGGCGCGGCTGGCGGTCTGCAGTGAATGGGTCAGACGGTCCACCGGGAAACCGCCAAAGTCGCCTTCCAGCAGTTGCAGGTGGGCGAGGATTCGGGCGGGCAATTGCTTGGCGTAGGCACTGAAATCCGCGGCGATGATCGCCCAGTCTTCTTGGGTGCCGTCCTGCATGTGGGTGAAGCGCGCGTGAGCCTTCATCGTTCGGCCTCTGGTTATCAGGGGAAGTCGAGCCTGGCCATGGCAGTGGCCGCAGGGTCGCGGGGACGGATGGCCGGTCGGCTCTAGAACGGCACCTTGCCCAGGATTATGTCGCGGTACATGACGAAGTCCCCCAGCAGGCTGTACAGCGGATGCTGAAAGGTGGCCGGGCGATTTTTCTCGAAGAAGAAATGCCCGATCCAGGCAAAGCCATAGCCGGCCACCGGCAGCGCCAGCAACAGCAGCCAGGCTCCCTTGCCGATGGCCAGGGCCAGGAGGAAGATCACCAGGCTGGTGCCGATAAAGTGCAGGCGACGGCAGGTGCTGTCGCTGTGTTCGCTCAGGTAATAGGGGTAGAACTCGGCGAAGCTGCTGAACTGTCTGATGTTTTCCATGGCCGCGATCTCGGTTGTTTGTTGTTGTGCGGGCGCAAGTTCTGCGGAAGCTTAGGTGAGTCTAGAGTCCCTGGCAGCGCTGGCCAGTGACAATAGGCGCCACTTTAGTATCCTTGGAAAATCGGCCGTAGCATGCGGCTTGTCATGTAAGAAACCCTCATGAGCGAACGAACGACTTCTGCAAGCTGGGCCTTGGGAATAGTCAAGGCTCTGGAGATGGATGGCCTGGACTGCCGCGCTTTGTTCAAGCAGTTGGGGCTCGACTACGGCGCTCTCGAAGATCCCGACGCGCGCTTCCCCCAGGATTCGATGACCCGGCTCTGGCAGCGCGCCGTCGAGTTGTCCGGCAACCCGGCGATTGGCCTGAACATGGGCAAGGTGGTGCGTCCTGCGTCCTTTCATGTGGCCGGTTACGCCTTGATGTCGAGTCGGACCCTGGTGGAAGGCTTTCAGCGTCTGGTGCGCTATCAGCGGATCATCGCCGAAAGCGCCGACCTGAGCTTTCGTCTTTTACCTGAGGGTTATGCGCTGATTCTGACCGTGCATGGTGATCATCTGCCGCCCACCCGGCAAAGCGCGGAGGCCTCGCTGGCCTGTGCGCTGGCCCTGTGCAGCTGGTTGACCGGACGTGCGCTGCAGCCACGCAAGGTGCTGCTGCAGGGCGAGCAGCCCGAGAACGTGCAGCCTTACAAGGAGATGTTCCGTGCTCCGCTGGCATTCGCCGCGCCCTTTGATGCGCTGATCTTCGAACCTGCCGACATGGAGGCGCCGCTGCCCACGGCCAACGAGGCCATGGCCTTGCTGCACGATCGTTTCGCCGGCGAGTACCTGGCGCGCTTCTCGGAAAGCCGGGTGACCCACAAGGCGCGGCAGGTGCTGTGCCGCCTGTTGCCCCAGGGCGAGCCCAAGCGCGAGGTGGTGGCGCAGACCCTGCACCTGTCCCAGCGCACCTTGCAGCGTCGCCTGCAGGAGGAGGGCACCAGCTTCCAGACCCTGCTGGATGACACCCGCCGGGAGTTGGCCGAGCAGTATCTGGCGCAGCCGCGCATGACCTTGCTGGAAATTGCCTACCTGTTGGGGTTCGCCGATCCGAGCAATTTCTTCCGGGCGTTCCGCCGCTGGTTCGACATCACACCCGGTGAGTACCGGGCACGCCTGCTGGCGCTGCCGGGCTCGGTCAATGACGCCAGAACGCCGGAATGCACAACACGAACACCGTGATGATCTCCAGTCGGCCCAGGAGCATGCCCAGGGACAGGATCCACTTGGCGGCATCCGGCAGGGTCGAGAAGTTGCCCGCCGGGCCGATGGTTTCGCCCAGCCCCGGGCCTACGCCGGACACGGTGCTGGCGGCGCCGGTCAGGGCGGTCATCCAGTCCAGGCCCAGCAGCGACAGGGCCAGTGCAATCATGCAGATGGTGATGGCGAAGAAGAACGAGAAGGTCAGGATCGAACGGACGATTTCCTCGTCCAGGCGGTGGCCGTTGTACTTCTGCTTGATCACCGCCCGGGGGTGGATCAGCTGATTGAGGTTGGCCTTGAGCAGGATGTAGGCCACCTGGAAGCGGAAGATCTTGATTCCCCCGGCCGTGGAGCCCGAACAGCCGCCGACGAACCCCAGATAAAAGAACAGCATCAGTGAGAAATTGCCCCAGAGGCTGTAGTCACCCAAGGCGAAGCCGGTGGTGGTGACCACCGAAGTCACGTTCAGCGCCACGTGGCGCAGGGCGTCCAGCCAGTGCAGGTCGGTGGTCCACCAGTACCAGGTGCCCAGCACCAGCCAGGTCACCAGCAGCATGCCGAGCAGGCCCTGGACCTGCTGATCCTTGATCAATGCCTTGCGGTTGCCGCGCAGCGTTGCCACATAGAGGGCGAAGGGCAAGCTGCCAAGAATCATCACCACCACCGCCACCCAGTGCACCGCCGGCTGCTGCCAGTGGGCCAGGGAGTCATCCGAGGTGGAGAAACCGCCGGTGGAGATGGCCGACATGGCGTGGTTGATGGCGTCGAACACGTTCATGCCGGCCCACCAGAACGCCAGGCTGCCGAAGATGGTGATGCCGACGTAGGTGGCGACGATCAGGCGCGCCACCATGTGCGAGCGCGGCATGACCTTTTCCGAGCGGTCCGAGGACTCGGTCTGGAACAGGCGCATGCCACCAATGCGCAGCAGCGGCAGGATCGCCACCGCCATGCCGATAAAGCCGATGCCCCCCAGCCAGTGCAGCATCGAGCGCCAGATCAGGATGCCCGGGGACATGCTGTCCAGGCCGCTGAGCACGGTGGCACCGGTGGCGGTGATGCCGGACATGCTTTCGAAGAACGAATCGGTGTAGCTGATGTGCTGGGTCAGCAGGAACGGCAGGGCGGCGAAGATGCACACCACCACCCAGCTGGACACCGTCAGCAGGTACATGTCTCGCGGGCGCAGGTGGATGTGCTCGGGGCGCCCCGGGATCACCAGGGCCAGCCCGGCGATGAAGGTGATCATGCTGGCCCAGAGGAAGGACGGCAGGTCGCCGGTGCGTTCGAAGATCACCAGTGTCGCCATCGGTACCACCATGGCGATGGCCAGGGTGATGAGGAAGATGCCGATGATGAAGCCAATGATTCTTAAAGTCGGCAACGCCATGTATTGCGCTCGGGCTGGTAGCTGAAGGGCGCTCATTCTACCTGCGGGGCAGGGCATGTAAACCGGCACCCCGGCGGCAGATGCCGTTAGAATGGCCGGACATTTTTTTCAGGAGGTGGCCGATGGAGGCTCTCGACGCTTTGCTCAACCGTGTTTCCGTGCCGCGCCTGGTGGAGCCCGCGCCCAGCGCCGCGCAGCGCGAGGCACTGTTCGCCGCCGCCCTGCGGGCGCCGGACCACGGGCAATTGCGCCCTTGGCGGTTCCTCACCGTCGAAGGCCAAGCCCGTGAGCAGTTGGGCGAGCTGCTGGTCGAAGCGGTACAGCAGCAGGGCGGCGAGGTGACTCAGGCCGCCTTGGACAAGGCCCGGGCCATGCCCCTGCGTGCACCGCTGGTGGTCGTGGTCGTGGCGCGGTTGCAGGAACACTTCAAGGTGCCCAAGTCCGAGCAATTGCTGGCGGCGGGCTGTGCAGCCCACGGCATTTTGCTGGCGGCCTATGCCCAGGGCATTGGCGCGGTGTGGCGCACCGGCGAGTTGTCCTATTCGCCGCACGTGGCCAAGGGGCTGGGCCTGACTGAAGGGGAAGAGATCATTGCCTTCCTGTACCTGGGGACGCCGCTGAATGAGCCTCGGGTGGCTCCGACAGTCGATACCAGCGAGTTTGTCAGCGCCTGGACCGCCAAAGCCTGATTGGCTCCAGCAGCCTCTTTGTGGCATCGCGGGCAAGCCCGTTACCGCCGGACCTGGCGTTAGCGGCTTGCCCGCGCTGGTTTCAGGCTGGCGCTGGGGCGCCGGGCAGCAGCGGCAATTCCAGGGTGGCGATGAAGCCGCCCTGGGAATGATTGTCCAGTAACAGGCTGCCACCGTGACGCTCCGCCGCCCGGCGGGCAATGGCCAGGCCCAGGCCGTGACCGGGCGCGCTTTGCCCTGGCGCGCGGAAGAACGGCTCACCCAACTGTTTCAGGTGTTCGGCGTCCACCCCCGGCCCGTGGTCGCGCACGCTGATCAGGATCCTGTCGCCCTGACGCCGGGCCTGTACCTGGATCGGCTGTCCTGCGGGGTTGAAGCGCTGGGCGTTGCGCAGCAGGTTGTCCACCGCCCGTTCCAGCATGGTCGGCCAGCCCCGCAGGCTCAGCTGCGGCTGGGCGTCGATCTGCACCTGTTGCTCCGGACAGGCCAGTTGCGCGTCTTTTTGCAGGGTCAGCAACAAGGCATTGAGGTCCACGTCCTCGGCACTGGCGTTGTCCGCGTCGACCCGGGCCAGCACCAGGATCTCGCTGATCAGCGCCTCCAGGCGATCGCATTCCCGGGTCAATCGGGGCCAGAGCCTTTCCCGCTCTTCGGGGGCGGCCCGCTCGGCCAGGGCCAGGGCGATGCGCAGCCGTGCCAGGGGGGAGCGCAGTTCGTGGGACACATCCCGCAGCAACTGGCGCTGGCTGCCAATCAGGCTTTGCAGGCGCGAGCCCATGCGGTTGAAGTCCCGGGCCAGGACGCCGAACTCATCGCGCCGATTGGCCAGGCGCGCCAGGCTGTTCTGCTGATAGCTGGCCTGGCCCAGATCGTGTACCGCGCCGCGCAGGCGGCTCAGCGGGCGGGTGATGGACAAGGTCACCAGCAGGCTGAACAGGGTCAGCACCACCAGGGCGATGGCCAGGGCGCTGAGGGGCCAGGTCAGGCTGTCGCGGTGCCAGGCGTCCAGCTCCGGATGGGGGATGCGGTAGATGAACAGGTAGGTGTCGCCGGTGGTCGGGCTGGTGTATTCCGCGGTCAGGCGGCGCCAGGGCAGGTGCCGGTCGTCATTGTTCTGCCGAGCCTCGAAGGCCGCCGCGCGGCGCGGGAAAGTCCCGCGGACCACCGGGTCGCCGCTCTCATTGAGGACCTGAACATCGATGTGGTACTGGCGCTTGCGCTGCTGGAGGATGTCCTGGGCGGCGTCTTCGCCCTGAGTTTCGTAGGTTTGCGTCCACTCCGAGGTGAGGCTGTTGAGCCCCGGATGGCGGCTGAGGATCCAGGCGTCCTGATTGAGCATGTGCCCGAGCAGGATCGACAACCCGGCAACCAGGGTGATGGCCAGCCAGAAGCTGGCCAGGATGCGCCAGAACAATGAACGCACAGAGACTCCTCGAACGCGAAAGCCCAGTGGCGCGGGCCACTGGGCTGGGGGATGAACGCTAACGCATTATTGCGCTTTTTGCGGTTGTTGCGCTTTCCAGGCCTTGAACTCGGCCCATTCGGCGCGACGTTCCTCTTGTTTCTTGACGATGGCGTCGAACTCTTTCTGCTGCTCGGGCTTGAGCAGGGCGCGGATGTCGGCCTGGGTCTTCTGCTGTTTGGCGGCCAGTTCGTCTTTCATGGCTTTCTGGTCGGCTGGCGAGAGTTTCTCCAGGTATTTTTCCACCACGGCCTTGCGGTCGTGCATTTGCTCGCCCATCAGCTTGCCGATCTGCTGACGTTGCTCACGGCTCAGGTCCAGTTGACCGAAGGGGCCTTTGCCGCGCATGTGCTCGCTGTGCCGAGGGCCGTCCATCGGCCCCATCGGGCCGTTGCCTTCAGGCATGGCCATGGCCACGGTTGGCAGGGCGGCGGCGAACAGCAGGGCGATCAGGGTCTTGCGCATGGTGTGTCTCCTTGTCTCATTCCCGGTAAGTTCCGGATGAGTTCAGGTTACCCAGATCAAGGTCAGCGGCGGTCAGTGGAGGGTAAAGCTTGGGTAAAGACGCCGGGCCGGCGCCCTGACAATGGCGTCGGGACGCGGTTACAGGCTGTAGTAGTAGCCGCGGCTGCGCAGGGCAACGATGCGCGGGCGACCATCGGGATGGGGGCCGATCTTCTTGCGCAGGTTGCTCACGTGCATGTCCAGGCTGCGGTCGTACAGGGTCAGCTTGCGGCCCAGCGCGATCTGCGCCAGTTCCTGCTTGTCCAGCGGCTCGCCGGGTTGCTTGAGCAGGGCCTCCAGCAGGCGACTTTCGGAAACCGTGAGGCTGATGTCCTGTTCGTCGATGGTGGCCACGCCGCGAATCGGGCTGAAGCACAGGTCGCCCAGTTCCAGCTGGCTGGAGGCCGCCACCGGGTGGCTGCGGCGCAGGACGGCGCGCAGGCGGGCGGTGAGTTCGCGAGGGTCGCAAGGCTTGGCCAGATAGTCGTCGGCGCCCAGTTCCAGGCCAAGTATGCGGTCCAGGGGCTCGCCGCGGGCCGAGAGCATCAGCACCGGCAGGTCGGGGTGGTCGTTGCGCAGTTGCTTGAGCAGTTCCAGGCCGCTGCCGTCGGGCAGCATGACGTCCAGCACCACGGCTGCCGGGGCCGCTTCGGCCAGGGCCCGGCGTGCGCTCAGGCCGTCGTGGCAGGCACGTACTTGAAAGCCTTCCTGGCCGAGCCAGCTGCTCAGGAGCTCGCACAGCTCCTGGTCATCATCAATCAGTAACAGGTCGCTCATGAATCACTCAATTTAGCCATTGTCGACGCTTGCGATGCCCACCACTGGCGAAGATACCGCAGAGCAGGGCGATGAGGGCCACGCCGCCGCCGGTGACGAACCATTGCTGCTGATCGGTCAGCAGTCGCGGCACCGGGTTGGCCTGGGCCTCTTTGAGCTGCAGCTTGAGGCGCTGGTTCTCCTGGCGCAAGCGGGCCAGCTGTGGGCTTTCCCGTTCAGCGTCGGCGCTTTGCAATTGTTTGCTCAGCTCTTCTCGCAGGCGCTCGCTTTCTTTCAAGCGTTGCTGCAACTCGGTGATCTGACTGCCGGCGCTCAGGGACAGCGGCGTCGAATGACCGGTTTCCTGGGTTTCTTCGGCAAGGGCCGGAGCCCCGATCGACAACATGACCAACAGCAGACACAGCGGACCTTGGCGCATCGAAACTCCTGATTCCAATCGAGTGTTGGGCAGGTTGTCGGCCGTCAAACGAGAATAATGAGCGATTGAGAACGCGATGGACCCTGAAGGTTCATCGCGCCGGGGAGGATTTACGGCATCGATTGCCTGAACGGCTTGACCAGCACATTGGCGTAGACGCCAGCGCTCACGAAGGGGTCGGCCTCGGCCCAGGCCTGGGCGGCTTCCAGGGATTCGAACTCGGCCACGATAAGGCTGCCGGTGAAACCGGCGGCGCCAGGGTCATTGCTGTCGATCGCTGGGTGCGGGCCGGCCAGCACCACACGCCCTTGCTCCTTGAGTACTTGCAGTCGCTCCAGGTGCGCCGGGCGCGCGGCCAGGCGTTTTTCCAGGGAATTGGCGACGTCTGTGGCAATGATTGCGTAAAGCATGTCAGTCCTCGGTTTTCGGGGTGGTGGGATCGGCGTCATGCAGGTGGCGCGACAGGTAGATGCCCTGGCCCACCAGGAACAATACGGTCATGCCCAGGCTGCCGAAGACCTTGAAGTCGACCCAGATGCTCTGGAACGTGAAGGCGACGAACAGGTTGGCGGCGCCGCAGAACAGGAAGAAGGCGATCCAGGCGATGTTCAGGCGGGTCCATACCGGCTCAGGCAGGGTCAGGGCGTGGCCCATGATGCGCTTGATCAGCAGGCGGTCGCCGATGAAATGGCTGCCGATGAAGGCCAGGGCGAACAGCCAGTTGACCACCGGGGCTTTCCATTTGAGGAAGGTTTCGCTGTGGAAGGCCAGGGTCAGGCTGCCGAAGACCAGGCAGGCGACCAGGGTCAGCCACTGGCTCTTTTCCAGTTTGCGCTGGGAAATGAACAGCGCGCCGTACACCACCAGGGAACTGATGATCAGCACCGCCGTGGCGCTGTAGATGCCGCCCACGCTGACTTCGTGCCCAGCCAGGTCGACGACTCGGGGATCAATTTTGTAGACGATGAAAAACAGGAACAGCGGGATGAAGTCGATGAATTGTTTCACAGTGGCAGCCAGAAGCAGGATGTGGCGGCATAATAACAAACATCCTTGGTCGCGAAAGCGCCAGCTGACTTGAGGTTTTAACATCCTGTGAATGTCGATTTGCACTGCCATAGCACGGCCTCCGACGGCGCCCTGGCGCCCGCGGTTCTGGTTGCGCGTGCGTACGAGAGAGGCGTGCGAATCCTGTCCCTGACCGACCACGACACCCTCGAGGGGCTGGACGAGGCTCGTCAGGCAGCGGCGCAACTGGGCATGCAGTTGGTCAACGGCGTCGAGCTGTCCTGCACCTGGGGCGGCGCCACTATTCATGTGCTGGGCTACGGATTCGATACCCGAGCCCCGGCCCTGGTGACCGCCATCGAGAAACTTCACGCGGGGCGCTGGCTGCGTTCCGAGGAGATCAGCCGCAAGCTGGCCCTCAAAGGCATGCCGGGCGCCTTGGAAGGCGCCCGGGCCATCCAGCAGGAACTGGGCGACAGCGGCAACGCCCCGGCGCGGCCGCATTTTGCCGATTACCTGGTGCGTGCCGGCTTCGTCAAGGACCGCGCCGAAGCCTTCCGCAAGTGGCTGGGGGCGGGAAAGCTGGGTGACGTCAAGCTGCACTGGCCCACCCTGGAGGAAACGGTCGGCACCCTGCGCGAGGCCGGTGCCTGGGTCAGCCTGGCCCATCCCTGGCACTACGATTTCACCCGCAGCAAGCGTCGCCGTCTGATTGCCGACTATATTCAAGCCGGTGGTCATGCCATTGAAGTGGTCAATGGCCATCAACCTGCGGAGCAAGTGGGCAGTCTGGCTATTCTTGCTCGTGAATTCGGACTGCTGGTCAGCGCCGGCAGTGACTTTCATGGTCCAGGAGGCTGGTCCGAGATCGGCGAATACCGTCCGGTCCCCGAGGATCTGCCGCCGCTATGGTGTCGCTTCAAACATGAGCCAATTATTGCCGCCTGAACAGGTAGAGACAGTGAGTCAATTTTTCCAGATCCACCCGGAAAACCCCCAGCCGCGCCTGATCAAACAGGCCGTCGAGATCATCCGTGGCGGTGGCGTGGTGATCTATCCCACCGATTCGTCCTACGCCGTCGCCTGCCAGATGGGCGACAAGGCCGCGATCGAGCGGGTGCGCCGCTTGCGCCAGCTGGACGACAAGCACAACTTCGCGCTGATCTGCAGCGACCTCTCGCAGTTGGGCCTGTTCGCCAAGATCGACACCGGCACCTTCCGCCTGCTCAAGGCCCATGTGCCGGGGCCCTATACCTTTATTCTCAACGCCACTCGGGAGGTGCCGCGCCTGCTGTTGCACCCCAAGCGCCGCACCATCGGCCTGCGGGTGCCGAGCAACCCGATTGCCCTGGCGCTGCTGGCCGAGCTGGGCGAGCCGCTGATGAGCGTCAGCCTGATCATGCCCGGCGACACCGAGGCCCTGAGCGATCCCTACGAGATGCGCCAACTGCTGGAGCACCAGGTGGACCTGATCATCGACGGCGGCTTTGGCAGCACCGAGTCGTCCACGGTGATCAGCCTGGCCGACGGTGAGCCGGAAGTGATCCGCGTCGGTTGCGGCGACCCAGCGCCGTTCATGGCCGAGGCCTAGATGTCCGCAGTAGAAACCGTCGACGAACAGGCCGGCGCCCAACAGGAGCTGCCCTTCGCCATGGTCTACGGCCAGGCGGTCATGGAAATGCCCCTGGACCTGTACATCCCCCCGGATGCCCTGGAAGTCTTCCTCGAAGCCTTCGAAGGCCCGCTGGACCTGCTGCTGTACCTGATCCGCAAGCAGAACATCAACATCCTCGATATCCCGGTGGCGGAAATCACCCGCCAGTACATGGGTTATGTGGAACTGATGCAGTCGGTGCGCCTGGAGCTGGCCGCCGAGTACCTGGTGATGGCGGCGATGCTGGCCGAGATCAAATCGCGCATGCTGCTGCCGCGTTCCGCCGAGGTCGAGGAAGAAGAGGACGATCCGCGCGCCGAACTGATTCGCCGCCTGCAGGAGTACGAGCGCTTCAAGGCCGCCGCCGAAGGCATCGATGGCCTGAGCCGGGTCGGCCGCGACGTGGTGGTGCCCAAGCTCGATGCGCCCGAGGCCCGGGTGCGCAAGCTGTTGCCGGATGTGGCCCTGGAAGAGTTGCTGATGTCCATGGCCGAGGTGCTGCGCCGTGGCGACATGTTCGAAAGCCATCAGGTCAGCCGCGAGGCCTTGTCCACCCGCGAGCGCATGAGCGATGTGCTGGAGCGGCTCAAGGGCGGCGGTTTCGTGCCCTTTGTCGAGCTGTTCACCGCCGAGGAAGGGCGCCTGGGGGTGGTGGTGACCTTCATGGCGATCCTCGAACTGGTCAAGGAATCCCTGGTCGAGCTGGTGCAGAATGAGCCCTTTGCGGCCATCCACGTACGGGCACGCGCCGAATAACGAGCTTAAATCATGAACCTGAATGAACCCCGCGAGCTGGCTTCCCTGCTCGAAGCCTTTCTGTTGGCCTCGGGAAAACCCCAGTCCCTGGAACGTCTGTTCGAGCTCTTCGAAGAAGCCGAGCGGCCGGACCCGGCCGTCTTCAAGAAGGCCCTGACCCTGCTCGGCAAATCCTGCGAGGGGCGGGCCTTCGAACTCAAGGAAGTGGCTTCCGGCTATCGCCTGCAGATCCGCGAAAAGTTCGCGCCCTGGGTCGGCCGCCTGTGGGAGGAGCGCCCGCAGCGCTACTCCCGTGCCCTGCTGGAAACCATGGCCCTGATCGCCTACCGCCAGCCCATCACCCGCGGCGAGATCGAGGACGTGCGTGGCGTGGCGGTCAACAGCAACATCGTCAAGACTCTGCTGGAGCGCGAGTGGATTCGGGTGGTGGGCTACCGCGATGTGCCGGGCAAACCGGCGATGTTCGCCACCACCAAGGCCTTTCTCGACCATTTCAACCTGAAGAACCTCGACGACCTGCCGCCCCAGGCCGAACTGCGGGAGATCGAGGCCGAGCCGGTGCTGGAGTTCGATGACGCCCCCGTGCCCGAGCACCTGCAGCAACTGGCCGACGCCAGCGCCGAGCAGGAGGAGCCCAAGGAGGAAACCAGCTTCCATACCCTGTTGCTGGAGCTGGATTCGATGGAAGAGGGGATCAAGACCGACTTCGACGACCTGCATCGCGATGCTCCGGTAGCGCTGGAACAGGGGGAGCAGCAAGAACCGGTGCTGGATCTCCCCCAGGAAGAGGTTCAGGCCGAAGCTGACATCCCCGTTGATGAAGCCGATGAACTCCCGGTCGAGCCCGAGGATGAGCCGCTGCTCGACGCGCAGGACGATGTGCTGGGTGTCGCCGAGGCCCGGGCCAAGTTGCTGGCCGCGGTAGCCGCGCTGGAACCTTCTGCACCGGAGCTGAGTGAAGAAGAGGCCGAAGCCCTGGCCGAAGCCATCGAAAACGAACGCCGCCTGCTGGACGACTGATCTTGTAGGAGCTGGCTTGCCAGCGAAGGCGTCAACCGGTTCGGTGCAAGGCCTGCGGCCTTCTTCGCCAGCAAGCCGGCCCTGCGCTGCATCACCGGTGGGCGGAAAAAAAACGGGCGGCGACTTATCAACTAGTCTGTGATGCGCAATCGCCGCCATGAGCGTATGATTCGCGACCCTTTGGCGATCCCTTCGCCACAGAACCTGTTTTCACGTCTTCAGGCCGCTCAAGCCTGAAGCGCTACACCGGGAGGTGCCCAGATGAGCGATACCGATCAGAACGACCAGGAAATCCGTCCAGCCGGCGAGAAACTGCAGAAAGTCCTCGCCCGCATCGGCGTCGGCTCGCGCCGCGACGTCGAGTCCTGGATCAGCCAGGGCCGGATCAAGGTCAACGGCAAAGAGGCCACCCTGGGCCTGCGCGTTGACCTGCATGACGCCATTTCCATCGATGGCAAGGTGATCAAGCGCGAAGAGGCCGCCGAATCGGTGCGCCGCGTGATCATGTACAACAAGCCCGACGGCGAGATCTGCACCCGTGACGACCCGGAAGGCCGTCCGACCGTGTTCGACAAGCTGCCGCGTCCGCGCGAAGGCCGCTGGATCAACATCGGCCGCCTGGACATCAACACCACCGGCTTGCTGATGTTCACCACCGACGGTGAGCTGGCCAACCGCCTGATGCACCCGTCCTACGAGATGGACCGCGAGTACGCGGTGCGTGTGCGCGGCGAAGTCGACGACGAGATGATCGAGCGCCTCAAGGCCGGGGTCATGCTCGAAGACGGCCCGGCCAAGTTCACCGACATCCAGCAGGCGCCCGGTGGCGAAGGCTTCAACCACTGGTATCACTGCGTGGTGATGGAAGGTCGCAACCGTGAAGTGCGTCGCCTGTGGGAATCCCAGGGCCTGGTGGTCAGCCGCCTGAAGCGCGTGCGCTTCGGTCCGGTGTTCCTCAACTCCGACCTGCCGATGGGCCGCTGGCGCGAAATGAGCCAGTACGAAGTCGACGTGCTCAGCGCCGAAGTCGGCCTGACCCCGGTGGCCTTGCCGCAGCTCAACGCCAAGTCCAAGGACAAGCTGGAGCGCATGCAGCGTAAATCCTCGCGTCCGGTGGGCAAGAGCGAGCGCGTGCGCACCCTGCGTCCGGCCAACGGTGCAGCGGCCAACCCGCGTGTCTCCCGTGAGCCGCAGATCGAAGGCGAGCGCCCAGGGCGCAAGCCGGCGGCCCGTCAGGATGGCGAGCGCGCTCCACGCGCGCCGCGCCCGGCCACTGGCCGTGGCACCCCGGTAGCCGAGCGTCCGGCGGACACCAAGCGCCCGGCCAAGCCGGCATCGAAGTCCAAGCGTCCCAGCCTGGTGCTGGACAAGGACGCGCCGTCCGGCAAGCGTCGTGGCGCCCCGGCCGGCACGGGCCAGCGTCCTGGCTTCGGTCGTCGCAAGCCGGAGTAAGCTTCGGCCCGCCGACAAGAACGCCAACCCTCGGGTTGGCGTTTTTTTTTTGCCTGCAACTGCGTAGCAGCCAGCTTGCCGGCGAATAGGCTCTCACCTCCTGGGCAAGGCTTGTGATCGCCTTCGCTGGCCAGCCAGCTCCGACACAAGCCAGCGTCTACGCAAGGAGGGTTAAAAGGCGAACTGGCCGTCGAACACCGGCTTGTTGTCCACCGCCAGCACTCCTGAGCTGAAGATCAGATCCAGGTGGTGGCTGCCCTTGGCGCTGCCTCCCAGCCCCAGGTGCAGGCCGCAGTGGCGTTCCTCGAAGCCGGAATTGCGCCCGTAGAGGGACTTGATGCCCTCGTTGGTGCCGATGCCCAGCTCCTCGATGCGCCGGTTGGACGGGTTGGCATCCAGGTATTTGTTGAAGTCATTGGCCAGCCCGGGCACCTCGGTGGCAACGCGGGTGATGGTCGAGTTGTCGATCCACAGCTCCAGCGGTGCCTGCAGTACCCCGTATTTGCGGGCAAAGGGGATGGTGCTGAGGAAGGTCCCGAGAAACTTCACATGACCGTTGATGGCCTCGCTGTGGGTCGCGATTTCCCCGGGTGCCAGGTCGTAGTTGCCGACGCCGTTGATGTCGGTCCATTTCTTCACGCTGCTCAAGGGCGCTTCGAAATAGGAGCCCTGGGGGTCGCTGAAGCTCAGGATCGAGGCCTGGGACAGGCGGCGGATCAAGGTGGCGTTGAGGTCGGCGATACGCTGCGGCTCGACGCTGAAGGTGTCGTAGAAGTACTCGCCGTAATCCTTGAACAGCAGCGACTTCTTCCAGTGTTCGGCCATCAACCCGTGCAGCGGGCGGAGAAATTCCGGGCCGTCGGGGCGCGGCTGGGCCAGGGTCGAGGAGTCGTAGAAAAAAATGTACAGGTCGCAGTCGATGATCGCCCGGGCCAGGCGTTCGGCCGGCTCAAGGTCCAGGCGCAGGGCGCTGAGCGCCAGCGGCGTGGCCTGGTGCGACTGTTCGATGATGGCGCTGACCATGGCCTGGTAGTCGGCGGTGTGGCCGATCACCACCTGCGGCGCCCGGGCGTTGCTCAGGGCCGGGTGGCGTTCGAGGTAGTACAGGAAATGGCGGATGGCGCGGCTCTGGTCCATAAAACCTCCCTGGAGGACAAAGGTGACCGGAGCAGGCGCACGGCCCGCTCCGGTCCGGGCGCCTTACATCGGCCACATCGCCGTGCCGAACGGCACCACGGCGTCGGCCTGCATCATTTCCACGGCCGCATCATGAGTGGCCGCTTCGAACCACTCGTCCAGTTGCAGTTCGGTTTCCAGGTCTTGTTCCAGTGTTTGCATGGTGACTCTCCTAGATGACATAGCGCATAGCAGTCCATTGGCGGAGCGGTTCAACAGCGCTGAACGGGATGCTTGCAAAGGCTGCCCAGCCGCTCCTCGTACCTGTCGGACGAGGCATCCGGCAAGTGGCTGGAAACCTAGTTCAGGGCATTTTGAAGTGCAAAAAAATAATTAGATTATTTTCTACTGAACTTTATTTTCTATTTTTTGCGCGGAATATTTTTCGCCTGAAAACAAAAAGCTGAGGCCTTCCCGGGGCCGCCGTGGCCAGCGCGTCAATTTGCAGTCGCGGGGCCGGATGATCTGTCCCGGCAAGTTGGCGTTACGCGTTGTAAAGAAAAAATTACGAAATGTTGCGTGTTGCGCCCTGAAACCGCGCAGGTCACGGCGCTGTAAGGAAAAGCTGCCGCCGGGCCGTGAGCTTCCCGCTTGCCGAGGCTCTGGCCCGCTTGTTCCAGAGCGCCAAGGCGGGTGAGATGCACACCTGCCTGCGTACAGGTGCATAACAAGAAGGAGGCGCAATGAACGCCGTAACCGACTTTCACCGACACCCTTCGAAGGGCGATGGTCATCGCACCTTCATCGACGACCCCACGCGGTCCGTCCCATGTTCCGCCGCCGATGTCGAGCATCGAGCAGGCCCCGCAAGATCCCGGTTACCGGCACGCTGATACAGCAGTGTCTGGCGGCAGGGGGTCAGGGGTGTACAATGCGCGGCGTTTTAACTGTGACCCAACTGCGTACCCGCGCATTTTGCGTCTGCGCCGCGCGTTTCAGCCTGCCCCGAGGGCGCTGAAAGCACCGCTGCCGGGCCAATAAACTCAAGGTTATCCACCTTGTTCACTCCGCCGCGTCACGAGCGTGGTGGGTTCGATTTCGTCACAGATAAAAACAAACAGGTGACGCATGACCGTTAGAAAAACGCTGAATTTCGGGTGCCTGCGCTGGGGTTTGCTCCGCGCCGCTTAAGCCTCACCGGGCGGCAACGTCTTGCAAACATCATCAAACCTTGCGTGAGAACCTTTTCATGAGTGGACAAAACTCGCATTCGGGCGAGCTGAAACGCGGCCTGAAAAATCGTCATATTCAACTGATCGCCCTGGGCGGCGCGATCGGCACCGGTTTGTTCCTGGGCTCGGCCGGGGTACTCAAATCCGCCGGTCCGTCGATGATCCTCGGCTACGCCATCTGCGGTTTCATCGCCTTCATGATCATGCGCCAACTGGGCGAGATGATCGTCGAAGAGCCGGTGGCCGGTTCTTTCAGCCACTTCGCCCACAAATACTGGGGCGGCTTCGCCGGTTTCCTTTCCGGCTGGAACTGCTGGATTCTCTACATCCTGGTGGGCATGTCGGAGCTGACCGCGGTCGGCAAGTACGTGCACTACTGGTGGCCGGACGTCCCGACCTGGGCCTCGGCGGCGGTGTTCTTCGTGATGATCAACGCCATCAACCTGGCCAACGTCAAGGTGTTCGGCGAGGCCGAGTTCTGGTTCGCCATTATCAAGGTGGTGGCCATCGTCGGCATGATCGCCCTGGGCAGCTACCTGCTGGTTAGCGGTAACGGCGGCCCGCAGGCCTCGGTGAGCAACCTCTGGTCCCATGGCGGCTTCTTCCCCAATGGGGTCAACGGTCTGGTGATGGCCATGGCGATCATCATGTTCTCCTTCGGCGGCCTGGAAATGCTCGGCTTCACCGCCGCTGAAGCCGACAAGCCGAAGACCGTGATCCCCAAGGCGATCAATCAGGTGATCTACCGCATCCTGATTTTCTACATCGGCGCCCTGGTGGTGCTGCTGTCGCTGACGCCATGGGACACCCTGCTGGTGACCCTGAACGCCTCTGGCGATGCCTATAGCGGCAGTCCGTTCGTCCAGGTGTTCTCGATGCTGGGCAGCAACACCGCGGCGCACATCCTCAACTTCGTGGTCCTGACTGCAGCGCTGTCGGTGTACAACAGCGGCACCTACTGCAACAGCCGCATGCTGCTGGGCATGGCCGAGCAGGGCGATGCGCCGAAAGTCCTGGCCAAGATCGACAAGCGCGGCGTGCCGGTGATGTCGATCCTCGCCTCGGCGGTGGTGACCTTCGTCGCCGTGGTGCTCAACTACCTGATCCCGCAGCACGCGCTGGAGCTGCTGATGTCCCTGGTGGTGGCGACCCTGGTGATCAACTGGGCGATGATCAGCTACTCGCACTTCAAGTTCCGCCAGCACATGAATCGCACCGGCCAGACCTCGTTGTTCAAGGCCTTGTGGTACCCCTATGGCAACTACATCTGCCTGGCGTTCGTGGTGTTCATCCTCGGCATCATGCTGATGATCCCGGGCATCCAGATTTCGGTGTACGCGATCCCGGTATGGGTGGTGTTCATGTGGGTCTGCTACCTGATCAAGAACAAGCGCAGTGCCCAGCAACCGCTGCAGGCGGCCAGTGCTTCGCTGAAGTAAGTGCGGCCCTGGCCATGACTAACCCGGCTGCGGCCGGGTTTTTCATGCCTGTGATTTTTCTGCGGGTTGAGATCGCTTGCGCCGGCCAGCGAAGAGGCCCGCCAGAGCCGGGGGAATGGGGGTATCCTGTGCGCCCTGAAGACGGATTCCTGTTCCATGCTGGTGATTTCCAACAACGTGCATCTGCCGGATGCCGAGATCGAGCTGACCGCCATCCGCGCCCAGGGCGCCGGTGGGCAGAACGTCAACAAGGTGTCCAGCGCGGTGCATCTGCGCTTCGACATTCCGGCCTCGTCCTTGCCGCCGTTCTACAAGGAGCGGCTGCTGGCGCTGCGCGACAGTCGCATCACCAGTGATGGCGTGATCATTCTCAAGGCCCAGCAATACCGCACCCAGGAGCAAAACCGCGCCGATGCCCTGGAGCGTCTCACCGAGCTGATCCTCAGCGCCATCAAGGTGGAAAAGAAACGCCGCCCGACCAAACCGACCCTGGGTTCGAAGAAGCGTCGGCTGGAGAGCAAGGCCAAGCGCGGCAACATCAAGGCCGGTCGCGGCAAGGTGGACTTCTAGCCGAGCGCGCGTTCCTTGCGTTGCCTGGGTGCCTGACGGTACAGGTACAGGCTCAGTACCAGGCCGCTGCAGGCGGCGATGGCGGCGAAGAGGAAGATCGAGGCAAAGCCGAAGCCGGCGGCAATCGCCCCGGCCAGGGGCCCGGTGATGCCCAGCGACAGGTCGATGAACAGCGAGTAGGCGCCCACCGCCGCGCCACGGCTGGAGGCCGGCACCAGGTTCACCGCTTCCACCCCCAGCGCCGGGAACACCAGAGAGAAGCCGAAGCCGCTCAAGGCCGCGCCAGCCAGTGCCCAGTGGGCGTCGGGGGCCTGCCACAGCAGCAACAGGCCGAGGGTTTCCACCGACAGGCAGGCGATCGCCACGCGAAAGCCGCCGAGGCGGTTGATCAGGTTGCCGAACAGCAAGCGCGCACCGATGAAGCTGGCGCCGAACAGGCTCAGGCACAGCACCGCGTTGTCCCAGTGCTGGGTGGCGTAGTACAGGGTGATGAAGGTGGCGATGGTGCCAAAGCCTATGGAGCCCAGGGCCAGGCCGCAGCCGTGGGGAAAGACTTTGCCCAGCACATGGATGAAGGGCAGGCGTTCGCCGGCGACGATCGGCGCCGCGAGTTTTGGCCAGGCCAGCAGCAGGCCGAGCACGGCCAGCAGGATGATGCTCACGCCCATGCTCCACAAGCCGAGATGATCGACCAGCCAGGCGCCCAGGGGCGCGCCGATGGCCAGGGCGCCGTAGCTGGCGATGCCGTTCCAGGAAATTACCTTGGCGGTGTTGGCCGCGCCGACCCGACCGATGCCCCAGCCAATCGAACCCGAGCCCACCAGGCTTTCCGCGCTGCCCAGCACCAGGCGGCCAGTCAGCAGGCTGAGCAGGCTCAGGATCGGCAGGTGTTGCAGCCAGGCCGAGAGCAGCATGAACACGCCGCTTAGTCCGCAGCCGGCCAGGCCGTACATGACTGCGCGCTTGCTGCCCAGGTTGTCGATGATGCGTCCGGCGTAGGGGCGGCTGAGCAGGGTGGCCAGGTATTGCACGCTGATCACCAGGCCGGCGATCACCGCGCCAAAACCCAGATCGCTGTGCACATAGCCCGGCAGCACCGCCAGGGGAATGCCGACATTCAGGTAGCCGATAAAGGTGAACAGGACGATGGAGACGACTTGCAGCGTGACCGCCAAGGGGCGCTGGGAATCTGGCATGGGGATGGGTCCACGGCGACAGCTGAATAGATAGGCTGCTTATGATACCGATGTGGACGCTGGCGCAGGGGGAGAATTCGACGCGTTGTGCAGATCTTTCGGGCCAGGGTTTTGACTCAGGCGTCGTTGTCTTGCAGCAGGCGCGTGGTGACCAGGGCGGCGATAGCGTTTTCCTGGGTGCCGAAACGGGCCAGCAGGGCGGCCTGTCTTGGCGCGCTCAGGCGGTTCCACACCTCGATCATTTTTTCCGCGGTGCCGATCAGCACGCTGGCCTGGGTTTCGCTGAAGGAGTCGGTCATGGCTGGGTAGGGCTCGGGGGGGGGAGGTTTCAGGCGGTGTGGAAAGCGCTTGAGTAGCGCTTTCCACACGGTCTGGTTACAGCGTTTTTCAGTCGTCGCTGTCGGCCTTGCGGCTGTCGGCGGCTTCTTGCACTACAGGCTTTTCAGCGCTGGCTTGGGGCGGGGTGGTCTGCTCAGTTTCGTGCAGGCTTGGGAAGGGGAGATTCGGGATCTCATGCATGTCGTTGCTCCTCGCAAAGTCTGTTTTTTAAATCGCTGGGTAGGTCCGCGCTTTTAAAAAGCCTGGGCAGGATACAGCAGTACAAATGACAGAAAGATTTTTATTTCCCCTAGGTTGAGGGTTATTGGTCGGCTTTCGTGTGCTTTGGCGGCCCATGAACCTGCACTTGCGCGCCGGCCACGGCGGCCCTGTGCGGCGCCGCACAGGGCGCGGCACTGGGCTGGTTGCCTAGGGTTGTGGTGGGCTGACGATGATCTTGCCGATCATCTGTGGGTGCAGGACGCAGAAGTACTGGTAGGTGCCGGGGGTATCGAATTGGTAGGAAAAACGGTCGTTGGTGTCCAGTGCCGCGGAACGGAACAGCTTGTGGGTTTCAGTCACCGTGTGCGGTATCTGGTCGTCATTGACCCAGGTGACCCGGGTGCCCGCGGTGATTTGCACATCCTGGGGGTTGTACATGAACGCGCGGATATCGATCGTCACCTCCTCGGCCCAGGCGGGTGTTGCCAGGCAGCCCAGAAGCAGCAGTGTGAGCCATGTCTTCATCGCACGAGGACCTCAGACCAGGGTGGAGTCGAGCAGGGCCAGGGGATGCTCGCCCTGGGTCGCGCGGACATCGGTGATGCCCAGGTAATTGCGCAACTGGTCGGCGGCCACGGTCATCGGCCCGGGGTTGGCCGCGGCGCCGGGAGCCGGTTGCGGGTAGGCCGTGCCGCGAGCGGTATGGAAAGTGATGTTGCCCTCGACCTTTTGGATGACCTGGTGGATATGGCCGTTGAGGACGGTCACCGAGCCGAAGCGGCGCAACAGGGCGATGGCCTGGTCGCCGTCTTCGGTGCCCCAGCCCCAGGGCTGGTAGATGGTCCACAACGGGATATGGGTGAAGACCACGATTGGCGTGCTGCTGGCCACTGCCCGCAGGTCATCCGCCAGCCAGGCCAGTTGCTCGGCGCCCAGGCTGGCTTCATGACCGGGCTGCAGGTTGAAGACATTCACCAGGGCAATGAAGTGCACGCCTTGCTGGTCGAAGCTGTACCAGCCGTTACCCCGGGTGCCCTTGCCATAGCGTTGCAGGTAGAGCTGGCCGCCGCCTTCATCCAGGGTGTCATGCTCGCCCGGTACGTAGTGCACGGTGGACGGCAGGCCCTTGAGCAATTGGGCGGCGGTGTCGAACTCTTCGGCTCGGGACAGGTGGGTGATGTCCCCGGTGTGGAGGATCAGCGCGGGCCGCTTGGGCAGGGCAATGACCTTGTCGATGGCTACTTGCAGGGTCTTCACCGGTTCCGGGTTGGCTTCCTTGTTGAAGCCGATATGCGAATCGCTGATCTGCACGAAATGAAAGCTGCTGTTCAGGACGCTGGGGTCGCTCGGTTGGCCTGCCTGGTCCAGGGCGAAGGCACGAGGAATTCCTCCGCTCAAGGCCCAGATGACGCCGGCGCCGGCCCAGGCCGAGCACTTGAGCAGGGTGCGCCGGTCGGGATTCTGCGGGCCTTCGGTGGCTTGGGTATGCGATGTGGCAGGAGTGTCCATGGTGCGCCCTCGGTAGCGGTCTACAGTGATGGGTCTCACATCTGTAAAACCGCGCGGTGCCGGGCTTTATTCCGGGGAAGGCGAATTTTTATTTCGGGAATAAAACGCCGGCTTTCACCGTTATAGGCTGCAAAGGAAACGGAGCCACCATGACGCGATTCGAGGAACTGTTCCTGCCGCATCTGAAGGCGGCCTATAACCTCGCGCGCTGGCTGACCGATAACGACAGCGCGGCCCAGGACGTGGTTCAGGAAAGCGCGTTTCGCGCGGTGAAGTTCCTCCATCGTTTTGACGGCGGCAATCCCAAGGCATGGTTTCTGACCATCGTGCGCAACGAAAGCTACAACTGGCTCAAGGCTGCGGCGCGCCAGGGGGCGGTGGCTTTCGACGAGGCCTGTGGCGAGGACGAGCCGGCCCTGGCCGATGGGCGCACCCCGGAATGGCAACTGATCCAGGGGCAGGAGGCGGCGCAGTTGCAACAGGCGTTGCTGGCCCTGGCTCCGGTGTTTCGTGAGGTGATAGTGCTCAAGGAGTTGGAAGACATGCCCTACAAGGACATTGCGAAGATCGTCGACATCCCCCTGGGGACGGTCATGTCGCGCCTGGCCAGGGCTCGCGCCATGCTCCGGCAGCAACTGCAGAAGTCCCGGCCATGATCCACGCCATCGACTGCAAGACCTGTCGGGCCTGGCTGCATGGCTACCTCGACAACGAGTTGGAAACCAATGCCGCCGCCGAGGTGGCCGAGCACCTGCATCACTGTGCCGAATGTGCCGGTGAATATGCCGATGCCCGGCGCCTGGTGGCGCAGCTCAAGGCTCACCTGCCCTATCACCAGGCGCCGGCAGGCTTGGCCCGGCGCCTGCGGGCCAGTATCGAGGCCCCGGCGTCGCCTCCTGCGGGGTTGCTCCAGCGCTGGCTGGGACCTGGCGGCCGGCGCTGGCTGGCCCCGGGATTTTCGACCCTGGCGCTGGCCCTGTCCCTGGTGCTCTACCTGGCGGCGCCTTCTGCCGAGCGGCCATGGCTGGATGAGGCGGTGTCCAGCCATGTGCGTTCGCTGATGGTCGATCACTTGAATGACGTGGTGTCCTCGGACCGGCATACGGTCAAGCCCTGGTTCACCGGCAAGCTGGATTTTGCCCCGCCGGTCTTCGACTTCAGTCAGCAGGGCTATGTGCTGTTGGGCGGGCGCCTGGACTACCTGCAGCAGCAAAGTACGGCGGCCCTGACCTATGGCCATGGGCGGCATTTGATCAACCTGTTCATCCTGCCTACGGCGGATGCCGATGCAGCGGCGCAAAACCTCTCCTTGCGCGGTTATAACCTGGTGGCCTGGCGGCGCAATCACCTGCGCTTCATCCTGGTGTCGGACCTGGAGCAGGGCGAGCTGGCGGCGCTGGGGCAGTTGATCCAGAAAGATCTTTGAGGCGGGGGCGTTGTTGCGAGGGTGGAGCCAGGGCTTGCGAACTGGGGCAGCAAGCCCGGCCTCGGCACCGCGGTGCAGAGGCCGGGCATGCCGGCAGAGGGATCAGCCCTTGCAGACGCTGGCGATGGCGCGGGCCAGCAGGTCCAGGCGGGTGGCGTCGATCCCGGCCACGTTGGCGCGGCCGGAGCTGACCATGTACACGCTGTGCTGTTCACGCAGCGCCTGCACCTGAGCCGGGCTCAGGCCGGTGTAGGAGAACATCCCGCGTTGCACGCCGATATGGGCGAAGCGCTCGGCCAGACCATGGGGTTGCAGGGCTTCCACCAGACCAGCGCGCAGTTGCGCGATGCGTTGGCGCATGGCTTCCACTTCGTCGATCCACAGGCGCTTGAGCTCGGCATCGCCGAGGATGGTGGCGACCACTGCGGCGCCATGATCCGGTGGCGTGGACCACAGGTTGCGGGCGATGTGGGCCAGCTGGCTGCGCACGTCGAGCAGCTTCTCGGCATCCTGGGTGCAGACGATCAGGGCGCCGGTGCGATCGCGGTACAGGCCGAAGTTCTTCGAGCAGGAACTGGTGACCAGCACTTCCGGCAGTTCGGCGGCGAACAGCCGCACGGCCCAGGCATCCTGCTCCAGGCCGTCGCCAAAGCCCTGGTAGGCGAAGTCGATCAGCGGCAGCAGCTGGCGGCGGCGCACCACCTCCAGCACCCGTTGCCAGTCGGCCTGGCCGAGGTCGAAGCCGGTCGGGTTGTGGCAGCAGGCATGCAGCAGCACCACATCGCCCTCTGGCACCTGATTCAAGGTGGCCAGCATGGCCTCGACGTCCAGGCGGTTGTCGCTGCCCACGTAAGGGTAGTGACTGACCTTGACCCCGGCCGCGGCGAAGATGGTTTCGTGAATCGGCCAGGTCGGATCGCTCAGCCACACGCCACGGCCCGGCAGGCAGTGGGCGATGAAGTCGGCGCTCAGGCGCAGGGCACCCGTGCCGCCCGGGGTCTGGGTGGCGCCGGCGCGCTGGCTGGCGATCAGTGGCGAATCGCTGCCCAGCACCAGTTCATTGATCACCTTGCCGAAGGCCGCATCGCCGTGGCCGCCGATGTAGATCTTGGTGTCCTGGCGATCCACCAGGCGCTGTTCGGCCAGCTTCACCGAGCGCGGGATCGGCGTCAGGCCCTGGGCGTCCTTGTAGACCCCCACGCCGAGGTCGAACTTGTTCGGGTTGGGATCGCTGGCGTAGGCCCCCATCAGGCCGAGAATCGGGTCGCCGGGTACCCGGCCGATGGCGTCGAAATGCATTACTTGCGTCCTTCTGCGGTCTTGGCCACTTCGTCGGTACGAGCCGCCATGATGAAGTCGTTGCGGTGCAGGCCCTTGATCGAGTGGCTCCACCAGGTCACGGTGACCTTGCCCCACTCGGTGAGCAGGCCTGGGTGGTGGCCTTCGGCCTCGGAGATCTCGCCCATGGCATTGGTGAAGGCCAGGGCGAACTTGAAGTTCTTGAACAGGAAGACTTTCTCCAGCTGCATCACGCCGTCGCGAACTTCGATGTTCCAGTCAGGGATCTGCTTGATCAGTACCGGCAGTTCTTCGTCGCTGACTTGTGGGGCATCGGCGCGGCAGGCTTCGCAATGGGCTTGGTTCAGAGCGGTCATGGTGTGTTCCTGAGTTCGATTCTTGTTGGAAGTTACTATCTTTCGCAGCGGCTCGCGAGTGCGAACCGCTCAGGCCGCCTTGGGTTTTGGCGGGAACTTGGGCGCGTGCAGGCCCAGCTGCATGCCTTGGTGGACCAGGGCCATGATGTCTTCATGGGCCAGGTCGAACAGGCGCTTGAGGTTGGGCAGGACGAAATAGATCGGTTGCAGGATGTCGATGCGATAGGGCGTGCGCATGGCTTCCAGCGGGTCGAAGGCCTGGTGTTCCGGCGCTTCGGAGAGGCTGTACACGGTTTCCTTGGGCGAGGAGAGGATGCCGCCGCCATAGATGCGCCGACCAGCCGGGGTTTCTACCAGGCCGAACTCGATGGTCATCCAGTACAGGCGCGCCAGGTACACCCGCTCTTCCTTGGTGGCTTGCAGGCCGAGCTTGCCGTAGGTGTGGGTGAATTCGGCGAACCAGGGGTTGGTCAGCAGCGGGCAGTGGCCGAAGATCTCGTGGAAGATGTCCGGTTCCTGCAGGTAGTCCAGCTCTTCAGGGGTGCGAATGAAGGTCGCCACTGGAAAGCGCTTGCTGGCTAGCAGTTCGAAAAAGGTCTGGAAAGGAATCAGCGCCGGCACCCGAGCCACTTGCCAGCCGGTGGTTTCGCCGAGGACCTTGTTGATTTCGCTCAACTGCGGGATGCGGTCGTGGGGCAATCCGAGCTTGTCGATGCCATCCAGGTACTCCTGGCATGCACGACCCTCGATGACTTTCAGCTGACGCGTGATCAGGGTGTTCCACACCGCGTGTTCTTCGGGTGGATAGTCGATAAAACCTTGCGCGTCGGGCTCGCGGGCCACGTACTGCGTCTGCTTCATGCTGCTCTCCTGCCAGGGGATGCGTTCTTGTTATGTGTGACCCCAGTGATACCCGAGGGTGCGACGCTTTGCAGCAGGCGGCGGGTGTCTGTGAGGGGCCACTCGGCGCCTATTCGTAAAGTATTCGTTACGAATTTGCCCGAATGGCCGGCATGTTGTGGGTTTCCAGGTTTGAAAAAGCCCATGGCTGTCACATAATCTTGACGATTATCTGCATCACCCAGCAGAAACTTTGCAAGTGTCGACGTCAAAAGCGTCGGCTTTCGGCGTTTATGCCTTCCCTTATCCGTTTCGGGCCTTTCTTCATGCGCATCAAAGTTCACTGCCAGAACCGCATCGGCATCCTGCGGGACATTCTCAATCTGCTGGTGGAGTACGGGATCAACGTGGCCCGGGGCGAGGTGGGCGGCGAGCATGGCAATGCCATCTATCTGCATTGCCCGAACCTGATCAATCTGCAGTTCCAGGCGCTGCGCCCCAAGTTCGAGTCCATCGCCGGGGTCTTCGGTGTGAAGCGTGTCGGGCTGATGCCCAGCGAGCGCCGGCACATGGAACTCAACGCACTGCTGGGCGCCCTGGAGTTCCCGGTGCTGTCCATCGACATGGGCGGTTCCATCGTGGCCGCCAACCGGGCGGCGGCGCAGTTGCTGGGGGTACGGGTGGATGAGGTGCCGGGGATTCCCCTGTCGCGCTACGCCGAGGATTTCGACCTGCCGGAGCTGGTGCGGGCCAATCAGTCGCGGATCAATGGGCTGCGGGTCAAGGTCAAGGGCGATGTGTTCCTGGCGGACATCGCCCCGCTGCAATCCGAGCACGACGACAGCGAGGCCATGGCCGGCGCGGTATTGACCCTGCACCGGGCGGATCGGGTCGGTGAGCGCATCTACAACGTGCGCAAGCAGGAGTTGCGCGGTTTCGACAGTATTTTCCAGAGTTCGAAAGTCATGGCGGCGGTGGTGCGTGAGGCGCGGCGCATGGCGCCGCTGGACGCGCCGCTGCTGATCGAGGGCGAAACCGGCACCGGCAAGGAACTGCTGGCCCGCGCCTGCCACCTGGCCAGCCCGCGGGGGCAGTCGCCACTGATGGCCCTCAATTGCGCCGGGTTGCCGGAGTCCATGGCCGAAACCGAGCTGTTCGGCTACGGCCCCGGGGCCTTCGAAGGGGCGCGGGCGGAGGGCAAGCTCGGGCTGCTGGAGCTGACCGCCGGTGGCACCCTGTTTCTCGACGGCGTGGGGGAGATGAGCCCGCGTCTGCAGGTCAAGTTGCTGCGCTTTCTGCAGGATGGCTGCTTCCGCCGGGTGGGCAGCGATGAAGAGGTGTACCTGGATGTACGGGTCATTTGCGCGACCCAGGTCGACCTGTCCGAGCTCTGTGCCCGGGGCGAGTTTCGCCAGGATCTCTATCACCGGCTGAATGTGCTGTCGCTGCACATACCGCCCTTGCGTGAATGCCTTGATGGCCTGACCCCGCTGGTGGAGCATTTCCTCGATCAGGCCAGCCGGCAGATTGGCTGCCCGCTGCCGCGGCTGGCGCCGGCCGCCATGGAGCGTCTGAGTCACTACCACTGGCCGGGCAACGTCCGGCAGTTGGAGAACGTGCTGTTTCAGGCGGTCTCGTTGTGTGATGGCGGCGTGGTCAAGGCCGAGCACATCCGCCTGCCGGACTACGGTGCCCGCCAGCCCCTGGGGGATTTCTCCCTGGAAGGCGGCCTGGAGCAGATCGTCGGGCGTTTTGAAAAGGCCGTGCTGGAAAGCCTGTACGCCGAACATCCCAGCAGTCGGCAGTTGGGCAAGCGCCTCGGGGTGTCCCACACCACCATTGCCAACAAGCTGCGCGAATACGACGTCGGCAAGCCGTAATCCTTGCCGCAGCCTTGAGTAGCGGTGGCAGCCGGGCATGTATCCGGGCCGTTACTTGCCGTTTGCGGCATAAGGCCGCCGTTTTTCCGTCTCCGCTACCACCCTCTGCATTCCCTGTGGACCGGGCAAAGCCCTGTCCCGCCTGGGGATAAACCTTCTCGAAAAAACTTGGTGCGCTTATTGCTTATGGCTTCGCAGTACAGCGGTGGGCGGCAAACGTCCGGCAGATGAGGAACGATTGTGGACAAGTACCTTTATGTGGCAATGACCGGCGCCAGCCAGAATGCACTGGCGCAAAAGGCTCATGCCAACAATCTGGCGAACATCTCCACCAACGGTTTTCAGCGCGACCTGGAGCAGGCGCGTGCGATGCCGGTGTTTGGTGACAGTTTTCCGGCGCGGGCCTTTGCCATGGGCGAGCGGCCGGCGACGGATTTTACTCCCGGCTCCATGGTGGAAACCGGTCGTGACCTGGACGTGGCCGTCAGCGGCAAGGGCTGGATCGCCGTGCAGAGCCCCGATGGCAGCGAAAGCTATGTGCGCACCGGCAGCTTGAACGTCGACGCCCTGGGTGTGCTGCGTGCCGGCAACGGCATGCCGGTCATGGGCAATGGCGGTCCGATTGCCGTGCCGCCTGAGCAGAAGATCGAAGTGGGCCAGGACGGCACCATCAGCATCCGGGCCATGGGTGAGGGGCCGCGTGTCATGGCCGAGGTCGATCGCATCAAGCTGGTCAATCCGGACATCAAGAACCTGACCAAGGGGCTCGATGGCTCGATCAAGACCAAGGACGGCCAGCCGGCGCCAGCCGATGCCAATGTGCAGCTGGTGTCGGGGTTCCTGGAGTCGAGCAACGTCAATGCCGTGGAAGAGATGACGGCAGTGCTGGCCTTGTCCAGGCAGTTCGAATTGCACATCAAGATGATGAACAGCGCCAAAGAAGACGACCAGGCCATGGCTCGGGTCTTGCAGATCAGCTAATTACCAGTACCTAGCGCCGTAAAACAGGCGCGAGAGGAGAATCGAATGCTTCCGGCTCTATGGGTTGCCAAAACCGGTCTGTCCGCCCAGGACACCAACCTGAGTGTGATTTCCAACAACCTGGCGAACGTCTCGACCACGGGTTTCAAACGTGATCGCGCCGAGTTCCAGGACCTGCTGTACCAGATCAAGCGTCAGCCGGGTGCCCAGTCGACCCAGGACAGTGAACTGCCAACCGGCCTGCAGGTCGGTACCGGTGTGCGCATCGTCGGCACCCAGAAGAACTTCACTGCCGGCAGCCTGCAAACCACCGAGCAGCCGCTGGACCTGGCGATCAACGGCCGTGGTTTCTTCCAGATCCTGCAGCCCGATGGCACCACGGCCTATACCCGTGACGGCACCTTCCACCTCAATTCCAATGGCCAGATCGTCACCGCCAGCGGCTTTGCCCTGGAGCCGGCGATTGTCGTGCCCAACGACGCGCAGACCTTCACCGTGGGTCAGGACGGCACGGTGTCCATCACCATCGCCGGCAACCCGGCGTCCCAGGTGATCGGCAACT
The DNA here is from genome assembly GCF_013407925.2 of Pseudomonas protegens. Taxonomy (NCBI): domain Bacteria; kingdom Pseudomonadati; phylum Pseudomonadota; class Gammaproteobacteria; order Pseudomonadales; family Pseudomonadaceae; genus Pseudomonas; species Pseudomonas protegens. The sequence continues at coordinate 1,429,266 of NZ_CP060201.1, read as the reverse complement.
TGCAAACCGCCGACTTCATCAACCCGGCCGGCCTGCAGGCCCAGGGCAACAACCTGTTCCTGGAAACCGCCGCCAGCGGCGCGCCGCAGATCGGCACCCCGGGTCTCAACGGTTTCGGCACCACTCTGCAGAACACCCTGGAAGCGTCCAACGTCAGCACGGTCGAGGAGATGGTCAATATGATCACCACCCAGCGTGCCTACGAGATGAACTCCAAGGTGATCTCCACCGCCGACCAGATGCTCTCGTTCGTAACGCAGAAGCTGTAATCAAGTCTTGAGGTCGCCACGGGTCTGACGTGGCGTGCCGGCAACATCGTGAGGAAGGGTCATGAATCGGTTTATTTGTGTTCTAGCGCTGAGTGGGAGTGCCGTGCTTGCGGGCTGTGTTGCCCCGCCGCCCAAGCCCAATGACCCTTACTACGCGCCGGTATTGCCGCGCACGCCGCTGCCTTCCGCGTCCAACAACGGTTCGATCTACCAGGCCGGCTTCGAGCAGAACCTGTACAGCGACCGCAAGGCGTTCCGGGTCGGTGACATCATCACCATCACCCTCAATGAGAAGACCGCGGCCAGCAAGGGCGCCAACTCGGCGCTGACCAAGACCAGCTCCAACAGCGTTGGCCTGACCTCGCTGTTCGGTGCCGTGCCCAATACCAACAACCCCCTGGGCAGCGGTGACCTGACCCTGAACGCCGGCTACAGCGGCAACCGCGCCACCAAGGGCGACAGCAAGGCCGCCCAGAGCAACAGCCTGACCGGTTCGATCACCGTCACCGTGGCCGATGTATTGCCCAACGGCATCATCGCGGTACGCGGCGAGAAGTGGATGACCCTCAACACCGGCGACGAGCTGGTGCGGATCGCCGGCCTGGTGCGGGCGGACGATATCGCCACCGACAACACCGTGTCCTCGACCCGGGTCGCGGATGCGCGCATCACCTACTCGGGCACCGGCTCCTTCGCCGATGCCAACCAGCCTGGCTGGTTCGACCGTTTCTTCCTCAGTCCGCTGTTCCCTTTCTAGGTGATGAGAAGCCTCATGTTCAACTTCAAGCACCTGATGGCGGCGGCCTTGTTGCTGTCCACTTCCCTCGGCGTTCAGGCCGAGCGGCTGAAGGACATCGCCAGTATTTCCGGCGTGCGTTCCAACCAGTTGATCGGCTACGGCCTGGTGGTCGGGCTTAACGGCACCGGCGACCAGACCACCCAGACCCCGTTCACCCTGCAGACCTTCAACAACATGCTGTCGCAGTTCGGCATCAAGGTGCCGGCCGGTTCCGGCAACGTGCAGTTGAAGAACGTTGCGGCAGTGTCGGTGAGTGCCGATCTGCCGGCGTTCGCCAAGCCGGGCCAGCAGGTGGACATCACTGTTTCGTCCATCGGTAACTCCAAGAGCCTGCGTGGCGGCACCCTGTTGCTGACGCCCCTGAAGGGGATCGACGGCAACGTCTATGCCATCGCCCAGGGCAACCTGGTGGTGGGTGGTTTCGACGCCGAAGGGCGCGATGGTTCGAAGATCACCGTCAACGTTCCATCGGCCGGGCGGATTCCCGGCGGCGCTTCGGTGGAGCGGGCCGTACCCAGCGGTTTCAACCAGGGCAACAGCCTGACCCTGAACCTCAACCGTTCGGACTTCACCACCGCCAAGCGCATCGTCGACAAGATCAACGACATGCTCGGCCCGGGCGTGGCCCAGGCCATCGATGGCGGTTCGATTCGGGTCACCGCGCCCCTGGACCCAAGCCAGCGCGTGGATTACCTGTCGATCCTGGAGAACCTGGAAGTCGATCCGGGGCAGGCGGTGGCCAAGGTCATCATCAACTCCCGGACCGGCACCATCGTCATCGGCCAGAACGTCAAGGTGTCGCCGGCGGCGGTGACCCACGGCAGCCTGACCGTAACCATTACCGAGGATCCGATCGTCAGCCAGCCCGGTCCGCTGTCCAATGGACAGACCGCGGTGGTGCCGCGTTCGCGGGTCAATGCGCAGCAGGAAGCCAAGCCGATGTTCAAGTTCGGCCCGGGCACCACCCTGGATGAGATCGTTCGCGCGGTGAACCAGGTGGGCGCGGCCCCGGGCGACCTGATGGCGATTCTCGAAGCCTTGAAACAGGCCGGCGCGCTGCAAGCCGACTTGATCGTGATTTGAGGTGGCGGCCATGGATATACGTAAGAGCGGATTGATTGGCAGCGGCGATTCCGGGTCCTATTCCGACCTCAATCGCCTGCAGCAACTCAAGGTCGGTGACAAGAACGGCGAGGCCAACGTGCGCAAGGTGGCGCAGGAGTTCGAGTCGCTGTTCCTCAACGAAATGCTCAAGTCCATGCGCAAGGCCACTGATGTCATCGCCCAGGACAACCCGCTCAATACTCCGGCCGCCAAGCAGTATCAGGACATGTACGATCAGCAGCTCGCGGTGTCCCTGTCGCGCGAGGGCGGCGGTATTGGCCTGGCCAATGTGCTGATGCGCCAGATGATGAAGAACAAGCCGGCCACGCCGGGTGCCACGCCACCCGCGGCGGCTGCGCCGGTGGTGGCAGCGACGCCGACGCCGATTGCCGCGGGCACCAGCGCCCAGGATGGTCCCTTGAGCCGGTCCAACGGCCAGCGGCCGTTGTGGGCTTCGCGAGCCCATGATCCGTTGCGGACCAGCGTGGCCCATAACGACATGGTCCTGCTCAACCAGCGTCGCCTGTCGCTGCCAAGTAAGCTGACCGATCGCCTGTTGACCGGGATCGTGCCGTCGGCCGGCGGTGTTGCCGATGCTTCCACTCAGAACGCTGCGCCGAGTCGCACCACGGCGGCCGCGGATGCGGTGCTGCGCGGCGAATGGCGGGTCAACCAGGGCTATGCCGCGTCCCAGGGCAAGATGCGCGTGTATGGCCGGGCCATGGCTCAGCCGCCGCTGGCACCTGCCAAGCGTGCCTTCAGCTCCGCCGACGACTTCGTCGCCACCATGCTGCCAATGGCGCAGCAGGCGGCGCAGCGGATCGGCGTCGATCCACGCTATCTGGTGGCCCAGGCCGCGCTGGAGACCGGCTGGGGCAAATCGGTGATGCGCCAGCAGGATGGCACCAGCAGTCACAACCTGTTCGGCATCAAGGCCGGCAAGAGCTGGCAGGGCGCTCAGGCCCGGGCGATCACCAGCGAGTTCCGCGATGGGCAGATGGTCAAGGAGACGGCGGCGTTCCGTTCCTACGATTCCTATCAGGACAGCTTCCACGATCTGGTGACCTTGTTGCAGAGCAACAATCGCTATCAAGAAGTGCTGAAGGTGGCCGATAAACCAGAACAGTTTGTTCGCGAGTTGCAAAAAGCCGGGTATGCAACGGACCCGGATTACGCTAGCAAGATTTCGCAGATAGCCAAGCAGATGAAGCATTACCAGAACTACGCTGCGGCGGGCGTTTCCACGAATTTATAAGGTCTGAATCATGAGTTTGCTCAATATCGGGATGTCGGGGCTGGCCGCCAGCCAAACGTCGTTGATGACCACGGGTAACAACATTGCCAACGCCGACACCGCCGGGTACTCGCGCCAGCAGACCGTGCAGGGCACCAAGGCCTCCGCTCAATTCGGCAATGTCTTCATCGGCACCGGTACCACCCTGGCCGACGTGCGCCGGGTGTACAACAGCTTCCTCGATGCCCAGTTGCGCACCGCCACGTCCCTCAACAGTGACGTCGCGGCCTACCAGGGCCAGATCAGCCCGATCGACCAGTTGCTGTCGGACAACGGCACCGGCATGAACGGCGCCCTGACCAAGTTCTTCGCCTCGCTGCAGAACCTCAACGCCAAGCCCACCGACGAGGCCTCCCGACAGTTGCTGCTCAGCGATACCCAGGCCTTGAGCAACCGTTTCAACTCGGTGTCCAGCCAGCTCAACGAGCAGAACAGCAACATCAATGGCAACTTGGCGAGCATGGCCGACCAGGTCAACAAGCTGGCCAACACCGTGGCTCAGCTCAACCAGAAGATTTCCGAGCTGTCGACCAACGGCAACGGCATGCCCAACGACTTGTTGGATGCTCGTAACGAAACCGTGCGCCAGCTTTCGACGTTCATCGGCGTTCAGGTGTCGGAGCGCGGCTCGAGCCTCGACCTGTACCTGGGCAGCGGCCAGCCGCTGGTGATGGGCAACTCCGCCAACACCCTGGAAGTGGTGCAGGGCAAGAATGATCCGACCCGCTCCATGCTGCAGATCAATCGTGGTACCAGCACCGCGGACATCACCAACGTCACCACGGGTGGCGAGATTGGTGGCCTGTTGCGCTATCGCAGCGAAGTGCTGGACCCGGCCATGAATGAACTGGGGCGCGTGGCCCTGGTGGTTGCCGACCAGATGAACAGCCAGATGGCCCAGGGCATCGACAAGAACGGTGAGTTCGGCGGCAACCTGTTCAACGACATCAACAGCTTGCGGATGATCAGTCAGCGCAGTATGGCCAGCGCCGCCAACAGTGCCGGCTCGGGCAACTTCAATGTGACGATCAAAGATACCGGCAAGCTGAGCACCAGTGACTACACGGTGACCTTCAGCAGCGCCACGGATTACAGCGTCAAGCGTTCCGACGGTACCGACATGGGCAGCTTCAGCACGACCACCAGCCCTGCGCCGGTGATCGACGGTTTCTCGCTGAACCTCACGGGTACGGTGGCCGCCGGTGACAGCTTCAAGATCATCCCGACCCGCAATGCCGCGGCCACCATCCAGACGGAAATGACCGACTCCAAGCGCCTGGCTTTGGCTGCACCGTTGAAGGCCGAGCTCGGCGCCGGGGTCAAGAGCTCCCTGAGCATTTCTGCGCAGCCGTCCCTGGCGGTGCCGATCGACAACTCCGATGCCGCCAGCAAACTGGAAATGCAGACCGCCCTGAAGAACTCCGGCCCGGTCAAGGTGGTGTTCAATACGGCGTCCGGCGGCAGTCAGACCTACGACTACTTCGACGCCAAGGGCGTCAAGATGGGCAGCGGCTCCATCGTGCCGGGGCAGAGCAATGTCCTGAACCTGCAAGTCAATATGCTCGACGCCAGCGGCAACCCGATCACCGACGGCGGCACGCCACCGGTGACCAAGACCTTCACGGTGCAGATGACCGTTGCCGGTTCGCCCAATGCTGGCGACAACATGAGCATCTCGGTGAATGGCGCCGGCTCTTCCGATAACCGCAACGGCCTGGCGTTGTCGGGCCTGCAGACCAAGCAGACCGTGGACACCGGCTCGGCGAGCAAGGGCATCACCCTGGTGGATGCCTACGGCAAGCTGATCGAGAACGTCGGCGCCAAGGCCAGTCAGGCCAAGCTCGACACCGCTGCCAACGGATCCATCCTGGCCAACGCCAAGGGCGCCCGGGACTCGTTGTCCGGAGTCGACCTGGATGAAGAAACCGGCAATCTGGTCAAGTTCCAGCAGTACTACACCGCGTCTTCGCAGATCATCAAGGCTGCGCAGGAAACCTTCAGCACGCTGATCAACAGCCTTTAAGGAGCCGTAGCCCATGCGCATTTCTACCGCCCAGTTTTACGAGTCTTCGGCTGCCAACTACCAGAAGAACTTCTCCAACGTAGTCAAGAGCAGCGAAGAGGCCAGCAGCCTGGTCCGGGTCAAGACCGCCGCCGACGATCCGGTGGGTGCTGCCCGCCTGCTGCAATTGGGTCAGCAGGCCTCCTTGCTCGATCAGTACAAGGCCAACAGCAACTCGATCAAGGCCTCCCTGGGCCAGGCCGAGTCGGTGATGACCAGCATCAACAACGTCCTGGCCCGGGCCAAGGAACTGGCCACCGGCGCGGGCAGCGCCGGTTACACTGATGCCGACCGGCAGGCCAATGCTTCCGAGCTGGGGCAGATCGAAGAGCAGCTGCTGAGCCTGATGAACTCTCAGGACGAAAACGGCAAGTACCTCTTCGGTGGCTCCAAGGACGATGTTCCGCCGTTCAGCCGCAACTCCGATGGCACCTACAGCTACAACGGTGACCAGAGCAGCCTGAAGCTGCCGGTGGGCGACACCATGATGATGGCGGCCAACAGTACCGGTTGGGATGTGTTCCAGCAGGCGCTCAACACCAGTCGTAGCCAGGTCACCATGACCTCGCCGGCGGTGGATGATGGACGGGTTTCCCTGTCCAACGGCCAGATGAGCAACAGTGGCGCCTACAACAGCCAGTTCCGCGCTGGCGAGCCCTATACCGTGTCGTTCGTCAGCGGTACCCAGTTGAAGATCCTCGATGGCAGCGGCAACGATGTGACCGCTGAGGCCAGCAAGGGCGGCGTGGTGGATACTTCGCCGAATCAGACGGTGAGTTTCCGTGGTGTCGATCTGACCCTGAACGTCAACCTCAAGTCCGGCGATGTCGCTAACACGGTGCTGCCGGGACACAGCTTCACCTTGGCGTCGAAACCGGACACCTTCAACGTTGCGCGTTCTCCGGGCAACCCGAGCATGACTCAGGTTTCAGCCACCAGCGTGACTGATCCGGTGGCCTACAACTCGACATTCCCGAGCGGCAATGCGGTGCTCAAGTTCACCAGCGCCACCAACTTCGACCTGTATGCCGCGCCGCTGACCGCTGACAGCAAGCCAGTGTCCTCGGGGGTGGTCGGTCCGGGCAATATTGCCACTGCGGCAGGCGTGAGCTTCACCCTGACGGGCGCTCCTTCGCCGGCTGCCAACGATCAGTTCAGCGTGGCGGTTAACAATCACGAAACCCAGAACGTCCTGGACACCGTGAGTCAGTTGAAAAGCGCGTTGAACACGCCCACTGACGGTAACCTCCTGGCGACCCAGAAGCAGTTGGCCGACCTCGCCTCGGGGATAGCCAACCTGGCCAGTGGTGTCGATCAACTGTCCATCGGTATCAGCTCCATCGGTGGTCGGGGCTCTGCGTTGGCCACCCAGAACGAAATCAACGAAAGCCTGGCGTCAGCCAACGCCACCACCCGTTCTGCGATCAGTGATTCCGATCCGGCCGAAGTCATGACCCGCCTGACCCTGCAACAGACCATGCTGCAGGCCTCGCAGTTGGCCTTCAGCAAGATCACTCAGCTCGGCCTGTTCAACAAGGTCTGAGTGCACGGCGTTCGAGCCCCGCCTCGAATGCCGTGATCGTCGAGCCGTCAGCCGTCTTTTTTAAGCGGTTTTGCAGCCCTGGTCTTTCTGGCCGGGGCTCGCCGCTCGAGAGTTTGCAACCGTGAACCAAGCCCCTCTTGTCAGCATCGTTATCCCCGCCTTCAACCCACGCTTCTTCAGTCAGGCTCTGGACAGTGCCCTGGCGCAGACCTACCAGCCGCTGGAGATCGTCATCTGCGATGACAGTGCCGACGATGAGATCCAGCGGATAGTCGAAGCCATCGGCGAGCCTGTGCATCCCGTGCGTTACCTGCGCAACCCGCAACGCCTGGGTTTGCAGAAGAACATCCTGCGTTGCGTTGAGGAGGCTCGTGGCGAGCTGATCAAGGTCTTGTGCGATGACGACCGGCTGTTTGCGCCGAGTGTTGCCTTGCAGGTTCCCGTGCTGCTGGAGAACCCCGATGTCAGCCTGGTGTGTGCGTTGCGAGTGTTTGGCGATGCGGGAAACTTCATCCTGCCGTCGCGAATTGAAAACTGCCGTTTCACCCGAGAGGATGCATTGCTCAAGGGAAGTGACTTGCTGGCACTCTTCGAGGGTACTCGGAAAAATTTCCTGGGTAATTTCAGTGCTGCCTTGATGCGCCGTGCCGACGTGCTGGAGTTGCTGCCGGCGTTGATTCAGGACAGTGGCGGATTTGTTGCCTTGCTGGACCTGGCGCTGTTCATCTGCCTGATGCGCCGTGGCAATTTCGCCGCGCTGACCAGTGTGTTGAGCTGCGAACGGCTCTACCCAGAACGGCTTAGCAGCACCCCGGAAATGCTCAGTCTTGCCACGACTGAATGGCAATGGCTGGCGCAGATGCTGGCGGTACGCAGTGGCGAGTCCGCCCCTGCCTCAGGCTGGGTGCGCTATGTCGATCTGCTTCAGGCTCATGAGCGGCCACGTCAGTGGCAAGAGTTGTTCGTGGCTCGGGTTCTGGGCAATCGCAATACTGTGGTCAACGGGCGGGTGGGTGGCGAGAGCCAGAGCTACGATGAGTTCTATCGAGAATGGCTGGCGGTGCGCAAGTTTTCGGTGTCGGAGCAGCGGCTGATGGCACAGCGCATCGACAGTTGGCCGCGCCGGGTGCGTATCGTTCCGGTGATCATCGACTACCAGGTGGACAGTGCCGCGCTTCGGCTAACCCTGGACAGTCTGGACAATCAGCTCTACGCGCCCCAGGCCGTGGTGGTTCTGTCCGAGGCCGAGTGTGGCGTCCGCGAGCGGGTTCTGCAGCAGCCGCTGCGCGCCGATTGGGCTGGACAGCTGAACGAACTGGTGCCGCAACTGGAGGGATGTGACTGGTTCTATTTGCTGCAGGCCGGTGATCGTCTGCGGGATTCCGCCCTGCTGGTGCTGGCCGAGCGGATCGCCAATACCCCGGCCATGCTCTGTGCCTACAGTGATGAAGGTGCCTTGCTTCGGGGGGAGTCCTGCGAGCCGGTGTTCAAGCCCGACTTCAATCTCGACTTGATGCGCACTTATCCCTATGTCGGACGTGCCCTGGCGTTTTCCCGTGAGCGTTTCATGCTTGAGGGCGGGTTCGATTCGGTGCGCGGCGAGCTGGCTCCCCATGATTTGCTGTGGCGGTTGGTGGAAGCCGCTGGCCCGCAGACCATCGAGCATATTGCCGATATCCAGCTGGAATCCGAGTTCAGCTTTGCTCAGTGGTTGTCCCGGCCACAGGTGATCGAGGCCAGTGAAGGCCTGGTGGCTGCGCATTTGCGCCGTATCGGCGTGCAGCACCAGATCGGTCATGATGACTTGCCCTTGCTCAACCGAATCGACTACTTGCACGAGACGCGAGCGCTGGTGTCGATCGTGGTGACCTGTGGTGACTCCCTGGCGGCCTTGCAGCTCTGCATCGAAGGCCTGATAGAGCAGACCGCCTACAACCATTATGAAATTCTTCTGGTGGATGGCGGCAGCCGAGACCCGGCCATGGCTGACTGGCTGGTGGCCATGGCGCAATTGGGCGGCTCCATGTTGCGGGTGCTGCCGTATCGCGGTCCTGACAACCGGGCAAGTCTGGTCAACGCTGTTGCAGCGCACGCGCGTGGTGAATACCTGCTGCTGCTCAGCCATCATGCGCGGATCTGCAGCGGGGACTGGCTGGACGAGCTGCTCAATCAGGCCCAGCGCCCGGAGGTCGGTGTGGTGGGCGCGCGGATTCTGAGCACTGACGGTTCCGTCCTGCATGCCGGACATATCCTGGGCTTGGCCGGTCCCGTGGGTTCGCCCTTTGTTGGCGAGGCACTGGGTGTCCGGGGGTATATGCAGCGGTTGCAAGTGGTGCAGAACTGGAGTTCGGTCAGCGGCGATTGCTTGATGGTGCGCAAGGAGGTATTCGACAGCCTTGGTGGCCTGGACGAGCAAGGGATCAATGGCGAACTCAGTACTGCTGACCTGTGTCTGCGGGTCGATCGAAATGGCTATCTGGTGGTCTGGACGCCACATGCCATCTTGATGCTGGCGCAGGCCGACACGCCGCCGGAGGCGATCGAACAGCAGGCCGTGGAGGCCGAGCATGAAGCCTTCTACCGTCAGTGGTTGCCGAAGATCGCTCGCGACCCGGCTTACAATCCGGCCCTCAGTCTGGGTTTCTCCAGCTTCAGCCTGGAGCCGAGCCTGCGTGACAACTGGAGTCCGTTCTGCGCCCGCAACTTGCCGTTGGTGCTGGGCTTGCCGGTCAATACCAGCGCGGTTGGGCACTACCGGGTCACTGGGCCTCTGAGTGCGCTCGAGGCAGCGGGCAGGGTCATCGCGCGGGTAGCCTATGAGTCGCCATCGACGGTGGAAATCGAACGTCTGTCTCCCGATACCATCGTCCTTCAGGGGCGTTATAGCGAAGGTGCCGTCGGCGATATCCTGCGGATGAAAAAGTACTCCCGGGCGCTGCGCATCTTTGAGATCGACGACTACATCGTCAGCGCGCCGAAGAAGAACGTCCACACGCGAAACCAACCGCTCAATACCGAACAACTGCTGCGCGAGGGCATTGCCTTGTGTGATCGGGTGGTGGTCACCACTCAGCCGCTGGCCGAGGCCCTGTCCGGTATGCACGGTGATATTCGGGTCGTGCCCAACATGCTGGCGCCGGATCCATGGGCCACGCTCAGCAGTCGTCGAGGCACTTCCAGCAAACCGCGGGTTGGATGGGGGGGCGGTACCAGTCACACCGGCGATCTGGAGATCATCGCCGAGGTGGTGCGCGAGCTGGCCAATGAAGTGGAGTGGGTGTTCTTCGGCATGTGCCCGGATGCATTGCGCCCCTACGTGCATGAGTACCATCCGGCGATTGGCCTGCGAGGCTATCCCTTCAAGCTGGCCAGCCTGAACCTCGATCTGGCTCTGGCTCCCTTGGAGTTCCATATCTTCAACGACTGCAAGAGCAACCTGCGGTTGCTGGAATACGGGGCCTGCGGTTATCCGGTGATCTGCACCGATACCGAGGCCTATCGTGGCTTCCTGCCTTGTACCCGGGTCCGCAGCAATAGCACCGAGGAGTGGTTGCAGGCGATCCGCATGCACCTGGCCGATCCGGTAGCCAGCTATCGCATGGGTGATGAGTTGCGTGAGGCGGTGCATCGCGACTTCATGCTGCGCAGTGACAACCTGCAGCACTGGTTATGGGGTTGGTTGCCGGACTGATTCCATCGCTGGCCGGGACGTTCCGTAAGGTGACCGGCTGCTCTGCCAAGCCCCTGTCGCAGGTAACGGCCAGGGGCTTTCTTTTGCCGCGTCCCAAGGCGTCGCCTGCGCAATTGGCGCACTTCCTGCAAGTCCCTCGCATATCGCCATAAAACCTTCGCAGCGAGGCTGTGCAAGGTATCTGGCTGCGAATGAATGATCTGCGGCTGGTGCTCAGCCAGGTCTCAGGAGGGCTGATTCAGCCCGCGAAGAGCAAGAGGACAGCGATGAAGGCCGTAATTCTGGCTGGTGGACTGGGTACGCGAATCAGCGAAGAGTCCCACCTCAAGCCCAAGCCCATGATCGAGATCGGCGGCAAGCCAATTCTTTGGCACATCATGAAGCAGTATTCCGCTCACGGGATTCATGATTTCGTGATTTGCCTGGGCTACAAGGGCTACGCGATCAAGGACTTCTTTGCTAACTACTTCCTGCATACCTCGGACGTAACCTTCGACATGCGCAACAACCGCATGGACGTGCATCAGAACTACAGCGAGCCCTGGAGCGTGACGCTGATCGATACCGGCGAGGAAACCATGACCGGCGGTCGTCTGCGCCGTGCCGGGCGCTACCTGCAGGATGAAGAGGCGTTCTGCTTTACCTACGGCGATGGTGTGTCCGACCTGAACATCGGCGCCCTGGTGGATTTTCATAAGGCCCACGGCAAGCTGGCCACCGTCACTGCAGTCCAACCGCCTGGCCGTTATGGCGCCCTGGAGCGTGATGGCGACCGGGTCCTGGGGTTCACTGAAAAACCCCGTGGCGACGGCGGCTGGATCAATGGCGGGTTCTTCGTGTTGTCGCCCAAGGTGCTGTCTTACATCGATGGCGACAGCACCACCTGGGAAGCCGAGCCGCTGATGCAACTGGCCAGGAACCAGCAATTGCGTGCATTCGAGCACGGTGGGTTCTGGCAGCCGATGGACACCCTGCGCGACAAGAACCATCTGGAACAGCTCTGGCAAAGCGGGGAGGCCCCGTGGAAGCAGTGGGACTGAGTCCGGAGTTCTGGCGCGGCAAGCGGGTCCTGCTGACCGGCCATACCGGCTTCAAGGGCAGTTGGCTGAGCCTGTGGCTGCAGAGCCTGGGCGCAGAGGTCAGCGGTTTCGCCCTGGACCCGAGTACCGAGCCCAGCCTGTTCGAACTGGCCCGGGTGGCCGAAGGGATCAATGATCATCGTGGCGACCTGCGGGACCTGGGCAGCCTGCTGGAGCTGATCGCCCAGGTCGAGCCGGAAATCGTCCTGCACCTGGCGGCCCAGCCCCTGGTGCGTGAAGCCTATCGTGATCCGCTGGGAACCTACTCGAGCAATGTCATGGGCACCCTCAACCTGCTGGAGGCGATCCGCCAGGTCGGTGGGGTGCGCGCCTGCGTCCTGGTGACCACCGACAAGGTCTACGCCAATCAGGAATGGCTGTGGCCCTATCGGGAAAACGAACCCTTGGGTGGCCATGATCCCTACAGCAGCAGCAAGGCCTGTTGCGAGCTGCTGGCCCAGTCCTATGCCTCCTCGTTCTTTGCCGCCGAGCGTTACGCCGAGCACGGCCTGGCCCTGGCCACGGCCCGCGCCGGTAACGTCCTGGGTGGGGGCGACTTCGCGCCCGAGCGGCTGATTCCCGATGTGCTCAGGGCCTGGTCCGCCGATGAACCTGTGACCCTGCGTTTTCCCCAGGCGGTGCGCCCCTGGCAGCACGCCCTGGAGCCGTTGGCCGGCTACCTGCAACTGGCGGCTGGTTTGTATGAGCAAGGTCCGCAATACGCGGGGGCCTGGAACTTCGGCCCCGGCGAGCAGGACATGTGCAGCGTCGGTGACGTGGTGGGGCTGCTGGCCCGGCACTGGCCCGAAGCCCCGGGGCTGCTGATCGAGCCCAGTGAGTTGCACGAAGCCGGCCTGTTGCGCCTGGACAGCAGTCGCGCCCGCCAGTTGCTGGGCTGGATGCCACGCTGGACCCTGGAGCAGTGCCTGGTGCAAACCCTGGACTGGCACCTGGCCTGGAAGAGCGGCGCGGACATGCGCGCCGTGACCCTCGGGCAATTGAATCTGTACCGGGGGGCGCTGTGAGCGAGTTCCAGGTACTGGCCCTGCCATTGGCCGGGTTGTTCGAGGTACGCCACAAGCGTTTCGAGGACCAGCGTGGGCACTTTTCCCGCCTGTTCTGCGAAGGCAGCCTGAGTGCCTTCGGCCAGCCGTTTCATATCCGTCAGATCAACCACTCCTGCACCCGGGAACGGGGCAGTGTGCGTGGCCTGCACTATCAAACCGCCGCGCGTCCCGAGGCCAAGCTCATCACCTGTCTGCGGGGCGAGGTCTGGGACGTGGCAGTGGACCTGCGCCCCGAGTCGCCGACGTTCCTCCACTGGCACGCTGAGCACCTGAGGGCGGGCGACGGCCGCAGCCTGTTGTTGCCGGCGGGCTTCGCCCATGGTTTCCAGACCCTGAGCGAGGATGCCGAACTGCTCTACCTGCACAGCGCCGACTACGCCCCCGAGCACGAGGCCGGGTTGTCGGTGCTGGACCCGCGCCTGGCGATCAACTGGCCGTTGCCTGTCAATAATCTGTCGACCCGGGATGCCAGCCACCCCTTGCTCGATGCTGCTTTCGCTGGAGTGAGTCTATGAATTGCCGCGGTTGTGGCGCCTGCCTGAGCCTGCCTCTGATCGACTTGGGCACTTCGCCGCCGTCCAACGCTTACCTGCGGGCCGAGCAATTGGATCAGGCCGAGCAATGGGTGCCGCTCAAGGTCCAGGTCTGCCAGCAATGCTGGCTGGTACAGACCGAGGACTACACCCGCGCCGACCACTTGTTTGACGCCGACTACGCCTATTTCAGCTCGTTCTCCAGTACCTGGCTGCAGCATGCCCGGGACTACGTGGCGCAGATGGTCGAGCGTTTCGGCCTGGATGCCCGGAGCCGGGTGGTGGAAGTGGCGGCCAATGATGGCTACCTGCTGCAGTACGTGGCCCAGCGTGACATCCCTTGCCTCGGGGTCGAGCCGACCCACAGCACCGCCCAGGCGGCGCGGGCCAAGGGCCTACAGATCCGTGAGCTGTTCTTCGGCCGTGGCACTGCCGCGCAGTTGCTGGAGGAGGGCTGGGCTGCGGACCTGATGGCGGCCAACAACGTGCTGGCCCACGTGCCGGACATCAACGATTTCCTCTGCGGTTTCGCTACTTTGCTCAAGCCGACGGGCGTGGCGACTTTCGAGTTTCCTCAGCTGCTGACCCTGATGGCCGGGCAGCAGTTCGACACCCTGTACCACGAGCACTACTCCTACCTGTCGCTGACCGCGGTCCAGGGCTTGTGCCAGCGCAACGGCCTGGAAATCTTCGATGTCGAAACCCTGTCGACCCATGGCGGCTCGCTGCGGGTGTTCGTGCAGCGTGTCGATGGCCAGCGCCGTCCCGTACTGGACAGCGTGGCGCGTCAGCTGCAGCTGGAACAGCAGGCCGGGGTGAGTACCCCCGAGTACTACCAGACCCTGGCGCCGGCCGCCGAGCGGATCAAGCACGAGCTGCTGCGTTTCCTGCTCCAGGCCAAGGCCGAAGGCAAGCGCGTGGTGGGTTATGGCGCGGCGGCCAAGGGCAATACCTTGCTCAATTACGCCGGGGTCAAGCCCGACCTCCTGGCCTGGGTTGCCGATGCCAGCCCGCACAAGCAGGGCAAGTACCTGCCGGGCAGCCGTATTCCCGTGGTCGCGCCCGAGCGTATCGATCAGGAGCGTCCGGACTATGTGCTGGTCCTGCCGTGGAACCTGCTCGGCGAAGTCAGCGAGCAATTGGCCCAGGTGCGGCAATGGGGCGGGCGCTTCGTGATCGCCGTGCCCGAGTTGCAGCTGCTGTGAAGGGCAGGACGGTGCTGGTCACCGGCGCCACCGGCTTTGTCGGTCGGCATCTGGTCGCGGCCTTGCTGGCCCGGGGATGCCGCGTGCGCGCGGTGGCGCGGGATGCTGACAAGGCGCGACAGCTGTCCTGGTTCGACGCGGTGGAGTTTCGCGCCCTGGACGTGCACGCCCCACAGCTCGATATCGCGGCGCTGGTGGATGGCGTCGATGCCTTGGCCCATCTGGCCTGGCCGGGGCTGCCCAACTATCAGGCGCTGTTTCATCTGGAACACAACCTGATGGCCGACTACCGCTTTATCAAGGCGGTGGTCGAGGCCGGGGTGAGCCAGGTGCTGGTCACCGGCACCTGCTTCGAGTACGGCATGCAGAGCGGGCCCTTGAGTGAAGAGGTCGAGGCGCGCCCGAGCAATCCCTACGGTTTGGCCAAGCACAGCCTGCATCTGTTTCTGCAAGCTCTGCAGCAGCAGTTGCCCTTCAGTTTGCAGTGGGCGCGGCTATTCTACCTGCATGGCCCGGGGCAGAACCCCAAGAGCCTGCTGGCGGCGCTGGACCGAGCGATCGATGCCGGTGACGAGGTTTTCAACATGTCCGGCGGCGAACAACTGCGGGACTACCTGGCCATCGAGGCGGCCGCCGGCTACCTGGCGGCGTTGCTCGAGCAGCGAGGATTTTCCGGGGTGGTCAATTGCTCCAGTGGCCGGCCGATAGCCGTGCGTTCCCTGGTGGAGCAGCGTATTGCTCAGCGCGGCGCGGCGATCCGCCTGAACCTGGGGCATTACCCGTATCCGGACTACGAACCCATGGCGTTCTGGGGCTTGAACCAGCGCTTGTTGGACATAACAGGAGCCGAACATGGCGCATGAGTTGTATCGGGTTGCCGACTTGCCGGTGCTGCAGAACCGCACCTTCGCCGATGCCCAGAGTGCCCGGGCCTCGGCGTCTGCGGACATCGTGCTGGTGCAGGACCTGCAGAGCGGGCTGATCTTCAATCAGGCCTTCGATGCCGACAAGCTCAGCTACGACAGCGACTATCAGAACGAGCAGGCTCACTCGGCGCAGTTCCAGCAGCACCTGACGGACGTCGAGGGCATCATCGCCCGCCACTTCAAGGGCCAGGAACTGATCGAGGTCGGTTGCGGCAAGGGCTATTTCCTTGAGCTGTTGCGCGGCAAGGGCTATGCCATCACCGGCATTGACCCGGCCTACGAGGGGAGCAACCCCGAGGTGATCAAGGCGCCGTTCACCCGCGGCCTGGGGCTGGCGGCCGAGGCCATCGTGCTGCGGCATGTGCTGGAGCATATTGCCGATCCGCTGGCCTTTCTGGCGGAGATTGCCGATGCCAACCAGGGCGGGCAGATCTACATCGAAGTGCCGTGTTTCGACTGGATCCTTGAACATCGCGCCTGGTTCGACGTGTTCTATGAGCACGTCAACTACTTCCGTCTAGAAGACCTGCAGCGCATGTTCGGCACCGTGCATGAAGCCGGGCATCTGTTCGGCGGCCAATACCTGTATGTGGTGGCGGACCTGGGCAGCTTGCAGTCGACATTGCCGGCGCCGCTGCAGCCGCTGCAGATGCCGGCGGATTTCACCGCCAGCATCGAGTCTGCCAAGCGCATCATCCAGTCGGCGCCGCACACCGCCGCCGGGATCTGGGGCGCATCGTCCAAGGGCGTGATCTATTCGCTGTTTTTGCAACGCGCGGGCGTGGCAGTGGATCAGGTCGTCGATATCAACCCGGCCAAACAGGGCCGCTACCTGCCGCTCAGTGGCATGCGCGTGTCCTCGCCACAAGAAGCCATGCAGGCACTGCCGGCGGGCGCCAACCTGTTCGTGATGAATTCCAACTACCTCGAAGAAATCAAGCGCATGACCGACGGCCGTTATGTCTATCACGCCGTTGACAGCGCTTCGTTCAGCTAATTTGCCATTGAGAACCGAACATGACCGAGCACAACGTCATTCAAGCCTTTGAACAAGAATGCCAGGCGCAGATCAGCGCCCAGGGCCAGGATGAAAAGCTCAAGGGCCTGGCCCGCGATTTTTTCAATGAATCCGCGGCGCACAAGTACAGCTATCACTTTTCCTGGATGGGCCGGCCGATCATCCAGCTGCCCCAGGACATGATGGCGATGCAGGAGATCATCTGGCGGGTCAAGCCGGACCTGGTGATCGAATGCGGCATCGCCCATGGCGGTTCGATCATCTACTACGCCTCGCTGCTGGAGCTGCAGGGTCATGGCGAAGTGCTGGGCATCGACCTGGACATCCGCCCGCACAACCGCGAAGCCATCGAGCAGCATCCGATGAGCAAGCGCATCCGCATGATCGAAGGCTCGAGCATCGATCCGGCCATCGCCGAGCAGGTGCGGGCCGCGGCGGCGGGCAAGAAGGTGATCCTGGTTCTGGACTCCAACCACACCCACGAGCACGTGCTCGAAGAGCTGCGCCTGTATGCGCCGCTGGTGTCGGTCGACAGCTACTGCGTGGTCATGGACACCGTGGTCGAGGATATGCCGCCGGAGTTCTTCCCGGATCGTCCCTGGGGCCCGGGCGACAACCCAAAAACCGCGGTCTGGGCCTATCTGGAGGAGAACCGCGATTTCGAGATCGACCAGCAGATGCAGAACAAGCTGCTGATCACCGTGGCACCGGACGGTTACCTGCGTCGGGTTCGCTGAATATCAATGGTTGCAGTTCCGGACGTGTGGCCGGTGGTGGGGAAGGTTTTATGTGGGGTGAAGACAAAGTGATGAACAACAGCGCAACGCCGATGAGCGAACGTTTCACCCTCGTGGTGATGACCCACAACCGCAAGGCGTTCCTGCAACGCACCTTGCAGTACTACAGTACTTACCCCTGTTCGATCCTGGTTCTGGATTCCTCCCTGGAGGCGAATCAGGCATTGGCCGAGCGCTACCCTCAGGTCGACTACCGGCACCTTCCGCAGTTCAACTACAAGGGGTTGCAGGACAAGCTCACCTACGGTGTGAACCAAGTCACTACCCCTTACATGGTGTTTGCCGCCGATGACGACTTCCTGATCCATGATGCGCTGACCGCATCGGTGGAGTTTCTCGAAGCCAACCCGGATTACGGTGTGTGCCATGGGTACGGAATGATGTACCTGGCTCGGGCTTCGGAAACCAACTTCTACCGCCGCGATCGTCGGGTGATGGAGGACTACGCCTCTGATGATCCCGAAGATCGGGTGATGAGTTTCATGGGGCAGTTCCTGCCGCCGTTCTATGCGGTGACGCGCACCGATCTGCTGCGCCAGTGGTACAACCAACTGCCGCCGGGAGTCAGTTTCGAGTGGCAGGAAATTGGCCATAGCTTCTACCTGCTGGCCTGCGCCAAGGCGCGTATCCTGCCAATTCCCTTTGCCGTGCGGGAAGCCAATTACGGGGTTTCGGATCACGACACCGATGTGTTGACGGTGCTGGCCTACCAGGACGCCCGGTCGATGGCGCAACGCGAGGCTTTTGCCGAGTTCCTGGCCTCGCTGCCCACGGGCTTCAGTGGTCGTGACCCGCAGCAGGTGAAGCAGATCGCCCTGGACAGTTTTGCCGCCTTGGCCGATTGCCTGCTGTCGAGACGCTCCCTCAAGGGCGCGATCATTTTCCGTTCGGCCTGGGTCGAGGTGGGGGCTGAGCCGATACGTTCTTTCGCTCCTGAGCAGTTCGTCGAGATGCCGTTCTATAACCAGCCGATGTTCGATCTGTTGACCCAGTTCGAATTCCTCATGCATGCCATGCCGGCGGGTCGGGTTCAGCTTCAGGAGCTGGAAGGCGTGCTACTGCGTCAGGAAGAGCTGATGCGCGAGCACCCCAATGACACCGTGCAGACCCTGCGCAGTCGGCTCTGGGAAGCCTTGACCCTGAATCTGTTCAATCGCCGGGTTGTAAAGCGCCTGGCCGAATCGATGCGCGACAGTGACGAACCCGATGAGGCACGCAAGCTGCAGGCCTGGGCTGAGCGTCTGGAGTCGGTGCCGGGACCGGACAGCCTGGAACTGCTCAGTGCTACCCAGTCGGGCCGACTGCTTGAATGGCTGCAGGCGCGTGAGCCGCAACCAGCTCAGTTGAAGGCCATCAATGCTCATCTGGCGCGCCATGCTGGCGGCCCTCAGGTGCAGATCCTGCTGCTCGACCTCGATGCCGACATGGTCAAGCTGCAAGCCACGTTCGACAGCCTGGTAGCCAGCCATTTCAGGGCGTTCAAGCTGGTGGTGCTGACCACCGGCGACTTGCCGGCGACCACCCGGGCCGAGGACACCCTGCACTTCGTCAAGGTGACCGAGAGCAACTACGTCGAGCGGCTTAATCAGATCGTCGAGCAGTCCCGCGCCGACTGGGTGCTGCTGGCCGAAGCAGGTGATCAGTTCACCCGCAGCGGGTTGTTGCGAGCCAGCCTGGAACTGTTGGGCGCTGAAGGCATCCGTGCGGTGGCGATGGATGAGGTCCAGCGTCGAGAGGATTTCACCTTGAGTGCGGTGTTCCGCCCTGGGGTCAATCTGGATCAGCTACAGAGTGCCCCGTCGCTGATGGCGCGGCACTGGCTGCTGCAGCGCGAAGCTTTGCAGCAGGTCGGTGGCTTTTCCCGGGATCTGAAGCAGGCGCTGGAGTTCGATCTGTTGTTGAAACTGATCCAGGACGGCGGCCTTGGTGGATTGGCGCATCTGGCCGAGCCGTTGCTGATCTGCCGGGAGCCGGGGCGCGCAGCCGCGGCTGAAGAGGCTCAGGTGCTGACCCGGCATCTGGCCGCGCGGGGCTACCGCGCCCAGGTCAGCTCGGCGCAGCCGGGCACCTATCAGATCGATTATCAGCATGCCGAGCGGCCGCTGGTGTCGATCATCCTGCCCAGCCAGGACAACTTCGCCGAACTGCAGCGCTGCCTGGTCAGCGTGCTGCAGCGTACCCGCTACCAGCGCTACGAAGTGCTGATTGCCGAGAACCACAGTCAGAATGTCGCGCTTGATAGTTGGCTGACCAGCCTGGAGAACCGTGGCGAGCGCATTCGCGTGCTGCGCAGCGGCCAGCGCCTGAGCACGTCGGCCCTGCACAACCTGGCTTGCCAGGAAGCGCGTGGCGAGTACCTGGTGCTGCTCTCGGCGGAGGCTGAAGTGGTCAATGCCAATTGGCTCGAAAGCCTGCTCAACCAGGCCCAACGGCCGGAAGTGGGGATTGTCGGCGCCAAACTGGTGAATGCCAGCGCAGAGACCACCCAGGCTGGCTTGATCCTCGGCCTCAATGGTCACCTGGGCGCAGCTTTTGCCGGCGAGGCCAAGGACGCCGCGGGCTACATGAACAGCCTGTGGGTGGAGAAGAACTACTCGGCGGTGTCCGGTGCCTGCCTGATGATCGCCAAGACCCTGTTCGAGGCGGTGGGCGGACTGGACGAAGAGCATTTCGACCAGGCCTTCGCCGATGTCGACCTGTGCCTGAAAGCCTCCGATGCCGGATACCTCACCGTAGTGACTCCCCAGGCGCAGATTCAGCATCCGGGCACCCTGGCGCAGGATCCACAAGCCGCAGCGGCGCTGCGGGACAAGTGGGCGGCGCGCTTTGCCCAGGATAGTGCCTATAACCCGAACCTTTCATTGAGCGGCAAGGGCTTTGCCCTGGGCGTTGCTGGCGCGGTGAACTGGGCTCAGTTGCTCGGATAAGGATTCAGTCATGTTCAACGGTAAGTCGATTTTCATTTCCGGTGGCACCGGTTCGTTCGGGCGCAGCTTCATTCGACGTCTGCTGGAGCAGTACCAGCCCAAGCGGGTTGTGGTGTTTTCCCGCGACGAGCTCAAGCAGTACGAAATGCAGCAGACCTTCAATGCGCCCTGCATGCGTTACTTCCTTGGTGATGTGCGCGATGCCGAGCGTTTGCGCCAGGCCATGCGCGGCATCGACTATGTGGTGCATGCCGCAGCACTGAAACAGGTGCCGGCCGCCGAATACAACCCCACGGAATGCATTCGCACCAACGTCAATGGTGCGGAGAACATCATCGCCGCGGCCATCGACAACGGGGTGAAAAAGGTCGTGGCCTTGTCCACCGACAAGGCGGCCAGTCCGATCAACCTGTACGGCGCCACCAAGCTGCTGTCGGACAAGCTGTTTGTGGCGGCGAACAACATCGCCGGTGAGCAGCCAACC
Source organism: Pseudomonas protegens (assembly GCF_013407925.2). NCBI lineage: Bacteria > Pseudomonadati > Pseudomonadota > Gammaproteobacteria > Pseudomonadales > Pseudomonadaceae > Pseudomonas > Pseudomonas protegens. The sequence continues at coordinate 1,408,468 of NZ_CP060201.1, read as the reverse complement.
CGGTTTGCCGTGGTGCGCTACGGCAATGTCGCCGGCTCCCGTGGTTCGGTCGTGCCGTTTTTCAGCAAGCTGATTGCCGAGGGAGCCAGGGAACTGCCGATCACCGATGAGCGCATGACGCGTTTCTGGATCACGCTGGATCACGGTGTGCAGTTTGTTCTGGATAGCTTTGCCCGCATGCACGGCGGTGAGATCTTCGTGCCCAAGATTCCTTCGATTCGCATTGTCGACCTGGCGTCAGGCATGGCCGCCCATCTGCCGCACAAGCAGGTCGGCATCCGCCCAGGAGAGAAGCTCCATGAGTTGATGGTGCCGCTGGATGATGCGCGCATGACCCTGGAGTTTGCCGATCACTACACGATTCAACCGTCCATTCGCTTTACCAGCGTCAATGTCGACTTTGCCGTTGATGGCGTGGGGGAGCGGGGCGTTTCGGTCGCCGAGGATTTCGAGTACCGCTCCGATACCAATCCGCACTTTCTCTCGGTGGGGCAGATTGCCGAGTTGCATGACGGAATTTCGGCATGATTCCTTACGGTCGCCAGAGTATCGACCAGGCGGATATCGATGCCGTCGTGGCGGTTCTGCAGTCCGACTGGCTGACTCAGGGGCCGGCCATCGAAGCCTTTGAGCAGGCCATGGCCGCGCGCTGCGAGGCGGCCCATGGCGTGGCCGTCTGCAATGCCACGGCGGCTTTGCATATCGCTTGCCTGGCGGCCGGCCTGGGGCCAGGTGATTGGCTGTGGACCAGCCCCAATACCTTTCTGGCGTCGGCCAACTGTGGGCGTTACTGCGGCGCGGATGTGGATTTTGTCGATATCGATCCGCAGACCTGGAATCTTGATGTCGAGGCCCTGGCCGACAAGCTGCAGGCTGCCCAGGCTTGTGGGCGGTTGCCCAAGGTGGTGGTGGCGGTGGCTTTTTCCGGGCAGAGCTGCGACATGCGCCGGTTGGCGCAGTTGGCTGAGCGATATGCCTTCACCGTGATCGAGGATGCCTCCCACGCGGTGGGCGCGCGCTATGCGGGCCGGCCAGTCGGTTGCGGTGAGTTTGCCGCGATGACCGTGTTCAGCTTTCATCCGGTGAAGATCATTACCAGCGCCGAGGGCGGGATGGTTCTGACCAATCGCCCCGAACTGGCGGATCGCCTGCGACGCCTGCGCAGCCATGGCATGACCCGTGATCCGGCACAGATGAGCGAGGCCAGTCATGGTCCCTGGTACTACCAGCAGGTGGAGCTGGGCTTCAACTATCGGATGACCGATCTTCAGGCTGCGCTGGGTTTGTCCCAGTTGAACAGGCTGGATGACTTTGTGCGCCGCCGCCAATATCTGGCGGCTCGCTATCAGCGCCTATTGCAGGACCTGCCATTGACGCTGCCCCAGGCCGATGCACAGTCGGCCTGGCATCTGTATGTGGTGCGGTTGCAGCTCGAAGGACTGAAGCACTCTCATCGACAGGTTTTCGAGGGGCTGCGTGAGTCGGGAGTTGGGGTCAATCTGCATTACATTCCGGTGCATCTGCAGCCGTATTACCAGGCGCTGGGTTTTGCTCAAGGGGACTTTCCCCAGGCCGAGCGCTATTACGCAGAAGCCATCAGCCTGCCGATTTATCCCGGGTTGAGTGACAGCGAACAGGATTTCATTGTCCAGCAGGTACGGCGTTGGGTGCAGGAGTCGTTAGCATCGTGAGTGCGGTTGCCATCATTCCTGCCCGAGGCGGCAGCAAGCGTATTGCACGCAAGAACCTCAAGGCCTTCGATGGCGTGCCGATGCTCGCGCGCTCCATCGACAAGGCGCTGAGTTGCGGGTTGTTCCGGCAGGTGGTGGTCAGTACCGATGACCCGGAGATCGCGGAGTTGGCGCTCGCCTGTGGGGCCGAGGTGCCCTTTATCCGGCCGCAGGCCCTGGCGGATGACTTCACGGGCACCGCGGCGGTGATTGTCCATGCCTTGCAGGCGTTGCGGGAGCTGGGGCGGGAATTCGAGTACGCCTGTTGTATCTACGCCACGGCGCCCTTGCTGCAGGCGCGTTATCTGCGTCAGGGGCTGGAGATATTGATGCGGCACCCGGACAAGGGGTTTGCCTTTTCGGTGTGCGGTTTCGGCTTTCCCGTGCAACGGGCTTTGATCCTCGATGAGCAAGGGGCGCTCGATGCGCTGTACCCGCAGTTTCGCCAGAGCCGTTCCCAGGATCTGCCAGCGGCCTATCAGGATGCGGCGCAGTTCTATTGGGGGCGGAGCCAGGCCTGGCTGCAAGGTGAGGCGCTGTTCTCGCCTCGCAGCCTGCCGGTGATCCTGCCCCGGCACCTGGTGCAAGACATCGATACCGAAGAGGACTGGCGGCGCGCTGAATACCTGTACGCCGCGCTCAAGGCCGGGGGAGAGCTGGAGTGAGGGTGCTGATTCGCGCCGACGCTTCGCCGGCCATCGGCAGTGGCCATGTGGCCCGCTGCCTGACCCTGGCTCAGGAGCTGCGCCGCCAGGGCGCCAGCGTGGCATTTGCCTGTCGGCGTCTGCCCGGGCATCGCCTGGAGGCGCTGCAGGCCGAGGGGTTCCAGACTTTCGAATTGCCAGAACGCTATGCCGACGAGCATCCCGAGTTGGGGATCGAGACGCCCTTGCCCTGGCAGGCGGACATCGCCGCGTTGCAGCAGGCACTGGCCACTGAGCCAGCCTTCGATTGGGTGCTGGTGGACCATTACGGCCTTGATCATCAATGGCAGTGTGCGGCTCGGCAGTGGGCGCCGAGGATCGCCGCCATCGACGACCTGGCCAACCGTAGGCACGCCGTGGACCTGTTGCTGGACCAGAATTTCAGCGGCAGCGCCCAGGCTTATGCCGGGTTGCATGACGAGCACTGCCGGACCCTGTTCGGCCCGCATTTCGCCTTGCTGCGTGACGAGTTCCGACGTCCCGCTATCCCGATTCGCCCCCAGCCGCGGCGGGTGCTGGTGAACTTCGGTGGCTTCGATGCCGCCGGCCAGACCCACAAGGCCATGTTGGCGCTGGCGGATTTCCACCAGTTGCAGGTGGATTTCGTCGCCGGCAGCGGCAATCCGGACTGGCAGGCCATGCAGGCCTTGGCCGCCGAGCGGCCGCACTGGCGCCTGCACAGCTATGTGAAGAATTTTGCCGCTCTGCTGGCCGAGGCCGATCTGTGCCTGGGCGCCGGGGGCGGTACCAGTTGGGAACGCGCGGTGCTGGGCGTGCCCACGCTGTGCATCACCGTGGCCGGCAACCAGGAGCTCAATGCGCGCTTGCTGGCCGAAGCCGGCGCCCACTTGTATCTGGGGCCTTGTGAGCAGGTCAGTGTGGAGCAGGTGCGGCAGGCCGTGAGCCTGCTGCTGGACAACCCATGGTTGCGTCATAGCCTGGCCCGGCGGGCCCGCGAGCTGGTGGATGGCCTGGGCGTGCAGCGCGTGGCGGCGGCGTTGTTTGCCGCCGCGCTGCGCTTGCGTCCGGCGACCCTGGATGATGCCCGCCTGCTGTTCGACGGGCGCAATGCCGAGCTTGTCAGGCGTTGGTCGCAGCAGCCCGGGACGCTTGAGTGGCCGGACCATCTGCGTTGGCTGGAGGCTTGTCTGAAGGATCCGCAGCGCTTGTTGCTGATTGCGCAAGTGCCCGAGGGGCCGGTGGGGGTGCTGCGTTATGACCGCCAAGGCGTCCAGGCCGAAGTTTCGATCTACCTGTTTGCCGAGCGCCTGGGGCTGGGCTGGGGGGCTGCGTTGCTGGAGCAGGGCGAGGCTTGCCTGGTGCGCCATTGGCCTGATGTACGGCGCCTGCGGGCGCAGGTCATGGCAGAGAATCAGGTGTCGCTGCATTTGTTTCGCCGAGCCGGCTATCACCAGGGCATCTGCGAATTCACCCGAGTATTGAAGGAACATCTAGATGACTAGCTTCAAGATCGGTTCGCGCCCTGTGGGCGCCGGCCATGCGCCGTTGATCATCGCCGAGATGAGCGGCAACCATAATCAGTCACTGGATGTGGCCTTGCAGATTGTCGAGGCGGCGGCCAAGGCCGGTGCCCATGCCCTGAAATTGCAGACCTACACTGCGGACACCATGACCCTGGATCTGGATCAGGGCGAATTCTTCATCAAGGATGCGGATAGCCTCTGGGCTGGCTCATCGTTATACAACCTGTACCAGAAGGCCCATACGCCCTGGGAATGGCACCAGCCGATTTTTGCCCGGGCCAAGGCCCTGGGCATGCTGGCGTTTTCCACGCCGTTCGATGAAAGCGCGGTGGATTTTCTTGAAAGCCTTGACGTTCCTGCCTACAAGATCGCCAGCTTTGAAAACACCGATCTGCCGTTGATTCGCCGGGTCGCCGCCACCGGCAAGCCGCTGATCATCTCCACCGGCATGGCCAGCATCGCCGAGCTGGACGAAAGTGTCCGCGCTGCCCGTGAAGCAGGCTGCCGTGACCTGGTGCTGCTCAAGTGCACCAGCACCTACCCGGCCTCGCCGGAGAACAGCAATCTGCTGACCATTCCCCATCTGCGGGAGCTGTTCGGCTGCGAAGTGGGGTTGTCCGACCACAGCATGGGGGTTGGCGTCTCGGTGGCGGCGGTGGCGCTGGGTGCCACGGTGATCGAAAAGCACTTCACCCTGGATCGCGCCGCTGGCGGGGTCGATGCCAGCTTCTCTCTGGAGCCTGCGGAACTGGCCAGCCTGGTGCTGGAAACCGAACGCGCCTGGCAGGCCATGGGGCAGGTGCGCTACGGCGCCACCCAGGCCGAGAGCAAATCACTGGTTTACCGTCGGTCGCTGTATGTCACCCGCGACATGCAGGCCGGAGAGCTGTTCAGCGCCGACAATGTACGGGCCATCCGTCCCGGGCTGGGGCTGGCTCCCAAGCACTACGACGCGCTGCTTGGCCGTCGCGCGCGTCAGGCCCTCAAGCGCGGTACCGCACTGGACTGGGCATTCGTCGAATAGGTCTTTGTGGGGCTGATTCGGCAAAATGGCGTGACCTGTGAGTCATAACGTGCATCTTCACTGTATTGTATTGCCCGGGAAGATGGCGCCAGCCCTGCGTGACAGGACCCGTGACAGCCCTTGGTTCTTCCCGATGCCGTTGTGTTCGGCGCAAGTATCTGTATTTTTTTCGGCAGCCCCTGCTCAGTGACTGAGCGGGGGTATTGAGCTGTTTATTATTGGGAAGCCGTAATGATTGGCATAAAAAGCATTGCGAGCTACGTGCCTGTAGCCGGCGTGGACAATTACGCACAAGGTGCAAAATTCGCCAAGGATGAAGACTTCATCCTGGGCAAGATCGGTTCTGCTTTTCTGCCGCGCAAAGACGCCGGACAAGAAACCTCCGATCTGTGTGTTGAAGCGGTCAATGCCCTGTTCGCCAGTAACCCGGATCTCAAGCGCGAAGCCGTCGACGTATTGATCGTGGTCACCCAGAACGGTGACGAGGAAGGGTTGCCCCACACCGCCGCGATCGTGCAGGACAAATTGGGCCTGCCGACCACCGTCGCCGCTTTCGATATCTCCCTGGGCTGTTCCGGGTATGTCTACGGCATCTATGCCATCAAGGGCTTCATGGAAGCCGCGGGCCTGAAGAACGGCCTGTTGGTCACCGCCGATCCCTATTCGAAGATCGTCGATCCCGAAGACCGCAACACCACCATGCTGTTCGGCGATGCCGCCACCGCCACCTGGCTCGGCGAGGGGGCGACCTGGCAATTGGGCAAGGCCAAGTTCGGCACCGACGGTTCCGGCGCTCCGCACCTGAAGGTCAGCGATGGCGTGTTCTTCATGAACGGTCGTCAGGTGTTCAACTTCGCGTTGCTCAAGGTGCCGGCGCATCTGCATGAGTTGCTGGCCGAGTCGGGCTTGCAGCCGGACGACATCGATGCGTTCTGCATTCACCAGGGCAGTGCGGCCATTGTCGATGCCGTGGCCCGGCGCTTTGAGGGCGATCCGGACAAGTTCATCAAGGACATGGTGGAAACCGGCAATACGGTTTCCTCGAGCATTCCGCTGTTGCTGGAAAAACACATGTTCGATTCCAGCTGGAAGCGCGTGGCCTTGAGTGGTTTCGGCGTTGGCCTGTCCTGGGGCTCGGCGATCATCTATCGCGCCTGAGTTGCCGTTCCCGGCGGTACATATAGCGCTCAAGGTGTAATCTTGAGCGCTATTTTTTTGCGCGAGTGATAAGCGAGGCAGCATGAGCGATAGCTTGGAAGACAATGCCCAGGTACTGAGGGAGCGCTGGCCGGCCCTGCTGGAGCGGCTGTTGGCTGAGGACAGCGCTGCATTGCAGGCGGACCTGGTGGAAGGCCTGGGGTCGACCCTGAGCGTCGCCGGTATCCAGCTCACCAGTCGCCATGATCGCGCTCGTGAGGCTCGTACCCAGGCGGCCAGTCTGCCCGAGGCGCCGGTCCTGCATCTGTATGGCTGTGGCTTGGGGGATCTGCAACAGGTGTTGCTTGAGCGGCCGGGGCTGACGCGACTTTACGTGCATATTCTCAACGGCGCGCTGTTCAAGCTGGTGCTGCAGTTGCTCGATCAGCAGTTCTGGTTGACCGATCCGCGGGTCGAGCTGCTCTATGCCGGCGACCTGTCGGAGATTCAGTTGCCGTTCTTTGCCCTGCCGGCCGAGTTGGTGCTGGCCGATGACTACAACGCGAAGATCCGCGACCGCTTGGTCAGTGAAACTCATGTGTCGTTCAACAACCGCCTGTTCACCGAGGAGGCGGGTGTCGCCGAGCGCCTGGCTGCCGTTGAGCCCTGGGTGCGGGCTGATGCCGATGTCGCCGAGTTGTTTGGCCGCGACAGTGGGCGCGAGGTTTTTGTGATCGCGACCGGTCCGAGCCTGGAGCAGCATTTTGCGGCCTTGCAGGCGTTGCGCGAGCGACCGCAACGACCGTTGCTGATCTGTGTCGACACCGCTTATCAGCCCCTGCAGCGCCACGGTATTGAGCCGGACGTGGTGGTGAGTATCGATCAGCGTATTTCCAGCCGGCATCTTCCGGCTCAGGGGAGTGCCAACACGACCCTGGTGTATATGCCTCTGGCGGATCCGCTGGTGCTTGCAGGCTGGCAAGGGCCGCGTTACGTCGCTTACTCGGCCAGCCCGGTCTTTGCGCCTATGCGCCAGCGATGGCCGAAGGCGCTGTTGCACGCTGGAGGTAGCGTGATCCATCCCGCGGTGGACCTGGCGGTGAAGATGGGGGGGCGGCGGATCACGTTGTTCGGTGCGGATTTTGCCTTTCCGATGGATCGAACCCATGCCGGCTGGCAGGACGGCGACCTGGGGCCGCAACTCAAGGCCGCCAAGCATTGGGTGCTGGACGGCAACGGGCAGCGAGTCAAGACTCAGCTCAATTTCCGCAGCTACCTGTGCGAGCTGGAGCGCTACATTCAGAGTCAGCCCGAGGTCAGGTTTTTCAATACCAGTCGTAGCGGCGCAATGATCGCGGGCACCACCTTCCATGAGGATTTTGTTCAATGAGCCGGCTTGAGTCTTTGATTGCCCGTGCCCGGGAGGTTGCCGATCTGTTCCGCCTGGGACGGGATGTCGAAGCGGCGGTAAACATGATCGAGCTGTTCGACCCGGTGCAAGGCCTGGTCGATGTCGCGCCCCTGGAGGTTCAGCAGGATTGGGCTGGGTTGCTGAGTCTGATGCTCAAGTGTCAGGAGTCGCAGGACTGGCTGGGGTTGGCTGACTACCTGGAGTATGAGCTGGTGGAGTGGCTGTCCATGGCATTTGGAGACTGAGGAGCGGATGCATCAAGCGGGTTCTGGTTGGGGTTTTTCTGGCGTCATTTTTTAGTTGGGCAGGGGTTTAAGCCCTTGTTTTTCAAGGGGTGGCAGGGTGATGGCAAATATTTTTGAAAAAGCCCTAAAGCAACTTGCATTACCGACGATAACTATTACGAAGGTTCTCTAGGCCATTACCCGGCGGTTGCCAGGGCCGGAAGCCGCAGTACCCAACCAACGAGGAATTCGTCATGGCTTTAACAGTAAACACTAACGTCACGTCGTTGAACGTTCAGAAAAACCTGAACCGCGCTTCCGACGCTCTGTCGACTTCGATGACTCGCCTGTCTTCCGGCCTGAAAATCAACAGTGCAAAAGACGACGCCGCCGGCCTGCAGATCGCTACCCGTATGACTTCGCAGATCCGTGGTCAGACCATGGCGATCAAGAACGCCAACGACGGTATCTCCATCGCCCAGACCGCTGAAGGCGCGATGCAAGAATCCACCAACATCCTGCAGCGTATGCGTGAACTGGCTGTTCAGTCGCGAAACGACTCCAACGGTACTCAAGACCGTGTTGCTCTGAACAAAGAATTTGCTCAGATGTCGGACGAGCTGACTCGTATCGCCAAGTCGACCAACCTGAACGGCAAGAACCTGATCGACGGTTCCGCTGGCACCATGACCTTCCAGGTTGGTTCCAACACTGGTGCTACCAACCAGATCACCATCACCCTGGCTAGCGGTTTCGACGCTACCACCCTGGGTGTTGCTTCCGGCACCATCAACATTACCGGTAACGACTCCGCTACTGCTGAAACCAACACTTCGGCTGCAATGAACGCGATCGACACCGCTCTGGCTACCATCAACTCCAGCCGTGCTGACCTTGGTGCTGCCCAGAACCGTCTGACCAGCACCATCTCCAACCTGCAGAACATCAACGAAAACGCCAGTGCTGCACTGGGTCGCGTACAAGATACCGACTTCGCTGCTGAAACTGCCCAGCTGACCAAGCAGCAGACTCTGCAACAAGCTTCGACCGCAGTTCTGGCCCAGGCCAACCAACTGCCATCCGCTGTACTGAAACTGCTTCAGTAATAGCTGGCTAAGCTTTGGCGGGGGAGTGCGCTGGTCGTGCTCTCTCGCTTTTTTACTTTAAGAGGTGGTGGACATGGATATGAGCGTGAAGCTGAACTTGTCTTATCCTGCGGCCAAGCCGGTGACGCCAGTCACTGACAAGCCCGTCGAGAAGCCTCGAGAGGTGGTCCCGGCTGTGGTCGAAACCACCAGTCAGGACAGTAAGAAGGAAGCTCGGACCGAGCAGGAAAAGTTGAAGATGGCCGTCCAGGAAATCGAAAAATTCGTCCAGTCGGTCAAGCGTAACCTGGAGTTCTCTATCGATGAGCCCTCCGGCCAGGTTGTGGTCAAGGTCATTGCCAGTGATTCGGGTGAGGTGGTTCGTCAGATCCCCAACGAAGAAGTGCTGAGATTGGCTCACAGCTTGAATGACGCCAGTAGCCTGCTGTTCAGCGCGAAAGTCTGATAGCTGGCATGAAATTTGTTGCTGGGTTCTTTTGGGCGCTCTAGTGGTCAAAAGACTGGCGGCACTATGAAGGGAGACACACATGGCAAGTCCAATTCTACCGGGTACTGGTTTGGGTTCTGGTCTCGACACAGGTGCTATCGTCAAGGCGCTTGTGGCGTCTGACAAAGCGGCCAAGCAGGGTCAGATCGATCGTGCGACCACCACCAATAGCGCCAGTATTTCTGGTATCGGGACCTTGCAGTCGCTGCTGTCGACCTTTCAGAGCACCTTGTCGGTCGCCGGATTGGGAAGTGCTGTCAATCCTGCCTTTGCCGGCTTTGCTGCAACCTCCAGCGACAGCAAGACCGTGGATGCCACGGCGGACAACTATGCGGTTGCCGGCAAATACACGGTTACCGTTAAAAATCTTGCAACCTCCTCAAAAGTGGCCAGCGCTGCTTTTTCCGGAGGCAATACCAGTGCCATTCCGAGTGGTACGTTAAACATCACTCAAAATGGCATTAACTATCCGCTGACCATCGGCGCCAATGCGACGTTGCAGTCGGTGCGCGATTCGATCAACGCTGATTCGAAGATGAACATGGCTGGGCTCAGCGCGAACATCGTGACTGATTCGTTCGGTTCACGACTGGTGATCGGCTCCGACAAGACGGGCGTCGGCTCTGATATTTCGGTCAGCGGTATTGCCGGGCTGGAGATCGATGGCACCCAGTCCATGTCGACTGATGCCAATCCAGCCACGGCAACCTCGTCCGGTAATATCGGCGGGTTGGCCAAGGACGCGGTTTTCACCGTCGACGGCATGCAGCTGACCAGTAAAACCAATACGGTGACCCAGGCCATTTCCGGTCTGAAGCTTAACCTTGTTGCTCCGACCGCGGCTAACACGCCTATCACCGTGACGGTCGCGACCAACACCGAGGGTTTGAAAACCTCGATCCAGAAATTTGTCGATGCCTACAACGCTGTGGCCAACGGTATTACTACTCTGACCAAGCCTTCTCTGGACGACAGCGGCAACCCGACAGTACCGGCGCAGTTGACTGGTGACTCGCTGCCTCGCTCGATTCTGTCAGCCATTCGTGCGCCGCTGTCCGAGACCGGCGCAGGCGATAAGCTCACCGTACTGGCGCAGTTGGGGATTACCACCAACCAGAAGACCGGTGCGCTGGATTTCGACGACAAGAAGTTCACTGCCGCCATGACCGACAAGAAGCTCGGTGGTGAAGTGCAGAAGCTGTTTACCGGTGATGGCACCAACCCGGGCCTGCTGGACCGCATGACCAAGGCGATCAAGCCGTTCACTGAGGGCGTAGGCGGTAAAGAGGGGATCTTGACCACTCGGAGCAAGACCCTGGATCTGACCAAGAAAAAGCTTTCTGATCAGCAGGATGCTCTGGATCGTCGAGTAGCAACACTGACGGCGGTGCTGACCAAGAAGTACAACGATATGGATACCCTGGTGGGCAAGTTGAAGGCCACTGCCAGCAACATCACGTCGATGTTCGATGCGTTGAACGCACAGAAAAAAGGCTAATATCCGGCCTGTGCCAAAAGCCCGGCAGCGTTTTTTAAGCGCTCCGGGCTTTTGCATTTGACCTAAAGTTTTTTGACGTTACGTCGATACATTGCATATACGAACCCTTGAGTTTTGAAGAGGTATCACATGAATCCGATGTTAGCCCTTCGGCAGTATCAGAAAGTCGGCGCGCAGGCGCAGACCTCCGAAGCCAGTCCACATCGTCTGGTGCAGATGTTGATGGAAGGCGGCCTGGATCGTATCGCGCAGGCCAAGGGTGCGATGGAACGCAAGGATATTGCCAACAAGGGCGTGTTCATCAGCAAAGCCATCGGCATCATCGGCGGCTTGCGCGAAGGCTTGGATCTGGAAAACTCCCTGGACACTCTGGGTGATCTAGACGCTCTGTACACTTACATGATGAAGCGTTTGGCTGAAGCCAACATCAAGACCGATCCGAAGATTCTGGACGAGGTCGCCGATCTGCTGCGTACGGTCAAAGAGGGCTGGGACGCCATCGCCGCACCGGGTCCGCAGTTTTAAGGAGAAATTCCATGAGCGCTGTCCTGCAACGTATCGAAGAAACTCGCGAGGCATTGGTCGACGCCCTTGCTGAGCGCAATTGGCAAGCCATTGGTGAGTTGGATCTGGCTTGTCGTTCGTGCATGGAGGACGTGCTCAGCGAGGCTCAGGTCGATGAGGTCGCCTTGCGTGACAATCTGGAGGAGTTGTTGGGGGTTTACCGGCAGCTGCTTGAGGTGGCAACCGGCGAGCGCCAGGCGATAGTCGACGAGATGTCGCAGATCACCCAAGCGCAGAACGCGGCAAAGGTTTACCATTTGTTCGGTTGATGTTGAGTTAATCCGAACGTTGCGCGCCATAAATTTGACTGTGCACGCATTTTTGACTTAACTAGTGGCTGTTTTCAGATTTCAGGCGTCTATAAGGCAGAAAATGCCTACAAGCGCGTCTAGCTTGCCCCTTATTCTGGGCATTGAGTTGACTAGGGAAGTTGCTATTGCATGTGGCGTGAAACCAAAATTCTGCTGATCGATGACGATAGCGTGCGCCGCCGCGACTTGGCGGTGATTTTAAATTTTCTCGGCGAAGAAAATTTACCCTGCGGTAGCCATGACTGGCAGCAGGCTGTCGGCTCTTTGTCGTCAAGTCGTGAAGTAATTTGCGTCCTCATCGGGACCGTAAATGCTCCTGGCGCGCTTCTGGGTCTGCTAAAGACACTCTCGACCTGGGATGAGTTCCTTCCGGTTTTGCTAATGGGCGAAAATTCTTCCATTGATTTACCGGAAGACCAGCGGCGTCGAGTGCTTTCCACCCTGGAAATGCCGCCCAGCTACAGCAAATTGCTTGATTCCCTGCACCGCGCCCAGGTCTATCGTGAAATGTACGATCAGGCCCGCGAGCGCGGCCGTCACCGCGAGCCCAATCTGTTCCGTAGCCTGGTAGGCACCAGTCGCGCGATCCAGCATGTGCGGCAGATGATGCAGCAGGTCGCGGATACCGACGCCAGCGTGTTGATCCTTGGGGAGTCGGGAACCGGCAAGGAAGTGGTGGCGCGCAATCTGCACTATCACTCCAAGCGCCGTGATGCGCCTTTCGTACCGGTCAATTGCGGAGCCATCCCTGCCGAGCTGCTGGAAAGCGAGTTGTTCGGTCACGAGAAGGGCGCGTTCACCGGGGCGATTACCAGTCGTGCCGGTCGCTTCGAGTTGGCCAATGGCGGCACTCTGTTCCTCGATGAAATTGGCGATATGCCGTTGCCGATGCAGGTCAAGCTGCTGCGGGTGCTGCAGGAGCGGACCTTCGAGCGTGTGGGGAGCAACAAGACCCAGGGTGTCGATGTGCGAATCATTGCCGCCACCCACAAAAACCTGGAAAGCATGATCGAGGTCGGGACCTTCCGTGAGGATCTGTACTACCGCCTCAACGTGTTCCCTATCGAGATGGCGCCGCTGCGTGAGCGTGTGGAAGATATTCCGCTGCTGATGAATGAATTGATTTCGCGCATGGAGCATGAGAAGCGCGGTTCGATTCGTTTCAACTCCGCCGCCATCATGTCGCTGTGCAGGCATGGCTGGCCGGGCAACGTCCGAGAGCTGGCCAACCTGGTGGAGCGCATGGCGATCATGCATCCGTACGGGGTGATCGGTGTGGTCGAGCTGCCCAAGAAATTCCGCTACGTCGATGATGAAGACGAGCAATTGGTGGACAGCTTGCGTAGTGACCTGGAAGAGCGGGTGGCAATCAACGGTCATGCGCCGGACTTCGCTGCCACCGCCATGCTGCCGCCGGAAGGCCTGGACCTGAAGGATTACCTCGGTAGCCTGGAGCAGGGGTTGATCCAGCAGGCTCTGGATGACGCCAATGGCATCGTGGCGCGCGCCGCAGAGCGCCTGCGCATCCGTCGCACGACCCTGGTGGAGAAGATGCGCAAGTACGGCATGAGCCGTCGTGAAGGTGATGAACAGGCGGATGATTGACGCCTGTTTTTCAAGTCGTTGAAAACTGGGTGGTTTTTTTTAGGCACGGGTATTGCTAAGTCTCTTGCAACGTTCCGTTTAACTGACGGTCAGCCAAGCGAGAGAGCACGATGCCCCAAGCCGCCCAGATGTCTCCTGCCCCCGATGCTGCGGGGCAATCGTCGTCCGTAGAGCAGGCAAGCCGGCTAGGTCTTGAGCAGGCCTTCGCCTTGTTCAACCAGATGTCGAGCCAACTTACTGACTCCTACAGCATGCTTGAGGCCAGGGTGACCGAGCTCAAGGGCGAGTTGGCCGTGGTCAGCGCCCAGCGCATGCAGGAGCTGGCGGAAAAAGAGCGCCTGGCCAACCGTCTGCAGAATCTTCTCGACCTGTTGCCGGGTGGCGTCATCGTCATCGACGGCCAGGGCATCGTCAGCGAAGCCAACCCGGCGGCGTGTGACCTTCTGGGCTTGCCCCTGGAAGGGGAGCTGTGGCGCAACATCATCGCCCGCAGTTTTGCGCCCCGTGAGGACGACGGTCATGAAATTTCCCTGCGCGACGGTCGGCGCCTGTCGATTGCCACCCGTTCGCTGGATGCCGAGCCCGGGCAACTGGTGTTGCTCAACGACTTGACTGAAACCCGCCATCTGCAGGATCAACTGGCTCGTCACGAGCGCCTGTCCTCCCTGGGTAAGATGGTCGCCTCCCTGGCGCACCAGATTCGCACCCCCCTCTCGGCAGCCTTGTTGTATGCCAGTCACCTCACCGAACAGGAGTTGCCACTGGCCACCCATCAGCGGTTCGCTGGGCGGCTCAAAGAGCGCTTGCATGAGCTGGAGCATCAGGTGCGCGACATGCTGGTATTCGCCCGTGGCGAATTGCCCCTGACCGATCGCCTGTCCCCCAAGTCGCTACTGCAGTCGTTGCAGGCGGCGGCCCAGACCCACGTCCAGGATGTTGCCGTGCGCTGGCAGTGCGACAGTCATCAAGGGGAATTGCTGTGCAATCGCGACACCCTGGTCGGTGCCTTGCTCAATCTGATCGAAAACGCCGTGCAGGCCAGTGCGGGCGCGGCGCGGCTCAAAGTGCATCTGTATACCCGCGGCGACACCCTCAGGTTGTGTATCAGTGACAGTGGCAGCGGCATAGACGCTGCGGTTCTGGAGCGCTTGGGCGAGCCGTTTTTCACCACCAAGGCCAATGGCACCGGGCTTGGCCTGACGGTGGTCAAGGCGGTGGCCCGTGCTCATCAGGGAGAATTGTCCCTGCGTTCGCGTCCTGGGCGCGGTACTTGTGCGCTGGTGACACTGCCTCTGTTCTCCAGTGCTCATGGAGTGGAGTGAAGGCAATGGCAATCAAGGTTCTACTGGTTGAAGACGATCGCGCTTTGCGCGAGGCCCTGGCGGATACCCTGCTGCTGGCCGGTCATGACTACAAGGCGGTCGGCAGCGCGGAAGAGGCGTTGGACGCGGTCGCTGTCGAGTCCTTCAGCCTGGTGGTCAGCGATGTGAACATGCCGGGCATGGATGGCCACCAGTTGCTGGGGCTGCTGCGTGCCCGTCAGCCGCAATTGCCGGTGTTGCTGATGACTGCCCACGGCGCCGTCGAGCGTGCCGTGGAGGCCATGCGTCAGGGGGCTGCCGATTATCTGGTCAAACCCTTCGAGCCCAAGGCGCTGCTGGAACTGGTGGCTCGTCATGCCTTGGGCTGTCTGGGGGCGAGTGACGGCGAAGGGCCGGTGGCATTCGAGCCGGCCAGTGCGCAGTTGCTGGAGTTGGCCGCGCGCGTTGCTCGCAGCGATTCCACGGTGCTGATCTCTGGCGAATCCGGCACCGGCAAGGAAGTGCTGGCGCGCTATATCCATCAGCATTCCCATCGGGCCAGCCAGCCTTTCATCGCCATCAACTGTGCGGCGATTCCCGACAACATGCTTGAAGCCACCCTGTTCGGGCATGAGAAAGGATCCTTTACCGGTGCCATTGCGGCCCAGCCCGGCAAGTTCGAGCAGGCCGACGGCGGCACCATCCTTCTGGATGAAATCTCCGAAATGCCCCTGGGACTGCAGGCCAAGTTGCTGCGGGTGTTGCAGGAGCGCGAGGTGGAGCGGGTCGGCGCCCGTAAGCCCATCACTCTCGATATCCGCGTGGTGGCCACCACCAACCGCGATCTGGCGGTGGAGGTGGCGGCCGGGCGCTTCCGTGAAGACCTGTACTATCGCCTGTCGGTATTTCCCCTGGCGTGGCGCCCACTGCGGGAGCGGACCGCCGATATCCTGCCGCTGGCCGAGCGATTGTTGGCCAAGCACGTCAATAAAATGAAGCATGCCGCCGCCAGACTCTCTGCCGAGGCCCAGGCCTGTCTGCTGGCCTATCCCTGGCCGGGCAATGTTCGCGAACTGGACAATGCCTTGCAGCGAGCCCTGATCCTGCAGCAAGGAGGGTTGATCCAGCCGGAGGACTTCTGTCTGGCCGGGCCGGTCGCCTGTGCGCCACTGCCGGCGTTGGCGGTGGCCGCTCAGTCGGCGCCGCGCAGCGTGGTCAATGCCGGTGAAGGCGCGCCCCAGGAATCGGGTGGCCTGGGCGATGATCTGCGGCGCCGGGAATTCCAGATGATCATCGATACCTTGCGTTCCGAACGCGGGCGTCGCAAGGAGGCGGCGGAGCGATTGGGGATCAGTCCGCGCACCCTGCGTTACAAGTTGGCGCAGATGCGTGACGCCGGAATGGATGTCGAAGCCTATCTGTTTGCCACTTGATCGTTCATGGGCGAAGCCACGGAGAGGCTTTTGTCGCGCAAGGCCATGGAGCTGGCACCCTTGTTGCTAACACCTCACTAACCGCACAGTGAGTGTCAAAAAATTGCGGGCCGTCAGAGAGAGTAGACCATGAGCCAAGGTGTTGAATTTAATCGGTTGATGCTGGATATGCGGGCCATGCAGATGGACGCGATGTCGCAGCCTAAATCCGCCGCAGTGGCAGAAGTCGGCGGCAGCAGCTTCGCTGACATGCTTGGTCAGGCTGTGAACAAGGTCAATGACACTCAGCAGGCTTCCAACCAGCTGGCCAGCGCTTTTGAAATTGGCAAAAGCGGCGTCGACCTGACTGACGTAATGATTTCCTCGCAAAAGGCCAGTGTGTCTTTTCAAGCTTTGACCCAGGTGCGCAACAAGCTGGTTCAGGCGTATCAAGACATCATGCAGATGCCGGTTTAAGGACGAGATTGAGTCATGGCAGAAGCAGTCGCCGATAACGTACCGGCCAAGGCCACCCCGATAGACGGTAAACCGCCGCTGTTCGGTCTGTCCTTCCTGGAAAACCTGTCCCAGATGACCATGCTGCGTCAGGTTGGCCTGTTGGTAGGCCTGGCCGCCAGCGTGGCGATCGGCTTTGCCGTGGTGCTCTGGTCGCAGCAGCCCGATTACCGGCCGCTGTATGGCAGCCTGGCCGGTATGGATGCCAAGCAGGTCATGGATACCCTGGCTTCTGCCGACATTCCTTACACCGTCGAGCCCAATTCCGGTGCCTTGCTGGTCAAGGCCGATGATCTGTCCCGGGCCCGCATGAAGCTGGCGGCCGCTGGCGTGGCGCCGGGAGACGGTAACGTCGGATTCGAAATCCTCGATAAGGACCAGGGCCTGGGCACCAGCCAGTTCATGGAGGCGACCCGCTATCGTCGCGGCCTGGAAGGCGAGCTGGCCCGGACCATCTCCAGCCTGAACAACGTCAAGGGTGCCCGCGTGCACCTGGCGATCCCGAAAAGCTCGGTGTTCGTCCGCGACGAGCGCAAGCCCAGCGCATCGGTACTGGTAGAGCTTTACTCTGGCCGCTCTCTGGAGCCGGGTCAGGTCATGGCCATCGTCAACCTGGTGGCCACCAGTGTCCCTGAGCTGAGCAAGTCCCAAGTCACAGTGGTCGACCAGAAGGGCAACCTGCTCTCCGATCAGGCGGAAAACTCCGCATTGACCATGGCCGGCAAGCAGTTCGATTACAGCCGCCGTCTGGAAAGCATGCTGACCCAACGGGTGCACAACATTCTGCAGCCGGTGCTGGGCAACGATCGCTACAAGGCTGAAGTCTCGGCGGACGTCGACTTCAGCGCAGTGGAGTCCACTTCCGAACAGTTCAACCCCGATCAGCCGGCCCTGCGCAGCGAGCAATCGGTCAACGAGCAGCGCTCCAGCAGCAATGGCCCGCAAGGCGTGCCAGGCGCTCTGAGCAACCAGCCGCCGTCACCGGCGTCCGCGCCGCAAACCACTGGTGGCGCCACCGCTTCTGCGGGCATGGTGCAACCCGGCCAGCCGCTGCTGGACGCCAATGGTCAACAGGTCATGGATCCGGCCACCGGTCAGCCGATGCTGGCACCGTACCCGGCGGACAAGCGTCAACAATCCACCAAGAACTTCGAGCTCGATCGCTCCATCAGCCACACCAAGCAGCAGCAGGGGCGAGTCAATCGCCTGTCGGTAGCGGTGGTGGTGGACGATCAGGTCAAGGTCAATCCGGCCAATGGCGAAACCACCCGTGCTCCCTGGAGCGCCGACGAATTGGCGCGTTTCACCCGACTGGTGCAGGACGCGGTAGGTTTCGACGCCAGCCGTGGCGACAGCGTCAGTGTGATCAACGTGCCGTTCTCCGCCGAGCGTGGAGAGGTGGTCGCCGATATTCCGTTCTATTCGCAGCCCTGGTTCTGGGACATCGTCAAGCAGGTCCTGGGCGTGCTGTTCATCCTGGTGCTGGTGTTCGGCGTGCTGCGTCCGGTGCTCAACAACATCACTGGCGGCGGCAAGAACAAGGAACTGGCAGGGCTGGGCAGCGACGTCGAGCTGGGCGGCATGGGCGGCCTGGATGGCGAGCTGGCCAACGATCGCGTCAGCCTCGGTGGCCCGCAAAGCATTCTGTTGCCGAGCCCGAGCGAGGGTTATGACGCTCAGTTGAACGCAATCAAGAGTCTGGTGGCTGAAGACCCGGGTCGTGTGGCTCAGGTCGTGAAAGAGTGGATTAACGCAGATGAGTGATAACCGAGCCGCTACCGCCAAACTGACCCGGGTCGACAAAGCCGCGATTCTGCTGCTGTCCCTGGGTTCCACCGATGCCGCGCAAGTGCTGCGCCACATGGGGCCCAAAGAGGTCCAGCGTGTGGGCGTGGCCATGGCGCAAATGGGCAACGTGCACCGCGAGCAGGTCGAGCAGGTGATGAGCGAGTTCGTCGACATCGTCGGCGATCAGACCAGCCTCGGCGTGGGTTCCGATGACTATGTGCGCAAAATGCTCACCCAGGCCCTGGGCGAAGACAAGGCCAACGGCCTGATCGACCGCATCCTGCTGGGTGGCAACACCAGCGGCCTGGACAGCCTGAAGTGGATGGAACCCCGGGCCGTGGCTGACGTGATCCGCTACGAGCACCCGCAGATCCAGGCGATCGTCGTGGCCTATCTGGATCCGGATCAGGCCGGCGAAGTGCTGGGCAACTTCGACCACAAGGCGCGTCTGGACATCATTTTGCGGGTTTCCTCGCTCAATACCGTGCAGCCGGCGGCGCTCAAAGAGCTAAACCAGATTCTCGAGAAGCAGTTCTCCGGCAACTCCAACGCTTCTCGTACCACCTTGGGTGGTATCAAGCGTGCGGCCGACATCATGAACTTCCTCGACAGCTCGATCGAAGGCCAGTTGATGGATTCGATCCGCGAAGTCGACGAAGACCTGTCCGGTCAGATCGAAGACCTGATGTTCGTGTTCAACAACTTGGCCGATGTCGACGACCGTGGCATTCAGGCGCTGTTGCGCGAAGTGTCCTCCGACGTGCTGGTACTGGCCCTCAAGGGGTCGGACGAAGGGGTCAAGGAAAAGATCTTCAAGAACATGTCCAAGCGTGCGGCGGAGCTGCTGCGCGACGATCTGGAAGCCAAGGGGCCGGTTCGCGTCAGCGACGTGGAAACGGCGCAGAAGGAAATCCTCACCATTGCCCGCCGTATGGCCGAAGCCGGAGAGATCGTTCTCGGCGGGAAGGGCGGCGAAGAAATGATCTAAGGTCGCTTTATGTCGTCCAGCAGTGATGAGTCCCACAGCGAACTGATTCGTGCCCGGGACGTCGAGGGTTTTGACGTCTGGGCGCTGCCCAGTTTCGACCCCGAGCCGCCCGAGCCCGAACCGGAGCCTGAAGAGATTCCGGAAGAGATCGAGGAGGTGCCGCTGGATGAAGTCCAGCCGCTGACCCTCGAAGAGCTCGAGAGCATTCGTCAGGAAGCCTATAACGAAGGTTTCGCCACCGGCGAGAAGGAAGGCTTCCACAGCACGACGCTCAAGGTCCGGCAGGAGGCTGAGGTGGCTTTGAACGCCAAGCTGCAGGCCCTCGAGCAACTGATGGTCAACCTGTTCGAGCCGATTGCCGAACAGGACACGCAGATCGAGAAAACCCTGGTGGAGCTGGTCAAGCACGTTACCCGTGAGGTGATTCAGCGTGAACTGGCGATGGATTCCAGCCAGATCGAGCACGTCATGCGCGAAGCTCTCAAGCTGCTGCCCCTGGGTGTTGGCAATGTGCGTCTCTACGTCAATCCCCAGGACTTCGAGCAGGTCAAGAGCCTGCGCGAGCGGCACGAGGAAAGCTGGCGCATCGTCGAGGACGAAGCGCTGCTGCCTGGCGGCTGTCGGGTCGAAACCGAGCACAGCCGCATCGATGCCAGCGTCGAAACCCGCATCACCCAGGCCATGGATCAGTTGTTCGATCAGATGCACGAGCAATCGCTGCACCCGGCGGCCGCGGACCTGAGCCTGGATCTTGGTCCACGGACGCCATCGTTGCCGGATATCGATGCCGAGCAATCTTTGCTCACCGAGCACCCCGAGCCTGCGGAAACTGCTGATGCGCCTTGAACGCACCAGTTTCGGCAAGCGTCTGGGGGGCTACGCCGGCGCCGTCAAACTGCCGGGGCAGCCCATCCTGGAAGGGCGCCTGCTGCGCATGGTCGGCCTGACCCTGGAGGCGGAAGGGTTGCGTGCGGCCATGGGCACTCGTTGCCTGGTGATCAACGATGACAGCTATCACCCGGTCCAGGTCGAGGCCGAAGTCATGGGGTTCTCCGGGGGCAAGGTGTTCCTGATGCCGGTGGGCAGCGTGGCCGGGATTGCCCCGGGTGCCCGCGTGGTCCCGCAGGCCGACACCGGGCGCCTGCCCATGGGCATGAGCATGCTCGGGCGCGTGCTGGATGGTGCCGGTCGGGCGCTGGACGGCAAGGGCTCCATGCGCGCCGAAGACTGGGTGCCGATGGATGGTCCGACCATCAACCCCCTCAAGCGCGACCCCATCAGTCAGCCGCTGGATGTGGGGATCCGCAGCATCAACGGTTTATTGACGGTGGGCCGCGGCCAGCGTCTTGGCCTGTTCGCCGGTACCGGCGTGGGCAAGAGTGTGCTGCTGGGCATGATGACTCGCTTCACCGAGGCCGACATCATCGTGGTCGGGCTGATCGGTGAGCGGGGGCGTGAGGTCAAGGAGTTCATCGAGCACATTCTCGGCGAAGAAGGCCTCAAGCGTTCGGTGGTGGTGGCTTCGCCAGCGGACGACGCGCCGTTGATGCGTTTGCGGGCGGCGATGTACTGCACGCGGATCGCCGAATATTTTCGCGACAAGGGCAAGAACGTCCTGCTGCTGATGGACTCCCTGACCCGTTTCGCCCAGGCCCAGCGGGAAATCGCCCTGGCCATTGGTGAGCCGCCCGCTACCAAGGGTTATCCGCCTTCGGTGTTCGCCAAGCTGCCCAAGCTGGTGGAGCGGGCCGGTAATGCCGAGGCCGGCGGGGGTTCGATCACGGCCTTCTATACCGTGCTGTCCGAGGGCGATGACCAGCAGGACCCTATCGCCGACTCGGCCCGAGGCGTGCTCGACGGGCATATCGTGCTGTCCCGGCGCCTGGCGGAGGAGGGGCATTACCCCGCCATCGACATCGAAGCCTCCATCAGCCGGGTCATGCCGGCGGTGATCAGCCCTGACAACATGGCGCGCGCCCAGTACTTCAAGCAGTTGTGGTCGCGTTATCAGCAGGCGCGGGATCTGATCAGCGTCGGCGCTTATGTGGCCGGTGGTGATCGCGACACCGATACCGCGATTTCCCTGCAGCCGGCCATGGTTGCCTACCTGCGCCAGGGGCTGAACGACAACGTCAGCCTGGGCCACAGCCAAACCCACCTGGAGATGCTTTTCGCTCCGGCGACGGGCGGTTAACCGGCCATGGCCGATAGCCGTGCGGCGCGCCTGGCGCCAGTGGTGGACATGGCTGAAAGCGCCGAGCGTACCGCTGCCCAGCGCCTGGAGTACTTCCATGGGCAGGTGCGCGTGGCCGAGAGCAAGCTGGGGGATCTGGAGCGCTTTCGCGGCGATTACCAGGAGCAGTGGGTCGAGCGCGGCAAGCTGGGCGTCAGCGGTCACTGGCTGATGAACTACCAGTACTTTCTCAGTCAGTTGGACACGGCGGTGGCCCAGCAACGGCAGAGCCTGGCCTGGCATCAGAACAACCTCGATCGCGCGCGGGAGGCCTGGCAGCAGGCCTATGCCCGGGTAGAGGGGCTGCGCAAGCTGGTGCAGCGCTACATCGACGAGGCTCGGGCGCTTGAGGACAAGCGCGAGCAGAAGCTGCTGGATGAACTTTCCCAGCGGCTGCCCCGTCAGAATCCTTACTGATAGCGCTCATTTTCGGTCTGCAGGTTGTTCGACTGCCAGCTGGGTGCTACACCTTTTAGACGTCGTCAATGACAAGGAAGCAGTCACATGTCGGTCGTTACAGAAATATCCCCGGACGGTCAGAAACTCACGATTTCCATTCGCGGGCGCTTTGATTTCGGGCGTCATCAGGAGTTTCGCGAATCCTACGAGCGGCTCAACCGGACGCCGGAGTCCATCGTGGTGGACCTCAAGGAGGCCACCTACCTCGACAGCTCTGCCCTGGGCATGCTGCTCCTGTTGCGTGACCATGCCGGCGGCGACAACGCCGATGTCCGGGTGATCAACAGCAACTCGGATGTGCGCAAGATTCTCGCCATTTCCAATTTCGACAAGCTTTTCGACATCAGTTAAGCGGGCCGCGCTCCATGGCCGAGCCCCTGTGTGTGCTGATTGCCGAAGATGGCGCGGCGGATCGTCTGCTGCTGTCCAGCATTATCCGGCGCCAGGGGCATCAGGTGCTGGCGGCCAGCAATGGCGCCGAGGCCCTGGCGTTGTTCGAGCAGCAGCGACCACAAATCGTCTTGATGGATGCGCTGATGCCGGTGATGGACGGCTTCGAGGCCGCGCGGCGGATCAAGGCCCTGGCGGGCGAGACGCTGGTGCCGATCATCTTTCTGACCTCCCTCAGCGAGAGCGAGGCGCTTGCCCGTTGTCTGGAAGCGGGCGGCGACGACTTTCTGGCCAAGCCCTACAACCCGGTGATCCTTGGCGCCAAGATCAATGCCATGGACCGGCTGCGCCGCCTGCAGGAAACCGTGCTGGCGCAGCGCGACCAGATCACCCGCCACCACGATTACCTGCTCAACGAGCAGCGCGTGGCCAAGGCCGTGTTCGACAAGGTGGCCCATTCCGGCTGCCTGGACGCGCCGAATATCCGCTATCTGCAATCGCCTTATGCGCTGTTCAACGGCGATCTGTTGCTGGCGGCCTATACCCCGGCGGGGGACATGCATGTGCTGCTGGGGGACTTCACCGGGCACGGTTTGCCTGCGGCCGTGGGGGCGATGCCCCTGGCTGAGGTGTTCTATGGCATGACCGCCAAGGGCTACGGTTTGCCGGAAACCCTGCGGGAGATGAACGCCAAGCTCAAGCGCATCCTGCCGGTGGACATGTTCTGTTGCGCGACCCTGTTGTGCCTGAGCTACCAGCGACGGTCGGTGGAGGTGTGGAACGGCGGCATGCCCGAGGGCTACCTGTATCGTCATGCCAGTGACGCGCGCACGCCCCTGGTGGCACGGCATCTGCCCCTTGGAATATTGAGCGCCGAGGCGTTCGAGGATCGTACCGAGGTGTTCTCCATGATGCCCGGGGATCGGGTGTTCCTGTTGTCCGACGGGGTGATCGACACCTGCAATGCCGACGAGGAGCTGTTTGGCGTGGAGCGGCTGTATCGGGTGTTTGCCGCCAACCGCCAGCCGGAGCGGCTGTTCGAGGAGGTCCAGCAGGCCCTGGAGCGCTTTGGTGGCAGTGCCCGGGACGATGTGAGCATGGTCGAGGTCGGGTTGCCGGAGTTCCCCAGGTTGGCGCCGCCGGCCCCGGTGTACTCCGACAGCGGTCAGTCCTGTCCACTGGACTGGTCGGTGAGTTTCGAGTTTCGCGCGGCCACTCTCAAGCGCTTCAATCCGCTGCCATACCTGCTGCAACTGTTGCTTGAAGTGCACGGCCTGCGCTCCCAGAGCGGGGTGCTCTACAGTGTTCTGGCCGAGCTTTATTCCAATGCTCTGGAGCATGGCGTGCTCAAGCTCGATTCCCGGCTCAAGCGCGATGCCGAGGGGTTTACCCGCTACTACCGCGAGCGCGCGTTGAGGCTGGAGCAGTTGCAGGAAGGTTTTGTCCGGGTGCACCTGCAGGTGCAGCCTCTGGAAACCGGAGGGCGCTTGGTGGTTCGGGTCGAAGACAGTGGTGATGGGTTTGATGTGGCGGCCGTTATGGCCCGTCCCAACGATGCCGGACGGTTTTCGGGGCGTGGCGTCAGCCTGATCCGACAGATGAGCCGTCAGGCGCAGTGGTCGGACGATGGGCGCAGTGTCTGCGTGGAGTTTTCCTGGGACGCTCTGGCATAATCCCGCGGGTTCTTGATCAAGGAGTGAACAAGTGGCTGAGATACATCTGGACCACACGGTGCTCAATGCATTGCAGGAAGTGATGGAGGATGAATACCCCGTCCTGCTGGACACTTTCGTCTGCGATTCCGAGGAGCGGGTGCGGCTGCTGCACAAATCCGAGGACGCTTTGCAATTGGTGGCCACCGCTCACAGCCTCAAGGGCAGCAGTAGCAACATGGGTGCCATCCGCCTGGCGGAACTCTGCCATGAGCTGGAGTTGCGGGCCGGGCAGTCCGCCACCGATGGCATCGCCCGCCTGGTGGGAGAGATCGACGGCGAGTTCGCCATTGTCCGGCGCCTGTGCGAGCAGGAACTGCAACGCTTTCACTGTTGAGCAATATTTTTTCAGCGGGTTGACGAAACTGGCTCGACCCTTGCAATCAAGTCTCGTGACTGTACCTATGATCCCCGTGCAGCGGAGACTGTCCCATGGCTGTTACCCCCAATACGCTTCTTCAGGCCGCCGCTCAGGCCAGCGCTAAGTCCAAGACTCAAGCGACTCCTGCCAGCCCCCTGGCAAGCGTTGCCGAGCCTGGTGACAAGGCGCCCAGCTTCGCCCAGCTCTATGCCAAAGAGGCCCAGAGCAAGCCGCAGAACAAGTCGCTGACCTTTGCCGACAACTCGCCCAAGCCGGTGCGCGACAAGGGTGCCGACAATAGTCCAAAGAAAGATGTCGCCAGCGATCAGTCTGCCGCGTCGCAGCCCGTGGTTGCCGATAGCGGCAAATCCTTGCCTGCCGACAAAGCGACGAGCAGCGACAGCAAACCGGCCAGCGCCGCCAGTGACGCCAGTAAGCCGGCCGACAGCAAGTCGGCTGATAGCCAGCCGGTCGACAACACCCAGGCTGATGCCCCGGTCAATCCGGTGCCGCTGGACCCTAGCCTGTTGCCGGCCATCCAGCCGCAACCTCAGGTCGCGGAAGTGCCGCCGCCGGTGGTGGCGCCGCAACCTCAGGTGGAAGTACCCGTGGTGG
Organism: Pseudomonas protegens; assembly: GCF_013407925.2. Classification (NCBI taxonomy): domain Bacteria; kingdom Pseudomonadati; phylum Pseudomonadota; class Gammaproteobacteria; order Pseudomonadales; family Pseudomonadaceae; genus Pseudomonas; species Pseudomonas protegens. The sequence continues at coordinate 1,383,408 of NZ_CP060201.1, read as the reverse complement.
TGCCGCCAGTGGTGGCCGCGGCAGTGCCGGCGGTGCCCCCTGCGGCCGAGCCGCCCGAGGCGGTGTTCGATCCCGAAGCCGATCCTTTGGATGCCATGCCGGCCGTGCGTCTGGCCATGGAGCAGGGCGGTCACGTCTCGGCTTCCAGTCAGGCGCAGCCCAAGGCCGCCCCTGCAAGCGCCAATGCCGAGGGCCAGTTGACGTCGGTGCAGAACTTCGCCAATGCCATGGTCGGCATGCTGGAGCAGCAGGCCGGCAAGGGCAGTACCGAACAAGGTGGCGAAAAAGCCTTCACCGGTCTGATTGCCGATGGCCTGAAAGACCTCAAGGGCGCGTCCAGCGATACCCGGGTGGATGATTTCGCCAATCGCCTGGCGGCCCTGATGCAGGCGGCAACGCCCAAGACCGCCAACGCGGTGCCGGTCAACCAGCCCCTGGCCATGCACCAGAGCGGCTGGACCGATGAAGTGGTCAACCGGGTGATGTACCTGTCCAGTACCAATCTCAAGTCGGCGGACATCCAGTTGCAGCCTGCGGAACTGGGGCGCCTGGATATTCGCGTGCACATGATTCCGGACCAGCAGACCCAGGTCACCTTCATGAGCGCCCATGCTGGCGTCCGCGAAGCCCTGGAAGGGCAGATGCACCGCATGCGCGACATGTTCAACCAGCAGGGCCTGGGGCAGGTGGACGTCAACGTGTCCGATCAGTCCCGTGGCTGGCAGGGGCAGGAACAGGCGCAACAGGAGCAGAATCGTCGCAGCGGTTCCAGCACCAGCGGTGGGCGCCTGGACGCTGGTGATGATGAGTTGTCGCCTGCCGTGGCAGAAGTGCAGGCTCCGGTACAGACAGTGATTGGTAGCAGCGCCGTCGACTACTACGCTTGACCCTTGTCGGGGGCCGGTTCCCGGTCCCCACGCCGATCCCTGCGGTGTGGCTGCCGCCGCAGGTTTCCCCTCGCAGCCTTGCCCTTGGCCGTTCATCCCCGGCTTTCTGACAAATCTGGCATAACACTTGCTCTTGCCTTGCCGTGCGACTGTGAACCCCCGAATAGTGACGGATTATTGGCATGGCGAAGAGCGAAGCAGCAGAGAAACCCACCGCAGGGAAAAGCAAACTCAAGCTTATCCTCTTGATTGTCCTGGCGTTGTTGCTGGCCATCGGCCTGTCGGTCGGCGCCACCTGGTACTTCATGCACAGTGCTCAGAGCAAGCCCGCACCGGTTGCGGAAACCGCCAGCAACGTCAAGCCGGCGGCGATCTACGAGCCCATGGCCCCGGCCTTTGTCGCCAACTACACGCAGAATGGCCGGCAGCGCTACATGCAGGTGAGCATTACCCTGCTGGCGCGCAACCAGGCTGATCTGGACGCGCTGAAAGTGCACATGCCGGTGATCCGCAACAACCTGGTGATGCTGTTCTCCGGACAGAATTTCGACACCCTGGCGACTCCGGTCGGCCAGGAAATGCTCCGCCAGAAAGCCACGGCCAGCGTCCAGGAAGTGGCGCAGAAAGAGGTGGGCAAAGTGGTGGTCGAACAGTTGCTCTTTACTAACTTCGTACTGCAGTAGGAACACGACATGGCCGTGCAGGACCTGCTGTCCCAGGATGAGATCGACGCGCTGTTGCATGGTGTCGACGACGGTCTGGTACAGACCGAACATGCTGCCGAACCCGGCAGTGTCAAAAGCTACGACCTGACCAGCCAGGATCGCATCGTCCGCGGACGCATGCCGACCCTGGAAATGATCAACGAGCGTTTCGCCCGCTACACCCGTATCAGCATGTTCAACATGCTGCGGCGTTCCGCCGATGTGGCGGTAGGTGGCGTGCAGGTCATGAAGTTCGGTGAGTACGTGCACTCGCTGTACGTGCCCACCAGCCTCAACCTGGTGAAGATCAAGCCGCTGCGCGGCACGGCGTTGTTCATTCTTGACGCCAAGCTGGTGTTCAAGCTGGTGGACAACTTCTTCGGCGGCGATGGCCGCCACGCCAAGATCGAAGGGCGTGAGTTCACCCCTACCGAGCTGCGGGTGGTGCGCATGGTGCTGGAACAGGCCTTCATCGACCTCAAGGAAGCCTGGCAGGCGATCATGCCGGTCAACTTCGAGTACATAAACTCCGAAGTGAACCCGGCCATGGCCAACATCGTCGGCCCCAGCGAAGCCATTGTGGTGTCGACCTTTCATATCGAACTCGATGGCGGTGGCGGCGACCTGCACGTGACCATGCCGTACTCGATGATCGAGCCGATCCGGGAAATGCTCGACGCCGGCTTCCAGTCCGACCTGGACGACCAGGACGAGCGCTGGAGCAAGGCCCTGCGCGAGGACGTGCTGGATGTGGCCGTGCCGCTGAGCGCCACCGTGGCCCGGCGTCAGCTGCGCCTGCGCGACATCCTGCACATGCAGCCGGGCGATGTGATCCCGGTGGAGCTGCCGGAAGACATGATCATGCGCGCCAACGGCGTGCCGTCGTTCAAGGTCAAGCTGGGTTCCCACAAGGGCAATCTGGCGCTGCAAGTGATCGAGCCGATCGAGCGCCGTTGAGCGGCGCACCAACCTGTTTGCTGTTCAATGAATTTTTGCCCGTCGAGGACCCATGATGGCTGACGAAATTAACTCCCAGGACGACCAGGCTCTGGCCGACGAATGGGCTGCTGCGCTGGAAGAAACCGGTGATGCCGGTCAAGCGGATATCGACGCTCTGCTGGCGGCGGACGCGGGGGCTGCGTCAAGTTCCGGGCGTTTGCAGATGGAAGAGTTCGGCAGCGTGCCCAAGAGCCACGAGCCGGTCACCCTGGATGGTCCCAACCTGGATGTGATTCTCGACATTCCGGTGTCGATCTCCATGGAAGTGGGCAGCACCGACATCAACATCCGCAACCTGTTGCAGCTCAACCAGGGGTCGGTGATCGAGCTTGACCGCCTGGCCGGCGAGCCGCTGGACGTGCTGGTCAACGGCACCCTGATCGCTCACGGCGAGGTGGTGGTGGTCAACGAAAAGTTCGGCATTCGCCTGACCGACGTGATCAGCCCCAGCGAACGCATCAAGAAGCTGCGCTAAGTGAACAAGCTGCTTGGCATTGCGCTCGCGCTGCCCCTGAGCGCCCTGGCCGCAGAGCCGGCGGCCACCGCTGCGGTGGCTGCGGCCGCGCCGGCAACGGGCAGCGTCAGTGGCCAGTTGACCCAGCTGGTGCTGGGCCTGCTGCTGGTGATCGGGCTGATCTTCTTCCTCGCCTGGCTGTTGCGCCGGGTGCAGCAGGCCGGTCCTGCGGGCAAGGGCCAGGTGATCGAGCTGATCGGTTCCCGGGCCCTGGGGCCGCGGGATCGCCTGGTGCTGGTGCAGGTCGGCAATGAGCAGATTCTGCTGGGCCTGACCCCGGGCACCATCACGCCGTTGCATGTACTCAAAGAGCCGGTGCAGGTGCCCACTGCCGAGCAGGCGACGCCCGAGTTCGCCCAGCGCCTGATGGAGCTGTTGGGCAAGGATCAGAAGGATAAGAAGTAATGCCGTTGCGCATCATCTTGACGTTGGCACTGATGTTGGCGGCGCCACTGGCGCTGGCCGCCGACCCGTTGTCGATCCCGGCGATCACCCTTGGCACCAACGCCAGCGGCCAGCAGGAGTACTCGGTCAGCCTGCAGATCCTGCTGATCATGACCGCGCTGAGCTTCATCCCGGCGTTCGTCATGCTGATGACCAGCTTCACCCGGATCATCATCGTCTTCTCGATCCTGCGTCAGGCCCTGGGCCTGCAGCAGACCCCGTCGAACCAGATCCTCACCGGCATGGCGCTGTTTCTGACGATGTTCATCATGGCGCCGGTATTCGATCGGGTGAACCAGGACGCCTTGCAGCCGTACCTGGCGGAAAAGCTCACGGCCCAGGATGCGGTGGCCAAGGCGCAGGTGCCGATCAAGGACTTCATGCTGGCGCAGACCCGCAGCAGCGATCTGGAGCTGTTCATGCGCCTGTCCAAGCGCACCGACATCGCCAGTCCCGACCAGGCGCCGCTGACCATCCTGGTGCCGGCCTTCGTCACCTCCGAGCTCAAGACCGCGTTCCAGATCGGCTTCATGATCTTCATCCCGTTCCTGATCATCGACCTGGTGGTGGCCAGTGTGCTGATGGCGATGGGCATGATGATGCTCTCGCCGCTGATCATTTCCCTGCCGTTCAAGATCATGCTGTTTGTCCTGGTGGATGGCTGGGCCCTGATCATCGGCACCTTGGCGGGCAGTTTCGGTGGTGTCTAAAACCTTGTTGGCGGGTATTCGACAATGACTCCTGAAGTCGCGGTAGACCTGTTTCGCGAAGCGCTCTGGCTGACCACCATGATGGTGGCGGTGCTGGTGGTGCCCAGCCTGCTGGTGGGCTTGATGGTGGCCATGTTCCAGGCGGCCACCCAGATCAACGAGCAGACCCTGAGCTTTCTGCCGCGCCTGCTGGTGATGCTGGTGACCCTGATCGTCGCCGGCCCCTGGCTGGTGCAAACCTTCATGGAATACATCCGTCAGTTGTACGGCAGTATTCCTCAGCTGATCGGCTGAGCCGATGTCCCTGCTGGCGTTGACCGACACCCAGATCAGTACCTGGGTGGCGAGCTTCATGCTGCCGCTGTTCCGGGTCACTTCCTTGCTGATGGTGATGCCGATCTTCGGTACCACCCTGGTGCCGCGCCGGGTGCGTCTGTACTTCGCCCTGGCGATTACCGTGGTCATCGCCCCGGGCCTGCCGCCCATGCCCGAGGTGCATGCCCTGGACCTCAGCGGCCTGCTGCTGATTGCCGAGCAGATCCTGATCGGCGCGGTGCTCGGCTTCTCGCTGCAGTTGTTCTTCCAGTCCTTCGTGATTGCCGGGCAGATCGTGGCGATCCAGATGGGCATGGGCTTCGCCTCCATGGTCGACCCCACCAACGGCGTGTCGGTGGCGGTGATCGGGCAGTTCTTCACCATGCTGGTCAGCCTGCTGTTCCTGGCCATGAACGGCCATCTGGTGGTGTTCGAGGTGCTCACCGAGAGCTTTACCACGCTGCCTGTTGGCGGTGGCCTGATGGTCAATCACTACTGGGAGCTGGCGGGCAAGCTGGGCTGGGTGCTGGGGGCGGCGCTGCTGCTGGTGCTGCCGGCGATCACCGCCTTGCTGGTGGTCAACATCGCCTTTGGCGTGATGACCCGGGCGGCGCCGCAGTTGAACATCTTCTCCATCGGCTTCCCGCTGACCCTGGTGCTGGGCATGGCCATTGTCTGGATCAGCCTGGCCGACATTCTCAACCAGTATCAACCGCTGGCCTCCGAGGCCCTGCAGTTCTTACGCGAACTGGCAAAGGCGCGCTGAGCCATGGCGGAAAGCGAGAGCGGTCAGGACAAGACAGAAGACCCCACGGAGAAGCGCAAGAAGGACTCCCGGGAAAAGGGCGAGATCGCCCGTTCCAAGGAGCTCAATACCCTGGCGATCATGTTGGCGGGGGCGGGCGGCCTGCTGGTGTATGGCGGTGGCCTGGCCCTGGACCTGCTGGAAATCATGCGTCTGAATTTCTCCTTGCCCCGGGAGGTGCTGCTGAGCCCGGGATCCATGGGGCAGTACCTGCTGCACTCGGGCAAGATCGCCATCCTGGCGGTGCAGCCGGTGCTGTTGACCTTGTTGCTGGCGGCCATCATCGGCCCGATTTCCCTAGGGGGCTGGCTGTTCGCGGGCAAGAGCCTGGCGCCCAAGTTCAGTCGGATGAACCCGGCCGCTGGTCTCAAGCGGATGTTTTCTTTCTCGGCGGTGATCGAGCTGCTCAAGGCCCTGGCCAAGTTCGGCCTGGTGCTGTTCGTGGCGCTTTCGGTGTTGTCGTCGGACATTGACGACCTGCTGCGGATCGCCCACGAACCCCTTGAGCTGGCGATCATCCACAGCGTCCAGGTGGTGGGCTGGAGCACCTTGTGGATGGCGTGCGGGCTGATCCTGATCGCGGCGGTGGATGTGCCGGTGCAGATCTATCAGGCCCACAAGAAGCTGTTGATGACCAAGCAGGAAGTGCGTGACGAGCACAAGGACCAGGAGGGGCGGCCCGAGGTCAAGCAGCGGATTCGCCAGACTCAGCGCGAGATGTCCCAGCGACGGATGATGGCGGCGATTCCCGAGGCCGACGTGGTCATCACCAACCCGACCCACTACGCCGTGGCTCTCAAGTACGACGCCGAGAAGGGCGGGGCGCCGGTGCTGCTGGCCAAGGGCAGTGATTTCCTGGCCTTGAAGATCCGCGAGATTGCCGTGGCCCATGAAGTGATGCTGCTGGAATCCCCGGCCCTGGCGCGTTCGATCTACTACTCCACCGAGCTTGAGGAAGAGATTCCTGCGGGCCTGTATTTGGCGGTGGCTCAGGTCCTGGCCTACGTCTATCAGATCCGCCAGCATCGCGCGGGCAAGGGCAAGCGCCCCGATCCGCTCAAGGACCTGCCGATTCCGCCGGACTTGCGGCGTGACACGTCCGGCAAGCAATCCCCCGGTGGTCCCGTCGAGCCGCTCTAGTCACAGGCATTCAGGTCCGGCCTGGTCGGCGACCAGGTCTTGTCTTTGTCAGAAAAATGGCTAATTGCCATTATTTGACTTCGTAACCCTGGCTCCTTTGGCTGGCCTTGCGCCGTCCCATCTGGCGGTTAAGAGCAGACCCGCGATCCTGTCCGTCGATACCCGGATTGCTTCAGGTTTGGCGCACGTTTGCGCCGCCTCGGCAAAGTTGGAAGGCTTCTTGCAGTAGCAGCCCCGTGCCGCTTCAGGCGTCAAAAGTTTGCTTTACGGAACGGGGTAAATCGGTGGATCGCTCTCAGTTAATCAGCACGGCTCGCAGTAACCTGGCTGACCTCGGTCGAGGCAACCTGGGTGTACCGGTGCTGCTGTTGGTCATGCTGGCCATGATGATGCTGCCGGTGCCGGCGTTCCTGCTGGACGTGTTCTTCACCTTCAACATCGCCCTGTCGATCGTGGTCCTGCTGGTCTGCGTGTACGCCCTGCGGCCGCTGGATTTCGCGGTATTCCCGACCATCCTGCTGGTGGCCACCCTGTTGCGACTGGCGCTCAACGTCGCCTCGACCCGGGTGGTGATGCTCCACGGCCAAGAGGGCCACGCAGCTGCGGGCAAGGTGATCCAGGCCTTCGGTGAGGTGGTGATCGGCGGCAACTACGTGGTCGGTATCGTGGTGTTCGCGATCCTCATGATCATCAACTTCGTGGTCGTGACCAAGGGCGCCGGGCGGATCTCCGAGGTGAGCGCGCGCTTCACCCTGGATGCCATGCCCGGTAAGCAGATGGCCATCGACGCCGACCTCAACGCCGGGCTGATCGACCAGAACCAGGCCAAGCTGCGCCGTCTGGAAGTGGCCCAGGAGGCCGAGTTCTACGGTTCCATGGACGGTGCCAGCAAGTTCGTCCGCGGTGACGCCATCGCCGGTCTGCTGATCCTCTTCATCAACCTGATCGGCGGCATGGCGGTCGGTATCTTCCAGCACAACATGACCTTTGCCGACGCCGGCAAGGTCTACGCCTTGCTGACCATTGGTGACGGTTTGGTGGCGCAGTTGCCATCGCTGTTGCTGTCCACCGCGGCGGCCATCATGGTCACCCGAGCTTCGGGCTCCGAAGAGATGGGCAAGCAGATCAACCGGCAGATGTTCGCCTCGCCCAAGGCGCTGGCGGTGGCTGCGGGCCTGATGGCGGTGATGGGGCTGGTGCCGGGCATGCCGCACTTCTCCTTCCTCAGCCTGGCGGCAGTGGCCGGCGGCGCAGCGTACCTGGTCTGGCGGAAGCAGAATCTGGTCAAGGTCAAGGCGCAGGAAGAGATCCAGCGTCAGCAGGACCTGCTGCCGTCTCCGGCCCGCGCCATGGAAACCAAGGAGCTGGGCTGGGACGACGTCACTCCGATCGACATGATCGGCCTGGAAGTGGGGTATCGCCTGATTCCCCTGGTGGACCGCAACCAGGGTGGGCAGTTGCTGGCGCGGATCAAGGGGGTGCGCAAGAAGCTCTCCCAGGACCTGGGTTTCCTCATGCCCACCGTGCATATCCGCGACAACCTGGACCTGGCGCCCAGCGCCTATCGCCTGACGCTGATGGGGGTGATCCTGGCCGAGGCCGAGATCTACCCGGATCGCGAGCTGGCGATCAATCCGGGGCAGGTCTACGGCACGCTCAACGGTATCTCGGCCCGGGACCCGGCGTTCGGCCTGGAGGCGGTGTGGATCGAGATCAGCCAGCGGCCCCAGGCGCAGTCCCTGGGCTACACCGTGGTGGACGCCAGTACCGTGGTCGCCACCCACTTGAACCAGATTCTCTACAAGCACTCCAGCGAGCTGATCGGCCACGAGGAAGTGCAGCAATTGATGCAACTGCTGGCCAAGAGTTCGCCAAAGCTGGCGGAGGAGTTGGTGCCGGGGGTGCTGTCGCTGTCGCAACTGCTCAAGGTGCTGCAGGCGCTGCTGGCCGAACAGGTGCCGGTGCGCGACATCCGCAGCATCGCCGAGGCCATCGCCAACAATGCCGCCAAGAGTCAAGATACTGCCGCTTTGGTCGCGGCGGTTCGCGTCGGACTGTCCCGTGCAATCGTCCAAAGCATTGTAGGCACTGAGTCTGAGCTGCCTGTGATCACCTTGGAGCCAAGGTTGGAACAAATTTTGCTCAGCAGTTTGCAGAAGGCAGGACAAGGCCAGGAAGAAGGCGTTCTGCTGGAGCCAAGCATGGCTGAGAAGCTGCAACGTTCGCTGATCGAAGCGGCGCAGCGTCAAGAGATGCAAGGTCAACCGGTGATTCTGTTGGTAGCGGGTCCGGTCCGCGCCATGCTTTCGCGGTTCGGGCGTCTCGCCGTTCCAGGTTTGCATGTGCTGGCGTACCAGGAAATTCCTGACAACAAGCAAGTGACCATCGTTGCGACAGTAGGGCCCAACGGCTGAGGTAGTGGGTTATGCAAGTTAAGCGTTTTTTCGCCGCCGATATGCGTCAGGCCATGAAACTGGTTCGTGATGAGTTGGGCGCTGAAGCTGCCATCATCGGCAACCGGCGGATTGCCGGCGGGGTCGAGCTGACGGCTGCGCTGGATTACAAGTTGTCGGCCCTGTCGCCGCGGGTTCCGAACATGGAGCTTGAGGACGAGTTGCGCAAGACTCAGTCGCGGATCGTCACCGCTCAGGCCGAACTGAGCCTGCGGGGCGAGGGCGACAATGCCTCGATCACCAATCGCCAGCTGTTCGCCGGCCTGCCGCTGACCGCTGCCGAACCACTGATCGAGCCGACCCTGACCGAGCGTCCGCGCCCGGCCCCGGCGCCAGCCGCACCGGCTGCTGATTCCCGTGCGCTGGACTCGATGCGTTTCGAGCTCAACGGCCTGCGCGAGCTGCTGGAAGTGCAGCTCGGTTCCCTGGCCTGGAGCCAATTGCAGGGGAGTCGTCCGGAGCAGGCCAACCTCTGGCGCCGTCTGCAGCGCATCGGCCTGTCCGGTCCGCTGGCCCGTGATCTGCTGGCACTGATCACCGATATCGATGAGCCGCGCCAGGCCTGGCGCATGCTGCTGGCGCACCTGGCGCGGATGATCCTCACGCCGGAAGTCGAGCCTCTGGAAGAAGGGGGCGTGATTGCCATGGTCGGCCCCGCCGGCATGGGCAAGACCACCACCCTGGCCAAGCTGGCCGCGCGCTATGTACTCAAGTACGGCGCACAGAACATTGCTCTGGTCAGCATGGACAGCTTCCGTATCGGTGCCCAGGAGCAGCTCAAGACCCTGGGGCGCATCCTCAATGTCTCGGTGACCCATGTCGATCCTGGCCAGTCCCTGGCCCAGGCCCTGGATCCGCTGCTGCGCAAGCGCGTGGTGTTGATCGACACCGCCGGCCTGCAGGCCAGCGACCCGGCATTGCGCATGCAGTTGGAGAGCCTGGCCGGTCGCGGGATCCGCGCGAAGAACTATCTGGTGCTGGCGACCACCAGCCAGAAGCAGGTGCTGACCGCCGCCTACCACAGCTACAAGCGCTGCGGTCTGGCCGGCTGCATCCTGACTAAACTGGATGAAACAGCCAGTCTTGGCGAGGTCTTGAGCCTGGCCATCAGTCATGAATTGCCGGTTGCCTATCTGACCGATGGCCCGCGGATTCCTGACGATTTGCACCTGCCTCGCCGGCATCAACTGGTGAGCCGCGCCGTGAGCGTGCAGATGCAGGAAGAACCCAGCGAAGAAGCCATGGCCGACATGTTCGCTGATCTCTATCACAGCCCGACCAAGCGGGTCGGCTGAGTTAGACATGAATAGATTGCAGTGTATCTACATCGATGGTCTGCCATGCATTGTTCCAACGGTGAACGCGCAGCCAGTTATGTGGCCCCGTCTAAGTAAGACAAGGTAAAGAAAGAACATGGGCAGCATGCATCCCGTACAGGTGATTGCGGTGACCGGCGGCAAGGGTGGCGTCGGCAAGACTAATGTGTCAGTGAACTTGTCCCTGGCTCTGGCTGAGCTCGGCCGGCGGGTCTTGCTGCTGGATGCCGACTTGGGACTGGCCAACGTCGATGTCCTGTTGGGCCTGACACCCAAACGCACCCTGGCGGATGTCATCGAAGGGCGCTGTGAGTTGCGCGATGTGCTGCTCCAGGGTCCTGGCGGTATCCGTATCGTCCCGGCCGCCTCCGGCACCCAGAGCATGGTGCACCTGAGTCCCGCCCAGCACGCCGGCCTGATCCAGGCCTTCAGCGACATCGGCGACAACCTCGATGTGCTGGTGATCGATACTGCTGCGGGTATTGGTGACTCGGTAGTCAGTTTTGTCCGCGCGGCCCAGGAAGTGTTGCTGGTGGTCTGCGACGAACCGACTTCGATCACCGACGCCTATGCGCTGATCAAGTTGCTCAACCGTGACTACGGCATGAACCGTTTCCGGGTCCTGGCCAACATGGCCCAAAGCCCTCAGGAAGGGCGCAACCTGTTTGCAAAATTGACCAAGGTCACGGATCGCTTTCTGGACGTGGCCTTACAATACGTCGGCGCAGTTCCCTACGACGAAAGCGTGCGCAAGGCCGTGCAAAAGCAGCGTGCGGTCTATGAAGCCTTTCCTCGTTCGAAGTGTGCATTGGCGTTCAAGGCCATCGCGCAAAAAGTCGATACCTGGCCGTTGCCGGCGAACCCACGCGGGCATCTGGAGTTTTTTGTCGAGCGCCTAGTGCATCAAACAGCGGGACCGGTGCTATGACTGCCAGCGGCTACAACCTCTACAAGAAGTCCGCGCGTGACAGCCAATATGAATTGATCGAGCGCTACGCGCCCCTGGTCAAGCGTATTGCCTATCACCTGCTGGCGCGGTTGCCGGCCAGTGTTCAGGTGGAAGACCTGATTCAGGCCGGGATGATCGGTTTGCTCGAAGTGTCGACCAAGTACGACGCGAGCAAGGGGGCGAGTTTCGAAACCTATGCGGGTATCCGTATCCGCGGGGCGATGCTCGACGAGGTTCGCAAAGGCGACTGGGCACCGCGTTCGGTGCACCGTAATACACGCATGGTCAGTGATGCCATTCGTGCAATTGAAGCTAAAACCGGTCGTGACGCTAAAGATCACGAAGTTGCGGCCGAACTTCAATTGAGTCTCGACGATTATTACGGGATTTTGAACGACACCCTGGGCAGCCGCCTGTTCAGTTTCGACGACCTGTTGCAGGACGGCGAACATGAAGGGCTGCATGAGGATGGCGCCAGTGCTCATCTCGAGCCGTCACGGGACCTGGAGGATGAACGCTTCCAGGCCGCCTTGGCGGATGCGATTGCCAATTTGCCGGAGCGCGAGCGACTGGTGTTGGCGCTGTACTACGACGAAGAACTGAATCTCAAGGAAATCGGTGAGGTCCTGGGGGTCAGCGAATCGCGGGTCAGCCAGTTACACAGCCAGTGCGCGGCCCGTTTGCGGGGGCGTTTGGGGGAGTGGCGAGCGCGCTGACAGGCAGTGTGGGGACACTGCGATCGGGACCGGTAAGGCAAGCGCTGCGCCGGTCTTGCAGTATGTGCTCCATGCAGTCGTTGTGTGTTATGCCGAATTGATTGAATGGCGCGTTCAGGTGCTGGATGCGTTTAAGACTGCTTGGAGGTCGAATTGGACAAGAACATGAAAATCCTCATCGTTGATGACTTTTCAACGATGCGGCGGATCATAAAAAACCTGTTGCGTGATCTGGGTTTCACCAACACGGTCGAGGCCGACGATGGCACTACCGCCATTCCGGTACTCAACAGCGGGAGCATCGACTTTCTGGTAACGGACTGGAACATGCCGGGCATGACCGGGATCGACCTGCTGCGCCACGTGCGTGCCGATGAAAAGCTCAAGCACCTGCCGGTGTTGATGGTGACTGCGGAAGCCAAGCGCGAGCAGATCATCGAAGCGGCCCAGGCCGGCGTTAACGGCTATGTAGTCAAACCATTCACGGCTCAGGCGTTGAAAGAGAAGATCGAAAAGATCTTCGAACGCATCGGTTGATGTACGTAGCCATTCCGCCACGGGGGAGCTATGGAGCATAACGAATCTTCACTGGGCGACTTTGAGTCGACCCTGAAAAAACATGCGCTGGAACTGGTCGAAAGCCTGGAAAAGGGCAAGTTCGGCGAAGCGGTGCAATTGATCCATGAGCTCAATCAGACCCGTGACCGCGGCCTGTATCAGGAAGTGGGCAAGCTCACCCGCGAGCTGCATAGCGCGATCGTCAATTTCCAGATTGACCCGCACATGCCGCAAGCCGAGGAAGTTTCACAGATCACGGATGCCACTGAGCGCCTGTCCTATGTGGTCCGGCTCACGGAAGCCGCCGCCAACCGCACCATGGACCTGGTAGAGAGCAGCACCCCGCTGGTCAATGGCCTGAGCACTGAAGCCCAGGCCCTGAGCGCAGATTGGGGGCGCTTCATGCGGCGCGAGGTCGGTGCTGAAGAGTTTCGCGAACTGGCGCGCCGGGTCGACAGTTTCCTGACGCGCAGCGAGCAGGAAACCCGTACCGTTTCCGGCCACCTCAACGACATTCTGCTGGCGCAGGATTACCAGGACCTGACCGGTCAGGTGATCAAGCGTGTGACCCAGTTGGTCACGGAAGTCGAAAGCAATCTGCTCAAACTTGTCTTGATGGCCAGTCAGGTCGATCGTTTCGCCGGTATCGAACATGACCGTGAATCGATCCTCGCGGAAAAAGATCCGCAAAAACATCTCGCCAAGGGTGAAGGTCCGCAGATTCATGCCGATAAACGGGAAGACGTTGTGTCCGGTCAGGACGATGTAGACGATTTGCTTTCCAGCCTTGGATTCTAGGAGCACCCATTAATGAGCTTCGGCGCCGATGAAGAGATCCTTCAGGATTTCCTGGTTGAGGCCGGCGAGATTCTAGAGCAACTGTCCGAACAACTGGTCGAGCTGGAAAGCCGACCGGATGATGCGGACCTGCTCAATGCAATTTTTCGCGGTTTTCACACTGTTAAAGGGGGCGCCGGCTTCCTCCAGCTCAATGAGCTGGTGGAGTGCTGCCACATCGCCGAGAACGTCTTCGACATCCTGCGCAAGGGTGAGCGACGGGTCGATTCGGAGCTGATGGACGTGGTGCTCGAGGCGCTGGACGCGGTGAACGGCATGTTCAGCCAGGTCCGTGAGCGCAGCGAAATCACTGCCGCGACACCGGAACTGCTGGCCGCCTTGGCGCGTCTGGCCGAACCTGCCGGTGCCGAGCCTGCAGCGCCGGTGGTCGAAGAAGTGGCCGAAGTTGCTGTCGAGCCTGAGCCTGAGGCCCCGTCAGGGGATATCACCGATAACGAATTCGAACTCTTGCTCGATTCGCTGAATGCCGCCAAGGCCGACGCCGAAGCCGCACCTGCTGCCGCGCCGGCGGCCGAGGGCGAGCCCGCCAGCGACGAGATCACCGACGCCGAGTTCGAGTCCCTGCTGGACCAGTTGCATGGCAAGGGGCAGTTCGCTCCCGATGCCGTAGCTCCCGCAGCACCTCCTGCTGCCGCTGGCGCTGCCGCGGCGGGCGACGAAATCACCGATGACGAGTTCGAAGCGCTGCTGGACCAGTTGCATGGCAAGGGCAACTTTGCCGTGGACGCACTGGAGTCGGCAGTGGCCGCCGTGCCTGCCGCGCAGGCGCCCAGCGCCGCCGCAGCCGGTAGCGATCTGATCACCGATCACGAATTCGAATCCCTGCTCGATGAGCTGCACGGCAAGGGCAAGTTCTCTGAAGCTCCGGGTGCGGCCAAACCGGCAGCGGCAGTTGCCGCGGCACCGGCTGCGGCAACCAGCGCCGCCGTCGCCAAACCCGTGGCCAAGAAGCCCGAAGCCAAGGCCGAGGCGCCAAAACCGGCTGCGGCAGCGGCTGCAGCGCCGGCACCGGCTCGTGCCGCCGCGGCGCCGCCGGCAGAAAAACCGGCCAGCGAAGCGGAAACCACGGTGCGGGTCGATACCGCGCGCCTGGACGAAATCATGAACATGGTGGGCGAGCTGGTGCTGGTGCGTAACCGTCTGGTGCGCCTGGGCCTGAACAGCGGCGACGAAGCCATGTCCAAGGCGGTGTCCAACCTGGACGTGGTGACCGCCGACCTGCAGACCGCGGTGATGAAGACCCGCATGCAGCCGATCAAGAAGGTCTTCGGGCGCTTCCCGCGCCTGGTTCGCGACCTGGCCCGGCAGCTCAAGAAAGAGATCAACCTGGAACTGGTGGGGGAAGAAACCGACCTCGACAAGAACCTGGTCGAGGCCCTGGCCGACCCGCTGGTGCACTTGGTGCGCAACGCGGTGGACCACGGCATCGAATCCCCCGAAGAGCGCGAAGCCTCGGGCAAGGCCCGTGGCGGCAAGGTGGTGCTGGCGGCGGAGCAGGAAGGTGACCACATCCTCCTGTCGATTTCCGACGACGGCAAGGGCATGGACCCCAACGTTCTGCGCGCCATTGCCGTCAAGCGCGGCGTGATGGACAAGGACGCCGCCGACCGCCTGAGCGATACCGAGTGCTACAACCTGATCTTTGCCCCGGGCTTCTCCACCAAGACCGAGATCTCCGACGTCTCCGGCCGTGGCGTGGGCATGGACGTGGTGAAGACCAAGATTTCCCAGCTCAATGGCTCGATCAACATCTACTCGACCAAGGGCCAGGGTTCGAAGATCGTCATCAAGGTGCCGTTGACCCTGGCGATCATGCCGACCCTGATGGTGATGCTGGGCAACCAGGCGTTCGCCTTCCCTCTGGTCAACGTCAACGAAATCTTCCACCTCGACCTGTCCCGCACCAATGTGGTGGACGGCCAGGAAGTGGTGATCGTGCGTGACAAGGCATTGCCCCTGTTCTACCTCAAGCGCTGGCTGGTCAGTTCCGCCGCTCATGAAGAGCAGCGTGAAGGCCACGTAGTGATCCTTTCGGTGGGCACTCAGCGGATCGGCTTTGTCGTCGATCAGTTGGTGGGCCAGGAAGAAGTGGTCATCAAGCCCTTGGGCAAAATGCTCCAGGGAACCCCAGGCATGTCCGGCGCCACCATTACCGGTGACGGCCGCATCGCTCTGATTCTCGATGTTCCGAGCATGCTCAAGCGTTACGCCGCACGGCGTATTTGATTCGGCGGGGAGGGGCGGTTGGCCTCGCCCCACCTAACGGAGTGTTTATGGCAGTCAAAGTCCTGGTGGTGGACGATTCGGGTTTTTTCCGCCGCCGCGTCTCGGAAATTCTTTCAGCGGATTCGAATATCCAGGTCGTCGGTACGGCGACCAACGGTAAAGAGGCGATCGATCAGGCCCTGGCCCTCAAGCCGGACGTGATCACCATGGACTACGAGATGCCGATGATGGATGGCATCACTGCAGTGCGGCATATCATGCAGCGCTGCCCGACGCCGGTCCTGATGTTCTCTTCCCTGACCCACGAAGGCGCTCGAGTGACCCTCGATGCGCTGGATGCCGGGGCCGTGGATTTCCTGCCGAAGAATTTCGAGGACATCTCGCGCAATCCCGAGAAGGTCAAGCAACTGCTGTGCGAGAAGGTCCACAGCATCTCGCGCAGCAATCGTCGTTTCAGCAGCTACAGCGCCCCGGCGCCGCAACCGGCTGCACCGGCTCCGACCCCGTCGAGCTTTGGCAGCAGTCGTCCGGCGCCAGCGCCGGCTCCGGTTCGTGCTCCGGCAGCGGCTGCAGGTCCTGCATCGCCGGCGCCCAAGCGCAAGGCCTACAAGCTGGTGGCGATCGGTACCTCCACTGGCGGTCCGGTGGCTTTGCAGCGGGTCCTGACCCAGCTGCCGGCCAACTTCCCGGCCCCCATCGTGCTGATCCAGCACATGCCCGCGGCGTTCACCAAGGCCTTTGCCGAGCGCCTGGACAAGCTCTGCCGCATCAGCGTCAAGGAAGCCGAGGATGGCGACATCCTGCGCCCAGGCTTGGCGCTGCTGGCGCCGGGCGGCAAGCAGATGATGATCGACGGTCGTGGCGCGGTGAAGATCCTGCCCGGCGACGAGCGTCTGAACTACAAGCCGTGCGTGGACATCACCTTCGGTTCTGCGGCCAAGTCCTACAGCGACAAAGTTCTGGCGGTGGTACTCACCGGCATGGGCGCCGACGGTCGTGAAGGCGCGCGCTTGCTCAAGCAGGGCGGCAGCGCGGTCTGGGCCCAGGATGAAGCCAGCTGCGTGATCTATGGCATGCCCATGGCCATCGTCAAGGCCAACCTGGCGGACGCGGTGTACAGCCTGGACGACATCGGCCGGCACCTGGTCGAGGCCTGTCTCTGATGGATGTACTCAGCCTAATCGGGATCATCATGGCGTTTGTCGCCATCATCGGCGGCAACTACCTGGAAGGTGGCCACCTGTCGGCACTGGCCAATGGCCCGGCCGCGCTGATCGTGCTCGGCGGCACCATCGGCGCGGCTTTGCTGCAGTCGCCGTTGAGCGCTTTCAAGCGAGCCATGCAGATCCTGGTGTGGATCCTGTTTCCGCCCCGGGTCGATCTGCCTGGCGGCATTGACCGGGTGGTCAACTGGAGCCTGACCGCGCGCAAGGAGGGCCTGCTGGGCCTGGAAGGCGTGGCCGATGCCGAGCCGGACACCTATTCGCGCAAGGGCTTGCAGCTGTTGGTGGACGGCGCCGAGCCGGAAGCCATCCGCAGCATCCTCGAAGTGGATTTCTACACCCAGGAAAGCCGTGATATCGAGGCCGCCAAGGTTTTCGAGAGCATGGGCGGCTATGCGCCGACCATCGGCATCATCGGTGCGGTCATGGGGCTGATTCACGTCATGGGCAACCTGGCCGATCCGTCGCAGCTGGGCAGCGGCATTGCCGTGGCCTTCGTCGCCACCATCTACGGGGTGGCCAGCGCCAACCTGGTGTTGCTGCCGATCGCCGCCAAGCTGAAGTCCATCGCCCTGCGTCAGTCCCGTTACCGGGAAATGCTGCTCGAAGGCATCCTGTCGATCGCCGAAGGCGAAAACCCCCGCTCCATCGAGTTGAAGCTGCAAGGCTTCATGGACTGACTATGGCTCGTCGTCGCCAGCAAGAAGAACACGTCAACCACGAACGCTGGTTGGTTTCCTACGCCGACTTCATCACCCTGCTGTTCGCGTTTTTCGTGGTCATGTACTCGATTTCCTCGATCAACGAGGGCAAGTACAAGGTGATTTCCGAGGCGCTGATCGGGGTCTTCACCGACTCCGACCGCAGCCTCAAGCCGATTCCCATCGGTGATGAACGGCCCAAGACCGTGACCCCGGCCAAGCCGCTGGTCAAGGACAGCGAGCAGACCGACGCCGGGATTTCCGGCGGCAGCGATCCGCTCAAGAGCATCGCCGATGACATCAGCGCGGCCTTTGGCGACCTGATCAGCTCGAACCAGATGACCGTGCGCGGCAACGAGCTGTGGGTGGAGATCGAACTCAACTCCAGCCTGTTGTTCGGCAGTGGCGACGCCATGCCCAGCGACCAGGCGTTCACCATCATCGACAAGGTGGCGAAGATCCTCAAACCCTTCGACAACCCGATCCATGTCGAAGGCTTCACCGACAATCAGCCGATCCAGACCGCGCAGTACCCGACCAACTGGGAACTGTCCTCGGCTCGTTCGGCGAGCATCGTGCGCATGCTGGCGATGCAGGGCGTCAATCCGGCGCGGATGGCTTCCGTGGGCTATGGCGAGTTCCAGCCGGTGGCCAACAACGCCACCGCCGAAGGCCGGGCGCGCAATCGGAGGGTGGTGCTGGTGGTGTCGCGCAACCTCGATGTGCGGCGCAGCCTGACCGGCACCGGCACCGCCAATGCAACGCCGGATGCGGCACTCAAGCGTGCTGGCACACAAACTGCACCAACCCCGGTCAAAACGCCGGTACAGGGAAGCGCCGTCAATTCTCCGTCACCCGCTTTATAACTTAGCGCTATGTCTCGCCCTGCTGTGGCCGGGCGGGAGGAACCAACCGAATGAGAGTCTGGGCAGTCGCCAATCAAAAGGGTGGTGTTGGTAAAACCACCAGTTCCATCGCTTTAGCCGGCTTGCTGGCCGAGGCGGGCAAGCGCGTGGTCGTGGTCGATCTCGACCCCCACGGTTCCATGACCAGCTACTTCGGCTATGACCCGGACAGCCTGGAGCACAGCAGCTACGACTTGTTCCTGCACAAGGGCAACGTGCCCCAGGACCTGCCGGGCCAATTGCTGCTGGGCACCAGCCACGAACACATTTCCCTGTTGCCGTCGAGCACCGCCCTGGCCACCCTCGAGCGCCAGTCGCCGGGGCAGAGCGGCCTGGGCCTGGTGATCGCCAAGAGCCTGGCGCAGCTGTGGCAGGATTTCGACTATGCAGTGATCGACAGTCCGCCGTTGCTCGGCGTGTTGATGGTCAACGCCCTGGCGGCCAGCCAGCAGCTGGTGATCCCGGTGCAGACCGAACACCTGGCGGTCAAGGGCCTGGAGCGCATGGTCAACACCCTGGCCATGGTCAACCGCTCGCGCAAGCAACCACTGCCGTTCACCATCGTGCCGACCCTGTTCGATCGCCGGACCCAGGCGTCCCTGGGCACGCTGCGGATCCTGCGGGACAAGTTTCCCGACGAAATCTGGCAAGGCTACATCCCGGTGGATACCCGCCTGCGGGACGCCAGCCGGGCCGGCGTCACGCCTTCCCAGTTCGATGGCAAGAGTCGCGGCGTATTGGCCTACAAGGCCTTGCTCAAGCACTTGCTGGCCCAGCAACTCGTGGCGCAGGTGGCTTGACGTGAAGGCTTATTCAAGTCGCCCGACGGCCTGGCCGATAACCTCCACAGGTCACTGTGTCGAGGTTTGCGCGTGGGTATCCTTATGAACCGTCCGCTGGATATCAAGAGCCGGCCCCAGCTGGCGCTGCAGTCGTACCTGGACGCTTTGCTGCAGGATGCCACCGAAGAAGAATTGATCCCGGAACCTGCGGTTGCGGTCGAAGTCGCGCCGCCAGCTGCGCCGACCACGGCCGAGGTCGGCAGCGCAGTGCTGGACGAGTTCCAGGCGGCAGTGCTGGAAGAGCAGGCGCGCGATGCACTGATTCAGCGGCAGGCGGCTCCGCTCCCCCGGGTGGCGGACCCGATGCCGGCGCCAGCCGTTCTGGAAGCACCGCCGCCGGTGCTGACTTCGATCTCCCCCGTGGTGCCGATGCTCCAGGCGCTGGTGCCGCCGGTGGTCGAAGTGCACCTGCCACCGAGCAATCCACCGCCTCCGGTCACCGGCAGCGACCGTCCCAGCTGGGCGGCGGAGCCTTTCGAATGCCTGTTGTTCGATGTCGCCGGCCTGACCCTGGCGGTGCCGCTGGTGTGCCTGGGTTCGATCTATTCTCTGGCAGGGCAAGAGCTGACGCCGCTGTTCGGTCAGCCCGAGTGGTTCCTCGGTATCCTGCCGAGCCAGGCCGGTAACCTGAAAGTGCTGGATACCGCCCGTTGGGTCATGCCGGATCGTTACCGCGATGATTTCCGCCAGGGCCTGCAGTACGTGATCTCGGTCCAGGGCTACGAGTGGGGGTTGGCGGTGCATCAGGTCAGCCGTTCCTTGCGCCTGGACCCCAATGAAATCAAGTGGCGCAGTCATCGTGGCCAACGCCCGTGGCTCGCCGGCACCGTGATCGAACACATGTGCGCCTTGCTCGACGTGGCCGAACTGGCGGAGTTGATCGTCATCGGTGGTGCCAAGCAGCTGGCGATCAGTCAAGCGGCCCACAAGCCGAAGTGAAGCAAACACAGGCGGCGTCCGTTGGACGCAGCCACACAGAACACACGCCGTTTTCAACGGTTTTTTGAGGGGTCAGGGTATGAATAAGTCGTCGTCTGCACAGGGTTCCGAAGATCCGATCCTGCAATGGGTCACCTTCAAGCTGGATAACGAGTCCTACGGCATCAACGTGATGCGCGTCCAGGAAGTGCTGCGCTACACCGAGATCGCTCCGGTGCCGGGTGCGCCGAGCTACGTGCTGGGGATCATCAACCTGCGGGGCAATGTGGTCACCGTGATCGACACCCGCCAGCGTTTCGGCCTGGTGCCTACCGAAGTCAACGACAACACCCGGATCGTCATCATCGAAGCCGACAAGCAAGTGGTCGGGATCATGGTCGACAGCGTGGCGGAAGTGGTTTACCTGCGTCAGTCGGAAGTCGAAACCGCACCCAATGTCGGTAACGAAGAGTCGGCCAAGTTCATTCAAGGCGTCTGCAACAAGAACGGCGAACTGCTGATTCTGGTGGAGCTGGACAAGATGATGAGCGAAGAGGAATGGTCGGAACTGGAGAGTATCTGATTGATCCTCGAGGTAGCGGTGATTGTCCTGGCGATCCTCTGGGTCGCCACTGTGGCGCTATTCCTGTCGTACACCCGCAATCAGCGGCAGATCGCCGCCCAGCAGGCCGAAGGCGATGCCGTGCGCGATCAGCGGATCAAGGAGCTGGCCAAGCGCGTCGACCATTACCAGAACGGTACGGTACGCATGGGCGAGGATCTGCACGAACTGCGGGCGGTGGTGGCGCCGTTGCCGGACAAACTGGCCCAGCTGGAGCAGCGTGACCCCTCCAGCCTGTCCTTTGCCCAGGCCGCGCGCCTGGTGGGCATGGGCGCCAGCGTCGACGAACTGACCCAGTCCTGTGGCCTGACCCAGGCCGAAGCGGAACTGGTCAGCAAGCTGCACAAAGGTTGACTAGCAGCTGCAAGCTCCAAGACGCGAGCTGCAAATTGCAGCTCGCCAGCTTGAAGCTTGCGGCTCGCAACTTGTAGCTGTTTCCCTTCAGTAATCGTCGCCGCGCGCGGTGATGTCTTTCTCCTGTTCGACCTGTTGCGGATCCTGTCCGGCTGGGAACTTGCCCTTGAGGTTCCAGGCGAAGGCGATGATTTCGGCGATGGTCCGGTACAGCTCCGGCGGAATGCTCTCGCCCAGCTCCAGGCGTGCCAGCAGCTTCACCAGTTCGGCGTTCTCATAGATCGGCACTTCATAGTCCCGGGCGATCTTCAGGATGGCTTCGGCCAGTTCATCGTCGCCCTTGGCGGTGAGGGTCGGGGCTTGCTGGCCGTCGTACTTGAGGGCAATGGCCTGGCGTGGTGCGGGTGTGTGTTTCATGCGGTTTCGTCGACCCAGCGTTGTTCCAATCGGGTTTGCGGGCCCCGGGGCGGGATGCCCAGGTGGCAGTCCAGATCGCCGACATCCAGTCCCGAGGCCAGCAGGCGTTCGCGCAGGTGGCCCAGGTGGCTCTCGATCAGGCTTGCCGTGTAGGGACGCTCGGCCCACAGCTGGCTGGACAGGCGCCCTTGAATCAGTTGCGCCTGGACCTGCAGCGGGCCCAGGGGGTCGAGGTCGAATGCCAGGTCGACCCGCCACAGCGCCTGCTTGGACGGACGCTCTTCGCGCTTGTGCGAGGATTCGGGTTCTGGATCCGCTGTCTCTTCCCGTTGCAGCTTGACCTGCAAGGGCACGATGTCCTGCAGGTTGCGCATGGGGATTTCCAACTGCCAGATGGTCAGTGGCCGACCATCGTCGGTCAGGCCGCTCTGTTCCAGGCTCGCCAGCTGGTGGCTTTGCAGGCGTGATACCGCCGCAGCGGCCAGGCGCAGCAGATGTTGCAGATCGCCTTCGCCTTCCAGGCTTTGCAGCAGTCGCTCCGGCAGTGGGAAGCCGCCGGGCGGTGTCTTGGCGCTGACTTGACCCAGGGTGCCCAGAGCGCTGCGCACGAAGCTGGGCAGCGATTGCGCCAGGGTGTTGGCGGCGATGATTGCATTGAAGCTGCTGGAGGAGGGCAGCCCCGGGGTCAGCTGGGCGATCAGGCGCAGCAGGTCGCCCTTCAGGTCTGGCGTCTGGCCGGGATTGCTTGCGGCCAGCAGCTTGGCTTCCAGAAACAGGCCGCTGCCCAGCAGGGCCTGGGCCACTCCTCGCGCGGTGCTCAACTGCTGCAGGTCCGGCAGGCCGGCCAGCAAGCGCTCCACGGCGGCCCGCAGGTCGGCCGATGCAGTGGACAGTTCGCTGTCGGCGGGCAGGTTCTGCAGGAGGTTGAGCAGTCCGTTCAGGGAACCCTGGCGGCTTTGCTGGCTGGCCAGTTGGGCGGCGATGGCCAGCTGTTCCTGGCGGTTGCCCAGGGGGACGAAGTTGAGGGTCTGTGCATCCGAGACCAGGGCGCTGAGCAGGCTGCCGATACGCAGCGGCTGCGGGCTGTCGATGCTCAGGGTGGCGCCGCTTTGAGCGGTATTGAGCAGGCTGACCAGTGAGCGGTAGATCGCCGGCTGGTTGGCGCCCTGGGGCAGGAGCTGGGTCGTCAGGACCTTGCCCTGGAGCAGGGTGCCCGCTGGCAGTTGGCTGGTGTCCAGGCGGGTCAGGGCGGCGACGCTGGAGGCAATGGCCTGCTGCACGGTGATCGCCAGGTTGCCCGCCGAAGGCTGGATCACCGCCAGGCTGGTGCCCTGGGGCAAGGGCTGGCTGCTGGTGGCCTGCACGGTGGTTTGCCGGCCGTTGTCCAGGGTCACCTTGAGCAGCAGCTGGAAGCTCTGGTCGGTCTGCTTGAGCGACAGCACTTCGGCCTTGGCGCTCTGACCGGCGGCTATCAAGCCTTCCAGGGGCGGCACCAGCTTGAGCAATTCGCCGCTGATCGGCTGAGGGCGCGAGGCGCCGGGAGCGGGCGCCTGGGGCAGTGGCAGGATGTTTATTTCGCCAGTCATTCGGACACAACCTGTGGAAATTAGCCCTCTTGAGAGTAGGGCTTCGCATGTATAATGCCGCCCGTCTTTGGGGGAGTGGGGAAAACATTGCAAATGTTTGACGCAGCTCTCTAGAACAGGCCGCCAATGCATTTATCCTGCATCCCTTTAACGGCCGCTCCACCGCCGACTTGAACCCGTAAAGGCCCGCCATCCCTTGACCAGCCCCCTTCTCGAAGCCGTAGCACTCGCCTGTGAGCGTGACTGGCGGATGCTGTTTGAACACCTGGAGTTGCGTCTGACTGGCGGAGACATGGTGCAGATCAGCGGTCCCAACGGCAGTGGCAAGACCAGCCTGCTGCGTTTGCTCGCCGGCCTGATGCAACCCACCAGCGGCCAGGTCCTGCTCAATGGCCAGCCCCTGCGCGCCCAGCGCGCCGAACTGGCGCGCAACCTGTTGTGGATTGGCCACGCCGCCGGCATCAAGGATGTCCTGACCCCCGAGGAAAACCTCAACTGGCTCTGTGCCCTGCACCAGCCGGCCACGCGCGATGCCATCTGGCAGGCCCTGGCGGCCGTCGGCCTGCGCGGTTTCGAGGACGTCGCCTGTCACACCCTGTCCGCCGGCCAGCAGCGTCGCGTGGCCCTGGCCCGGCTGTATCTGAATGGCCCGCCGCTGTGGATCCTCGACGAACCCTTCACCGCCCTGGACAAACAGGGGGTGGCCCAGCTCGAGGAACACCTGGCCAATCATTGCGAACGTGGCGGCATGGTGGTCCTGACCACTCACCACACGCTGACCCGCATGCCCTCGGGCTACCGCGATCTGGACCTGGGGCGGTGGGCAGCATGAGCGTCTTTGCCCAATTGCTGGCCCGTGAAGCGCGCTTGCTGTTCCGACGCCCGGCGGAGTTGGCCAACCCCCTGGTGTTCTTCGCGATCGTCGTCGCACTGTTCCCTTTGGCCGTGGGACCTGAGACAAATCTGTTGCAAACCTTGTCTCCGGGGCTGGTCTGGGTAGCGGCCTTATTGTCCGTCCTGCTCTCGCTGGACGGGCTTTTTCGCAGTGATTTCGAGGACGGATCCCTGGAGCAGTGGGTCCTTTCGTCGCACCCCCTGGCTCTTCTGGTTTTGGCCAAGGTACTGGCACACTGGGCCTTTTCCGGCCTGGCACTGGTATTGCTTGCCCCCTTGCTGGCCTTGATGCTCGGCTTGCCTACCGCCTGCCTGCCGGTGTTGTTGCTGTCATTGCTGCTGGGCACTCCGGTGCTGAGCCTGCTGGGCGCAGTGGGCGCGGCATTGACGGTGGGTTTGAAGCGTGGCGGCTTGCTGCTGGCGTTGCTGATCCTGCCTTTGTACATCCCGGTACTGATTCTCGGCAGCGGCGCCTTGCAGGCCGCGTTGCAGGGCATGCCGGCGACCGGTTATCTGCTGTGGCTTGGGAGCCTGACCGCCCTGGCAGTGACCCTTACACCCTTTGCAATAGCTGCTGGCCTGAAGATCAGCGTCGGCGAATAATGAGGTCTGGTTGTTTTTTGACCAGTAAGGACCCTGGCTGTTCGTGAACGCGAAGAGCAACCGTGATGGAAACAACGAATGAACTGGACCTGGTTTCACAAGCTCGGCTCGCCTAAATGGTTCTATGGCATCAGCGGAAAAATGCTGCCCTGGCTCAGCGTCGCGGCGTTCTTGCTGATTGCTGTCGGCGTGGCCTGGGGCCTGGCCTTCGCGCCACCGGACTACCAGCAGGGCAACAGCTTCCGCATCATCTATATTCATGTCCCGGCGGCCATGCTGGCGCAGTCCTGCTACGTGATGCTGGCGGTCTGCGGCGTGGTTGGGCTGGTGTGGAAGATGAAGCTGGCGGACGTGGCGCTGCAATGCGCGGCGCCAATCGGTGCCTGGATGACCGCCGTGGCCCTGGTGACCGGTGCCATCTGGGGCAAGCCGACCTGGGGTTCATGGTGGGTCTGGGATGCACGACTTACGTCGATGCTCATTCTTCTGTTTCTGTACTTCGGTCTGATTGCCCTGGGCAACGCCATCAGCAATCGTGACAGCGCCGCCAAGGCCTGCGCGGTACTGGCCATTGTCGGCGTGGTGAACATCCCGATCATCAAGTACTCGGTGGAGTGGTGGAACACCCTGCACCAGGGCGCGACCTTCACCCTTACGGAAAAGCCGGCGATGCCAGTGGAAATGTGGTTGCCGCTGCTGCTCACGGCCCTTGGTTTCTACTGCTTCTTCGGCGCCGTGCTGTTGCTGCGCATGCGCCTCGAAGTGCTCAAGCGCGAAGCCCGGGCCAGTTGGGTCAAGGCCGAAGTACAAGGTTGCCTGGAGACCGTTCGATGAGTTTTGCATCCTTCAGCGACTTTCTTGCCATGGGCCATCACGGCCTCTATGTCTGGTCGGCTTATGGCATCTGCCTGGCAGTCCTGGCCATCAACGTGGCGGAGCCGATCCTGGCCCGCAAGCGCTATCTGCAACAAGAGGCGCGTCGTCTGCGCCGGGAGAACGGTAAGTGAATCCGCTGCGTAAAAAGCGTCTTTTGATCATCCTGGCGATCCTGGTGGGCGTCGGCATTGCCGTGGGCCTGGCCCTCAGCGCGCTGAAGGAAAACATCAACCTGTTCTACACCCCGACCCAGATTGCCAACGGCGAAGCGCCGCTGGACACGCGGATTCGCGCCGGAGGCATGGTCCAGGCCGGCTCCCTGGAGCGCTCCGCCGATTCCCTGGACGTCAAGTTCGTGGTCACCGACTTCAACAAGTCGGTGACCATCACGTACCGCGGCATCCTCCCGGACCTGTTCCGCGAAGGGCAGGGCATCGTTGCCCTGGGCAAGCTCAACGCCGACGGCGTGGTGGTGGCCGATGAAGTGCTGGCCAAGCACGACGAGAAGTACATGCCGCCGGAAGTCACCAAGGCCCTGAAAGACAGCGGCCAGTCGGCGCCGACACCAGCGAAAGAGGGTTAAGCCATGAGTTCCGCACTGTTCATTCCTGAACTCGGCCAACTGGCGATGATCCTCGCCCTGTGCTTTGCCCTGGTCCAGGCCGTGCTGCCGCTGCTGGGCGCCTGGCGTGGCGATCGGCTGTGGATGAGCCTGGCCCAGCCGGCGGCCTGGGGGCAGTTCGCCTTCCTGGTGTTCGCCTTCGGCTGCCTGACCCATGCCTTCATGACCGACGACTTCTCGGTGGCCTATGTGGCCCACAACTCCAACAGCGCCTTGCCCTGGTACTACAAGTTCAGCGCGGTCTGGGGCGCCCACGAAGGATCACTGCTGCTCTGGGCGCTGATTCTCGGTGGCTGGACCTTCGCCGTGTCGGTGTTCTCGCGCCAGTTGCCCCAGGTCATGCTGGCCC
Source organism: Pseudomonas protegens (assembly GCF_013407925.2). Classification (NCBI taxonomy): domain Bacteria; kingdom Pseudomonadati; phylum Pseudomonadota; class Gammaproteobacteria; order Pseudomonadales; family Pseudomonadaceae; genus Pseudomonas; species Pseudomonas protegens. The sequence goes on along the minus strand of NZ_CP060201.1, from coordinate 1,356,902 downwards.
GGGTACTGGCGGTGATGGGCCTGATCAGCACCGGCTTCCTGTCGTTCCTGATCGTCACCTCCAACCCGTTCGCGCGGATCCTGCCGCAAGTGCCGGCCGATGGGCGTGACCTCAATCCGTTGCTGCAGGATATCGGCCTGATCGTGCACCCGCCCATGCTCTACATGGGCTACGTCGGTTTCTCGGTGGCCTTCGCCTTCGCCATCGCGGCCTTGCTCGGCGGTCGCCTGGACGCTGCCTGGGCCCGCTGGTCGCGGCCCTGGACCATCGTTGCCTGGGCCTTCCTCGGCATCGGTATCACCCTGGGCTCGTGGTGGGCCTACTACGAACTCGGCTGGGGCGGCTGGTGGTTCTGGGACCCGGTGGAAAACGCCTCGTTCATGCCCTGGCTGGTGGGCACGGCGCTGATCCACTCCCTGGCGGTCACGGAAAAGCGCGGCGTATTCAAGAGCTGGACCGTCTTGCTGGCGATTGCCGCCTTCTCCCTGAGCCTGCTGGGAACCTTCCTGGTGCGTTCCGGGGTCCTGACCTCGGTGCACGCCTTCGCCGCGGATCCCGAGCGTGGCGTGTTCATCCTGATCTTCCTGCTGTTCGTGGTAGGCGGCTCGCTGACCCTGTTCGCCCTGCGCGCGCCGGTGGTCAAGAGTCATGTGGGCTTCAATCTGTGGTCCCGGGAAACCCTGCTGCTGGGCAACAACCTGGTGCTGGTGGTGGCGGCCTCGATGATCCTGCTGGGCACTCTGTATCCACTGGTGCTGGACGCCCTGACCGGTGCCAAGCTGTCGGTCGGCCCGCCGTACTTCAATGCCCTGTTCATTCCGCTGATGGCCTTGCTGATGGTGGTGATGGCGGTGGGCGTGCTGGTGCGCTGGAAAGACACCCCGGTGAAATGGCTGATGGGCATGCTCGGTCCGGTATTGCTGGGCAGCGTGGCCCTGGCCGTGGTGGCGGGCATTGCCTACGGCGATTTCAACTGGGCGGTGCTGGCAACCTTCCTGCTGGCGGCCTGGGTGCTGCTGGCCGGGGTGCGCGACATCTTCGACAAGACCCGGCACAAGGGCCTGATCAAGGGCCTGCCCGGCCTGACCCGCAGTTACTGGGGCATGCAGCTGGCGCACCTGGGCATCGCGGTCTGCGCCCTGGGGGTGGTGCTGTCGAGCCAGAACAGCGCCGAGCGCGACCTGCGCCTGGAACCGGGTGAGTCCATGGAACTGGCCGGTTATCACTTCATCTTCGAAGGCGCCAAGCACTTCGAAGGGCCGAACTTCACCTCCGACAAGGGCGCCGTGCGCGTGGTGCGCAATGGCAAGGAAGTGGCGGTGCTGCATCCGGAAAAACGCCTGTACACCGTGCAGAGCTCGATGATGACCGAGGCCGGGATCGATGCCGGTTTTACCCGTGACCTGTATGTCGCCCTGGGCGAACCCCTGGGTGAAGGCGCCTGGGCGGTGCGGGTGCACGTCAAGCCGTTCGTGCGCTGGATCTGGTTCGGCGGCCTGCTCACCGGCTTCGGTGGCTTGCTGGCGGCCATGGACCGGCGTTATCGGGTCAAGGTTAAAAGCCGCGTGCGCGAAGCGCTGGGCATGACAGGAGCCACCGCATGAGACGCTGGATGATGATGTTGCCCCTGGCGGTGTTCCTGGTGGTGGCGGTGTTTCTCTATCGCGGGTTGTACCTGGACCCGGCCGAGCTGCCATCGGCAATGATCGGCAAGCCGTTCCCCGAGTTCTCCCTGCCGTCGGTGCAGGGCGACAAGACCCTGACCCGCGCCGACCTGCTGGGCAAGCCGGCGCTGGTCAACGTCTGGGGCACCTGGTGCATTTCCTGCCGGGTCGAGCACCCGGTGCTGAACAAGCTGGCCGAGAAGGGCGTGGTGATCTACGGCATCAACTACAAGGACGTCAACGCCGACGCCCTGAAGTGGCTGGCCGAATTCCACAACCCCTACCAGCTGGACGTGCGCGACGAGGAGGGCTCCCTGGGGCTCAACCTCGGCGTCTACGGCGCCCCGGAAACCTTCTTCATCGATGCCAAGGGCATCATCCGCGACAAGTTCGTCGGGGTGATCGACGAAGTGGTGTGGCGTGAACAACTGGCTGCCAAGTACCAGGCACTGGTCGATGAGGCCAAGCCATGAAGCGCTGGTTAGCCGCCGCCCTCCTGGGCCTGAGCATCGCCGGCGTGGCCCACGCGGCTATCGATACCTATCAGTTCGCCAGCGACGCCGACCGCGAAAGGTTTCACCAACTGACCAAGGAACTGCGCTGCCCCAAGTGCCAGAACCAGGACATCGCCGACTCCAACGCGCCGATTGCCGCCGACTTGCGCAAAGAGATTTTCCGCATGCTCGGCGAGGGCAAGGACAATCAGCAGATCATCGATTTCATGGTCGACCGCTACGGCGACTTCGTGCGCTACCGGCCGGCCCTGACCGGCAAGACCGCGCTGCTCTGGTTCGGTCCCGCCGGGCTGCTGCTCGGCGGTCTGGTGATCATTGCCGTGATTGTCCGGCGTCGTCGCCTCGAACTGCGCGACAGCCCGCACACGCTTTCCGTCGAAGAGCGTCAGCGCCTCGACCAACTGCTGGATAAAAACCACCCATGATTGATTTCTGGCTTGCAGCAGGCCTGCTGCTCCTGATCGCCCTGAGTTTCCTGTTGATCCCGGTATTGCGCGAGCGTCGTGCCCAGCGTGAAGAGGATCGTACCGCGCTGAACGTGGCGCTTTATGAAGAACGAGTGGCCGAGCTCAACAGTCAGCAAGCCGAAGGCGTGCTCAGTGCCGAACAGATGGACGCCGGGCGCGCCGAAGCGGCCCGCGAGCTGCTGGCCGACACCGAAGGCAGCGGTCCGCAGCGCACCTCGCGCCTGGGCAAGCCGCTGCCGTTGCTGGCGGCGCTGCTGGTGCCGGTGCTGGGGCTGGGCCTCTACCTGCACTTTGGCGCCAGCGACAAGGTCGAGCTGACCCGGGAGTTTGCCCAGGCGCCGCAGTCCATGGAGGAAATGACCCTGCGCCTGGAGCGCGCGGTGGCGGCCCAGCCGGATTCTGCCGAAGGCCTGTATTTCCTCGGGCGCACCTACATGGCCCAGGATCGCCCGGCGGACGCGGCGAAGATCTTCGAACGCACCGTGGCCGTGGCCGGTCGTCAGCCTGAACTGTTGGGGCAATGGGCCCAGGCCCAGTACTTCGCCGACAACAAGCAATGGTCGGACAAGGTCCAGGGCCTGACCGACGAAGCGCTGAAAGCCGATCCCAATGAAGTCACCAGCCTCGGGTTGCTAGGGATCGCCGCCTTCGAAGGCGAGCGCTACCAGGACGCCATCGATTACTGGAAACGGCTGCAGGCGCAATTGCCGCCGGACGACAATTCCCGCGCCGCGCTGCAGGGCGGGATCGACCGCGCCAGCGAGAAGCTGGTGGCCGGTGGCGGCAAGGTTGCCAGTGAACCTGTGGCCAAGGCCCAGGCCAAGGGCGCCTTGCTCAAGGTCCGGGTCGATTTGGCGGCGCAGCTCAAGGCCAAGGTCCAGCCGGGCGACAGCGTGTTCATCTTTGCCCGTGCCACCCAGGGTCCGCCTGCGCCGCTGGCGGCCAAGCGCCTGACGGTGGCCGATCTGCCGGCCACGGTCGAGCTGGGCGATAGCGACGCGATGATGCCGCAATTGAAACTGTCGAACTTCCCTGAAGTCCAACTGGTGGCGCGCATTTCCCGCGCTGGCAAACCCACCGCCGGCGAGTGGGTGGGGCGTAGCCAGCCATTGCCCAGCAGCACCACCGCCGCGCAACAGCTGACCATCGACAGTCCGGATCAATAACCAGAGAAGCCGCCATGACCGCCATCGCTCGTATCACCCTTTTGTCACTGGTTCTGGGGTTGAGCGCTTGTACGGTCCAGCGGCCGGCGCCAACCTCCTCTGAACCCATTCCGCCCGCGGGGCCGAGCACACGCCCGGCGCCGTCCACGGCCCCGGGCAAGCCCAGTGCGCCGATCCCGGCGGCCAAGCCCCTGCCTCGCACCTCCGCCAGTTTTGCTCCGCCGCCGGGTGGGCACAGCCACTGGGACGCCCGGCTCGGGGTCTACGTGCTGGACGACCAGAGCAACACCTTCTACCGCCAGCGCACCTATTACCGCTGGAACAACGGTTGGAGCCGCTCCATCAGCCCCGACGGACCTTGGGAAGACACCGATGTTCATGGGGTGCCCGCAGGGCTGGGGCGTCAGTTCCAGTAGCTGCCGGGCCCCTGGCCTGATTGATTGCACCGGCGGCGCTGCACGGCGGCGTGCGCCTTGCCGCGACCAGCGGATGATTTAAGCCCCGGGTCGGCTGGCCGATACAGCGGGGTGTTCCTGAGTATCTGCCGTTGAGCGCCCGATGAAGAAAGACCTGAACAAACCCTATGTCGCGCCGATGGTGTTTTGGCTGGCCGTGGTCGTTGTCCTGCTGTTGCTGTATGGCCTGGGACCGGCAGAGGTGCCGGAACTGATCTACCTGTCCCTGGCACCGCTGTACCTGCTGGTGGCCTTCGCCTTCATGTATTACTTCTTCTGCTGGAGCCTGATCTCGGTGTTGCGCCTGGGTGAGATCGGCTGGAAGAAGGTCGACTACGGCTGGCTGCTGCTGGCTTCCCTGGCGTTGATCAGCGCCACCCAGGCGGTTCGGGTGGACTGGTTCCAGAGCGACTATCAGTGGGCGCAAAGCGAGCAGGCCGGCTTGCAGCGCCGGGTGCTGGCCGAGATCGACGACATGCTCGGCAGCGCGCACTGTCAGGCCGCGCTTGAACTGCACGAGCCCCAGGACGCGGCCCAGGTCAGCAGCCTGTGCGAGCGTTTTGGCGCGCTGGAGCGCAGCGCCGATGGGCGTCCGTCGACCCTGGCGGTGAGCAAGCTGCAGCAGGCTCTGGATGACCTGCGCGGTGAGTATTCAGCACCCCTGGTGCAGCAATGGTTGCAGCGCCTGGGACAGACATTCGGCGAATTGGAGCGCCAGCGCGCCGAGGTCCACCGCCTGCATGGGCTGACCCAGGTCAGCCAGGCCGAACGGCTTTACGGCTACTGCGCGCCCTTGTTGCTGGTGATTGCCCTGGCCTTGCGCGCCGCCAAGGTCACGGGCGAGGTGCTGCTCAAGGCGCCCCAGCGGCGCCGGCTGTGGCTGATCGTCAACCGGCGCGTGGTGCTCGATGGCCTGGGCTTTGTCCGCGGCGCCCGGGCGCGACTGGACGAAGCCCTGAGGAACTGGCGCGTGGCTCGTTGGGGCGTGGTGCACCTGTCCTGTGACTTCATCACTGCGGCCAGTCCCCAGGACACACCGGTGGCGGTGGTCCCGGGGTTCTATGAAAACGAATTCCGCCTGGCGACCCTGGCCGCTTTCGATGGCAGCGAGTTCGTGCAGTGGGCCGCCACCCAGACCATCGACATCCTGTACCTGGTCGGCGAAACCGATCAGGGCCTGATCGAGCGCCTGCGGCGCTGGGGCGAGGCGCTGAACATCGAGGTGCTGGTCCGCGAGCGCATCTGAAGCCCGTTTCAGAGGCGCTCCAGCAGCTGCTCCACGTACTCGACGAAGGCCCGGGCCTTGGCACTCACCAGGCGCCCTCCGGGAAACACCGCCCACAGTTGCTGCCGAGGCAGCTGCCAGTCGGTCAGCAGCGCCTTGACCGCGCCGCTGGCCAACTCCGGGGCGAACATCCATTGCGAGGCGGTCGCCAGGCCCTGATGGGCCAGGACCGCCGCACGCAAGCCTTCCGCGGCATTGACCCGAATCCTGCCGCTGACACTCACCTGCTGTTCTTGGTCGCCCTGGGAAAAGTGCCAGAAATGGCCGGGCCCCCGGTTGTAGATCAGGGCCTGGTGTTGGCTCAGGTCGGCCGGATGCCGGGGCTCGCCGTGCGTGGCCAGGTACGCCGGGGTGGCCAGCAGCAGGCGGGGGCATTCGGCGATTTTGCGCGCGTTGAGGGACGAGTCGGCCAGGTTGCCCATGCGCAGCGCCACATCCACCCCGGCTTCCACCAGATTGATGTGCTGATCGTCCAGCACCACGTCGACCTGCAGGCCGGGGTGACGATCAAGAAAGGCCCCCAGGTGGGGCACGATGTGCATGCGAGCGAAGGTCACTGCGGCGCCGATGCGCAGGGTGCCGTGCAATGCCGCAGCCGACCCGCGGGCGGCGTTCTCCGCCTCGCAAGCCTCCTCCAGGGTGCGCCGGGCCCGTTCGAAATAGGCCAGGCCGGCCTCGGTGGGGGTCAAGCCACGGGTGGAACGCAACAACAGCCGCACCTGCAGGTGCGCCTCCAACTGGGCAATGCTTTTCGATACGGCAGGCTGGCCCAGGTTCAGGCGTCGGGCGGCAGCGGAGAAGGAGCCGCTTTCCACCACATGCACAAAGGTCTCCATCGCGGCTAGGCGGTCCATCGGTTGTCCTTGCAGGAGAGGGGAGGAGGGCGCCCGGGAGCGGGCGCCGAGACTATCGCCGGGTTCGGCCCGAGTTGCCTAGGCACGCGCTGCTCGGCGGTTGTCCGCCACCAGCAGGAAACGCAGCAGCGCCAGCAGTGGGAAGGCGCTGCCCACCAGCGCCACGCCCAGCCAGCCGCTGTGTTCGTACACCGCACTGGCAATCGATGAGCCGAAGGCGCCACCGATGAAGATGCTGGTCATGTACAGCGCGTTGAGGCGGCTGCGGCTGTGGGCGTCCAGGGCATACACCGCCCGTTGCCCGAGCACCATGTTCATTTGTACGCAGAAGTCCAGGACCACCCCGGTCACCGCCAGGCCAATCACGCTGTAGGCGGGATGGATCAGCGTCGGGACAAAGCTCAGGGCCGCCAGGAGCATGGCCAGCAGCGAGGCGATACGGGTGTGGCCGGCATCCGCCAGGCGCCCGCTGATGGGGGCGGCGACGGCACCGATGGCGCCGACCAGGGCGAAGATTGCGATCTGGCTTTGCGACAGGCCGTGATGCCGGGCCAGCTCCAGGGGCGCCGCGGTCCAGAACAGGCTGAAGCTGGCGAACATGCAGCCCTGGTAGAAGGCCCGCTGGCGCAAGACCGGTTGCCGGCGCAGCAGGCTTCCCAGTGAGCGCAGCAGTTGGCCGTAAGTGGCGCTATGGGCCGGTTGGCGCTGGGGCATGGTCAGCATCAGGACCAGGCTGATGGCCGCCATCAGCACGGCGGCCGCAACGAACATCGCGCGCCAGCCAAACAGATCGGCCACCACGCTGGACACCGGACGGGCCAGGAGAATCCCCAGCAGCAGGCCGCCCATGATCCCGCCCACCACACGGCCGCGGGACTCTTCCGGGGCCAGGTGCGCGGCCAGGGGAATGAGGATCTGCACCGACACCGAGCTGAAGCCGATCAGCAGCGACACCAGGAGAAAGACGTTGGGCTGCTGGGTCCAGGCCGCTCCCAGCAGGCTGGCGATGGCCACCAGGGTGGTGATCACCATCAACCGGCGGTTTTCCAGCAAGTCTCCCAGGGGCACCAGGAAGAACAGGCCCAGAGCGTAGCCGATCTGGGTCAGGGACACGATCAGGCTGGCCAGGGAGCTGGACAGGCCGAGGTCCGGGGCGATCAGCTCGATGATGGGTTGTGCGTAGTAGATGTTGGCGACGATGGCCCCGCAGCAGAAGGCGAACAGCAGCACCATGCCTCGGGTCATTGTCACGCTGCGCAGGGGCAGCGCCTGGGTCGTTGAACTCATCGGAATTCTCTTGGCGGCGAAAAGAGGGGGCAAGGTTAAGAGGCGGCGCGCTAACGCAGTAGAGAGGGCCGGGCAATAGCATTTATTCCTGCGGGGAATAAATGACCGATTCAAGGCGTTGCGCTGCCGGCCGGGACGGATGCCGCTGACGAGGGCTGATGATACATTTACTTACATCTTGTTCGATAGCATGCTCATGTTCGCCATCCGCCCCGGAAGTGGCCTGGGGCCCCCTTTTCAATCGAGGAAATCCATCCCATGAATCGGTCTTTGCGTGGTTTGTTGTGCGCCGCTCAGGGCGTTGTCCTGGCGCTCACCCTGGTGGGCGCCGCGGCCCGGGCCCAGGATGCTCCGGGCATGCGCATGGGTGTGCGCGGCGAGATCACCGGGGTCAGCGGCGACTTGGTGCGGGTGCATGTCAACAGCGGTGAAAACGTCAGCGTCGAGCTGACGCCACAGACCCAGGTGCGCGGGGTGACCCTGGCCAACATCGAGGACATCAAGCCCGGCAGCTACATCGGCTCGGCGGCAATGCCGATGGCCGACGGCACGCTCAAGGCCCTGGAAGTGCATGTCTTTCCCGCGCAGATGGCCGGCACCGGGGACGGTCATCGGCCCTTCGACCTGGCCAAGGGCAGCAGCATGACCAACGGCAGCGTCGGTGATCTGGTGGTCAGTAATGGCCGCACCCTGACCGTCAATTACAAGGGCGGGCAGCAGAAGATCCTGGTGCCGGACGACGTTCCCATCGTCAATCTCACCCCCGGGGATCGCAGCCTGCTCAAGGCCGGGGTCAAGGTGGTGATGTTCGTCACCCAGAGCGCCGACGGCAAACTCATCGCCCAGTCGATTTCCGCCGGCAAGGATGGGGTGGCACCGCCTATGTAAGGCGGTTGTCGGCGGCGTGCAATCGCCCGTTCCGGCCCTGCCGTGCCCAGGCTTGCATTGCCAAATGTTGCCGTGCCGCGGTTGCGGTGGCACTCGCTGAAACCTTGGTTTAGGGTTTGCGGTCGTTCAGTGCGGCGGGAGTGCCTTCTTATGGAAAAGTCGACGTTTAACCCAGCCAGTGTGTTCAATTCCCTGCAATACGGTTTCAGTCAGGCCGTGGAAGTGCGAGGCGGCCGGCGCCTGCTGCTGTCCGGGCAGGTGGGGGTGGATGAACAGGAGCGGACGGTCGGCCCCGGCCTGCGCGAGCAGACCGAGCGGGCCTTCGACAACATCGAAAGGGTCCTGGCCGCGGCAGGCGGCCAGATGGCGGATGTGGTGATGCTGCGCATCTACATCGCCGAGGCGGCCCGGGATCAGCAGGAGCACATCAGTGCGGTGCTGCTGGAGCGCTTTGCCAGCCAGCCACCGGCGTCCTCATGGATCATCGTCAGTGGCCTGTCCCTGCCCGAGTGGCTGATCGAGGTCGAGGCCGAGGCGGTGCTGGAGGAGCGCCACCAGGTGGCCGAGGCGGCTTTGTTCAATCCGGCGCGAGCCCTTTGAACTGGGCGATCAGGGCCTAAAAAAAGCGACCGCCAGGGTCGCTTTTTTCATTCAGCCGCGAGGGCTCATTTGGCGTTGGTGTAGATCTGGTCGAAGATCCCGCCGTCGTTGAAGTGGGTCTTCTGCACGCTGCGCCAGTCGCCGAAGGTCTTCTCCACCGAGAGGAAGTCGACTTTCGGGAAGCGGTCGGTGTACTTGGCAAGCACCTTCGGGTCCCGTGGGCGCAGGTAGTTGTTGGCGGCGATTTCCTGGCCTTCCGGCGACCACAGGTACTTCAGGTATTCCTCGGCCGCGGCGCGGGTGCCTTTCTTCTCCACCACCTTGTCCACCACCGATACCGGCGGCTCGGCTTCGGCGGACACGCTCGGGTAGATCACCTCGAACTGATCGCGGCCGAATTCGCGGGCGATCATTTCCGCTTCGTTCTCAAAGGTCACCAACACGTCGCCGATCTGGTTGGTCATGAAGGTGGTGGTGGCGGCGCGGCCACCGGTGTCCAGCACCGGTGCCTGCTTGAACAGCTTGCCGACGAAGTCCTTGGCCTTGTTCTCGTCGCCGCCGTTCTTCAGCACGTAGCCCCAGGCCGAGAGGTAGGTGTAGCGGCCGTTACCCGAAGTCTTGGGGTTGGGCACAATCACTTGCACGCCATCCTTGAGCAGGTCCGGCCAGTCTTTCAGGGCCTTGGGGTTGCCCTTGCGCACGATGAACACGGTGGCCGAGGTGAAGGGCGCGCTGTTGTTCGGCAGGCGCGTGACCCAGTTGTCCGGCACCAGTTTGCCGTTGTCCGCCAGGGCGTTGATGTCGGTGGCCATGTTCATGGTGATGACATCCGCCGGCAGGCCGTCGATCACCGAGCGTGCCTGTTTGCTGGAGCCGCCGAAGGACATCTGCAGGGTGATGTTCTCGTTGTGCTCGGCTTTCCAGTGTTTCTGGAAGGCGGCGTTGTAGTCCTTGTAGAAGTCGCGCATCACGTCGTAGGACACGTTGAGCAGGGTCGGGGCGGCCTGGGCGACGCTGCCCAGGGCCAGGCCGGCCGCCAGAAGCGAAGCGCTGAAGAGTTTTTTCACTGCACATTCCTTTTGTTCGAGAGTGAAGGCAATTTGCCGCCGACTATAGCCGGGGCGCTATATCTCTTTAAAGATTAAAAAGAACTTTGCTTATTCCAGTTTCTTGAACAGCGCATTGCCGCAGCGCGAGCAGAAGGCCGCGGACGGTTCGTGGCTGTTCTTGCGGCACACCGGGCAGTCATGCTTGAGCTGTTCGCCACGCATGGCGCTGGCCAGTTCTGCGGTGAAGATCCCGGTGGGCACGGCGATGATCGAGTAACCGGTGATCATCACCATCGACGAGATCATCTGGCCGATCACGGTCTTGGGCACGATATCGCCATAACCGACGGTGGTCAGGGTGACGATGGCCCAGTAGATGCCCTTGGGGATGCTGGTGAAGCCATGCTCCGGGCCTTCGACCACGTACATCAGGGTGCCGAACACCGTGACCAGGGTGCAGACGCTGAGCAGGAACACCAGGATCTTCTGCTTGCTGCCGCGCAAGGCGTCCAGCAGGTAATGGGCCTGTTTCAGGTAGGGCGCCAGCTTGAGCACGCGGAAGATCCGCAGCATGCGGATGATACGGATGATCAGCAGGTACTGGGCGTCGCTGTAGTACAGGGCAAGGATGCCGGGGACGATCGCCAGCAGATCCACCAGGCCATAGAAACTGAAGGCGTAGCGCAGCGGCTTGGGCGAGCAGTACAGGCGCAGCCCGTACTCGATGGCGAAGATCAGGGTGAAGCCCCATTCGATGAAGGCCAGGACGTTGGCGTAGTTGCTGTGCACCTCGTCGATGCTGTCGAGAATCACGATCACCAGGCTGGCGAGGATGATCAGCAGCAAGGCAGTGTCGAAGCGTCTTCCGGCCACCGTATCGGTCTGGAAGATCATTACGTAGAGGCGCTGGCGCCAGTTGTCGCTGTTACCCATGGGAATCGCCTGAATCAAAGATCAGCGCAGCCTAGGGGGAGAGGATGGGGGAGCGCAAGGTGTGTTGTCCCGGGGCGTGCGGTCCAGAACCCGGGCGGCGGCATGCACCAGCCAGCAGGCGATGACGAAGGGCGCGGTGAGGGGCGCAAGACCCAGGGTGACGATCCCGGGGGTGATCAGCAGGGCCAGGATCATCCCCGCCAGGGGCCGCCACGGAGCACGGGCCTGCTGACCCAGGGCCAGGGCCACCAGCGCGCAGTTGTAGCCGCCCAGGCCCGACAGGGCCTGAGCCTGTTGCTGCTGCATCAGAGCCAGGGCCAGGCCGCAGGCCGAACCGATCAGGGCCCAGGCCGCCGCCCGGCGGTTGGCCAGCAGCAGGCCGAGGAGAATCAGCAACCCGGCCAGCGGCTGGCCGAGGAACATGATCTGGCCCAGGCCCTGGAGCAGGCCGCCCAGCAGGCTTCCCGGGGACAGGTCGGGTGTCGCCAGGGGCAGCGCTGCCTGGGGGGGCATCAGGCTCAGCAACAGCCAGCCAAGGCCGACGAAGGGCGCGGTGTAGGCCGGCAGGCTCTGCGGCTGGCGAGCGCGCTTGAGCCACTGCTGGGTGAGGATCGCGCTGAGGCCGGCGGCGGCGATGATCAGCGGCGGCAGCAGCACCGACCAGGGCAGGTACAGGCTCAGCAGCAGGCCCAGGAGCACACCGTTGTAGCTGAAGAGCCCGGCTTGCCGGTCGGCCTTGGCGTAGCCCCGGCGTTGTGCCGTGAGCAGGCCGGCCAGGGCGCCGAGCAGGGCTCCGCCGAGTTGGGCCGGGGCGCCGACCAGGATCGCCAGCAGGCACAACAGGCCGCACAGCGGATGGCGCTGGAGGAAAATCTGACTGAAACCGTTGAGCAAGGCAGTGGCCCAGTCGGGGCAGAAGGCATTGAAAGACTGTGCAGGCATGGTGGAAGTCGATGGATGCGGCACCTACCGCGTGCAGCGTTCGCTGCCGGTGGCCGCCTCTTCGGGCGGCTTCCGGCAGGTCGAGTGCGCTGCGGCGGCAGTGGCTACGGGTCAGAGAAGGGTTTCGACACGCAGGGAGTTGGTGGTCCCCGGCTGGCCGAACGGCACGCCGGTGGTGATCACCACGGTATCGCCGCGCTTGGCCAGGCCCTGGGCCTGGGCGATCTCCAGCGCCGTGGCGCACACCTCGTCCACCTGGCGCAGGCGGTCATTGACCACCGAGTGCACGCCCCAGGTCAGGGTCAGGCGGCGCGCGGTGGCCAGGTTCGGCGTCAGGTTGAGGATGGGCACCGATGGCCGTTCCCGGGCGGCACGCAGGGTCGAGCTGCCCGATTCGCTGTAGTTCACCAGTACCGCCACCGGCAGGATGCTGCACACCCGGCGGATCGCGCAGCTGATGGCGTCGGACACCGTCGCCTCGGCCTGGGGCCGGCTGACATCCAGTTGGGTCTGGTAATCGGGACCGCTCTCTACCTGGCGGATGATCTTGCTCATCATCTGCACCGCTTCCAGCGGGTACTCGCCAGAGGCGGTTTCCGCCGACAGCATCACCGCATCGGCGCCTTCGGCCACGGCGTTGGCCACGTCGGTGACCTCGGCCCGGGTCGGGGCGGGGGAAAAGCGCATGGATTCGAGCATCTGGGTGGCCACCACCACCGGTTTACCCAACTGGCGGCAGGTGCTGATGATGGTTTTCTGGATCTGCGGCACGCTTTCCGCCGGCACCTCGACCCCCAGGTCGCCCCTGGCCACCATGATCGCGTCGCTCAGTTCGGCGATTTCCCGTAGCTGGGTCACCGCTGAAGGCTTCTCGATCTTGGCCATCAGGTAGGCCTTGTCGCCGATCAGCGTGCGGGCTTCACGGATGTCTTCCGGGCGCTGCACGAAGGACAACGCCACCCAGTCTACCCCCAGTTCCAGGCCGAAGCTCAGGTCGCAGCGGTCCTTGGCGGTCAGCGGGCTGAGGTCTAGCACGGCCTGGGGCACGTTGACTCCCTTGCGGTCCGACAGTTCGCCGCCATTGAGCACGGTGGTCTCGATGGCGTCGGCGTGCTTGGCGATGACCCGCAGGCGCAGCTTGCCGTCGTCCAGCAGCAGGTCCATGCCCGGCTCCAGGGCGGCGATGATTTCCGGGTGCGGCAGGCTGACCCGCTGGGCGTTGCCAGGGGTCGGGTCGAGGTCCAGGCGCAGGGCTTGCCCGCGCACCAGTTGCACCTTGCCTTCGGCGAAAGTGCCGACCCGCAGTTTCGGCCCCTGCAGGTCCATGAGGATGCCCAGGGGGTAGTTCAGTTCACGCTCGACCTGGCGGATCCACTCAAAGCGTTGGGCATGGTCGGCATGGGCGCCGTGGCTGAAGTTGAGCCGGAAGATATTCACCCCGGCTTGTACCAGCTCGCGGATGTCCTCGATGCCATCGATGGCCGGGCCCAGGGTGGCGAGGATTTTGACCTTCTTGTCAGGCGTCATGTTTGGGGGTCTCAAGAATCAGGATGGCGCGGAAGTCGTTGACGTTGGTGCGGGTCGGCTCGGTGACGATCAGGTCGCCCAGCGCCGCGAAGTAGCCGTAGCCGTTGTTGTTGTCCAGCTCGTCGCTGGCGCTCAGGCCCAGGGCCGCGGCGCGGGCGTAGCTGTCCGGGGTCATGATGGCCCCGGCGTTGTCTTCGGAACCGTCGATGCCGTCGGTATCGCCAGCCAGGGCGTAGATGCCCGGGTGGCCCTTGAGGCTGTCGGTGAGGCTCAGGAGGAACTCGGCATTGCGTCCGCCACGGCCATTGCCGCGCACGGTGACCGTGGTTTCACCGCCGGAGAGGATCACGCAGGGCGCCGCCAGGGGTTGGCCGTGCAAGGCCACCTGACGGGCGATGCCGGCGTGAACCTTGGCCACCTCGCGGGATTCGCCTTCCAGGTCGCCGAGGATCAGTGGGCTGTAGCCGGCCTGGCGGGCTTTCACCGCGGCGGCTTCCAGGGATTGCTGGGGCCGGGCGATCAACTGGAAATGGCTGCGCTCCAGGCACGGGTCGCCGGGCTTGATGGTTTCCGACTCGGGGCTGTGCAACCAGCTGCGCACAGCGGCCGGAACCTGAATCTCGTAGCGCTTGAGAATCGCCAGGGCTTCAGCCGAGGTGCTCGGGTCGGCCACGGTGGGGCCGGAGGCGATGACTGTCGCCAGATCGCCGGGGACATCGGATATCGCGTAGGTGTAGACCGTGGCCGGCCAGCAGGCCTTGGCCAGGCGGCCGCCCTTGATCGCCGAGAGGTGCTTGCGCACGCAGTTCATCTCGCCGATGGTGGCGCCGGATTTGAGCAGGGCCTTGTTGATGGCCTGCTTGTCGGCCAGGGTGATGCCGGCGGCGGGCAGGGCCAGCAAGGCCGAGCCGCCGCCGGACAGCAGGAAAATCACCCGGTCCTGTTCCGACAGGTTGCTGACCAGTTCCAGCACGCGCTTGGCCACGGCCAGGCCGGCGGCGTCGGGCACCGGGTGGGCGGCTTCGACCACTTCGATCTTGCTGCAGGGGGCGCCGTGACCGTAGCGCGTGACCACCAGTCCGCTGACCTCGCCCTGCCAGCTGTGCTCCACCACCTGGGCCATGGCCGCCGCGGCCTTGCCGGCACCGATGACGATCACTCGACCGCTGCGGTCGCTGGGGAGATGGGCTTGCAGAACCTGTTGTGGATGGGCGGCGTCGATGGCTGTGGCGAACAGCTCACGGAGGAATTGTTGCGGATCGACCGACATGGCGGGCTCCCGGATTTCTTGTTATGGGGGGGGCTTGAAGCGGGAGTAGCCGCCACCTCAGGCGGCGACAAGGTTGGCAGGGCCTGTCCCTGGCCCGCCGTGAGGCGTTTCCTGCGAACCTTGGTACAGCCTGAGGCAGCGGCTACATAGGGTGGTTATTTTTTCTCGCGGATCGAGAAGTTGGCCATGTGTTCCAGGCCCTTGATCAGCGCCGAGTGGTCCCAGTTGGCGCCACCGATGGCGCTGCAGGTGCTGAACACTTGCTGGGTGCCGGCGGTGTTGGGCAGGTTGATGCCCAGCTCGCGGGCGCCGCTGAGGGCCAGGTTCAGGTCCTTCTGGTGCAGGTTGATGCGGAAGCCCGGATCGAAGGTGCCCTTGATCATCCGCTCGCCGTGCACTTCGAGGATCTTCGAGGAGGCGAAGCCGCCCATCAGTGCTTCGCGCACCTTGGCCGGGTCGGCGCCGTTCTTCGCGGCGAACAGCAGGGCTTCGGCCACGGCCTGGATATTCAGGGCGACGATGATCTGGTTGGCCACCTTGGCGGTCTGGCCGTCACCGTTGCCGCCGACCAGGGTGATGTTCTTGCCCATGCTCTGGAACAGCGGCAGGGCGCGTTCGAAAGCCTGGCTGTCGCCGCCGACCATGATGCTCAGGGTCGCGGCCTTGGCCCCGACTTCGCCGCCGGATACCGGGGCGTCCAGGTACTGCGCGCCTTTCTCGTTGATCTTGGCGGCGAAGGCCTTGGTCGCGGTGGGGGAGATGGAGCTCATGTCGATGACGATCTTGCCCTTGCCGATCCCGGCGGCAACGCCGTCGGCACGCAGCAGTACGTCTTCGACCTGAGGGGTATCGGGCACCATGATGATGACGAATTCGGCTTCCTGGGCCACTTCCTTGGGCGAGGCCAGGGCCACCGCGCCAGCGGCGATCAGATCGGCCGGGGCCTTGCCGTGGTGTTCCGAGAGCAGCAGCGAGTGACCGGCTTTCTGCAGGTTGGCGGCCATGGGGTGGCCCATGATGCCGGTGCCGATAAATCCGATTTTAGCCATGATAAAAATCCTCTATTCAACGGGACCCTGTAGGCGCTGGCTGGCCAGCGAAGGCGCAGCACTGCTTGCGGGCCTGTTCGCCGGCGAGCCGGCTCCTACAGGGGGACGGGTTCAGATTGCGTTGTGGGTTTTCAGCCAGCCGAGGCCGGCCTCGGTGGTGGTCAGCGGCTTGTACTCGCAGCCGACCCAGCCCTGGTAGCCGATGCGGTCCAGGTGCTCGAAGAGGAAGCGGTAGTTGATCTCACCGGTGCCCGGCTCGTTGCGCCCGGGGTTGTCCGCCAGCTGGATGTGGTTGATCTGGCCCAGGTGGTTGGCCATGGTCCGGGCCAGGTCACCCTCCATGATTTGCATGTGGTAGATGTCGTACTGCAGGTACAGGTTGGCGCTGCCCACCTGTTCGCGAATCGCCAGCGCCTGGGCGGTGTTGTTGAGGTAGAAGCCTGGAATGTCGCGGGTGTTGATCGCTTCCATCACCAGCTTGATGCCCACCGCTTGCAGCTTGTCGGCGGCGTACTTGAGGTTGGCGACGAAGGTCTTTTCCAGCAGGGCCTCATCGGCGCCTTGTGGACGGATGCCGGCCAGGCAATTGATCTGGGTGTTGCCCAGGACCTGGGCGTAGGCGATGGCCAGGTCGACCCCGGCCCGGAATTCCTCGACCCGGTCGGGCAGGCAGGCGATACCGCGCTCACCCTTGGCCCAGTCACCGGCCGGCAGGTTGAACAGCACCTGGGTCAGGCCGTTGGCATCGAGTTGCGCCTTGATCTCGGCGGAGCTGAATTCGTAGGGAAACAGGTATTCGACGCCGCTGAAGCCGGCATCGGCGGCAGCCTTGAAGCGGGCGAGGAAGTCCTGTTCGGTGAACAGCATGGACAGGTTGGCGGCAAAACGCGGCATGGTGGTCTCCTGTGAAACGGTGATGCCTGTGGTGGGCGCTCAGGCGGCAGTCGGGCTGCCCCGGCGACCTCTCTGGACAAGAGGGCGAGCGGGGCAATCCCGGCAAGGTTCGGGTAAACCCGATGACAGCCTGTGGCCGCGGCTACAGGGGTTAGTCGAGCAGGGAAATCGCGGTAGGGGCGTCGTTGCCCACCAGCGCCAGGTCTTCGAACTCGTTGACTGCGTTGATCTCGGTGCCCATGGAAATGTTGGTCACGCGCTCCAGGATGATCTCCACCACCACCGGCACCTTGTAGGTCTGGAGCATTTCCTGGGCCTGGCGCAGGGCCGGCTGGATGTCCTTGGGTTCGAACACCCGCAGGGCCTTGCAACCCAGGCCTTCGGCGACCGCTACGTGGTCGACGCCGTAGCCGTTGAGTTCCGGCGCGTTGAGGTTGTCGAAGGACAGCTGCACGCAGTAGTCCATGTCGAAACCGCGCTGGGCCTGGCGGATCAGCCCCAGGTAGGAGTTGTTCACCACCACGTGGATGTAGGGCAGGTTGAACTGCGCGCCCACCGCCAGCTCTTCGATCATGAACTGGAAGTCGTAGTCGCCGGACAGCGCCACCACCTGGCGATTCGGGTCGGCCTTGACCACGCCCAGCGCCGCGGGAATGGTCCAGCCCAGCGGGCCGGCCTGGCCGCAGTTGATCCAGTGGCGTGGCTTGTAGACGTGGAGGAACTGCGCGCCGGCAATCTGCGACAGGCCGATGGTGCTGACGTAGCAGGTGTCCTTGCCGAACACCTGGTTCATCTCTTCGTACACGCGCTGCGGCTTGACCGGCACGTTGTCGAAGTGAGTCTTGCGATGCAGGCTGGCCTTGCGCTGCTGGCAGTCATGCAGCCAGGCACTGCGGTCTTTCAACTTGCCGGCGGTCTGCCATTCACGAGCCACTTCCAGCAGCACGGTCAGGGCGCTGCCAGCGTCGGAGACGATGCCCAGGTCCGGGGTGAAGACACGGCCGATCTGGGTCGGTTCGATGTCCACGTGGATGAACTTGCGGCCTTCGGTATAGACGTCCACCGAGCCGGTGTGGCGGTTGGCCCAGCGGTTGCCGATGCCCAGCACGGTGTCGGACTTGAGCAGGGTGGCGTTGCCGTAGCGATGGGAGGTTTGCAGGCCGACCATGCCCACCATCTGGGGGTGATCGTCAGGGATGGTGCCCCAGCCCATCAGGGTCGGGATCACCGGGATACCGGTCAGTTCGGCGAACTCCACCAGCAGTTCGCTGGCGTCGGCGTTGATCACGCCACCACCGGCCACCAGCAATGGACGCTCGGCCTGGTCCAGCAGGGCCAGGACCTTTTCCGCCTGCAAGCGGGTTGCCGCGGGCTTGGCCAGGGGCAGGGGCTGGTAGGCGTCGATGTCGAATTCGATTTCCGCCATCTGCACGTCGAACGGCAGGTCGATCAGCACCGGGCCGGGACGGCCGGAGCGCATTTCGTAGAAGGCTTTCTGGAAGGCGTAGGGCACCTGGCCCGGCTCCAGCACGGTGGTGGCCCACTTGGTCACCGGCTTGACGATGCTGGTGATGTCCACGGCCTGGAAGTCTTCCTTGTGCAGGCGGGCCCGGGGTGCCTGGCCGGTGATGCAGAGAATCGGGATCGAGTCGGCCGAGGCGCTGTACAGGCCGGTGACCATGTCGGTGCCGGCCGGGCCGGAAGTGCCGATGCACACACCGATGTTGCCGGCCTTGGTGCGGGTGTAGCCCTCGGCCATGTGCGAGGCGCCTTCAACGTGGCGGGCGAGGACGTGATCGATGCCACCGACCTTCTGCAGCGCGGAATACAGCGGGTTGATGGCGGCACCCGGGATGCCAAAAGCGGTATCGACCCCTTCGCGGCGCATCACCAGAACGGCGGCTTCGATTGCTCTCATTTTGCTCATGGTTTTGTGCCTCTTACGTTTTGTAATTGTATACAAGTGGCTTTTCACAAAGTGTATTCACGGCGAGCGACGCAGGTCAATGGATTTTCTTGAGCTACAGTGGCTTTTGCCGAAGCCCCGATAAACCGGCGTCCATTTGTCGCATGTGGTGATTTTCACGATTTATTGTATACAAAAAATAAATTCATTGTGTTCTATTTGCCGTATCGGACTTCTCCTACCAGAAGCATTCCTCAGGCTTCCTCAATAACAAGATAAGGACGGCACCCATGAGCGCTTTAACCTTGAAAGTCGCAGTCAACCTGGCCAATCAGGCCATCAGTGCGGGGCGCCAGATCAGTGCGGCGCCCTTGACCATCGCCGTGCTGGACGCCGGTGGGCATCTGGTGACCCTGCAAAGGGAAGATGGCGCCAGCCTGCTGCGTCCGCAGATCGCCATCGGCAAGGCCTGGGGCGCGATTGCCCTGGGCAAGGGGTCGCGCCTGCTGGCCCTGGACGCGCAGCAGCGCCCGGCCTTTATCGGCGCGTTGAATGGTCTGGGGCAGGGCAGCGTGGTGCCGGCGCCGGGCGGGGTCCTGATCCGGGATCAGGCGGGGGCGGTGATTGGGGCGATCGGCATCAGTGGCGACACCTCGGACATCGACGAGCAATGCGCCATCAGCGCCATCGAAGCTCAGGGCCTGGCGGCGGACGCCGGCGTCAGCGCGTAGTCCTCAACCTTGCGGGCCCGGCCCCGGCCCGTAGCCGCTGCCGAGCCCGCGAGGCGGCGAAAAGGTCCGCAGGACCTTGCTGGTGTCTTGATATTCCTGCGCGCAGTTTGCCGCAACAACAGAAATGCACGGGGAGGGGCGCAAACGCGATCAGCGATCCGGTTCGCAGCCCTTGAGCACCAGGCGGATGATGGTCTGCGCCGCGGCCTCGTAGTCTTCTTCGGTGAGTTTGGCCTTGCCGGTGACCACCGAGATCTGCCAGTCGAAGTCGGCGTAGGTCTGGGTCGCGGCCCAGATGCTGAACATCAGGTGGTTGGGGTCGAGCGGGGCGATCAGGCCGCGATCGATCCAGGTCTGGATGCATTCGATGTTGTGCTTGGCCTGGGCGTTGAGCTGTTGCACCTGCTCCGGGCTCAGGTGCGGCGCGCCATGCATGATTTCGCTGGCGAACACTTTGGAGGCGAACGGCAGGTCGCGGGAGATGCGGATCTTCGAGCGGATATAGCCGCTGAGCACTTCGCTGGGCACACCGTCGGCATTGAACGGCGTGGAGGCCTGGAGAATCGGTTCGATGATGCTTTCCAGCACCTCGCGATAGAGGTTTTCCTTGGACTTGAAGTAGTAGTAGACGTTGGGTTTGGGCAATCCGGCCTTGGCGGCGATGTCGCTGGTCTTGGTCGCGGCAAAGCCCTTGTCGGCAAACTCTTCGCTGGCGGCCCGCAGGATCAGTTCTTTATTGCGCTCGCGGATGGTG